>CAMDFR010000004.1 GCA_945897725.1 Chitinophaga pinensis
TTATGACTTCGGTAACATTATGTTCTTTTTGATCAGAAATCAAGGGAAGTATATATCCTCGCTCACTATGCATCTTGGGATTTAAAAATAACTTTTTCAATTCCCGACCTTGTTCGATTTGGCTCGCTAAAGGGAGGGCTCTATTGTTAAACATTTCTGAATAATTTTTAAGGTTATCAACCAATGTACGCATTTTAAAAAAAAAGGTTACATATAAAGCAAAATAATTTTTGTCGATATTTTTGACGTAACTAATTGTGTACAGTATTTGGAGAATTTAGTCCCTAATATTACATATTTCGACTAATCACCCATCCAATTTCTTATAGTTACTATATTATTTAATTAGTTTTGCTCTATGCAAAAAATCATCGCACAAATAGAACAACTTTGTTCGAAAGCAAAGATAGAAGTCCTGAGCATAGATGTCTTACCCATGAGTGGTAGCGATAGGCGCTATTTCAGAATACATGCAACAGCTCAATCCTACATAGCTGCTTACAATGACAATAAAGCGGAGAACGAAACCTTCTTTGCATTTTCAAAGCACTTTGCTGCAAAAGGTATTCATGTCCCAAATCAAATCATCGCCTCCGAAGATCATTTAATTTACATTCAAGAGGATTTGGGAAATGTCTCTCTGTTGCATAAAATAGAAGAACTAGGTGAAGTGGACGAAACATATATACTCCTTCAAAAAACATTGAAAGAGTTAGCGAAATTACAAATCTTAGGGCATCAAGGTCTAGATTATAATCTTTGCTTAACCTCAAAAGAATTTGATAAGCAAACTATTTTTACTGACTTGCTGTATTTCAAATATTATTTTTTGCGGACTCTAAAATTGCAGTATGATAAACAGAAATTGTTCAATGATTTTGATGCTTTGGCAACTTACTTAACGCATACTGATGTCAATTATTTTATGATGCGCGATTGCCAAAGTCGCAATGTGATGGTCAAAGATGGAGAGGTCTATTTCATCGACTACCAAGGGGGAATGCAAGGCGCTTTGCACTATGATGTCGCTTCTTTACTCTGGCAAGCAAAAGCAAATTTATCCGAAGAGTGGAAAAATAAATTGGTGGACTATTATATAGATGAAGTAAATGCTTTAGTTTCAAAACCAATCGATAAAACAGTGTTTACAGCACAGTATAATGGTTATGTACTCATTAGACTGCTGCAAGTATTGGGAGCCTATGGTTTCAGAGGTTTGTTTGAAAGAAAAGCACATTTCTTAACAAGCATTCCATTGGCTCTAAAAAACTTGAAATGGTTTGTCCAGCATAAAAATATCGGAATCAGTCTAAAAGAATTTAATCGAATTTTAGAATTGCTTACCCAAGATGAAATCATACATCGTTTTGAGAATATTAAAGCGGATAAAGAAACGCCTTTGATCATAAAAATAAATAGCTTTTCGTATCTCAAAACGGGCTACCCCACTGATGAGACAAGCAATGGTGGTGGCTTTGTTTTCGATTGTCGAGGTATATTAAATCCAGGACGTTTCGAGCCGTATAAACAACTAACAGGAAGAGATAAACCTGTGAAGGATTTCTTGGAACAGCAAACTTTAATGACAGACTTTTTGAATAATATTTTTAATATCGTAGACATCTCTGTCGAAGATTATATAAAAAGAGGATTTCAAAGCTTGAGTATTAATTTTGGTTGTACCGGTGGTCAGCATCGAAGTGTTTATGCCGCAGAAGAAACAGCAAGACATTTAAGAAATAAATATGGTGTAAAAATTTACTTACATCATATTGAACAAAATATCACAGCTTCCTATAATCTACCAGAAAATTAACTTCTATGAAAGCAATGCTTTTAGCAGCCGGCCTAGGTACAAGACTAAAGCCTTTTACAGATAATCATCCTAAAGCATTGGCATTGGTAAATAATAAATCCTTACTACAGAGGAATATTGAATATCTAATGTCATACGGATTTGATGAAATTATTGTCAATGTGCATCATTTTGCCGAACAGATCGTCAATACGATTCACGAAAATAATGGATGGGGGGCTACAATCAGTATCAGCGACGAACAAGATCAAGTATTAGAAACTGGTGGTGGATTGTTAAAGGCCTCCAATTTTTTCTCTCCTTCAAATGATTCTTTTTTGTTGATGAATGTAGATATATTGACAGATTTGAACCTGCATCAAATGCTAGCATTTCATCAAAAAGAAAATCCTCTAGCAACCTTAGCAATTCGAAAAAGAGACACTTCGAGATATCTTATGTTTAATGAAAACAATGTTTTGGTTGGCTGGAAAAACATAAGCACTAATGAAACAAAAGAAGTAATCGAGTGCACCCATCCATCACTTTTTGCATTTAGTGGCATTCAAATAATCAATCCAATTTTTTTTGAAAAAGTAAACATGAGTGGAAAGTTTTCGATGATTGATGCTTACTTAAAGCTTGCTCCATCAAATATTATTAAGGGTTTTGATCATAGCGATTCACAAATGATCGATGTAGGAAAGCCAGAAAGTATAGAGAAAGCAGCGCAATTGTTTCCTTAGATTTGCTAGAATAAAGCATTTCAATGCATCTAATATTTATACAAACGTTAAGCAATTTCATCATAGTATTGCACTCATTAATTATTTATCCAAAAATCTGATCACTATGTACAAACGATTTCAGGAACTTATGGTCAAAATTGCCGACGTCAATTATGCCACAGCAGTTTTAATGTGGGACCAAGAAACTTATATGCCTAAAGATGGCGAACACTACAGGTCTCAACAAATATCAACACTTTCTGGTATCGCGCATGATTTATTTACCTCTAAGGAATTGATAGAATTGGTTGCAACGCTTCAAGAGGATGCCTCTTTGAATGAGGATCAAAAACTAAATGTTGTTGAAACGGCTAGAGTGTTAAACAAGAAAAAAAAGTTGACGACCGCCTTCGTAATGGAAATGTCAACAACAGTGTCAGAAACTTTCATGGCTTGGCAAAAAGCCAAACAAAATAATGCTGTAGAAGATTATTTGATTCACTTAGAAAAGTTAGTCCTTCTGAAAAGAGAGGAAGCTAGCTTAATCGGCTATAAAACGCATCCTTATGATGCGCTCATCGATGAATACGAACTAGGAATGACCGTTCTTGAACTAGATAAATTGTTTGAAGATGTGAAGGTGGGAATGAAAAAATTGCTCGACAAAATTAATGCCCAACCTCAAGTAAAAGATGATTGTATGCGTCAATCATTTGATGCCAAAAAACAGTGGACATTAGGCATAGAATTGCTTAAAAGGATGGGTTACAATTTCGATGCAGGACGACAAGATATCTCCTCTCATCCTTTTACTACATCCTTCAGTGCTCAGGATGTGCGAGTCACTACTAGAATTGCCGAAGATGATATCGCAAATATGATTTGGAGTTGTATTCATGAAGGGGGACATGCTTTATATGAACAAGGACTTCCTGCAAGCAATTATGGAATGCCCGCAGGAGAAGCTATCTCACTAGGTGTACACGAATCTCAATCAAGATTGTGGGAGAATAATGTGGGAAGACAATTGCCATTCTGGAAGGCAAATTATAGCTATCTTCAGGAAACATTTCCTGATCAACTAGGTCACTTATCCTTGTCAGATTTCTACAAGGCTATGAACAAAGTAGAGCCTTCATTTATAAGAACCGAAAGTGATGAGATTACCTATCATTTTCACATCATGATTCGTTATGAAATTGAGAAGAAATTGATTGACGGTTCTTTGGAAGTGAAGGATGTGAAAAAAATATGGGATCAAATGTATAAGGAATACATGAACATAGAAATTACAGATGATCGGAAAGGCATACTCCAAGACGTGCATTGGAGCCACGGTAGCTTTGGATACTTTCCCACGTATTCACTCGGAAGTTTTTATGCCGCACAATATTTTGAAAAAGCATGTAAAGATCTACCTGAATTGGAAACGGAAATATCTAAAGGCAACAATCAACCACTTTTAGACTGGCTAAGGATAAATATACATGTTCATGGCAAAAAATACACAGCAGCTGAACTTTGTAAAATGGTCACTGGACAAGATTTGGATCTTAGTTTTTTTATGAATTATGCAGAGAAAAAATATGGTGAAATTTATGGATTTTAAGAAGCACATGTTTTAAGAAGCATTGAATCATAGAAAGGTCCGTTGAACAAGAATCGTCTTCCGTTCTTCATAAATATTGTCGTAAAATTTCCTTCTGTTTTAAAATGATTTTTCCTAATACTTTTAAGGAAAACTTATTTTATTATGTTATTTTTGTAGTAAAATAAATAAACGATGAAAAAAATGCTCTTCTTTCTAGTTTGCTCATGTATAATGGCAAATGTAAATGCTCAGTCTATCAATTTTCTCAGAGATACTACTTATTTGTCTCAATCACTTAACGCAGGTACTTATGTGAGTATGCAAAATCGCTTCACAAACGAAGGCGTTCTTGAGATGTGGTACAAATGGAAGATGGTTTCTTTGGTATCACCTGTTGGTTGGACTTTCACCATATGCGATTGTAATGCTTGTGCTCCAGAAGGAACAGACACTGCGTCTTTCAATGTAGCTGCCGGTGCTAATTGTATTTTGGTCTATGACATGGTTCATCATGGAATAGAAGGATTAGGTATTGGTGAAGTAAAAGTCACTAATCTTGCAGATTCAACTGATAATACAACCATCTACTTTGTTGGAACCATTTTCAGCACTGGAATATATGATCAGATGAAGGACGTTTCAATTAATGTCTTTCCAAATCCTGCTCAGAACACCATTCAATATAATACAGAAAGCATCATTTCTAAAGGATCGTATACTATCATCGATATGATTGGTAAAACAGTATGCTCCAAAGAAATTATAAATTCAAGTCAAGGAAGTATTGATATATCAACCTTAGAAGCAGGAAGCTACATGTTGCTTTTGAAAGATGAGAAAAACAAAACAATGATCACAAAAACAATTATGAAAAATTAATGGCACTTATTTTTCATAGCATAAACATGAAGCCTCCTTTCTAGGAGGCTTTGTTTTTTCTAAAAAACAATACCTTTGCATAAAACAGGTAAATTCACATTATGAAGATTTCTTTCAATTGGCTAAAAAAATATGTCTCTACTACTCTGAGTGCAGAAGAAGTTGGTAAACTGCTCACTTCAAGTGGTTTAGAAGTAGAAGAAATAACACAATATGAATCTATTCCTGGCGGACTGAAAAACGTAGTGATTGGACATGTGCTCGAAAAAGAAAAACACCCTGATGCTGATAAGTTGAGCGTTACCAAGGTTGATGTTGGTAGTGAAATTTTACAAATTGTTTGTGGTGCTCCCAATGTCAATGTAGGTCAAAGAGTGGTGGTTGCTTTAGTTGGCGCCGAACTAACCTTTACAAATGGAGAAAAAATAGGTATCAAAAAGTCCAAAATTAGAGGAGTTGAATCTAATGGAATGATCTGTGCAGAAGATGAATTGGGCATCGGTGAAAGTCACGAAGGCATCTTGGTATTGCCCAACGATACTGAAATTGGCTTGGCAGCATCGACCTACTTTAGCATTGTAAATGATGATTTATTAGATATTAATCTAACACCCAATAGAGGTGATGCGTATAGTCATATTGGAGTGGCTCGTGATGTAAATGCAGTTTTAATGCAAAGACTAAATGTAAGCTCTACATTTTCAATCCCTCCTTTTGTAGAATCGATACAATCTGCCGCCAATCCTTCTATAGAGGCAATGATTGAAAGCGATAAATGTATTCGATACGCAGCAGTTCGAATGAAAAATATTGTAGTAAAGCCTTCTGAACCTTGGCTCGTTCATGCACTAAAAAGTATAGGAATAAAGTCCATCAATAATATCGTAGATATTACAAATTATGTGCTGCATGAATATGGTCAACCCATTCATGCTTTTGATGCAGATAAAATCAAAGGAAATAAAATTGTGGTCAAACATCCACAAGATAATACACCATTCATCACCTTAGACGGACAAGAAGTAAAGCTGAATAGCACTGATATCATTATCGCAGATATGGAAAAAGCGCTTTGTATTGCTGGAGTCTATGGTGGATTACATTCAGGTGTGTCAAATAGTACATCAAATATCTTATTAGAATCAGCTTGTTTCGATGCTACTTCAATTAGAAAAACGGCCACCAGATTAAATTTAAGAACAGATGCTGCCATGCACTTTGAAAAGGGCGCGGATGCAAACATCGCTTTAGAGGCTCTACAAAGAACAGTACAATTGATTGTTGAAATGGAGGCTGGACAGTTGGATGGGGCATGCATAGATTTATATCCTATTAAAGTAGAGAAGATCGAAATTCAAGTCTCTTTCAAAAATGTGTGTCGATTGATTGGTAAGGAAATTGAAAAAACAACGATTATCTCCATTCTAAATAGTCTTCAAATAGAAACCAAAGGCATCTCAGAGTTCGGTTTTACTGCAGTTGTCCCGACATTCAAAACAGAAGTGACTAGAGAGGCTGATATCATTGAAGAGATACTCCGAATTTATGGTTTCGATTTAATCGATGTCCCAAAAGATGTCTACGCTTCGTTGACTTATCGCGACAAAACGGAGAAAAGTAAAATCGAGTCTAAGACGGCTTCATTTTTAATTGCTCATGGCTTTTATGAAATGATGACCAACCCTATAACACAGTCAAAGTTTTATGAGTCAGACGATACATGCTTGGTAAGACTAGCAAATAGCATGACCTCTGAGCTAGATGCCATGCGACAAAATATGTTGTTTGGAGGCCTAGAATCTATAGCCTATAATTTGAATAGAAAAAATTATAAGCTCCGATTTTTTGAATTTGGTTCTACTTATTCTTTTGACAATGGCAATTACAAGCAACAACAACACCTTGTGCTCTACATGGCTGGTATTTATCAAGATAAGTCGTGGCAAGGAAATATGACCAAAAGCTCATTTTTTCATCTGAAATCCTTTGCTGAAAAAACGCTAGAATTGCTGGGCATCTCAAATTGCCTGATTCAAGAAGCCAAAGAATCAAATACAGAATATGGTGTTCAATTGGTCTATAGAGGAAAAATCATCGCTTCTATTTCCACGCTTGGCAAAAAAATATTAAAACAGTTTGATATAAAAGAGGAGGTAATGTATGCTGACATCCAATGGGACGATGTTTTAAAAATTGTCTCTAATCAAAAAACTAAATATAGTCCAATCAGTAAATTCCCTACTGTGAAGAGAGATTTAGCATTGGTCTTGAATAATGAGGTTACCTATGAGGCGATCAGGGTATCTGCAAAAAAGGAATTGAAAAACCTCTTATTAGATATCAATCTCTTCGATTTATACAAAGGCGAAAAAGTATCCAATAACAAAAAGTCAATGGCAATTTCTTTTACCCTTGGTGATGAAAACAAGACACTAGCCGACAAGGAGATAGAGAAATTAATGCTACGACTTATTAGTGTTTTTGAAAAAGAATTCGGAGCAGAAATTCGAAGTTAGTCAAATGCGATAAAATACATCAGCCTAAATGAATTTGTACAAGGACGCTCTCGTGGTACTTGAAAGAATATTTATCGAATAATGGAAGAATCTCATGACGAAAGAATACTTTTGTAAACATTCAATAGACAATGGACAATCAGCCAGGCAACCTTCTTCAATCAATTAAAATCCAAATAAAGGATTTGAACCAGCGTTACCTTGCTGTGCTTCAAACCAATCAAGAGCTGCTAAGCAAGCAAGAATACTTGCATAAAAATATTGAAAATCAAGAAGTTATTATAGAAAGGTTAAATAATCAGCTACAATTGCTAAAAATGACTAATTTTGCAAACGCTGAGAATGAAAATCAGCGAACTGAATTAAAAAACACAATTAACGAGTATATTAAAGAGATCGACAGTTGTATTAAATTGTTGAACAGATAAAGGGTATAGGCATTGAAGGAGAGTAGTATAAATATTAAAGTGGGTATCGCAGAACGTATATATCCATTAAGTATCAAGGTTGAAGACGAAGAAACAGTTCGCTTGGCGGCTAAAACAATCAACGACAAAATCAAAGAATACTTAAATAGGTATGCTGCAAAGGACAAACAAGATATTTTAGCGATGATCGCCATCACGTTTGCGGTAGATAATATTAAAAACAGAAAAGGCTCCGACAATATTACAAACGACGTGTCACTAGAGGAATCGCTACTGGAAATCCAATCCCTTCTGGAACAAACGCTTCAAGCAACCCCTGTTTAATCAATACAAAATGTATTGTCATTTCTTTATTTTACGCTTTTATTAACAGGTAAAATACCTTTAAACAAAAAAACATTATGACAATTGCAATCATTGTAGGCATTGTTTTAGCTATCATAGGAACTGTTGCAGGATTTATGATTGGTAAAAACAGCCAAAAAAGTGTCAATGACTTGATAGAAAGTGAGGCCACTAAAAGAGCAGAAACAATCAAAGCAGATGCTTTGAAAGAAGGCGAAAGAATAAAAAAAGAGAAAATGCTCGAATCTAAAGAGTATTATCTTCAAGAAAAAGCCAAACACGAAGCAGCAGTACAAGAAAGAAATGCCAAGGTCATTGAAAAGGAACAAAAGGCAAATCAATTACAAAACTCCCTAAATTCTAAACTAGAAAACTCAAATAGAAAAGAAAAAGAAATTGATGAGTTGAAAGCAGGTCTAGAAAAGCAAATGCAAATTGTTTCTACGCGCAAGGAACAACTAGACAAAAGCCACGACGAAATGGTGAAAATGTTAGAAAAAGTATCTGGCTTGCCAAAAGAAGAAGCGAAAAGTCAACTCATTGCTTCCATGAAAAAAGACGCTGAAACAGAAGCAATGTCAAGCATTAAAGCTATCATGGATGAAGCTAAAGTAAATGCAAACAAGGAAGCAAAAAAGATCGTTATTCAAACAATTCAACGTACAGCTGCTGAACATACCATTGAAAACACGGTATCGGTATTCAACCTTGAAAGTGACGAACAAAAAGGACAAATCATTGGTAGAGAAGGTAGAAATATCCGAGCTATTGAGGCATTAACTGGTTGCGAAATTGTGGTGGACGACACCCCTGAAGCAATTCTAATTTCAGGTTTTGATCCAATTCGTAGAGAGATCACTCGTCTAGCATTGCAAAGATTGACCGCCGATGGACGTATTCACCCTGCAAGAATTGAAGAGGTGATCGAAAAAACTAAAAAACAATTAGAAGATCATATTCGTGAAATTGGTGAACGAACTGTCATAGATATGGGCGTACAAGGTTTACATCCCGAATTGGTGAGATATGTCGGTAGAATGAGATTCCGTTCATCTTATGGACAAAACTTGCTGCAACACTCAAGAGAGGTGGCTAATTTATGTGCAACAATGGCTTCAGAGCTTGGTTTAACGCCTAAATTGGCCAAACGTGCTGGTTTATTACACGATATCGGGAAAGTGCCCGACGAAGAATCAGAATTAAGTCATGCGCTTCTTGGTGCTAAACTTTGCGAAAAATATGGCGAACATCCAGCAATCGTAAATGCTGTTGGTGCCCATCACGACGAAATGGAAATGAAATTCGTAATTTCTCCTATTATTCAGGCTTGTGACGCCATCTCTGGAGCCAGACCTGGGGCTCGTAGAGAAATGATGGAAGGTTACATCAAACGTATCGCTGATTTGGAAAATCTTGCCATCAGCTACGACGGTGTCGACAAAGCATATGCCATTCAAGCAGGCCGAGAATTACGCGTTATTGTAGAAAGCGATAAAGTCACCGATAAAAGAGCGGAAGAGCTTTCATTCGAAATCGCTAAGAAAATTCAAGACGAAATGACTTACCCAGGCCAAATTAAGGTAACTGTCATTCGCGAAAAAAGAGCTGTGAGCGTAGCTAGATAAGACAAAACGCAACAAATTATTTAATTTTATTGCAGATATACTAAAAAACTGTATCTTTGCACCTCATTTTTTAATAACAAATAAATAACCACGTATGCAAAATTACTATGAAACCACGTTCGTTATGACGCCAGTGCTTTCTGCAGAAGAGGTAAAGAAAACCGTAACCGGTTATTCTGAATTCTTCCTAAAGAACAATGCTGAGATCGTTCTTGACGACCACTGGGGTTTAAAACAGTTAGCATACCCGATCGGAAAAAAGACGACCGGTATTTATCATCACATCGAATTTAAAGCAACGTCAGATCTAATTGATAAGCTTGAGTTGATGTTTCGAAGAGACGAGAATAATATTATTCGTTTCCTTACGATTAAACTTGATAAACACGCAGTACTTTATAACGAAAAAAAGCGCCAAGGCTTAGCGGGTAGAAACAAAAAAATTAGTTCACCATCAAAAACCGAAGCGTAAGTCATGGCAGTTAGAAAAGACAACATCAAGTATTTAACTTCACCGGCTATTGCTATCACGCAAAAGAAATATTGCCGTTTCAAAAAATTAGGAATCAGATATGTCGATTATAAAGATCCTGAATTCTTATTGAAGTTCGTAAACGAACAAGGTAAATTGTTACCTCGTCGTATCACCGGAAACTCTTTGAAATTTCAAAGACGTGTATCTCAAGCAGTAAAAAGAGCAAGACATTTAGCTATTTTGCCTTTCGTAACAGATTTGTTAAAATAGAAAATTAGACTAAGATGGCAGCAATGGAAATGATATTATTAAAAGACGTAGATAATTTAGGCTACGCAAACGATGTAGTAAAGGTTAAACCTGGCTACGGTCGTAACTTTTTGATCCCTCAAAAACTAGCAGCAGTGGCAAACTCAACTAATAAAAAAATATTAGCTGAACGTTTGAAAGTGCGCGATAGAAAAGAGGTTTCACTTCTCGCAAAAATCAATGAAGTGAAAGAGAAAATTCAAAAAGTATCAGTTAGAATAGAAGCTAAAGTAGGTACCACCGATAAAATTTTTGGTAGTGTTACAACACACCAAATTCAAGAGGCAATATTGACTCAAACAGGTATCGAAATCGAAAGAAGAAAAATTTCTTTCGTAGAAGGTGCAGTGAAAGTTTTAGGCAACTACACAGCTAAAATTGATCTCGCTAAAGACCATACCGTAGAAATACCTTTCGAAGTGGTTGCAGCAACCGAAGCTTAATAAACAACTTAAAATAGTTCTGAAAAGTCTCACCTCGGTGGGACTTTTTTATTATATCACACATCGTTTTTATACAAAAATTGCATGCGAAAAATACTTGGTTCTCAATACAAATGAAGCATTTCTTCTAGCTTTCTTCTCCTGAAAACGATACATTCTTATTTCTGTTTTCATTTTATTCTTACTTGTTTTTCTCGTACAGAATGTAATATCAAAAGGATAAATTTGAATGATGATATGATTTTACGTAACTTTCGTTTCTAAATTAATGTATTCATAAAATGCCTACTGTAGTTATATCTGGTGCCTCTAGAGGAATTGGTAAAGCCATCGCCATTGCGTTCGCTAAACAAAATTTTAATATCATTTGCTGTGCAAGAAACGAATCCAATCTCATTGCCCTTCAAACTTTCATTCAAGAAATAGCACCATCTGTAAGCTGTGCTTATTTTGTGGCTGATATGTCCAAAAAAGAAGATGCTAAAGCCTTTGCACAATTCGCCATTTCTCAAACTGCTAGCATCGATGTTTTGGTAAATAATGCGGGTGTTTTCTTGCTTGGGAATATCTACAACGAAGATGACTCAGTCCTCGAAACCATGATGAACACAAACATTTTCAGTGCCTACTATCTTACAAAAGGCATACTTCCTCAAATGATGGCCAACAGAAAAGGACATATCTTCAATCTAAGCTCTATTGCTGGTATCAATGCCTATAACAACGGCAGCTCATACTCTATCTCAAAATATGCCATGCAAGGCTTTACAAAGTCATTAAGAAACGAAATGAAAGAGTATGGAATCAGAGTGACAGGCGTACTTCCTGGCGCTACACTCACAGATTCGTGGTCGGGAATCGATTTGCCAGAAGAACGATTTATTCGCCCAGAAGATGTCGCGAATGCAATCCTAGATATTTATAATTTATCAGACAGGACGGTAGTGGAAGAAATTATTTTGCGACCTCAATTAGGGGACATCTAACAAACAATTACAGGCACAGTAGAAAATATTTTACAAGCCTGATTTCTGATCTTTTCTTCTCTGATAATACCACACACCACCCACCAACATGGTCAATACATAAGGGGCACCTAATAAATAAATAATGCCTCTGTTAATGCCCGCTAAATCCTTGCTCCCAGCTCCAGTAGAGGTTTCGGCGGTTGCCTTACACATCGCACATTGCGCATAAACACCATTTGTAGTAATCAATAAGAGCAGAAAAATACCTGTGATTAAGATTGTCTTTTTCATAATTTTTATTTATTTTTTACTCAAGGTTATCGCACTAAATTTATATAAATCGATCAAACTTTTCTGGCGCACTTTCTCTCATCAATTCATACACCTTCAAAAAGATTTCTTCCGCATTTGGCTTGGAAAAATAATCACCATCAGAACCATATGCACTTCTGTGTTCCTTGGCTGCTATAGTCATTGGCTTGCTATCCAAATAACGATAACCATCTTGTACTTCCAAAATCTGTTGTAATAAAAATGCAGAAGCACCACCAGGAACATCTTCGTCCACCACCACCAATCGATTCGTTTTTTGCAATGACTTCACAATGTCGTGACCAATATCAAATGGCAATAAACTCTGCACATCAATCAACTCCACCGAAATACCAAATTCATTCAATTGCTCAATCGCTTCTTGACAAACTCTTAGCGTGCTTCCATAACCAACCATTGTTAGATCTGTACCTTCTTGTAATACTTCAATTTTACCTAGCGCTAAACTAAATTCAAAAAGATTATCTGGTTGTCTTTCTTTTAATCTATAGCCATTCAAACACTCAATGATCAAAGCGGGTTCATCGCTTTTTAAGATCGTATGATAAAATCCTGCAGCCTGTGTCATATTGCGTGGCACCAATACATGCATACCTCTCAACGACCCTAAAATCATTCCTATCGGCGACCCTGTATGCCAAATACCTTCCAATCGATGACCTCTTGTTCTAATAATACATGGTGCTTTCTGTCCACCCTTCGTTCTATATTGTAAACACGTCAAATCATCTACCAAGGGCTGCAAACCATAAATTAAATAGTCAAGATATTGTATTTCTGCAATCGGTCGTATGCCCCGCATAGCAAGACCTATAGCTTGCCCCATAATCGTAGCTTCACGAATCCCAACATCAAAAACTCTCTGCTCTCCATACTTTTCTTGCAAGCCAGCAAAGCCTTGATTCACATCTCCAATCTTTCCTACATCCTCACCAAAAGCAACTACATTCGGATGTTTCTCCAAAATATCATCAAAACATCTATTGATAATTTCAAATCCATTCATTATTTCAGAATCGTTGCTATAGATGGCTTCTACGGCTTCAACTTGCAACGCATTTTGTGAGGAGGCACTATACAAATGTGTATTATAACGACCCGCATTCACCGTTTCGTATTGGTTTTTCCAATCAATCAATTGTTTCCTTTCATTACTTGTATCTCCCAAGGTCTGTCGCAAGGCTTTATAAATGGCTTTTAAAATATCTCTTCTAAAGGGATCAATACCACTCTGCAATTCTTGAATAGTTTCCAACAAAACTTCCTTACCACTTGCCTCTTTCAAGGCAGATAAAATGGCGCTAATCTCTGCTATCTCTTGCTTTATCGGTGCACTGTATTTCTGCCATGCTTGTCGCTTTGCTTGGTTCACCTCTTCTTTGGCGGTGCGCTCAATGACTTGCAATTTTTCTTCTGTGCTCATGTTGTTTTCCAACAACCAATCACGCATTTTTTTCAGACAATCAAAGTCTTTTTCCCAATCCAAACGCTCTTTGTTTTTGTAGCGCTCATGCGATCCAGACGTAGAATGTCCCTGTGGTTGCGTCACTTCTACAATGTGAAAAATAGCCGGAATATGTGTCTCTCTTATTTTTTTTACACCCTTTGCATAGCCTTCACACAAAGAAGCATAATCCCATCCCTTAATCACATAAATATCAAAACCTTCACCTTTCTCATTCAACTGCATGCCACGCAAAGCATCAGAAATACTTCCCTTCGTCGTTTGGTATTTTCTTGGCACAGAAATACCATAGCCATCATCCCAAATGCTTATCGCTACAGGCAATCCAAGTACACCTATCGCATTCACCGATTCCCAAAATACACCTTCACTCGTTGAGGCATCGCCAATAGAGGTGAAAACAACTTCATTCCCTTGATTCGAAAAATTGTTCTCTCCAGCAAGTGATGGATTATTTCGATACATTTTCGACGCCTGTGCCAAACCAACCGCTCGAACCATCTGGCTTGCTGTTGGCGACGAATCAGCAGCACTGTTTTTCATCTCCTTTAAATTCTTCCAATGTCCATCTGCATCCAAACTTCGTGAGGCAAAATGTCCATTCATTTGACGTCCTCCTGTCGCTGGTTCATCCTCAATATTTGGAATGGCATACAACTGAGCAAAATATTGTTCTACATCTGTAATGCCCGCAGCCATCATCCAAGTTTGATCACGATAATAACCACTTCTAAAATCACCATTCTCAAAGGTTTTAGACAATGCAATCTGTGGCAATTCTTTGCCATCTCCAAAAATGCCAAATTTGGCTTTGCCTGTCAACACTTCCTTTCTACCCATTAAACTGGCTTCGCGACTCAAACAAGCTAGTTTGTAGTCTCTCAAAACTTCTTCAACAAAACTGTCGAAACTTATTTTTTTTGTGTCGTTTATTGTGTCCTGCATCCTATTTTATTCTAGCACAAATTTACAACATATAATAATAAATGAAACTCATTTTTGTCCTCGAAGCGAAGCCTCATTGTTGTTACGATTAAAAAACACTTTCAGTAGATGCTTACTCTATCCATCATTCACTCATGTCGAAAATATTATCTATGCCTTTGCTTGGCGTGCCACCGGCCTTTCATGTTTGGTGCACTTGTGTAGGCACAAATAGTATCTTTGTTTCGGCCGCTGTCGTGCTGTACACTTGTAGTTGCGGGCAAGCCCGCAAGCTACCGTTTCCATCACTCACGCGCTTTTATTCATTTTTACTTAACTTTACAACTCAGTCATTATCCTATTTTACATTTATGAAAGTTATTGAACACATACAAAAAGCAAAAGACGAAACGCTTTTCTCCATCGAAATTTTACCTCCTCAAAAAGGAAAAACAATCGACGATTTGCTTAAAGTTATCGAACCTTTTATGGAATTTAAACCTCCATTTATAGATGTTACTTATCATCCAGAAGAAATGATTGTTAAAAAAAATCCTGATGGATCTGTGTACGAAGTACCATTGCGCAAAAGACCGGGAACTGTAGGTATCTGTGCCGCCATACAAAACAAATTAGGCGTAGATGCTGTCCCTCATTTGGTATGCCATGGTTTCACCAAAGAAGAAACTGAAGATGCATTATTCACCTTGCATTATTTAGGAATTGATAATGTTCTTTTACTAAAAGGCGATGATAAAATGCCAACAAGCAACGCCAACAAAAGGGGCCATCAATTTGCGAACCAATTGGTGACGCAAGTAGCCGATTTAAATAATGGAAAGTACCTCTACGAAGAAACAGCCAATGAATTAAAAACTAATTTTTGCATAGGTGTCGCAGGCTATCCAGAAAAGCATTTCGAAGCACCAAACATGATTGCCGATCTAAATAATCTCAAAAGAAAAGTAGAGGCAGGAGCAGATTATATCGTCACTCAAATGTTCTTCGACAACAAAAAATATTTTGACTTTGTGAATCTTTGTCGTCAAAATGGAATCACCATTCCTATCATTCCTGGCCTCAAACCAATAGATAAAAAAGCACAATTAAAAGTATTGCCTTCCATGTTTTATATAGATTTACCTCAAGATCTTGTCTTGGCTATAGACGCGTGCAAGGACGACCAAGCGGCAAAGCAAATTGGCATCGAATGGGCCATCATGCAATCCAAAGAATTAAAGGCAGCGGGCGTTCCAGTACTGCACTATTATACTATGAGTAGAAGCGAATCAGTGGTTAAAATTGCTTCAGCCGTTTTTTAGTCCTTTTTCTTCGCACCGGTCTGCAAAATCCGTACGCATTTTATCTAATCATTGTATAGATATCCGAAAAGCCGTTTCTTGGATATTGAAATGTGTGTCCTCTCGTTTCGACATTTATTAGGGTCACGAACAACATACATATAAATTATATTCAATAGAATGTATGACTTCAATTCGATTAAAAATAAGCTAATTCTGTTTTTTTTTTAACGTTAAATTATTGATATACAATTAAAATCGCCTATTTAATCTTTTTTTTTTAAAAATAATTGTCAAATCCAAATATTTAAGATACTTTTGAGTTAACAGAATATTATCAATCAATTAAATTTTTAAACCACATGACAAAAAAACTACAAAATCAATCAAGTAGGCCTTTGTTTGCAGTCTGTCAGAGCTTTTTAGAAAAGTTCGGAACAGCCGTCAGCAAAAGGATACACATGTTTTTGGTGATGTCGATTTTTACAGCATTTATGCTTACAAATCAATCAGTAAAGGCAGTTTACACACTAAGTAGCTGCGGCGGCGGTATGCTTATTTCCACCGGTACTTACGCTGTGAATGGTGATGATGTAATGTCTTCACCAATAAGCTTGCCTTTTAGCTTCAACTTTTATGGTACCAACTATACAAGTTTAAGTGTAAGCACCAATGGATTTATCTCCTTTACGGGTGGGTCTGCTGCTTGTTGTTCTGGTTACACATTACCGAATACAAGTTCTCAGCCATACATTGCTTTGGCGCATACCGATTTGTATTCTTACTCATCTACGCCAGGTACTAATGGTAGTATTTATTATGATATTCTTGGCACATCTCCTAACAGAACATTTGTTCTCCATTTTCAAGGCGTTGACCAATGTTGTGGATCCACTCCAATCTTAACAGGAGAAATTCAATTATATGAAACCACAAACGAAATTCGTATCGTTATGGGTTCTTTAGGGTCTACTGGTCGTAATATGACAATGGGTATTGCTGCAGGTGATAATGTTACATCTGATGTTGTCTCAGGTAGAAATAGTAATGTTTGGACGGCTGGAGCAGAATGTTGGTCATTCTCTACTCTCTGTCCTACACCTACAGTAACTGCTACACCAAGTGTTGCATGTACTGCACCTACTACTACTCAATTAAATGGAGTATCTACAGGTTCTAATATCGATTGGTTTGATGCTGCCTCTGGCGGTACTTACTTAGGTTCAGCAGCTTCTGGTGTTGACTTTCCCCAATCAATCTCTAGCTCAACTACTTTTTATGCGGAAGCTTCTGGTGTAGGTTGTCTTACCTCTTCACCACGTGTTTCTGTATTTGTTGCTATTGGTGTTCCAGCAGCACCAACAGGTGTGATTGCTGTAAATGATACTGTTTGCCCAGGCAGCTCTTCTAACTTAAATGCCACTGCAGCTGCTTATACTATTGATTGGTATGATGCAGCTTCTGGTGGTACTTTAGTAGGTTCTTCTGCTTCGGGTGTTGATTTCTCAGTGACTCCTGGATCAACTACAACTTATTATGCAGAAGCTTCTGCTGCTGGTTGCACAAGTCCATCTAGAACAGCTGTAACTGTATATGTAACGCTTCCTCCAGCTCCTGTGTCAACTTTGGCTTCTCCAAGTACAATCTGTCCTGGTGCTATTTCTTTATTATCTGCAGTTTCTCCAGGTAGATATATTAATTTCTATGATGCTGCCTCTGGTGGTACATTAGTAGGTGGTAATGTTAGTGGTGGTGCAGTAGGCGTTAGTCCGGTAGCTACTACCACTTATTATGCTGCTTCAGTATCATTTTCTCCAGGTGGTTCAGCTTCTTATCCATATACTGGTGCTATGCAAATGTTTACAGTGCCAACTGGTGCTACTTCTATAACCATTGAGGCTTTCGGTGCTCAAGGTAGATCAGCTGACGGTGCTTTTCTTGGTGGTCTTGGTGCAAGAATGAAAGGTACTTTCACTGTAACAGCTGGTGATCAATTAATCGTTTTAACAGGTCAACAAGGTATTACCTTATCCGGTAGTAGTGGCGGCGGCGGCGGCGGATCTTTCGTCGTAAAAGTTGATCCTTCTTCTTCAGATGTTATTTCTTCAGGTCCATTTGCAGGTACAGCTGTTACTCCATTAGTTATTGCTGGTGGTGGTGGCGGTACAAGAACTTCTGTTTCTGCCAATGGTAATCCTGGTGTAACAACCAATACTGCCACAACGGCTTCTGGCGGTTCAATGAGTGGTGGCGGTTCTGTAAGTGGCACTACACCGGGTCTTGGTGGTATTACTTCTTCATTCTCATGGGGATCTGCAGGTGGTGGATTCAGAGGCAATGGTGCTTCTGATGGTGGCTACGGAACTGGTGGTACTAGCTTCCTTGCTGGAGGTGCCGGTGGTATAAATTCATGCGGATCTGGTGGTGCTTGCGGTGGTTTTGGTAGCGGCGGTAGCGGCGGTGGCTGTGATGGCGGCGGCGGCGGCGGCGGTTACACTGGCGGTGACGGTGGTCGTGTTGCAGGTGGCGGTGGATCATTCAATAGTGGTTCTGCTCAAAGCAACACAGATGGTGTTCGCTCAGGCGACGGTTTAGTAACAATCACTTGGGATAATATCTTAGGTTGTGAATCAGCTACAAGAACTCCAGTAACAGTTACAGTGGCCGGTGCTTCTCCAGCAGCTCCAACTCCAGTAACAGCTACAATAACTGACGTTTGTGTTTCTGGTACTTCATTATTAAATGCAATTTCTGCTGGTAATACTATTAATTGGTATACAGTGGATTCAGCAGGTACTTCTTTGGGTTCTTCAGCAAGTGGCGCTGACTTCTCAGTGTCTGTATCTAGCACAGATACTTTCTATGCAGAAGCAGTTAGTCCTTCTGGATGTCAAAGTTTGACTCGTACGCCTGTTGTTATTACCGCTCATCCAGCTTTAGTAGCACCAACAATCACAAGTTCAGGTTCTGCTATTACATGTAGTGGTTCAGTGACTATCTCTGCTATCGGATCAGGTACTTCTTTAGATTGGTTTGATGCAGCTTCAGGTGGTACATTATTATGTAGTGGTTGTGCTTCATATACAACTCCTACAATTTCTAGCACTACTTCATATTGGGTAGAAACGACAGATGGTATCTGTACTTCTCCACGTACTTCAGTAACAATTGTAGTCACTCCATATCCTGCTCCAACGGTAACAGGTTCTGGATCTGCATTGTTCTGTCTTGGAACAGCAACTATTACGGCTATTGGTTCTGGATCTTCATTAGATTGGTACGATGCACCATCAGGTGGTACTCTATTGGGATCAGGTTCTTCTTATACAACGCCTACTATTAATACAACGACAACATATTATGTAGAAACAGGTGATGGCGTATGCTTCTCACCGCGCACTGCTGTTACAATAATTGTCAATACTTTCTCTGCCCCAATGATCACAGGTTCAGTTTCTGCTATTACATGTAGTGGTTCAGTGACTATCTCTGCTATCGGCTCAGGTACTTCTTTAGATTGGTTTGATGCAGCTTCAGGTGGTACATTATTATGTGGCGGTTGTGCTTCATATACAACGCCTACAATTTCTACCACTACTTCATATTGGGTAGAAACAACAGATGGTATCTGTACTTCACCTCGTACTCAAGTGGATATTATTGTCACTCCATATCCTGCACCAATAGTAACAGGTTCAGGTTCTGCCATGTCATGTAGTGGAAGTACTACTATTTCAGCCATTGGTTCAGGTTCATCATTAGATTGGTACGATGCACCAACTGGAGGTACTTTATTAGGTACAGGTTCAAGTTATACTACACCAACACTTTTTGCAACGACAACATATTATGTAGAAACAGGTGATGGTGTATGCTTCTCTCCACGTACTGCAGTGACCATTATTGTTGAGCCATATCCAGCACCAACAGTAACAGGTTCAGGTTCTGCAATCACATGTAGCGGAAGTACAACTATCACAGCCATTGGTTCTGGTACTTCAATAGATTGGTATGATGCGGCTTCAGGAGGTACCTTATTAGCTTCCGGCTCAAGCTATACTACACCAACCATTTCTGCTTCTACCTCTTATTGGGTAGAAACCACAAACGGTATTTGTACTTCACCTCGTACCTTGGTGACAATTTTGGTAAGTATACCATTTGGAACTCCAACGGTGACATCAACTCCAGCACCTTCAGCAATCTGTGCAGGATCTAGTATTGATTTAAATGCCGTTACAAGTTCAACTACCATTAATTGGTATGATGCTCCAACAGGTGGAACTTTATTGACTACAGTAGGTACTGGTGTAAACTATACGGTAGCTCCAACGTCAACAACAACATATTGGGCTGAAGCAACAGATGGTGGAGTATGTTTCTCTGGTAGAGAAAAAATTACAGTATTGGTTACCAATGTGAGTGCTCCAACACCAGTTACTGCAACAGCAGCTTCAATTTGTCCGGGAGGCTCTTCAAACTTAAATGCTACTTCAGCAGGAAATACGATTAATTGGTATACAGATTCAGTGGGCGGAACAAGTATCGGTTCAAGTGCAAGTGCAGTGAATTTCTCTGTTACACCATCATCTACAACAACATATTATGCAGAGGCTGTATCATCAGCTTTCCCTGCTGGTAGTTCAGTGTTCCCTTATACAGGTGCCATGCAGAGCTTTACAGTACCTGCAGGTGTAGTTACCATTAATATTGATGCATTTGGTGCACAAGGTAGATCTGCAGACCCAGGTTTTGTTGGTGGATTGGGTGCACGTATGAGTGGTAACTTTAACGTTACACCAGGTGATCAATTGATTGTGTTGACTGGTCAGCAAGGTATTCAGATTGGTAGTAGCGGCGGCGGCGGCGGTGGATCTTTCGTCGTAAAAGTAGATCCGACTTCAACCGACATTATTTCAGCAGGTCCTTTCGCAGGTATTGCTGTTACTCCATTAGTTATTGCTGGTGGTGGTGGCGGTACTAGATCATCGGTATCACAAAATGGTAATCCAGGTGTTACCACAATGACAGCGACTACAGCTTCTGGTAGCGGTATGACAGGAGGTGGTGCGGTGAGTGGAACAACACCAGGTCTTGGTGGTATAACCTCTTCATTCTCATGGGGATCTGCAGGTGGTGGATTCAGAGGCAATGGTGCGAATGATGGAACTTATGGAACTGGTGGTACTAGCTTCCTTGCTGGTGCTGCTGGTGGTATTAATTCATGTGGATCTGGCGGCGCTTGTGGTGGTTTCGGTAGCGGCGGTAGCGGCGGTGGCTGTAATGGCGGCGGCGGCGGCGGCGGTTACACTGGCGGTGACGGTGGTCGTGTTTCAGGCGGCGGTGGATCTTATAACATCGGTACAGCCCAAGTTAATGCTGACGGCGTTCGTTCAGGAAACGGTTTAGTAACTATTTCATGGTCAGGGTATGCAGGTGGTTGTGTATCATCAACACGAACAGCCGTTACAGTAACAGTAGATGCAGCACCAGTG
Source organism: Chitinophaga pinensis (assembly GCA_945897725.1). Classification (GTDB taxonomy): domain Bacteria; phylum Bacteroidota; class Bacteroidia; order Chitinophagales; family CAMDFR01; genus CAMDFR01. The sequence goes on from CAMDFR010000004.1 coordinate 21,621, forward strand.
ATTGTAACAGATCCAGCTCCTTCAACAACTTTAGTTGTTGCTTCTTCTTTCACACTTTCAGTTGTTGCCTCAGGTACAGTTTCTTCATATCAGTGGTATAGAGGTTCTACCTTATTAACAGGAGCAACATCTTCAACATTGACAATACCAAGCATAACAACGGGTGATGCAGGTAACTATACTTGTAGAGTAACAGGTCCATGTGGAATGGTTACTTCAGCCATTGGTGTTCTAATTGTCCCAGCGTCTCTTGCAGGTGATCCTAGATGTGCACCAGTTCCTTTTGAGCCAACGGGTGTCTTCAACGAAACTGCAGCTAGAAACTTAGGGGTAGATAATCCAGATTGTGATACCATTGCTTCTAGTAGTGCAAGTGCTACAAATGAAGTAGGTGAGCCATTTGGTTCGGCAGCAGGTTCAGGCGGTTACCAACGTACGATGTGGTACAGAATGAATGGTCCTACTTGCGCCGCTACAAGCGTTAGATTCTCAACCAATACTTCACCAACAGATTTCAATACGAGATTGACCGCATATCATAGAGTAGATCCATTGGTTTGTGATGGCCCTATGGTTGAGTTAAACTCAGTAGATGATGATGGATCAGGTGCTATGCCATCAGCTTCAACAGTATTGTTGACACCAGGTTCAGGTCTTTCTGGTTCTCATACATTCTTACCTGGTAATGTTATTTATGCTCAGGTTTCAGGTTTCTCAGGAGCTTCAGGTAACTATGGTATCGTCGTAGACGTAGACGCTCCAGATGTAACTTTAGGAACAATTACAGCTTCTACAGCAGTAGTAAACTTCCCATCTGCTGCATCAGCTTACGGTACTTTAAGTAATGTTTACTTAAGATATAGAAAAGTAGGTGAGCCAGTGTATTCATACCATCATACTGTTCATTCAGGTAGTGCAACAACAGCAACAATGACTGGCTTAACATCAGGTACAACATATGATGTTTGGTTGATGTATCGTTGTATGCCAACTGATGATAGATGGGTATCAAGAAAAGTGACGTTTAGCACCACAGCAGGTTGCGCAGGTCCTATTGCAACTCCTACAGTTGTAGCATCTCCAACTCCAGCAGGAATAGCTTGTACATCTGTAGACGTAGCTTGGACACCAACAGCCTCAGCTACAAGCTATACAATTAGATGGGCACTTGCAAGTACTCCATCTAGATATGCATCAAGAGTAATTACAGCTCCAGCAAGTAGCTATACGATTACAGGTTTATTGCCAGGTTCAAACTACATTGTATGGGTAATCACTAGATGTGGTGCTGCTCAATTTACAAGCCCAACAGCTTCGTTCACAACTTGTGGAGCTATTCCAAGAATGTCTAATCCTGATGTAACAACAGAGGAGGGTGTTTATGCATACAACAATATGGAGTTCCATCATCTTTCAATTAGTGATATCTCCATGTCTATTGATGTAGATAATGGTGAGGTTAACTTAATAAAAATAGATGGTACAGAAGGTGAGACAACTCCGTTAATGACATCCATTAAGATGATTGACAACATGAGTATCAACCCTAATCCAGCTAAAACAGAGGCTACGCTTAGTTATATTTTACCAACCGAGAGTGAGTCAATGAGTATCACTATTTTCGATGCACAAGGAAAAGAGGTTTCAAGTGAACTTATCTCTGATCCATCTGTGATAGGTGATTATGTGATTAACTTGTCAAACTATGCAAGTGGCTTATACTTTGTAAAAGCAACTACTGGTAACTTTAGCGAAACAAGGAAACTTGTAGTAGATAAAGATTAATAGACGCTAGTTAAATATTTAAGAAACGGGCTAATCGGAAGGTTAGCCCGTTTTTTTATGTATGAAAGAGTGTATTTAGTATTGGAGCAAAAAAGAAGTCTATATATTTGTGCGAAACCGAAATTGATGGAGAGCATATTATTCTTACCTGGTGCTTTAGCAGGAAAAACTCAAGTTGAAGCATTGAGAAGTAAGTTAGGTGAGCAGTACCAAGCATATGCATTAAGTTTTCCTGGTCATGAAAAGGAATCAATGGATGAGCGGGCATTCAACATAGCAGGTTTGGCGGATTATGTGCTCCATTGGATGGATGAGAACAACATTGTTGCTGCGCATATCTTTGGATATAGCATGGGGGGATATATTGCACTTTGGTTGGCAAGATTTTTCCCAAAAAGGGTTAAATGTATCATGACAGTGGGAACAAAGTTTCATTGGGATAAAGAGCAAGCTTTGAAAGAAGTAAAAATGTTAGATCCAGACAAGATAGAGGCTAAAGTACCTGCCTTTGCTGAAACACTGAGGAGAAAGCATGGAGAAAATAGTTGGAGGCTAGTGTTGCAGAATACAGCCCATTTAATGACGGCATTAGGTCAATATCATTTGCTAGAAGAAGATTTTAGGCTAGTAGATACTCCAGTTTTGTTATGTCGAGGTGAGAATGACACCATGGTTAGTGAAGCGGAGACTTTGTCTGTTGCTTCTTTTTTAAAGTACAGTAATACTTGTTTTTTCTCGTCCAGAGGTCATGCTTTTGAGGACTATACAACCTTGGAAATATCAGATAAACTGATACACTTCTTAAAGTCTCATAAATCTTTTTCTATAAAATAATTAGTGGTATGGAGATATTCATTTTAAGAAACATTCAAGTTCACGCAGAGAGCGATTTAGATGAAAGTGAATCATCACATATTGTAAATTCTTTGCGTAAAAAGAAGGGAGATATTATTGAGATAACAGATGGGAATGGGAATTTGTACGAGGGAGTTATTTTGATAGATCATCCAAAAAGATGTCGTGTGCTGGTCCATAAGCTGATCAGAAAAATTGAAATAGAGTTTCCATACCATTTGCATATAGCGATAGCCTTGACAAAAAATATAGATCGATTTGAGTACTTCGTAGAGAAGGCAGTTGAAATTGGTGTCCACTCAATTACTCCCTTGCTTTGTGAGAAAAGTGAACGAAAAGTGGTCAATGTTGAGAGGATGCAAAGAATCGCGATAAGTGCCATGAAGCAGTCGGGAAGTTTATTCTTGCCAACCATACATGCGATGGAGAAATTTAGGTCATTTGTGGAGGCAAATAGCAATACCGCCAAATTAGTTTGTACATGTGAAGGTGAGAGAGAATTATTGGCTGAAGCCATCAGATATAATGAGAATAACATTGTTTTGATAGGCCCAGAAGGAGATTTTAGTCAAAAGGAAATAGAATTCTCTGTGCTACATCATTCAGTTGCTGTAAGTCTAGGAACGAAACGAATGAGGGTGGAAACCGCGGGTGTATATGTAGCGGCTGCTTTTAATTTAATGCATCAAAAAGGATAGTACTTCAGTTGGTTCGATGCCCGCAATAGCTATAAAATGACAAGGCTATAAATTCTAAAAGGCATAAAAAAAGCGACTACTTGGGTAGTCGCTTCTTTGGAGTGTTAGTCTGCGTTACAGCGCAACAAATTTCCCCGTTCCAAGTGTTTTGCTTTCTTGTATTATTTCGAAAAGATACATCCCTTGATAAAGGTCTTTTCTTTGGATTGTAAATTGATGGTTCACACTCTTGGATATGCTGATCAGCTTTCCATCCATGTTGTAAATCTTCATAACTGTTAGGTCATTTATTTTATCAGATTCAATGTGGATCTCATTTTGAAAAGGGTTTGGAAATACTTTTACATCAAATAAATTTGCATCAGATGGTTTAAAACCTGAGTAAGATAGTCGACCAATAGTATGAAAGATAGTATTGGTTCTAACTGGTGCATTGACATCAAAAATGATATCTACATAATTGAATATGACAGAGCCATCTGGTAAGTTTGGTTTTTGCTCAATTGTAAATTCTACAAAACCATGGCTTGCTGGTTCATTGCTTAGGCTATCTATGAGTCTAATATTGTTAAATTCGAACTTTACCTTATCGTTGCTAGAGAGAATGTATGAGCAAGGGTGACTGCTATTTACCATCTGCAGAGTTCCTAGATTAAGTAGAGGAGATATTGAGTCATCTATAGAAACGTAGAAAGCAGTATCAGTCCCAGTATTTTGGAAGTCGATACGATACTTCATTTGACTATTTTTTTCTATGAAACGACTATTTGAAATTCCTTCTGGAGTAGCGCTCTTTAAGTTGGGGTCGAAAGAAGAATGTACCTCGTCACAAGTAATGTCGGTTTGCACTGGTTCGTCATCTAAAGGGAAATCATTAATATAACCATAACTTATGGTATCTATAGACGATTCTGTTGCACCTTCAATAAAAGCAGCCGTAAAAGTTTTATTTGGATTATTAAGGGTTTGTAATGCTTCGATACGATATGTTTTTCCGTTACTTGGGTATCTATAGGTCACTTCTTCTCCAACATTTAAAATTGTTGTGGTATTAGCAATCATAATCAAATCTTCTACGATCGTTAAAACAGTTGGGGAAGACATGTTACCAGGACCCATATTTCTCATGCGTAAAACAACAGAGTCTATGCCTACTGTATCTTCATAGGTAGATGCTTTAAGGTCAGATTGATCCCATTCAGAAGGTGTTGGCGGACAAATGCTATCCGGATAGATGTGGGCCTCCGTACAAATAGTCTGATTGATAGCCAACCAGCAATGTGCTGTGCTGTTTATTTGAAAACTACCACCAGTCAACATAGGAACTGATCCTAAATCGAATCTATAGACATTACCTATCACACTTGTAAGGGGAATGCTCGCACTCACATAGGTGATCGTGGTGTCAAGGGTTATCTCAAGGTATGTGGAAGGAGAGGAGTTTCCTCCATTAAAGTAATTCACGTAGTGGACTAAAGTGCTGCATGGTCTTATCCATGATGAGCTGATATTTGTGCTAAGGTAAGGACAAGACCTGATTGTTCCGGCAAGATCTGCGATTCCAGAATCAATCGTAGAGTCTATGTGGATATATTGGTCAGGGCAAGGAGCAGCCAAGATATAACTAGAGGGGATTAGACGTACTCTCCAATCACCATTTTCCATGAGGGCTGTGTAATTTCCAGCTACGTCAGTTGAGGCATATCTTGTTGTTCTAGATAGACTATCGAATAGTTCGATATTGTTATATGGTAATCCAATTTCACCAATGGTATTGCTACAGTCATTATTTTCGTCATAATAAACACGACCACGCACAAAACTGTAATCCGCACCAGCTGTGGTACAAGCTCCATTGAAGCAAAAACGCCAGCCTTCATTTTCTCCATACCAGTTAGAGTATGTTCTTCCTGGTGCATAAACATGAATACCTCCTGTATCTGCCAGGCCAATGGCACTATTCGGTACATTGGTGTCGCAAGAATCTTTCTGTTGAAGGAAGATGTCGATATTATTGGATGTTTCATGTAGAACTACTTGACCGGTATAATTGTGGGTTGAACAAAGTGATCCAAATCTCACAATATCATAATAGTTGGCCACGAATATTCTATCAGGAGCTGTTCCAAGGGTATAATAATTCACATTACCAGTATGACCTGTCATACCTGGATACATGTCATGAAGATTGGCATATATTTCTCTATAAGTAGTTCCTGGATTGATTCTGAAAGCAGGGTTATTACTAAAACCTAAAACAGCATTGGAGTTAATAATCACAGTAGAGTCAATGATATCGAAAAATTGAAAATTGAATCCCAAAGGTATGGGAGGTGAATTAACGTCATCTCCCATTGCAAGAATGGTTCCACCAGTATAAGGATATGGACTATAAGGGATTGAACTTACTGTATATGAAGTAGCCAAGGCCATCATGGATAGGGTGGTTAGCAATAGGCTAAATAAAAACGGTCTAGTATTATTCATTTGAAGGAATTTTAATGCTACAAACATCCGACAACTATTTAAGTAAAAAAAGGTCAATAATTGCCATTTGTCGGATGTTTTAAATGTGTATATCTTGTTTTGTAATGTTATTTTGTTATTTTTGTCGGAAATGCTAAAGAGTAAATTAATTCAAGTACTTAAAGGTTTTTCAAAAAAGGAGATGGAGGGACTATACGACTTTTTGAAAGATTCCAATTTTAATAAACATGATAAAGTTATTGAATTGCTGGTATACATAATCCAGAATATTGGAATAAATCCCCAACTTTCGAAGGAGAAAGTGTATTCAAACCTTTTCCAATTGGAGAAATACAATGATTCAAAACTGAGACATCTGATGTCTTATTTGTTGAGGAGAGTGGAGGAATTTGGCTTTTTACAGTCTAAAAATATAAATGGCTATGAGGTCATCTCAAGACAGTTAAGTTTTTACGAAGATCGAAGCTTTGCCAAAGGATTTAATGAAGTTGCTGGCATGTTTACTACCAAGAGCAAGCATGCTAAAGTTCATACTAGTGAAGAAAAGTTGAGTAGGTATCATATATACACACAATTGTACAATGATGCCGTAAAGCGCAATCGCACGGAGATAGAGTTATTGTCAGCACTCAATCAATCACTCGATCAATTTTTTGTTTTAAGTAAATTGAAAATTGCCTGTGGTGTATTGAATCAGCAGACAATTTTTAATCAGACCATCAATAGTGAATTTTTTAATGAGACTATTGAATATACAAGGATTCATTATTTAGAAGATCCAATGATATCTTTATATTATCATCTTTATCGATTGGTTAAGAGTAATGAAATATCGATGTATTCAATTGCCAAAAACTCATTTTTAGAAAGCATAGAAATAGAAGATAAGCTAGAAATAAAAGATGCACTTTTATTGTTAATCAATTTTTGTATACGTCAGATTAATCAAGGAAATAAAATATTTGAAACTGAAGTCTTTGAACTCTACAAAGTAGGTATGCTACACTCCATTTTACTCGAGAAAAAGAAGTTGTCGCCTTTTACTTATGGCAATGCCATAAGTATTGGGATTAAACAAGGTGCTATAGAATGGGTAGCCAACTTCATAGAGACATATAGATTTTACCTAGACACTGATATTTCAGAAGATTTTTATGCCCTTAATAAATCAAAATTGCTTTTTGCACAGCATAAGTACAATGAAGCACTTGAATTCATTAATCGTTCTACTATACAAGATTTATTATCTCAGTTACAACTACGAATCATTCAGATTAAAATATTTGTGGAGTTAGATGAATATGCTTTGGCAACATCCTTTATAGATAACTTTAAGCAGATGTTAAAAAGGAAGAATATCTTGAGTTATCACAAAGAAAATTTCAAGAAAATCGCAAAGTATATCTTGAAAGTAATTCAATTGGCTCCTTATTCAAAAATTGAAAAAGAAAAGCTGAAGCAAGAGATTTTACAACAAAAAGTTTTATCTGAAAAGGGATGGTTGTTAGAAAAGTTGCAATAAATTCATAGAAACCAAATGATTAGAGTAGTATTTCTTTTGCTAGCTTAATAAGTAGCCTGATTTCTTGTTATATTTGTAGATACATGAGACATAAGTTAATCATCATTTTATTGGTTCTTTGGTATGTGAGCGCTCATACTCAAACCTTGCGTATTATAAGCGATTCTAGTTGGCGTGGTAGAAATACTTTTCCTGGTGTGGGATGGTTATCGCCAGGTTATAGTGATGCGTCATGGTTACACACCACTGCTCCTAATCCAGAGAATGTAATCCCTGTAGTACCTGGTAGTTTGTCGATGTGGCAAAGACCCAATAGAGATACTGCTTATATGCGAAAAACATTTACCATACCTGTAGGCGATTCTTATTCTGGCACCATGGTCATCAATTCTGATAATGCATTTTATGTTTTTTTTAATGGGGTGTTTGCAGGATTGGGTACAGATTGGTTTGCAGGTCCTTTCACATTTACGATTACTCCATCCTTAACAGGATGCAGCGAAAACGTTATAGCTATTATTGTTGTCAATTATGGAGGACCATTTGGCTGTTCTTTAGTGAGTGACATCAATGTTGTGAATCCCTTAAACACTCCAGTGGCATTAGCATCTCCATTGATAGATTGCAATGGCTTTATGTCGATTTGGAATAGGGTTCCTACAGCAACAGGATATTACCTAGATGTTTCAACAGATACCTTATTTGGAAGTTTTTTACCTGGATACAATAATAGAAGTATAGGGTCGGATACCTCTCTGTATATTGGTGGATTAACAACAGGCGTTACTTATTATTATCGAGTGCGTTGTACAAGAGGATTGTTGACCAGTTGTAATAGTAATGTGATAAGAGTGACTACAGCTTCTAGACTTTCAGTTAGCAGAAATCTTTCTCTTTGTTCTAATGATTCCATATTTCTTCAAGGTGCATGGCGAGATACTTCAGGTGTCTATGTAGATTCCATTAGGCTCTTATCTGGATGTGATAGTGTGATGATAACTAACTTAACAGTGCATCCTACCCATTACCTTAGCATTGACCGATATCTTTGTGACAATGACAGTTCTTTTATCAATGGGGTTTGGAGACATCTAGATGGTGTTTATACGGAGCGTAATCGCAGTATTTATTCTTGTGATAGTATAATAGATTTTAATTTAACTACCAGGCCTACTCATTTTACTAGGGCGGTCGATATTTGCAATGGTGAACTATTTTTCGTTGGCGGCTCCTGGCAAAGCACCTCAGGGATTTACACAGATTACTTGTCAGGTTACTTAGGCTGTGATAGCATTTTGGTAACAACATTGACAGTGGAAAATATTTCTCAGAATACGATTTTAAGAAGTATTTGTTATGGTCAAAGCTATTTAGTGGGTGGTGCTTTGCAAAATACTTCAGGAAGTTATTATGATACTTTAGTGAATCATCTTGCCTGTGATAGTATTTTGCGCACCAACTTAACGGTGTTGCCTTTTAGTAGTTTTTCTAGAAATGTATCAATCTGTAGTGGCGGTTCCTTTTTTGCTGGCGGTATGAGCAGAAGTGTTGCTGGTGTGTATTTTGATACTTTGGTAAATGCTGTTTCATGCGATAGTATTTTGCAAACTACTTTAAATGTTTTGCCAATCAGTACAAGTGCGATAAATTATACCATCTGTAGTGGAGACTCCATTTTATGTGGTGGATTGCAGCGCAAGACGACGGGTATTTATTATGATACACTTGTGAATGTGGTTGGTTGCGATAGTGTTTTACAAACAAATTTATTGGTGATAGCACCTATAGAAACAAGAATTAACAGGGAAATGTGTGCACAGGATTCGCTATTTATAGCGGGTGCTTACCGTTTTTTAGCGGGTATTTATTACGATACTCTAGTGAGTATTAATAGTTGTGATAGTATTCTGAGAACAAATCTTGTTGTAAATCTTCCTGTGAGTTTTAGTAGAAATATCGGTATATGCGATGGTGTAAGTTTCTTTGCTGGAGGCCGATTGCAAAATACTTCTGGTATATATTATGACACCTTGATGAACATAAAAGGATGTGATAGTACGCTTCGTACCAATCTTTCGGTCTTTTCGTTAAGTGACACAAGTCTAGGCTTCATGAGTATTTGTGAAGGAGATCTCTTGTATGGGAATATCTATACAAAAGATACTTTCTTCTTATACCATCTCTATAATGTGAATGGATGTGATAGCATTCACCTTGATTTGTTAAGTTTTCATAGAAATCCAATTGTAAATGCAGGAGACGATCAAACGATACTTTTAGGAGAAAGCTCGATGTTAATGGCAAGCGGAGCGCAAAGATATCTTTGGAGCAATGGAGAAACTACCTATGCCATTAAAGTTACGCCAAACATAAGCACTTCATATGTTGTGGTTGGTGAAGATTCTAATGCTTGTATCAATGAGGATACCGTTCATGTGAATGTTATAGAACCAAGTATAAAGCTCCTTATTCCAACTGCATTTTCGCCTAATAGTGACGGAGTCAATGATGTTTTTAGAATTCTGAATTATTATGATTTTAATTTAGCTACATTTAGTGTGTATGATAGATGGGGTCAAGTTGTTTATGATGGAAGCGATAACTCAATGATTGGCTGGGATGGCAATTATAAAGGAAGGGCACAGCCAATTGGAGTCTATACTTATTACATCTCAGGGGTGTCGAAGCGATTCAACAAGTCATTGAGCGAAAGTGGTAATTTTACATTGATGCGATAAATGATTATTATCATTTATAATTGTTGCGTTTTCTTTTTTTTTATTCAAAGTGAATGATGCGTGTTTAACAAAATCAACATAAGATCTTTCTTTTGTGTGATGATTTTTGCATGCTTTTGTGGTATTTCATTAGAGGCACAAATGTCAGATACTACTGTTTATAAAACGGTTGATATCCCTGCTGTATATGTGTATGGACAATCTACGCTGCTTCGAGATATAAGAAATCATATTGACTATAATGGAACGCCTACTTTGATTACTTTGAAAGGTAGGCTGCGTGTTAATTATGTAGTGGAGAAAAACGGATGTATTAGTCAAGTCTCTACTTTTCCTACTGGTTGTGAAAAAGAAATAATAAGGTTGTTTGATATGTTTCCTGGTTGGTTAGCCGCCATAAAAGATGGTCGGCCAGTTCGCAGTCTGAATGAAGTATCGCTATATTTTAATCTGCATTAATTTGAATTTAGAGAGGACTTATTGAAAAACATACACAAGATGAAGTGGAAGTTGCAGTAGGGATAGCAGCGAGTGCCGCGCACTGCGAATAGCCCGCAGCTGGTGTTTTTTTACCAGCTGACTGCCCAAATGAAAAGTAATAAATAAATAAAATACGCTTAAATTTGTGTTGTTGTTTTAAACTAAATTAATAGAAAGAGATGAAAAATTTTGCGATGATTGGGGCAGCGGGATATATAGCTCCGCGTCATATGAAAGCGATAAAAGAGACGAATAATATATTGATAGCTGCATTGGATAAGTTTGACAGTGTGGGTGTTATTGATAGTTATTTTCCGAATGCAGATTTTTTTACAGAATTTGAAAGATTTGACAGACATATTGACAAGGTAAAACGAAGCGGAACCAAACTAGATTATGTGTCGATTACCACGCCGAATTACTTGCATGATTCGCATATACGATTTGGATTGCGACATGGTGCAGATGTGATATGTGAAAAGCCGTTGGTGCTGAACCCATGGAATATAGAGGCTTTAAAAGAAATTGAAAATGAAACAGGCAGAAGTGTATTTAATATTTTGCAATTGCGGTTGCATGCCAATATTATTGCATTAAAGAAGCGAATAGAGGAGGGACCGAAGGATAAAATATATGATTTGGATTTGACTTATATTACTTCGCGAGGCAATTGGTATTATAGAAGTTGGAAAGGTGATTTGGAAAAAAGCGGTGGGATTGCTACCAATATTGGTGTTCATTTTTATGACATGTTAAGTTGGGTCTTTGGTCCGGTGAAAAAAAACGAGGTTCATGTGCATTCCTATGATAGAGCTGGCGGATATTTGGAATTTGAGAAAGCGAGAGTGAGATGGTTTTTGAGCATCAACAGTAATACCTTACCGACTGCCATTGCCAAGAATGGCAAGACTACTTATCGATCCTTGCAAATGGAAGGGGAGGAGATAGAGTTTAGTGATGGTTTCACAGATTTGCATACAGATAGTTATAAGGAAATATTAGCAGGACGAGGGTTTGGTTTAGAAGAAGCGATACCATCTATACAGATAGTGCATGATATACGGCATTCGACACCATTGGGTTTGACAGGTAATTATCATCCTTTTTGTAAATTAGAAAACATAGATCATCCATTTTCTCCTGTTAAATAATCAATGTAAAATATTTTTAATAGAAAGCTTATCCGAAAAGGGCTTGATAAGATTTTGTGATAACTATTCTAGATAAATTATATTTGCATCTTAATTTTATCTTCATTTATGTGTGGTATTGCGGGTTATTATTCATTGAATCAAACATTAGAACCGTCGTTGTTAAAAACAATGACGAATGCCATTCAACATAGGGGACCTGATAGCGATGGTTTTTTTAATGATAGAACGGCAGGTTTGGGTCATAGGCGATTAAGCATTATCGATTTACGCGAGGTTGCCAATCAGCCAATGTTTTCGCACAACGACCGCTATGTAATGGTTTTTAATGGTGAGGTATATAATTTTAAGGAATTAAGTAGTCAGGTTCGTGTAAAAAACGATAGCTTTTATTATAAAACAAATTCTGATACTGAAGTTGTTATAGAGGCCTTTAATAAATGGGGTGTAGATTTTGTAAATCGCCTTAATGGGATGTTTGCCATTGCTATTTATGATACGGTGGAAGGCCATCTGTTTTTGTATAGAGATAGAATTGGTATTAAGCCATTGTATTATTATTGGGATGGTGAAAATTTCTTCTTTGCTTCTGAAATCAAGGCCTTAACCAAGGTTGAGATGATTAGAAATAAATTGACCATCAATCAAACGGCGGTGAATCATTTTCTGAATTTAGGATATATTCCAGCTCCTATCAGTATTTATAATGAAATTCATAAATTCCCTGCTGGACATAGATTGCATATCAATAAAGATATTTTCACTTTAGAGCCCTATTGGAAGGTTGAGGATAAGGTAGAATTTGATGAGTTTAGAAATTATCCAGAAGCGAAAAAGAAGCTAAAATATTTGATAGAGTCATCTGTGCAATATAGAATGATTAGTGATGTACCATTTGGAACCTTTTTGAGTGGTGGCATAGATTCTAGCTTGGTGACGGCCATTGCACAAAACCAAAGTGATACAGCCATCAACACATTTTCTATTGGTTTTAAAGAGAGTAAGTTTAATGAGTCTGTTCATGCCCAAACGATAGCAAATCATCTGCACACCAATCATCATGAATTTGTTGTTACCACCAAGGAAGCGCAAGAAATGGTGAATGATATGATAGTTTCCTATGACGAACCTTATGCTGATAGTTCGGCTATACCTTCCATGTTATTAAGTAAAATGGCCAGGAAGCATGTTACCATGACTCTTTCAGGAGATGGAGGTGATGAATTGTTTCTTGGTTATGGAAGTTACAAATGGGCAAAGAAACTGGATGCTGGTTTTTACAAGCAAAATAGAAAATTGTTAGCCTACTTTTTATCTAAGATGAAAGACAGGCATATTCGTGTCTCTAAGTTATTAGACTTTCAAACTGGTGATGATTTGAAGCGGCATATTTTTTCGCAAGAACAATATCTTTTTTCTCAGCAAGAAATTGGTCAAATACTTAAGAATAAAGATTTTGACAATAGTATTATCAAAGATGATTTTTCGGATCTTGATAGACAATTATCCGCTAGTGAAGCACAGGCCATGTTTGATTTGAAGTATTATTTGCCTGATGATTTATTGGTGAAAGTGGATAGAGCTACTATGAAATATTCATTAGAGACTAGGGTGCCCCTATTGGATTATAGGATTATAGAGTTTGCCTTGAACTTGCCAGAGAAGTTCAAACAAAAGGGCGATATAAGCAAATTTATACTAAAAGAAACCTTGTATGACTATTTGCCAAAGAGTTATTTTGAGCGGCCTAAGGCTGGTTTCAGCATTCCTGTGAATGATTGGTTAAGAGCAGATTTAAAGTATTTGATAGACGATTTTTTGAATGAGCCATTGATAATGGAGGCGGGATTTGTTAACTATGATGTTGTAAAAGATTTAATACAACGTTGGACATTGAAGGAGCCTCACCTATACAATAGAATATGGACACTCATTGTGCTGCACAAATGGTATGTAGATATTTATAAAAATCTATAGATAGTTTTTATTGCTCATTCCATTTTTTCATAGAGCTCTAGCAAAGCATTAGCATTGGAATAAAAATCTAGTTGTCATTTACTGAATCAATTGCTTAAAAATTTCTAGATATTTATCTTTATTGGCGAGTAGAGAAAAATGATTTAAGACATGTTCTCTGCCTTGCATTCCGATTTTTTTTCTTAATTCTATATTCATTGCTAATTCTAAAATTCTGGTTTTCCATTCTTCATCATTCTTGACTAAGAATCCATTTTTTTCGTTTTCAATGACTCTGAAATTTGCACCAATGGCTGTGGCAATGGTGGGGGTGCCCAAAGCCATATATTGCAACGCTTTGAGTCCACTTTTACCATATACCCATGGCTCATCAGGCAAGGGGTAGAGTCCGATATCAATTTGGCTTAAATCAGTGACCTCTGTATCAGCATTCCAAGCTAAAGTGCGCACATTGATACCTTCCATGTTGAAATTTTTATCGCCAATAACCAAAAGCTCAAAATCGATATCTTGATGGAGGCTGAGCAACATATTTTTGAGGAGTAATAAAAATTTAGAAGTGCTATGGCTTCCACTCCAGCCCAAAATAATTTTACCCTTTATGCTATAGTCGTCTTTTGTTTTATAGGCATCCGTATCTATTGTTGATGAGATATCTGTGGTGTTTTGGTTATAGGTTCTTACAAATTCATCAAGCATCGGAGTACATGTAATGACATGATCTGCGTGTTTCATCAGAAAAATGGCTTTTGCTTTTCCTTTTAGGAATTTAGATTTTTTATTAGCATCACTAGAATGTCCTAAAAATATGAGATCGTCAATATCATAAATTAACTTCTTTGATAATAGGCTGCAAAACCATTCAAATATTGGTAAGCCAAGAGGCGTAACCCACAGGTGAACGTAGACAAGATCAAATTTTCTAATAACGAACAAGTCTTTTATTCTTCTCAAATATCCGATTAGAGTATAATATACTTTTAAGAAGAGATGCCCCTCTTTATAAATAACTTCCCAAAATTTTTCATCAACGAATGAGCTACTTGTTATCTGATATCCAGCAGCCTCCATAAATTTGAAATACTGTTCATATTTCAGTCGTTGACTAGGTGCTTTGTTAACCGGGTATGGCGATAGGAAGAGAATTTTTTGTGACACAGTAGTTTTCTTTGAAATTAATTTAATACTTGATTATAGAGCTTGGTATACTTCTCAATGCCATTGCTTAAGTCATAGTATTTTCTTGAAAGTTCACGAATTTGCGAAGGGCTATATTGGGCGAAATATCTTTCCAAAGCATGGATTACTTTTTTGTATTCTTCGGTAGTAAATTCTTTAATCATGAAACCTCCCTTTGTGTAATTTATTATCTCTTCGACATCACCAATGGCGGTATTGCATACTACAGGAATACCTATAGCGAGTAGCTCTCCAAGTTTTGTTGGTGAACTTGATATTTTGGAATAACAAGGTTTAATGAAGGAGAGACTTAAAGAAGATACTTTGATGTATTGAGGTACTTCCGCTCTTTTCGCATTGACCACTTTTATGTCATTGACATCTATTCCCTTTCGTATTGCTGCTGAAACAATCGTTTGATTATCTCCGTTGCTTACAAATAGAAATTTAGAATTCTGTCGTAGTTTTTTTAAAACTTTAAAAAAATCTAACATCTCATCTAGCATATACCAAGTACCTATGGAGCCTAAGTAGCTCAGTACAAAATCGTCTTTATCGAAACCCAACGAGATTTTGATGGATGAGTTGTCTAAGTTACTTTTAAGAGAAAATAAATCATAATCTGCACAACAAGGAATGACATCAATTTGAGTATTTCCATAAGATTTCCAAGTCTGCATTTCTATTTTACCTTTATCGGTCAAGGAAACGATTGCATCGGCATGGGTAATATAACTAGCTTCTTTCTTCTTGTATAGGTTATAGGCTATTTTATAAATTGGATTTTTAAGATTCCACAAGCCACCATCTACTCTCTCATCAACCCAAAATCCTCTGATATCAAAAATAAATTGTAGGCCAAACTTTTGTTTTAAGACTAGTCCAATATTTGCTGCCACATAGCTTCTACAATGCACCAAAGAAAATTTTCTGGATTGGTATAGTTGAATGGCTCTAAATCTTAACTGAAATAAGTCATAATATTTAGCAAGAATGGGGGGCGAGGCGGTGAAAAATACATAAGACCATTCAATATGATGTTTGTCTAGTAATTCCTGTATATAAGCTCCTAGAAGCTTGAATTTGTCTCTTTTTTCGCAACTAAGTAATGTTATTTGATAGCCGGCCTTACTAAGGCCAATGAGATAGGGAATTACCTGCGACTGACCAAGAGGATCTGTCATGCCATCATAGGATATATATAAGGTATGATTTTTCAACTTTAATAAAAATTCAAAGATAGGAAAAAGCTTGAATTATTTAAGTTTTTATCCTTTATTGTGCATAGATAATGAGTCAATTATATACGTGATGTAAAAGGATAAAGTCGAAAGGGAATAAGTCAATTCTTTGACAAAAATAACATGCTGACTTAGTTGTTAAATGTAGTTATGGTGCCTAGACCACTAGCTTTCTACAAGGAAAACCCTTTTATATTCTATAAAATATGCCTAAATTTGTATCGTTATTCATTCATTTGAATAATTTAATTTCGAAATTAAAAACATGCGTAAATATATTATTTTACTGATAGTGGGTATTACACTACTCTCTTTCTCCTCCTGCAAGGTAATATATCCAAATATCATGTTTCAACAAAAGGATTATCAGATTTTCGAAATAAAGGATAGACTTATCAGTAATTATTTGGTGAAACCCAATGATATGATTACAGTGCAGGTGTACTCCAGAGATGGATTTGATTTGATTGATAGAACAGCAAATTCCTCCAATACGGTAAAGACAACAACTAATTTGGGAAATCAGAATAATATTGCTGAATATCGCGTGAATGATAAAGGCTTTGTAGACTTACCAATTTTAGGAAACTATTATGTGGATGGATTGACAGAATTAGCTTTGAAAGCGAATCTGGAGAATGAATATAGTAAACTCTATGTAGATCCATTCGTGAATGTAAGAGTAGTCAATAGACGGGTATTTGTTTTTAAAGGTGCTGTTGGACAAGTGATACCGCTCAATCCTACCCCAACCACCCTTATTGAGGTTCTTGCTTTATCTGGTGGGCTGCAGCAAGGTTTGAAGTCATACAATATCAAAGTGATCAGAGGGGATTTAAAAAGTCCCAATATTTTGCAGGTAAATTTATCAACGATACAGGGTTTAACAGAATCTGAGATCATCCTCCAATCCAATGATATTGTATATGTAGAACCTAGAAGAAGGGTTTTTACAGATGCCTTAAGGGAAGTGACAACGACTTTGAGTATTCTTACTTCTATTGTCACCTCCGGTGTACTTATTTCTACATTAGCTAAAAAATAGAAGATGGAACCCAATTACACCTCTTCTAAACAATCATCTGGCAGCATCATTGACACCGTCAATCTAGGTTTAGTAATTTATTTAATAAAGAAAACGTTGCCACTCGTGATTGTTATGATTATGGTGGCAAGTGCACTAGGCTTCTTTTACTTAAAATATACCAATAAGATTTACCAAGGTAAAGCCACTTTGTTGTTACAGGAACAGAAACAACAAGAATTATTAGGGGTGCAAGATTTGACACAGATTGAAAACTTTGACCTAAACAGAGAAATTCAATTTATGCGTTCCAAAACCTTTATCGAAAGAGCCTTGGATTCGCTTGATATAGATGTACAGTATTTTCAAGAAAGCAGGCTAGGTATTTTAAATACGGAGTATTATAAAAATTCGCCCTTTCATATAGATCATATTGTAAGGAACAAAGCTCTTTATGGAACAAGAATTTCTATCAATCTTATCAGTAATCAGCGCTGTGAGATTAGTTATGAAGTTGACAACAAAAAGATAAGTAAGATAGTAGAATTTGATAGAATGGAATCCAGTAAGGATATGGATATTACCATTCATTATCAAAAAAAATACAATGCGAAGAAGGTTACTAAATGGTTTATGATTATTAATGCTCACGATGAGGTTGTGAATGAAATTATCAGAAATCTGTACATTCAGCCGATAGATGTTGTCACCAAAAGGGTATTGATTACCTATAACAATACTGTTCCTGAAAAAGCGTTTGATATTATCTCTAGCCTATCCTATAACTTTATTGAATATAACCGCGAAAGAAAAGCAAAAGGATATACGAGTGTGCTCGAATTCTTGGATGAGCAGATAAAAGACATAGGGAAAAAATACTTTAATATTCAAGATTCCTTGAATGACTTTAGTGTAAAAAATGATGTCTATGATTTGGGTGCTAACGATAACAGTCAAACGGCTGAACTTAAAGAGATTGACAAAAAAGCCGAAGATATTATACTAAGTCAGGAGAATATTGATTATGTCTATTCCTACTTGATAAAGCATGATGATATCAATCTGATTAACATTGTAGATCTCGAATCTAAATCGGGTGGCAAGCTTGAAGAAATTAGCAAAATAAAAGAATTGTTATTGGAGAAGAAGGTCAAGATTTTGGATATCAATAGTCCTCATCCTGATATTCAAAATATCGATGATTATATACTATTGTTGCGAAAACAGTTGATAAAACGATTAGAGAATACCATTTATTTGAATAAAAGGGCGTCGACGAATTTACAAGGCGAGAAGGCAAGTATCAAAGAATCTTTAAAAAAGATTCCTGAGATCAATAGTAAAATTAATCAAATTCAAAATCAAAGAGATCTCTATGAAGGAATCTATTCTAGTATGATTTCGAAGCGAACCGACTATCAAATTGGACGAGCAGCCATTGTTTCGGATTTTATTATGATTGAGATGCCAAATGTACTGACAACTCCCATTAGTCCAAATAATAAGCTCATTCAAATTGGTTCTATTCTTTTTGCTATTTTGCTTGGATTGATATTAATTATCTTCAGGTATCTTAGGATATCTGAGATATTGTCTTTAGAAGAAGTAAGAGAAAAAGTAAATTGTACCATCCTTGGGGCTGTGCCGAAATACAAAGAAAATCTTGCCTTTTCTCGTATTGTTGTAGTGCAAGATCCTAAGTCTTCCATTACAGAATCTTTTAGACAATTGAGAAGTAATTTCCAGTTTATTACTACAGAAAATAAAACGAAAGTATTTGCAACAACCTCCACTATTCCGGGAGAAGGAAAGACCTTTATTGGTTTAAATTTGGCAGCCATATTTAGTATGCTCGATAAAAAGGTAATCATCATTGACTTGGATTTGAGGAAACCTCGATTGGCTAAAGTATTTAATATTGAGCCAACTGTTGGGATGAGTACCATACTGTCTCAACAATCCAATTTTGAGGATTGTATTTATTCTTCAGGTATTAAAAATCTTGATTTTATTCCATGTGGTCCTATTCCACCCAATCCATCTGAGTTGATTATGTCAAAAACGATGGATGAATTCTTGGAGAAACTGAAGGAGAAATATGATTATATCTTCATTGATACGCCACCCATCGGAATTGTTACTGATGCGCTGGATATTTTGAAGAAGGTGGATTATCCAATTTACGTTTTAAGAGCAGGGTATTCGAAGAGAGGTTTCTTAGATAACGTAAATAAGTTGAAGGATGATAATGGGCTTAAATTGAATGTTGTTTTAAATGATTTCGGTAATGGACCTTCTGAATACGCTACTAAGTATGATAAGAAGTATGGTTATAGCTATGGCTACGGCTATGGTTACGGTTATGGCTACGGTTATGGCTATTATTCAGACGATAAGAAACGCGAAAAGAAATCCTTCTTTGGACGTGTCTTGGATAGATTAAATATTTTTAAGGATAAAGATTCATAATTATGAGTGATATTCAACTTTTAATCATTGGAATTACATTATTTATCTCTTTCGGATTCTCTATCGTGATAAATAAATTATTACTTCGTTTCTCTACCAATCTAGGAATGAGAAATCTAAAACGGAATGAAGAAATAAGATGGTCAAGCATCAGGAAGCCAGCCCTTGGAGGGATTTCATTCTTTATTTGTTTTTTAATCTCTTTTGCACTCATCGGGATCATGCCCCATGAAGCAACAGGTATTGAACCATTCAATATTTCTTTGTTGGGCATTGCAGGCGCCTCTACTTTGGGCTTTTTAATCGGTTTGGCTGATGATGCTTATAATACCAACCCTTTGGTTAAACTATTTGGTCAAATCACTTGTGCTTTTATTTTGATAGTGACTGGTATTGTTTTACATGTCAGTAGTACTGAGTCAGTGAATTTTATCTTCACCATTGTATGGGTCATAGGGATGATGAATTCAATTAATATGCTAGACAATATGGATGGTGTTTCAACTTCTATCTCTATTTCTATTATTCTTGGAATGATTACATGTGAAATGTATTCAGGTAATTTGGATATCATTTATACCATCCTTCTTGTAGGGGTCATGGGTGGCTTGCTAGGATTTTTGGTGTATAATTGGAACCCTTCAAGTATGTATATGGGGGACACTGGTAGTATGTTTCTTGGTGTATTGCTCGCAGCTTCTAGCATATGGTTTATTTGGAGTGAGCGCGATGTGTATGGAGGCACTTTTCAAGTGAGGCAATTTGTTATTCCTATGCTTATATTTATTATTCCTCTGATTGATACTACAACGGTAACCATTCGAAGATTAATGAAAAAACAATCCCCTTTTGTAGGTGGTAAAGATCACATTACACACCATTTAGTATATCTGGGTTTGAAAGAAAAAACGGTTGCCCTTATTTTACTTGGTATTTCATTGCTCTCTATTCTTATTGTCATCTTTATTAAGACAATGGAATGGACGGTGCTTACCACCATTGCTGCATATGCTTATTTCATTCTGTTGTTTGTGGTGATGCAGGTACTATATCAAAAGGGGGCAAAGAGAAATCAGGAGAAACTTATTGTGCCTGAATCAAAAAATCAACATAAATCAAATAAGAGGCTTCAAAGAGTTTCTTAGCTTTGTTTGGGTTAACAATCATTTTTGCAACTCCATTTCCAGTTTTTATAGATGCCAATTTGATTGCATTTTGATACTATGGGTATCTTGCTTTGAATGCCTAGTTTTTCTTGCCCATCATCATTCCTAATAGATGACCAATAAAAAATCAAATAGGTGTTTATGCTACAGCTACCTGTATAGTATAGTTATTCGTAAGAAAGATTACTCTGCAACCATCTCTCCATCGCTTCTATAGAAAGATTTTTTCTCTCGGCAAGACTTTCAACTTGATCTTTCTCAATTTTCCCGACTCCGAAATAACGACTTTGAGGATGCGAAAAATAAAATCCACTCACCGAACTTGCGGGATACATGGCATTGCTTTCCGTAAGTATGATACCCGTATTTTCTTTGACTTGAAGTAAATCCCATAACAAAGATTTTTCTGTATGATCTGGACAAGCTGCGTATCCGGGCGCAGGTCTTATACCTTGATATTTCTCATAAACCAGTTCTTCACTGTTCAATGTCTCCTCACTGGCATAGCCCCAAATTTCTTTCCTTACTCTTTCATGCATTCTTTCGGCAAATGCTTCGGCAAGTCTGTCTGCTAAGGCTTTTAATAAAATGGAAGAATAGTCATCTAACTTCTCTTCAAACTCTTTAATTTTCTTTTCTATGCCCATTCCACTGGTCACCGCAAAGGCCCCAATATAATCCTGCTTTGCACTCTCTTTAGGTGCTATAAAATCACTCAAGGCCATATTCGGAATACCTGGTGCTTTTTTTGTCTGCTGACGCATGTGGTGTAAGGTCATGACTGTTGCTCCAGTATTTTGGTCATATACTTCAATGTCGTCCGCATCAATGGTATTGGCAGGCAATATCGCAATCACTGCATTGGCCGTAATCCATTTTTCTTGTATGATTTGTTGCAACATCTTTTGGGCATCTTCATACAAAACTTTTGCTTCCGAACCATAGCGCTCACTTTCAAAAATTTTTGGAAAAGTACCTGCCATTTCCCAAGTGGCAAAGAATGGCGACCAATCAATATATTGGGCAATCTCTTCTAATGAATAGTCAGTAAAAACCTGTATTCCAACATTAAGAGGCTTGTATGGCTCAAAAGTTTCCCAATCTATTTTTGTCTTATTTTTTCTTGCTTCCTCCAAGGAAACATACTCTATGGCTGACTTTCGACCTTTATGGTTTTCGCGCATCATTTCATATTCAGCTTTCAAGTCGCTGACAAATGCTTCTTTTTTATCTCTATTCAGTAAGGTGCTCACTACAGTCACACTTTTTGATGCATCCAATACATGCACAGTGGTGCCATTAAAAACAGGATCAATTTTTACAGCAGTATGAATTTTTGAAGTGGTGGCACCACCAATCATCAAAGGAATATTGACGCCAAGTCTTTCCATCTCCTTCGCCACATGCACCATCTCATCTAAGGAAGGGGTGATCAATCCACTCAATCCAATGATATCTACTTGCTCTTCTTTAGCTGCCTTTAAGATTTTATCAGCAGAAACCATGACCCCCAAATCGATAATTTCATAATTATTACAGGCCAATACAACCCCTACAATATTTTTCCCAATATCATGCACATCACCCTTTACAGTGGCCATTAATATTTTTCCGTTTGCACTTCTACCTGTTGGGTTTTTTAACTTCTCTTCAATCAAATAAGGCTCTAAATAGGCCACAGATTTTTTCATCACTCTAGCACTTTTAACCACCTGTGGCAAAAACATTTTGCCGGCACCAAACAAGTCACCAACTATGTTCATCCCAGCCATCAATGGTCCTTCTATCACTTGTAAAGGCGTTTGATATTTCTGAAAAGCTTCTTCCGTATCTACATCAATAAAATCTACAATTCCTTTGACCAATGCATGCGACAATCGATCTTCCACAGAAGCATTGCGCCACTCATCATTCACCACTTCAGCTTTGTCTTTTTTCTTCACCGTTTCAGCAAAGTTTAACAATCGTTCTGTAGCGTCATCCTTTCTATCTAACAATACATCTTCTACGTGCTCCAATAAATCTTTTGGAATATCATCGTAAACCTCTAGCATGGCTGGATTCACAATCCCCATGTCCATCCCATTTTTAATGGCATGATACAAAAAGGCGGAGTGCATCGCTTCTCTAACTGCATTATTACCTCTAAAAGAAAAAGAAACATTACTAACGCCACCACTCACATGGGCATGCGTTAAATTTGTTCGTATCCATTTGGTAGCATTAAAAAAGTCTAAAGCATTTCTTCTGTGCTCTTCCATCCCTGTGGCAACTGGAAAAATATTCGGATCAAAAATGATATCAGCAGCAGGAAATTTTACACGGTCTACCAATATTTTATAACTGCGTTCACAGATTTCAATTCTTCTTTCATAACTATCTGCCTGCCCATCTTCATCAAAGGCCATCACGATGACGGCAGCGCCATACTTTTTTACCAATGTAGCTTGTCTGATGAATTCTTCTTCTCCTGCTTTCAATGAGATAGAATTAACAATACATTTGCCTTGAACACATTTTAATCCCTCTTCTATAATCTCCCATTTAGAGGAGTCTATCATAATTGGAACCTTTGATATCTCGGGCTCTGACATCGCTAAATTCAAAAATTTTGTCATGGCTTCCACGCCATCCAACATCCCTTCATCCATATTGATGTCTATCACTTGCGCACCGCCCTCTACTTGGTCTCTTGCTACCGCTAAAGCCTCTTCATATTTATCTTCTTTAATCAGTTTTAAAAATTTGGCAGAACCTGTTACATTGGTTCTTTCACCGACATTCATGAAATTAGATTCGGTGGTTAAAATCACCGGCTCTAAGCCACTCAACTGAAGATTGTTTTTTGATGATTTTCTTACTCTTGGTTGATATTTTGCAGCGATCTCGGCCATCACTTTGATATGGTCTGGAGTCGTTCCACAACACCCACCAAGAATATTAATAAATCCACTGCTGCAAAAATCTTCTACCTGTGTGCCCATGTCGTTGGGTGTTTCATCGTATTGACCAAACTCATTTGGTAAACCTGCATTCGGATAAGCACTTACAAAACAAGTGGCAATGTCCGACAGGGCTTCAATATGCGGTCTCATCTCTTTCGCTCCCAATGCACAATTCAAGCCAACACTTAATAAATCGGCATGCGACACTGAAATATAAAATGCTTCTGAT
Organism: Chitinophaga pinensis; assembly: GCA_945897725.1. Lineage (GTDB taxonomy): Bacteria > Bacteroidota > Bacteroidia > Chitinophagales > CAMDFR01 > CAMDFR01. The sequence goes on from CAMDFR010000004.1 coordinate 45,567, forward strand.
GTTTGTCCACTCAAGGTTCTACCGCTTGCATCTGTAATAGTGCCCGAAACCATTATGGGTAATTGAACATGTTTTTCTTCCATTACTTTTTCTACCGCAAAGATGGCTGCCTTACAATTTAAGGTGTCAAAAACAGTTTCGATGAGTATCATATCAGAGCCGCCATCAATCAATCCTCTCGCTTGTGTGGAGTAGGCATCCACCAACTGATCGAAATTGATGGCTCTATAACCAGGATTATTTACATCGGGTGAAATGGATGCAGTACGGTTCGTTGGGCCGATAGCCCCTGCCACAAATCTAGGTCTTGAGCCATCCATTTTGGTATAATCGTCTGCCGCCTTTCTTGCAATTTTGGCACTTTCAAAGTTGATTTCATAAGCTAAATCTTCTAATTTATAATCCGCCTGCGCAATCCAAGTGCCACTAAAAGTATTGGTCTCTATGATATCTGCACCAGCCTCTAAATAGGCTTTGTGAATCGCTTCGATAATGTCTGGTCTCACGATAGACAACAAATCATTATTCCCTTTCAAGTCATGTGCGTGATGCAAAAAACGTTCGCCTCTAAAATCTTCTTCCTCCAATGAATAGCGCTGAATCATCGTGCCCATCGCACCATCCAAAATCAGTATTCTTTTCTCTAAAATGTCGTATAAATTCATAAAATAAAATTTGCTATATAAATTTTACTTATCAAAAAATGTTGCTAAAAAGACTGAGAGTGGGAAGAAAATTCAACTTATGGGATGAAAACTTTCACCTTATCTTTTCCATAGCATTATAGTGCTATGGCAGGATTTGGCACCGGCTCACATTGCTCGAAATCTAATTCTATCAATGTTTTTGGTTGCCAAGACATCATCGGGCCTGCTCCCTCCGTCTTTCTTGATAAGTAATCGAATGTAAAACTAAAGTATTTCAACTCAACCTCCAAAAATAGTTGTAGGGGATAAGCATGCATTCAAAAGAAGTCTATGCTTCTATTTTTTTTGAGGGCGAGTAGATTGCTGGGAGATCCAAGCAGCCATCTACCGGGCTATACGCAGTATCTTTTTAGAAGAACATAAAAAGGATACTTGCTGCTATCCCTCTCGCAATTTCTGCTTCCAAGGCATTATTGTTTTATAATCTTTAATACCTTTCCATCATTATGTGATAATTGAAGGAAGTACACACCAGCGTTAAGTTTTATCATCGCTATAGTAGCGTCTGTCCCTTTGATCGCTCCTTCCATAACTGTCACTCCAAGCATATTGAAAAGCTGATAATGGATGGACTCCTCCATACCTCCACGGCAAGAAATATGCAGCTTATCTGTCACTGGATTTGGATAGACATTAAATGCTATACTTTGATTTGTTTCAGCGATGCCGACGTTAGAATAAGATAAGGTACTATCTCTTGCTGCCAATGACTCATTATCATAAGCACCTGATGCCGTTGTTCTCCTCTCTACGGCCTTCACATAATAATAAACGATGCCAGTCGCGGTGAGTGAGTTATCAGTATAGGTAGTGTCTGTGATAGGTGTGGTATTTAGTTTTACAAACTCTGTTGTACCACTTAATCTTCTATAAATGTTATAACCAGTCTCACTTGCACTTGCCTGCCAACTAAGTGTACTAACTTTTACCAAAGTGCTAATATGTAGGTTGGTCGGAGCTCTAAGGTACTGTTCACGTAAGGAAGGTTCACCCATTAAATTCATAGAAACCAATCTTGACATCCCACCACCAAGGGTGCTGCCAAAATAGGTAGAGGAATTATTTTGAGACAATAAGCCTGAATAGCCAATATGTTCGCCCATCGCCATATCATAAAAATGCCAATTGGGTCTACCCGCCCAGCAGTTGGTGAGCGTATTGCCTTGCGCTAAAGGGGCTCTTAAAAAAGCATTGCTATAATTCCAATCACCAAAATAAGAACCGAACAACATCGTAAAAACCGCGCTTAAACTATCTGCCGCAAAATTACTTGTGGCGCCAATTCCACCAGCACCAGAGTACCAACCACCGCCGCAACCAAAGGACCATTTATAGGTTCCTGAAGTAGAGGTGGCATAACTAGTTTGGGTAAAATAATCGTCTTTCACAATATTGTTTCTCCCTACTAAAGCAGAAAAATTGCGATATCCATTCTGACTGAATCCTTCGGCATATCCAGTGAATTCGTCATCTACCAGGGCTTTTTCTGATACGATTAAATTTGCTGTTTTAAAACGATGAAGTTTCTCCATATATTTTAAAAGCAAACTTTCCTCATTCAAAGAAAAGTCAGGCATATCAGATAGATCAATTCTTCCGGTTGCCAATTCCAAATCAGTTGGAATATTTGATTGGTCAAATTTTCCATCGCCTGGAATATTGATGTTACGTGGATTTGAGGCGGTACTATTGTTGACACTCGCATCAGTCCAGTCACCATCCATGTCTGCATAATAATTATCTGTTGGCCAAGCGCCTTGATGGTCGGTATGTCCATCTGGATTGATATTTCCAGAATAAGGCACAGGTACATTTCCTAACAATATCAATAGTTTGGTGCTAATTGGATCTTCGTTGTATAGATTGGTGATTTTTGCTTTTACATCCGTCACCGCATCTGTTCTATGTACATAGCTCAATTTTGGAAACCAACCATCTAATTCTAAATCTAATGACAATTGTTGAATGGCATTTTCGAACACAGGATTTGTGATAAAAGAATCTTCCACCACCAAAATGGCAATACCGTGGCTACTATTCGCTCTCATATCAATGCCCGAAGATAGATATCCGTATTTTACAGAAGCAGCTCCAGGATTCATCACCACTTTATATTGATAGACGGTATCTATGCCTACCGCATTGTCTATGTACTGTGTGTCACTTGCTGTCAGTGTACTTAAGATGGGGCCCCAACTAACTGCTGATGTTGACTTACGAAACACTTGATAGCTAGTTGCGTTGATGTCAGATGGCCAGGAAAGCGTTATTCTAGGAGGGGATGACTGCACTGTCGCTTCTAGCTGAACAGTAAGTGATTCGCCATAGGTTTGTGCTTCTGCAATACCATTAAAAAACAGGACTGTACAAACAGTAAGAAGTAAATTTTTAATGCTCATCATGGGGGGAATATGGGTTATAATAAAATGGTTTCAATCAACAGTTTCTCTCTACAAATATACCGAATAATTGAAGAATTATCTTTTGCATTGAAGGAGAGAAACAAAAAAACGCGACACATATGGTGTCGCGTTTCTGCTTTATTTATTTGAACGATTCTAGTTTTTGTAGAATCTTCTGGTTGCTTTTACTTTATCTGCTTCGTACACGTTTACGAAATATAAACCACTGTTATAGCTAGACACATCAATGGTTGCTTTGTCTGTTACCTCTACGCTAAGTACTTTATCACCTAATAAGTTGGTGATCACAATCGTAGCATTGTCTGTATTGCCTAAGTCAACATACACATTATTCTGAACGGTGGTTGGGAATATTTTAAAGTCACTATAGTTATTGATATTGCTGATGTTTGTTGAAACAGCATTCGCCACAAAAGAACCAGTCATTCCAGCATGTACAGTACACTTATAGTTGTAGGTACCTGGGGTAGTCACCACATACCAAAATGAACCACCACTACTTTGGCTAAAACTAGCAGCACCAGCAGGTATGGTTAAAGAGGCGAGAGGATGGCTACTAAAGTCTCCCTCCCATAAGATAGAATCACCCACATTAACCGTTACTGAGGCAGGTGAATAGGCATTGCCAAAGCTTGCTCCAAAGCCAATATTGACTTCCGCAGCACGCACTAATAGTAAACTGCTTACAAATAGTAAGGTAAAAAAGTAGTTTTTCATTTTCATTTTTTTATGTTAATTGTATGTTGTAAAAATAAGTTCAATTCTATAAAATGTACGCTTAAAAATCTTTAAAGTTTCTTAAAATTATAAACAATGAATGGGCTGAAAAGTTCTTAGATTATATAAATTGTCTTGTTTTTAGGAATTTTTTAAATGCGCACTTTGCAAACCATAATAACAAGATTAAATACAGATTTTAGATGGAACGAAACACCGCGTAACTGATTGGCAGCAGTAGCCCCGCTGCTTTATCGGGCTACTGCAGAAAGCAGGACGGCCGGGCGCTTTGTCTCTTCGGCCGGGCGATACGCCCAAAATGAAAGGAAATGGATGGCCTTGGGACGCCCGAATTCGCTGTCTTTTTCTCGCTTGAAATCCTTATTTTTGCAAACTTTTATAGAAGACAAGGAATGATGAATCAAAAAAATGCAGATCAAAAGGGACAGTTTCCGGAATACAGCGGAATGCAGTTGCCTGAAATAGATAAAGAGATATTGGCTTTTTGGCAGGCGAATGATATTTTTCAGAAGAGTATGAGTGAGCGTGAAGCTGCAAAACCTTATATTTTTTATGAAGGTCCGCCGAGCATCAATGCCTTGCCTGGTATACATCATGTGATGTCGCGTACCATCAAAGATGTATTTGCACGATATCATACTTTGAAAGGCGAACGCGTGGAAAGAAAGGGTGGCTGGGATACTCATGGTTTGCCGATAGAACTGAATGTGGAGAAGACTTTGGGCATTACCAAAAAAGATATTGGTACAAAAATTACGATTGAAGAATATAATCGTGTTTGTCGTCAAGAGGTGACCAAATACAAAGATAAATGGGACGATATTACCCGTAAAATGGGCTATTGGGTCGATTTGGATCATCCCTATATTACCTATACCAATGCGTATATGGAATCCTTATGGGCGGTTTTTAAAATGATTTTTGATAAGGGTTATGTGTATAAAGGCTATACCATACAACCTTTTTCGCCCGCTGCTGGTACACAATTGAGTTCGCATGAGGTGAATCAACCGGGTAGTTATAGAGATGTAAAAGATGTGTCGGCGATTGCACAATTTAAAGTGATTCGCAATGAGCGTTCAGCCTTTTTGTTTGATGGCGAGGAAGACGATGTGCGTATTTTGGCTTGGACCACTACGCCTTGGACATTGCCTAGTAACGTGGCTTTGGCGGTAGGAGAGAAGATTGAATATGTAAAAGTAAAGACGATCAATTTTTATACTAAACAGGAAGTTTCAGTGATTGTAGCAAAGGATTTGCAAGAGAAAATATTTTCTTGGAATCAATTGCCAGTATTGGCTTCAACCGACATTGGTGTTGGTGCTTTGATGCTTGGAATTGCGTATGAGCAATTATTGCCTTATGTGCAACCTGAGGATGGGCGGGCCTTTGAAGTGATTGCAGGCGATTTTGTGACGACAACCGATGGTACAGGAGTGGTGCATATTGCACCATCATTTGGAGCAGATGATATGCGTGTGGCGAAGCAACAAGGCATGGGTAATTTAACCTTAGTAGATAAGCAAGGAAAATTTTTGGATACCGTGCATGATGCTGTTTTCCCTTTGGCTGGAAAGTATGTGAAAGAAGCTTATTTGACAGAGGCAGAGAAGGCCAGTGATCTGCTGGAACAACAAGAAAGATTAAAAGAAATTGTTCCGAAATTAGAAAAATACATGAGTGCCGATGACATGATTGTATTGAAATTGAAGATAGACAATAAATTATTTAAGACAGAGAAATACGAGCATAGTTATCCGCATTGTTGGCGAACAGATAAACCGATTATTTACTATCCGATGGATAGCTGGTTTATTCGCACCACTGCAGTGAAAGAGCGAATGGTGGCCTTGAATAAAGAGATCAATTGGAAGCCAAAATCGACAGGGGAAGGGCGTTTTGGTCAGTGGTTAGAAAATGTAATCGATTGGAATATTTCTCGTTCACGGTTTTGGGGAACGCCTTTGCCGATTTGGAGAAGTGCTGATGGTGAAGAAATAAAAGTGATTGGAACCATAGCTGATTTGAAAAGTGAAGTACAAAAATCGATTGCTGCAGGCTTGATGCAAGCCTCAGACTTCCCATTGGATGATGCTTCTATCGATTTGCATAAACCCTATATCGACAGAGTGATTTTAGTTTCTGATAGTGGTCAGGCGATGAAACGCGAAGAAGATTTGATGGATGTATGGTTTGATAGCGGAGCGATGCCTTATGCACAATGGCATTGGCCTTTGGAGAATCAAGAGAAATTCAATCATAGTTTTCCTGCCGATTTTATCGCTGAAGGTGTTGACCAGACAAGAGGTTGGTTCTATACTTTGCATGTATTGGGCACCATGTTGTTTGATAGTGTTGCTTATAAAAATGTTGTATCCAATGGATTGATGTTGGATAAAAACGGCAATAAAATGAGCAAGCGATTGGGCAATACCGTTGATCCATTTTTAGCGATTGATAAATATGGTGCAGATGCGGTGCGTTGGTATATGATTAGCAATAGCAATCCATGGGATAATTTGAAATTCAGTTGGGATAATGAAACACAAGAGAGTGAAGGTATCGTAGAGACGCAAAGAAAGTTTTTTGGGACCTTGTATAATACCTATTCATTTTTTGCATTGTATGCCAACATCGATGGCTTTGTGTATGACGAGAATAATTTAGTAGCCGATGATCAGAAAACTGAATTAGATAAATGGATTTTATCGAAGTTGCAAAATTTGATGAAAGAGGTGAATGCCTCTTTTGAAGGGTATGAGCCAACACAAGCGGTGCGTGCCATAGAAGGCTTTATAGATAATCAGTTGAGCAATTGGTATGTGCGTTTGAGTAGAAGAAGGTTTTGGAAAGGCGAAATGAATGCAGACAAAAAAGCTGCCTATGAAACTTTATATGAATGTTTGTTGACGGTAAGTCAATTGATGAGTCCGGTGGCACCTTTCTTCTCAGAATGGTTGTATAAAAATTTATCGGATAAGATGCGTTCATCTGCTACAGGTATGTTGCGACATACCTCGGTGCATTTGAGTATCCTTCAAGAAGTGCATCCGCATAAAATCGATAATCAGTTAGAAGAGCGGATGGACATGGCACAGACCATTTGTTCTTTAGTATTATCGCTTCGAAAGAAAGAAAAAATAAAGGTTCGTCAACCTTTGTCAAAAATTTTGATACCTGTAGAAAGCATTGCTATAAAAGAGCAATTGCAGAAAGTAGAAAGCTATATTTTGAGTGAGGTGAACATCAAAGAGATCGAGTATGTGACAGACACGGCCGGTATTGTAACCAAAAAAGCCAAACCAAATTTTAAATTATTGGGTCCTAAATTAGGAGCGATGATGAAAAGTGCGAAAGCCGCTTTCGAGAATTTATCGCAAGAGGACATTATAGCTTTAGAGAAAAATAAAGAATTACAAATTCAGATTGAACAAAGCAGTATTACAGTGACCACTGCAGAAGTGGAAATTGTATCAGAGGATATTCCGGGTTGGATCGTTGCCAATGAGGCGAACATAACAGTGGCGCTTGATATTAGTTTGACGGAAACCTTGATGGCAGAAGGAAATGCGAGAGAGTTTGTGAATAGAGTGCAAAATTTACGTAAAGAAAAAGATTTTAATGTGACCGATAGGATAGTGGTGAAAGTATCGCGCAATGATATTTTTTCTAACGCTTTACATCTGTATAAAGATTATATTTGTAGTGAAATATTAGCGGCTGAAATTATAGAAATGGATCAGCTTGAAGAATTTGAAGAAATTGACATTAACGAAATAGCATTACAACTTTACATAGAACAAAAAAAATAGAAATAGCATGGCAGAAAAAACCCGTTACAGTGATGAGGAGCTAGAAGAGTTCAGAACACTAATCAACCAAAAGTTAGAGGTAGCAAGACAAGAATTAGAATTGTATAGAAAGCAAATTTTAAAGAAAGATGATTTTTCTGAAGGGGAAGAAGATCATAAGTTTAATTCTATGGAAGAAGGCTCTTTGCATACCGAAAAAGAATACTTAAATCAAATGGCTTCTAAGCAATCTACTTTTATTCAAAATTTAGAGAAAGCCATCGTTAGAATCAACAATAAGACCTATGGTATCTGTAAAGATTCAGGTAAATTGATTTCTAAAGAACGATTGATCGCAGTACCTCATGCAACGCAAACCATTGAGGCAAAAAACCTCAGAGATTCTCAAAAATAATTCGATTTGTTGCGCAAAAAATACCTTATTGCAGCTATTACAGTATTTCTAGTCATCTTGATTGATCAAGTGGTAAAAATTGCTGTGAAGACAAGTATGTTTTCTGGTGAAGAGCTAGAAGTGATCAAAAATTTCTTTTATATTCATTTTACAGAAAATCCTGGAATGGCTTTTGGAATGGTATTCGGAGGCGATTCGGGTAAGTTGTTCCTGAGTATTTTTAGATTGATTGCCATCTCAGGAATTGCCTATTTTTTAATCAGCAGTATCAAAAAGGATATGCATGCAGGCTTTATTTTTTGCGTTGCCTTGATTCTTGCTGGTGCGGCTGGAAACATGATAGATTGTGCTTTCTATGGTTTAATATTTGACGATAGCACACAACGTCTCGCGCAATTATTTCCTGCAAGAGGTGGCTATGGTTCTTTCCTAAAGGGTAATGTAGTTGACATGTTTTATTTTCCAATGGTCAGCGGATATTTTCCAACTTGGATTCCGAAAATAGGCGGAGAACCCTTCACCTTTTTTAATGCGATTTTCAATGTAGCAGATTCTGCTATATCTGTTGGAGTTGCTATCATTTTTGTTTTTCAGGGAAAGTTTTTCCCATCTGAACCTAAAGCAGTGGCTTCTGTTGAGGAAGAAGCTACAAGCGAATAGATTCGTCCATTTCAATCATACAATTCTTTTCATTTAGCCTACAAAAGATGATCCATTGTGGGTCAATACCTATGAAGCCATGCGTGGATGATGCCATAAAAAAGAAAGCTATAGAGCTGTTTAAATAAGGTACCTAAACCTTATACTTTAAGAGATAAACCAAACAATAGCCGCTTATTTAAACATGGAAGTCACCTCGAAAGTAGAAGTGCCAAAATGTGGATACATAAAGCCATATTTTAAATATAGAAAATAGAAGGTATTGATTCCAAAATAGACAATTGAATACGCAATCATCATGACATGCAACACAAACATGCTTTTGTTTTTCTTATGGAAATCGATTTTAAGTTTTTCAAAGTAAGACATAAGTCCGAAGCCCAATGTGAGTGCCACAAAAATGGCTAAATGACGTAAGGTGAAGATATGAATGAGGGCATGTTGTGCCATTAAAAAAGTCCAACTGATACAAGAAAAATACACCACCAAACATAATTGAAAGAGTGTTTTATTCAGTGACTTAATTTTTAATAAACCAGTAATACATAATCCAATCAAAACAGCAGAAGGGAAGAGATAAAAATGTCCAAGCCTGATGAACCTGGTTTGAGGAAGAAAATACACATAATCTCTTAAGGTCATTTTTCTGCCGAGCTCACTATAACCTTCTGTAACGCCTGTTCTTGTGGCATAGGCATGACGAAAGTCGGCAATGGTGGTTGACCAATCATGAAAATGATGATAGTTGATGTACATTCTAAGAGAGAACATTAAAACCGGAACTAAAAGTAACAAAGCAATTTCCCATCGTATTATTTTTTTGGTCAGTACCCAGGCGAAACCAACAGTGATGATGGCAATATAGACGTAGGCTTCAAAGGATACAAAACAAATACAGGCGTAAATAAGCATCAATAGAGGAATGTTCCATGAAGTGCTTTGCTGTTTTAAATATTTCCACCAAATCCAAACAAAGAGCCATCGCCCAAATTCGATATATACGTGTTGATGAAGGTCACTTGCCCAACCCAAATAATAATTAGATAAAACCAAACAAGAAGCTGCGATAAAGCTTTCGGTGGCATATTCAGTGATCTCTTCAATCACTTTGTAGATTAAAAAAAAGAGCAGTATAGAAAGAAAAACGGGTAAAAGAGAAAGTACGTATTCAGAATGACTACCCGTTAATCTTGTGCTGATACCACCCATCCATTCAGCCAACGGTGGATAATGCGTATAGATAAATTCATTGCCAACGATGCTATCTTGATAGTTGTAAGTAGGCAAATAATCATTCGAAGAAAAACCATGCTCCTGATAATACATGGCAGCGCTCTTCACATTATTACTGCTAAATGCATCTCCGAAATACCAAGCTTTTCCATAGCCTTCGTCATTAATGGAAATCTTATATCTGACAAAAATCAGACTCATACAAAAGATGAAAATGCCCCAAAAAATAATTTTCCTATGCTTCATGTAAGAATAAAATTACAACAATAATTTTAGCTCTTGTATGATTTCAGCACCCTTAATTTCTTTAATGCAAAAGTTATTTCCTTTGCAAGGTAATGCCCCACTGATATGTGCACATGGAGTACAAACAACATTATGGAAAATGATTTTATTATTTTGATTCACTTCAATTCTGCTTTGCGGTGTGGTCGGTCCCCAAATAGAAAGGGTGGGCATATTTAACTTCTGAGCAATATGCAATGGGGCCGAATCTACTGTCAACATTACTTTACATTCGTTATGCAAAAAATGATAATAGTTGCTAAAGGAGAGACTTCCTGCGAGATTTTCAATCTTATCTATCTTCATCTCACTTATGAAATCCTCCATGTCCATTCTGTCGGAAGGAGCGCCTAACATCGCAATCTTATAGTTTGTATTTTCAATAATCCATGTACACACCTCCTTCATTTGTTGCTTGGTGAGTAGCCTCTCTCTCGCCAATTCACTACATGTGTTATTGATGGCAATGTAGGTGTATGTTTGATTGATATCTCTATGTTCAAATCCTTTGATGATATACTTTTCAATGCTTGTCACCTCTACGGCTTCAGCTATTCGTTTGTAGTTATCCGTGACATTTGAAGTGGTGTCAAAAAAGATATTATGTGTGTTTACATTGTTTCTAAACGGCACTGCATCAAAATAAAATCCAAATCGATTGATGGCTATAGTCCAAAGCGATAATAAGGAAGAGAGTTTAGAATATACTTCAAGGTCTATGACCCAACATCGATCTAACCAAAAGTTGCTAAGTACTTTGATGGAAGAAAATATAGTCCGGTGGAATGAGCTATCCGAAATCAAATGGACTTTATCAAACAAATTTAATGACGCAACCCCTTCTCCAATAGATGCACTGCAGATGATTTCGAAAGAGCTATGAGGATACTTTTTCTTGATAGAAACCAAGGCATCTGTCGCCATAATCACACTTCCAAGTCCTAGTATTTTGATGATCACAATTTTTTTGGGAGCGATGCTCAAAGCATGGTCTCTACGAAGTATCTTACCCAAAGCTATCGTTAACATTTTATTGAGCAAAAGCAGTGGCAGCCCAATGGCTGTATCAATGAATTGTTTTTGCTTAAGTGAAAATTTCAAAATATTATCTGCTGCTTTGTTAGATAAAAAAGCTTAGTCCAAAAATCGCCATGTTACACCAAATTTAAATGACCGCTCATCAGCTGGATAGAGATAGCCTGTATAATAGCCTTTGGTACCAATGCCTTGAAGTAAATTGTTGCCTTTCAAAAACAAACGAACCGTTTTTACTTTCATATTCACGAACAAATCTAGCACCGGTAAATAATGCATCTTTAATTGATCTTGCAAATAAAATTGTCCAATCAAAGGGTTATAATTATTTGCATAATAATCGCTAAAATACCTCATGTCAACACCAATACTCGCATACAAAGCTTTCTTGAAGACCATACTTTCATAATACAAACTAACTTTTGCAAAAAATTTAGGCATCTGTATCACATCATTTCGATTGCTGCTTTGTAACATGATATAATTATCGAGATGCATGTGACGGTAAGATAAATCAAGGCTGATACTCGCATTGGCAATGTTTAATGCTTTACCTAATTGTACAGCGTTTGATGAAGTATTCCAGAAAATATAGTTATTAATGAGGTAGTAATTTACGCTTGCTTTCAGAAAAACCTTTGCCTGTTTATGTACAAGTAGATTCGAATAAATGGCATTCAACTGAATGGTATTTATTTTTTTGTATTGATGATTCCATGTATTAGAAAAATTGTGATAATGGTTTTCGATCCATGAAGGAGCTTGTCGGCTCCAAATACCATTCAAATATAGCTTTCCAGCTTTCTTAAAGTTATAATCAATGCCACCTCTCACATCAATATCTCCCAAATTATAACCCGAAAGAAAAAATTGGGCGGAGGCTAAATAATTCCATTTTTTATTGGCCAATTCATTGCTTCTGAAATAGCCTTTTACACTCAAGTTATTAAAGGTTTTTTCATAAAAATTCTGTGTCAATTCATAGTTCTCATGTATCAAACTAGCACCGGCCATTAGATTGATAGGCTTGCCTGCCGAACCTTTCACTTTCTTATAGCCAAGAAATTCAAAGGAAACCTGATTTGTAATCCTAGCATACCTCAAGGAGTGTGACAAGGTATCATTGGAGGTTAATATATCCTTGTCGCGATAGAAAAATGGCTGATAATAATTGCTGTCAATAGTTGTGCTCTTATCTACATAATTAAATCGATTCCTACCAATTCCAAATTCATAATTAATGCTACATAATGGCTGATATTTTTTTACCGTTAAAGTATCATCTACAACTTGGTCATATTTATAACCAATCTCGTAAGCTTGATTTAATTTTGCAAACATGTCCCTGTAGTTGGAGTTGGCATTCTCCAAATTTACATCCAGCAATTCCTTGGTAAAAGGGCTTTTGTCGGGATCATTGATAAAATCATTTTTAACACCCCCATTCTGTTGTGTCTTAAAACTATTCAACACAAAAGCTACAATGGTTCTGAATTTTTGATTCTTCGTCAAATAATTTCCATACAACGAAATATTATTATCTATGGTCTGTTGTCTCTGATAATATCCTTTCGCCTGCAATCGATTAAAGTAAAACCCGAAGTTAAAATTTTTGCCAATATTCTGACTATGACTTCCTCTGAAATTTAACTCCTGCCTTAATCCTATGTTCATGGTCAGCTCCGAAAATGGACGCTTCAGGGTATAGTATTTAATATCTTTTAGATTTATCCAATATAAATCAAACTGGTGCAATCCATTAGAGAACCCAGGAGCTCTTAGTGGTTGCAACATGATCGAATAAGCTTCATTACCTACGTTTCCTAAATTGTGATATTCTGCTTCTTCACGTTGAACAAAATTATATTCTTCAAGATTGCGGATGCTAGTATCTGGACCATACAATACATCCTTTCTCTGCTCGTAATAGTATTGAACCTTAAACGCAGACAATGAATCCAAATGCTCTTGGAGCTTGTGTTGGCCAAAACTACCTTTGATACAAAGGCAAATGATCGATAAGAGAATAATTTTTTTCAATGGCAATGCTGTACGCTGCTTATTAAATTAAATGCTATGAATCACGCCTTTGATGATCGCAGACATGATAGGCTCTGCTGCAGCTGCTTTCTGCAAAACGATATCATGACTTATTTTCGCATCCATCGTCTCTTCTGGATATCCAATATCCGAAATCACTGATATAGCAAATACTTTCATCCCTCCATGTCTAGCGACGATCACCTCTGGAACCGTACTCATGCCAACCGCATCTCCGCCCATCAAATGAAAACACTTGTATTCTGCAGGTGTCTCAAACGTCGGTCCTTGAACACCTACATAAGTACCTGTATGAAAGGTGATGCCCATTTTGGTAGCAATCTCAACTCCTTTTTGAATGAGTTCCTTGTCATAGGCGCCAAGCATTTCTGGAAAACGTGGCCCTAATCTTTCATCGTTTTTTCCCCTTAATGGATGCTCTGCTTGTAAATTGATATGGTCTGTAATAATCATCACTTCACCCACAGACATGCCCGGCTTCATGCCACCCGAGGCATTCGAAACCATCAATACTTCTACACCAAGAAATTGCATCACACGCACTGGAAAAGTAACTGCTTCCATCGAATGTCCTTCATAATAATGAAAACGACCCGACATACACACCACATTTTTTCCACCCAACTTTCCAAATATTAATTTACCTCCATGTCCTTTTACGGTTGAGTTGGTGAAGTGCGGAAGCTCTGTGTAATTGAGCTCTGACAATATTTCTATCTCGTTTGCAAAATTGCCTAATCCACTTCCTAAAATAATTCCAATGCTTGGTTTCTCTGCAACTCTTGACTGAATATAAGCGGTGCACTCCTGAATTTTATCGTATAATTCCATCAATCTTTTTATTTATATTGTTAAATGTAATCAATTTGTATGCGAAGCAAAGTTACACATTAAATGTATGCATAGATTCATCAGTTGCCTCATTTCTATTGTTGATTTTTTGTAAGGTATGGTCCATATAATCTAGAACATCTGCTTCGAAACTTTTTTTATCCTTTTCAGAAAAGGAAACTTTCACAGGAAGAATATAAATAGGTAATTTTTTTTCTAAAATAATTTCTCTCAATAGCACAATCCTCGTGGCATCTTTTTCAGTGGTGAGTATCATCTTTTGCTCCTCTTGTATATTGTTAAAAGTATTATTCAAACTCTCGATATCAAACCTATCAAAATAGTGATGGTCACCAAATTTCAAAGGATAGACTTCCTTCACTTTTCCTTTCAAATAAGTGATCATAGCCTCATCATTGGCGATGGCAGTGAAAAGTATCACAGAAACATTTTTTAAGGCATCCATCGGCATAAATTCTTTCACAAACATGCCATAAATTGTCCCATATGTAAAGGAGGAGAAATAAACATGTTGATAGGAATATGCTTGTATCTTTTGCAGCATGGCCTTTCGCTCTGCTTCTGTCATCTCGTTTTTACACTTCGTAACAATAATAATATCTGCTCTTTTATACTCACTTTTAGGCTCTCTCAGCATGCCTGCTGGCATTACATAATCCTCATAGAATGGTTTGTCATACGCCGTTAAAAGTATCGATAATCCTGCTCTTACCGACCGATGTTGATAGGCATCATCTAACAGAATGACTTGATTTGCCGGACTATTCGCCAATATTTCAGGTATCGCAATCAAACGATTTTCAGATACACTCACTGTCACCATTGGATATTTTCGATGATACATCATCGGCTCGTCACCTATCGTTAGCGAGGTGCTTTCACTGTCCGCAAACCTTAACCCACTGGTCTTTCGGCCATAGCCTCTGCTCAAGGTGGCCACCGAATACATAGGTTGCAATAACGCTATCAAATATTCTATATGTGGTGTTTTGCCTGTCCCGCCCACACTCAAATTGCCCACCGAAATCACTGGATGTGCAAATTTTGTAGACTTGATATACCCTTTATCATAAAGATAATTTCTCAGCACATTGACAAGCCCATAAGGCAGACTCAGCAGGAACAAGAAGGGTTGAATTAGAATTTTCACCAAACGAAGTTACGTTGTTTTTTCCGCTGTAAAAAATATCATCTCAGTGACTTATTTGGGCGTGTGCTTTTTGCGCAAATACAAAACGCAAAAAGCATCAGGCATTCCGCAGTACACGGTACTTGCTCCATTCCTTCACGCAGCCTCGATTTGAAATCTAACTTTTCTTGTATGGCAACATTTCTGACAAGCAAGGACCTCATGTGCAACAAGACTAAAATGCTTAACTTTGAGCATAATTTAAAATCATGGAAAATCCCATTTTAGTGGAAGTACATCGTGGTGAGATAGTGGAAAGCTTTCATCGAGGAGTCATTTGTGTGGTGGATGAAAATAATGAGCTATTGTTCTCTCTGGGCGATATTCATCAAATGTGCTATCCTAGATCTTCAATGAAATTCCTGCAACATATTCCTTTGTTAGAAAGTGGTGCAGTGCTCAAATATGGCTTCACGCTTAAAGAAATCGCAGTGATGTGTGGTTCACACAATTCAGAAAAAATGCATTTAGAGACAGTGGCTTCTATTCTCTCTAAAATCGGTCTATCGGAGCTGGATTTGAAGTGTGGTGCCCATCTGCCAACACTCAGTGAAGATATTAAAGACATGTATCAAAATGATAAAAAACCAACGGATATCTATAATAATTGTTCAGGCAAACATGCTGGTTTTTTAGCGTATTGTATGTTTTATAATGTAGATACCGATGATTACTTAAATCCGAATCATCCACTGCAACAGCAAATCAAAAAAGTATGTGCCGAAATGTATGAAGTCTCGGAAGAATCAATGATAGCGGCTATCGATGGATGTTCTGCACCTGTCTACAGTGTTTCTGTGCTACATCAAGCAATCGGATACAAAAATCTTGCTGCCGCATCCAACTTTAGCGAAGCTAGGAAACAAGCATGTGCATTGATCATCGAAGCGGTAAAAAGCTATCCTGAAATGGTGGCAGGAACCAATCGTTATTGTACAGACATGATGCGCATTTGTGGAGATGAAATTGTCGGCAAAACAGGGGCTGAAGGTGTCTATTGCATGTCTTTATACAATAAAAAAATAGGTGTTTGCATCAAGATTGATGATGGAAAAATGTTGCCGCAATACAATGTGGCTCAAGCGTTCATCAGTTCTTTAAAATTGTTTCCAATAGAAAAATTAGCACCTTTGCATAAATATCTACAAGAAGATATCTTAAACTGGAATCAATTGAAAACCGGAGTATTAAATCCTTCTGAACTTTTACGCATTGAACTGAAGAGACAGTTTATCTGATCATTCCTATTGATTTAATAAATCTTAATTTTTTACTTCTTAAATCATTAACAACTTTATTATATTAAATTTGCTAAAAATAACACGACTATGACTTTTTTAGAATTCGAACAACCCATTGCTGATTTATATGCAGAAATGGAAAAGTTTAAAGAAATCCAGGAGAAAGGAACAATCGATATGAGCGATAAAATCGCGGAGTTAGAGACCAAGATCAAAAACACTCAAAGCGAAATATATTCCAATCTTACGGTGTGGCAAAGAGTATTAGTATCAAGACATACAGAACGACCATACACTTTATTCTATGCCAATACTATCTGTAGCAATTTTATTGAAATGCATGGTGATAGAAATGTGAAGGACGATAAGGCAATTGTAGGTGGATTCGCAAGTTTAGATGGCGAAACAGTGATGATCATTGGACATCAAAAAGGCATTAATACCAAAATGCGTCAATACAGAAACTTTGGAATGGCAAATCCAGAGGGATATAGAAAGGCACTTAGATTGATGCGCTTAGCTGAAAAATTTAATAAGCCTATCATCACTTTCGTAGACACTCCTGGTGCTTTTCCTGGCATTGAGGCAGAAGATAGAGGTCAAGCCGAAGCGATAGCAAGAAATATTTATGAAATGACCTTGCTTAAAGTGCCAGTATTGGTGTTGATTATCGGCGAAGGTGCCTCTGGTGGTGCTTTGGGTATCGGTGTGGGTGATAAAACTTTAATGTTAGAGAATACTTGGTTCTCTGTGATTTCTCCTGAATCTTGTTCTTCAATCCTATGGCGTACTTGGGAGAAAAAAGAACAAGCAGCTATTCAATTAAAGTTATCTGCCGAAGATAATTTAAAGCATGGAATCATTGACGGTATTGTTAAAGAACCCTTAGGTGGTGCTCATGCATACCCTGAAGAAATGGCACAACTTCTTAAAGTCGAGATTAAAAAGCATCTGGCAGCATTGACCAAACAAACACCCGAAGAGCGAATTCAAAATAGGATAGATAAATATGCTAAAATTGGATTTTATAAAGAAAGCGAAGTAGGTATTTAATCGTAGTATTGTATACTACCTGAAAGTTAATATATGGCATTGTTTAATAGATTAAAAGCTTGGTTCTTTTATCGGTTTTTGAGAAAAAATATCGATGATGAAAATCGAACCAAAAAAGTATATAACATCAATACAGCAAGTTCCTTTGGTGTGATATTCGATGCGACGATAGCTGATAATAATATGCTGGTAGCAAATTTTATTGGAAAGTTAAAAGCTTCAGGCAAAAAAGTATACTCCTTAGCATATATCAATGATAAGAAAACGGAAAGCAGTGAGCTAATGAAGTTCTTCAATAAGGCAAGTCTTAACTGGTATAAGATTCCTCAAAACAAAGAGGTAGACGAGTTTATCAAACAACCTATGGACGTTCTCATTTCTGTCCACACCAAAGAAAGCCTTCCTTTACAATATATTGCTGCGCATTCTGAAGCTAAATTTAGAATGGGCCCTTATGTGGAAAAAGCAAAAAATAGCTATGATTGGATGATACATAGCGAAAGCGACCACTCCATCAAAACCTATCTCAATCAAGTAGAATTTTATTTAAAAAGCATTAACGCTTAATCCATGAAAAAATTGAAAGGCACTGGGGTGGCACTCATCACTCCATTCACTAAAAAAGGAAAGGTCGACTTCATTGGTCTAGAAGCTATGGTCAATCATGTGATTGCTGACGGTAAAGGAGTAGATTATATCGTAGCCCTTGGTACCACAGGAGAAACGGCAACACTCGATTGGCAAGAACGAATGGATGTCTTTGCGTGTATTACAGAAAAAAATAAAAAACGAGTGCCTTTAGTCGCAGGATTTGGCGGTAACGATACTGCAAAGCTCATTCAGGAGATTAAAGCATTTAATGTTAAAGGATATGATGCTATTTTGTCTGCAAGTCCTTACTACAACAAACCTACTCAAGAAGGCATTTATCAGCACTATAAAGCGGTGTGTAGCGAAACCAATTTGCCTGTAATTGCCTACAATGTACCAGGAAGAACAGCAAGTAATATCACCACCGCAACCTGCATCAGACTCGCCAAAGACATAAAGAATATCGTTGCGGTAAAAGAAGCAAGTGGAGATCTCATACAGTGTATGGAAATTGTGAGAGATAAACCAAAAGATTTCCTTGTCATCTCTGGAGAAGATGCTTTAACCTTACCTATGATTTCATTCGGAATGGATGGTGTGATATCAGTTGCTGCAAATGTTTGGCCTGTCGAATTTTCAAGAATGGTGAAGCTTGCTATGAAAGGAGATTTTGTGAAAGCATCAAACATTCACTTTAAATTGCTAGCGGGTATGCACTTACTTTTTGCGGAAGGAAATCCCGGTGGAGCGAAGGCTTTTTTAAGTCAAATGGGAATCATAGAAAACTGCTTGCGATTGCCATTAGTGCCTGTTAGTAAAGAACTAGAAGCAAAAATGAGGGCGTTTACAAAACAACTTCATTAGCTCAAATTCCATTGACTGAGCTGCTACTCACAAATTTTTTGATGACATAGCAATAAGTAGTCGATCCACTCACATATTCTAAAAGACATTCTCCGGTATAGTCAAATGGCGGATCGGTATCATTCTTCACCAAAGGTCTTTCGCCAATTGGATAACGAATAAATTCGGTCACTTGCACTGTAATCGTTTCACCGGCTTTGAAATCATTCAAATTTGGATTGGCTTCTTTCTTCAACACTTTTGCAGTATAATAATGCCTTCCAATCCATATAATATTAAAATATCCTTTAAAATCTTTTTTAAAAGTCAATAGCACATTGTAGGTGATGCCTGAACCGCCCTTTCCTTCTGCCACTCCACTTTGCCAAGGAATTTTTTCGGCTCTAACTAAGGTAAAAAAGGGACTCTTTGAACTTGGCTTTTTAAAACTTGTTTCTGGCGTACTCGCAAGCAGCGCAAGAAGAAAAATAAAAAAATAATGGACCATGGATTTTAATTTTATAGACTAAATAATTCCCCTTCCTCTGAAGAATCAAAAAATAAATCGGAAGCAATTTTGTCCGCAAAGAGCTTCCCTTCTTTGGTTAAAGTTAAAACATTATTCTCAATACGATACCAACTTTGTTGCGCATTTTCTTGCAGGTTATACTGCATTTCTTCTATAACCTCTTTTCCATAAGTGTTTTCGATCATCATTAAGTTAATACCCCATTTGGTTCTTATGCCTGTCATGATTTGTTCATTCAATACATCATGTCTTGTGAGTACTTCGGTGGTGCGAACATCCATTTTTGTCCTAATGCCTTGCACGTATTTCATATTGCTAGAGGGATTCCAGCTTCTGCTACGGCCATCAAAAGAATGGGCCGAAGGCCCAATACCGATATAGGGTATGCCTTTCCAATAAGAAGAATTATGCTTAGAAATCTGTTCGTTCTTGCAGAAATTCGAAATTTCATACTGCTCAAAGGCATTTGTCTCCAATAGTTCAATCATATGAATAAACTGTTCACTTGATTTAACTTCATCGACTGGAGCCAATATTTTTTTGCGAATCAAGGTATCCAATTTGGTATGTTGCTCCACAGTCAGAGCATAGGCAGATATATGTGGAACTTGAGTATTGATGGCCTTTAAAATATTATTATTCCAATTACTATTGCTAAGGGTTGGTGTTCCATAAATTAAATCGATAGAAATATTTTCAAAGCCTGCATCTTGTGTTCTATAGATGCTCTCTATCGCTTCTATACTTGTGTGAGCGCGATTCATATACTGTAAGTCATCATCCATGAAAGATTGTATTCCTATGCTGAATCGATTGATAGGACTTTGTTTGAAAGCCTTTAGCTTTTCTTTGTGTAGGTCATCAGGATTGGCTTCTAGCGTAATTTCTGCTAATGGATGTACATCAAAAGTTGAAACAATTTTGTCGAAAATTTTCTCTAATTCATCACTTGACAATAGGGAGGGAGTTCCGCCTCCAAAATAAATGGTGTCGATTTGTTTGCTTTCTAAATAGTCTTTTCGATGTTCAATCTCTTGTAATAATGCCTCTATTAATTCGTTTTTATGTTCTAATGAGGTTGAAAAATAGAAATTACAATAATTGCATGCTTGCTTGCAAAAAGGAATATGAATATAAATACCTGCCATTTGTATACGAAAGTATCAATAATGTTCGGATAAGCATAACTTTGTAAGAGATTAAACAATGCAACTAAAGAATATAAGAAATTTAAATTACCTATGGCAAAGAGTTGCATTGCTCTTCTGCATTTTCTTTCTGATACAAGGTTCTAATCTTCGGGCGCAAAAAAACGCTGAGTTGTTTTATAAGGCAATAGATGCAAATGATGTTGTTTTAAGAAAATGTGCCGTTTCATCCGCAAAGGAATCAGATACGATGGCACTGCAAAATAGTGTCATACAAACTGTCAAAAATCTAAAAAACAAAGGCTATTTATCTGCCTCTATCGATAGTCTGGTGGCTAGAGATTCTAACTATTACGCATACATTTTTGTAGGTAAAGTATATACCTCTTTTATACTTGAGAATGGTAATATTGATGAAACCTATTTGTCAGGTATAAAATTATTAAGTGATAAAATTTCATGGAATGAAGTAGAATTAATCAAAGAAAAAATTCTAAAAAATGCTGAAAATGTTGGATACCCTTTTGCCGCCATCTATCTGGATAGCATTGTTTTCTCAGAACAAAAAGTAACCGCAAAAATATACATTGAAAAGAACGATAAAATAACGATAGACTCAATTCTTATCAATGGAAAAGCAAGAATAAAAAATCGTTTCTTAAGCAGCTATTTACATTTAAAACCGGGAAGTCTTTATTCTGAAGAGGCTATTCTAAAAATGAAAAAAGCAATCTCTGATCTTGGCTTTGTGGAAGAGGAACGTCCTCATGTGGTGAGCTTCTATAATAATAAGGCTACCATCAATCTGTTTCTTAAAAATAGACGAACTAGTAAGTTCGATTTTATTATTGGTTTTCTACCAAACAACGACAAGACGAAGAAACTACTCATCACAGGACAAGCCAGAATAAACATTGTGAATCCCTTTGGTACTGGTGGTGATCTGCTCATCGATTGGCAAAAAATGCAACCTAAAACGCAAAGGCTTCAATTGGCACTATCCTACCCCTATTTTCTTAATTTGCCTATCGGTTTAGATTTTAAATTCGATCTATATAAAAGAGATACCTCTAATCTTGATTTAAATTATAGAGTAGGTGTTTTGTATAACTTTTCTGGCAATAGTCAACTGAAGGCTTTCGTTGATGTACACTCAACCAGGCTCTTAAATGTCGATTCAAATGCCATCAAATATTTGCGCAAATTACCGCGAATATTAGATACAAAAAATACACTCTATGGTATTGAATATCGATTCGATAATTTGAACTATAAGTTTAATCCAGTTCGTGGAAATGATTTGACTTTTTCCTTCGGTGCCGGATTAAAAAAAATAGAGAAGAATACTGCCATCACGCGCTTAATTGACCCAATAAGCAAGGAGAGTTTTGCTTATCTCTATGATAGCATACCAAAGAAATATTTGCAATTTCAATTTGGAATTGATTACGCAAAATATTGGCCAATTAAAAGAAGAAGCACCATCAAAACGTCCATTCAAGCAAAATACTTTGTAACTAAAAATATTTATGAAAATGAAATGTTCAGAATTGGGGGAAATAGATTGTTACGTGGATTTGATGAAGAAAGTATTTTTACACCCTATTATACAATACTTAGCACAGAATACAGATATTTGCTATCGAAAAACGCCTATTTTTACACTTTCTTTGACCTTGCTGCAGTAGAAGATGTGAGATATAGAGGCGTAAAAACAGATTTTCCTTTTGGTTTTGGTCTCGGTGTTACCTTGGAAACCAAAATAGGCTTGTTTGGTTTGACTTACGCATTGGGAAAGCAGTTGGACAATAAAATAGAAATAAAAAACTCAAAAATACATTTTGGGTATGTTAATTACTTTTAATTAAGCTTTTAAGATTGATCAAATTTGTAGGATTCTTAATGATTTTTATCAGCGTTTGCCTGGAAGCTCAAGGACAATATCCTGTTGATTCCGTTCAGGTAAGTCCAATAGATAGCGTCGCAATGAAGGATTCTATTCGGAAATATACCATAGCGCATATTGATACTTCCTTTCTTTTGCTGAGCTCTAAGTTTAACCCAAAAGGATTCGGCGAAGACAAACGAATCTTACCAATGCAAGTAGAAATTATCCAGTCGGTAAATTCAATCGGATTTCTTATCTTACCTATCATCGGACTGCTTGCACTAATCATTTTAGTGAAACTGAGATATAAAGATTATTTCGACGTGTTGTTCAAAAATACTTTTAAAATCTCTACCTCACCCTCTTCGAGAGAATGGTCTGACCTTAATGCCTTTGGATCTTTCTTGTTAAACATAGTATATATATTTGTAACCTCTATTTATATTTACTCACTGGCAAGATATACTAAAGTCTCCATTGCATATAATCAAGGAACTCAACTCTTTCTAATAATTTTAATAAGTTTTAGCTTCTATTATGTCTTCAGATTGATCGTTCTAAAGCTCCTTGGTCAAGTCGCAGCTAAATCAACAGTTATAAATATTTATGTTTCTCATACCTCCACTATTAATCAATTCACCGCTCTTTGCGCTTTACCCTTGATGATATTTATTCAAACGGGAGGAAAAAAATATGAGCTATTTCTAATCATTCTTGTAGGGATTGTGTATCTGCTCGCTCAGTTATTAAAGTATTTCAAAGGTTTAGTTGCGGGTATTCAAGAACTTAGTAATGATTTTTTTCATTTTATTGTCTATATTTGCACCCTCGAAATTGCACCAGTGTTGATTATATTGAAATTAATATTTGATTTTTCGAAGTAAATAAAACTTAAACATGGCCAAAACATCAGTTGCATTGAAAAAAAAGAGTATCAAGAAAGCGATAGTTCCAACCAAAAAAAAGGAAGTTGCGCTTTCTAAACCGCAACCTAAACAAAAAGCGAAATCAAAGGTTTCAAAAGCGGAAACAGTCAAAGTGACTTCCTCAAAAGCAAAGAAAGCTGCCATTAGCCCTCCTAAAGCCTCTAAAAAAGCTGCTGCAACGATTTCAAAAAGCAAAAAGTTGCCATCTAAAAAGGCTGCTGTCATTAAAAGTAGCCCCAAGAAAAAACAAGAGTTAATCAAGACAAAAGCAGGTTCAAAGCCTATTTCGCTTGCTGCAGAATCAAAAAAGGCGAAGAAGGCAACTCCCAAACCTATTGCTCGAATCACTAAGAAGGTAGTCAAGTCAGAAAAACTAGCTCCAATCGTTAAGAAGGTAGTCAAGTCAGAAAAAAAAGCTCCAACCGCTAAGAAGGCAGTTAAGTCAGAAAAGATAGCTCCAATAGAAAAAAAGGCGATTAAAAAAGCACCCATTGAACTGCCAATAGCTGAACTACCCAAACAAACCCCAGATAAAAAACCAAGAATAAAAAATGTACTTATTTCTCAGGCTTATCCAGAGAATGGTAAATCGCCTTTTATCGACATAGGAAATAAATGGAAACTAAAAGTTGATTTTCGATCTTTTATTCAGGTAGAAGGTTTAACTGCTAAGGAGTTTAGACGATTAAGAATTAATGTCCCTGATTATACTGCTATTATTTTCAATAGCAGAAACGCCATTCATTATTTCTTTAAATTGTGTGAAGAAATGAGGGTGAAATTGTCTCCAGACATGAAGTATTTCTGTACTTCTGAAGCAATAGCACTCTACCTTCAAAAATATATTCACTATAGAAAACGTAAAGTTTTTTACGAATATGCAAATAAGACTTTGTTCGAAATTCTGAATAAACATAAAGACAATGAGAAGTTCCTCTATCCATGTTCTAAAGATAGAAAAGACGATATTCCCAACTTTTTAGCAACTAAAAAGTTTAATTATTCGGAGGCCTTTATTTATCAAACAGTACCAAGCGATCTCTCAGATTTGAAGTCTATTAAATACGATGTTATTATTTTCTTCAGTCCTGTAGGTATTAAATCGCTGATGCACAATTATCCTGACTTCATACAGGAAGACAGAAGAATTGGTGCATTTGGACCAGTAACTCATGATGCTGTAAGGGCTACCTTTAGATTAGATATTGTTGCGCCTTCACCTGTTGCACATTCTATGGCTCAGGCTCTTGAAAACTATTTGAAAGAATCAAACGGAAAGCCATAGTAATAAATACTTTTCTTTCGAACCAATATAAATCTCTATATTTATTTCAAAATTTCACACTAATCTTTGAAAAATATACTTTTAGTACTGAGTGCATGTATTGGGATTCCGCTCATTGGGCAGGTTGAGTCAAATTTCTCTCATTTTATGCTAAAACCTGTGAGTTATAATATCGCCTATGCTGGCGCTTATGAACCAATTGAGGTTGGTGTGCACTACAGAAATCAATGGACCGGATTAACGGGAACAACCCTCAGTACAGGATCTCTAGACTTTTCAATGCCTCTTCATAAAATAAATTCAGGGATTGGTTTGAACATGATGTACGATGTTATTGGAGTACAGAAGAATCTTTATCTCTCTGCTGGATTTGCTTATCAGCTAAAAATTAAAAAGGCCAAGTTAGGTATGGGAATAGCTGGAGGAATCATTCAATCTACTTTATACGGCAATCTGCTCAAAGCACCGGAAGGAGATTATAACAATAATTTTGATCATCGAGATCCTATCATTCCTTTAAATAAAGCTTCTGGTATATCTCCATATTTCTCAGTCGGCTTAATGTTTACTTATCGCAAACTTCAAATTGCTTATTCCGTGACTAATTTACTTGAAGGAAAAACGATTATAGCAAATCCAACCAACAGCAAGAATCTAATCTTCACTCGCAATCATTATGCAAGCATTTCTTACAAATTCAAACTGTCGAAATCTCTAGTGTTGGCTCCTAATATACTATTCAAAACCGATTTCATAGAGCACCAATTAGACCTTAATTTGATGCTTGCCTACAAAGCAAAATTCGATATAGGTCTAGGATATAGAGGCTACAATAAAAAATCGAATGAATCCGTTATTGTTTTATTGGGAATGAATCTATGGAAAGAGCTAAAAGTAATGTATAGTTATGATATCTCAACAGGTAAATCCTTTGGCTCTCAATATGGATCACACGAACTTTCTTTGGTTTATAAGTTTAACTATAAAGCAAAGCTGATTAGCCCGAAAATTATTTATAATCCAAGGTTTTTATAATGAATTATTGAAAAAAAGAGCAATTTTGCACAATAAAAAGAACGAAATTTTTGTTTTGTATAAAATTAACGTAATTTAGCAGACGAATTTGTAAAGGGTGTTGATAAAACACCAACAAAAAATGACTATGAAAAAGATAAAAAGCGTGTTTTTTAGTTTGATTATTTTGTCACTAATGTTGACAGGATGTGGAAAAGCTACATGGGATTCTTACAAGGGTCAACTACTTGGCGCAAAAGACCGACCAGCATGGGTTCCAGTTCAACCATACGGTATGATTTATGTCCCAACTGGTGTGTTGCATATTGGTCCGAATGATCAAGATTTGAATAATGCAATGGTCGCTCGTTCAAAGGAGGTGTCAATCCAAGGATTTTACATGGATGAAACAGAAATCACAAACAATGAATATCGCCAATTTGTGAATTACGTGAAAGACTCAATTGCTCATACAATACTCGGTCACTTTGTAGATGCATCTGATGGAAGCGATCTTCAAGCTATCGATTGGAGCAAAGAAATCGAATGGTCAGATCCTGAAACTTCTGAGCAGTTAGAAGACATGTATAGTAAGGATGGGATCAAACTTTTAGGAGTTAGAGATATGGATATTTCAAAAATAATTTATCATTATCTTTGGTTTGATTGGAAAACAGCTGCGAAATTGGAAAACAGATGGAAAGAAAGGGCTCAGTTTTTTCATGAAGAAAATATTAGAGTTTACCCAGATACATTAGTTTGGGTTCGAGACTTCACCTATTCTTACAATGAGCCTATGACTCGTAATTACTTTAGTCATCCTTCATTTGATGATTATCCTGTGGTAGGTATTAATTGGGATCAAGCGAATGCCTTCAATGACTGGAGAACAAAGTTTTGGTCAGCATACAGAACGCAAATGGGTGAGCCATTATTGGATATCTTTAGATTGCCTACAGAAAGTGAATGGGAATATGCGGCACGTGGAGGCAAAAAAATTGCCCAGTATCCATGGGGTGGTCCTTATGTTAGAAATGCAAAAGGATGTATCTTAGCAAACTTCAAACCGGGTCGTGGTAATTATCCAGAAGATGGTGGTTTCTACACCGTTAGAGCAGATGCTTATTGGCCGAATGATTATGGCTTGTACAATATGGCAGGTAACGTAGCTGAGTGGACTTCCACGGCATATTATGAAAACGCAACTCAATTTATTTGGGACATGAATCCAGATATTCGTTACGATGCAGATGATTCTGAAACAGAAACGCTCAAACGTAAATCTTTAAGAGGTGGTTCATGGAAAGACATCGCACATTATATTCAATGTGGAACACGTCACTGGGAATACCAAGATACCTCTAGTTCATACATCGGATTCAGAAGTATCACAACCTACTTGGGTAGAGATCCAAAAGACAAATAATAGTTTATAGTCTTCTACTCTTTTCATTTTAGTTCAATTTTTTAATAATATTATTTTAAACAAACCCAAAAAAAAAAAATTATGGCAGGTAAAGGCAATTTCTTAACATCTTACAAAGGAAAGAAAATATTAGGTTACGCTTATGGATTGGGAGCAGCAGTCGTTATTGCTGGTGCACTATTTAAAATCATGCACTGGCCTTTTGCTAGTGAGATGCTTATCCTTGGGATGGGTACTGAGGTTTGTATATTCGTGATTTCTGCTTTTGAACCACCCCATATGGATTTGGATTGGTCAAGAGTATATCCAGAATTAGCGGATGATGTTTTGGTGTCTGGTGCTAAAAAGGCAGATAAAAAAGCAACAACGGTAACAGAACAACTAGATAATATGTTATCTAAAGCAAAAATTGAGCAAGATTTACTTGACAGATTAGGATTGAACCTAGGTAAATTGAGCGAAAACGTTTCAAAAATGGGTGAAGTAACTGATGCAGCTGGTGCAACAGCAGAATATTCAACAAAAGCAAAAGAAGCAGCAACTGCATTATCTCAAATGAAAGATGCCTACACACAAGCAGCAACTTCTGTGAAAGGATTAGCAGATGCAACTTCAGGAATGGGTGAGTTTCAAACTCAAATTTCTCAGGTATCTAAAAATTTAGGTGCATTGAACAGTATTTATGAAATAGAATTGAAAGAATCTAACAATCACGTACAGGTTATGAAAGATTTCTATGGTACTATGGCTTCAGCTACAGGCGAATTAGCAGCTACAAAAGAAGATGCTGTTAAGTACAAAGACCATATGGTTACATTGAATAAAAACCTTACTGCCTTAAATTCAGTATATGGTGGTATGTTGAATGCAATGAGACCTGCAAATTCATAATTTATATTGAAAACAATCTATTTAATAACCCAATACAATAATATATAATATGGCAGGTGGTAATGCAAGTCCTAGACAGAAGATGATTAACATGATGTATTTGGTGTTGACCGCCTTATTGGCGATGAACG
Source organism: Chitinophaga pinensis (assembly GCA_945897725.1). Lineage (GTDB taxonomy): Bacteria > Bacteroidota > Bacteroidia > Chitinophagales > CAMDFR01 > CAMDFR01. The sequence continues at coordinate 73,922 of CAMDFR010000004.1, forward strand.
TATCCAAAGAAATATTGAATGCCTTTGTAACTGTAAATCACAGTATAGAGCATTCGAATCAGGTAATTTCTGATAAAAATAATGGTATTTACAAAGATTTTGATAATGCGATTAAAGACCCGAGTACAGCAGCAAAAGCAGCTATTTGGAAAAAAAGAGCAGACAAGATTAAGAAACTATCAGAAGACTTAAATGTATTTTTAGAAGCTAAAAAAGGAGAATTAAAAAAGGCATCTGATCTTAAAATGGTAGACGGCGAAGAAACGTTTAGTGTTGATAATTTGGAAGCTGCTACTCATTTGTTTATTGGTAGTGATGATAAGTGTACCAATGGTGCGGAAATTTATGACAAAATGCTTAAGTTCAAAGCAGACATGTTAGCAGTATTGAATCCAAATGATCCTGAGTTTAGTGATAATCCAACGATGAAAGCACAAATTCAAAAGGATGTTGAGAATTTCAAAAAATCTTTGCCTATTGATATGTCCATTAAATCATCCAAAGAGTCAGGTAAGGTTTTTGAGCAAAATGGTAAAGGTTGGACCGAAGCTAACTTTCATATGACTCCTACTATCGCTGCATTAACTATTATGAGTAAACTACAAAGTGATGTGAAAAGCTCTGAGGCTCAAATGGTAGATTATTGTAAGTCGCAAATTGGACAGGTAAAATTAGTTTTTGACCAATTCCAAGCGATTGCTTCTGCTAATACGAACTATTGTATGCCAGGTGATCCGATTGAAGTGGTAGCAGGTGTTGGTGCCTTTAGTGCTTCAGCACAACCTACCGTAACCATTGGTGGTGGTGTGGTGCCACTAGGTCCAGATGGTTCCGCGTTGTACAAGACAACGGCAAATGGCGCAGGAGAACATACAATTCCTGTGGTTATTAGCTTTAAAAAACCAGACGGTACTCCTGCTTCTGTAACCAAAGAAATTAAATATACAGTGGGTACACCTTCAGGGGCTGCAGTGATGTTCGATAAAATGAATGTTTTATACATCGGTGTTGAAAATCCATTGTCTGTTTCTTCTGGATCAGGTGATGAAAAAACCTCTGTGAATTTAAGTACAGGTGGTTCTATCAGTAAAAAAGGAGGCGGAAAATATGTTGCTAATGTAACTACCCCAACCAATGATGCTAAAATTACAGTGTCGGTTTCAGGTGGTAAATCTTTGCAATTCCCCGTACGTATCAAAAGAATTCCAGATCCAGTTCCTACTCTAAGTGGAAAAATCAAAGGAGGGAAAATTAATAAAGCAACTTTACAAGCTCAAGGTGGTTTGGTTGCAGTGTTAGAAAATTTTGACTTTGATGCTCGATTTACCATTACAGGATATACTTTCATGCTTGCTCAAAAAGGAGGTGATGTGAGTCCAAAAAATGTTGATGGACCCATTATGAATGAAAGTGTAAAGTCAGTTATTGGAAGAGCTAAACCAGGTGATATCGTAATTTTTGACAACATCAAAGCAAAAGGACCAGATGGTACAAGCAGAAACTTGCCATCGCTAACGTTTACAATTATTTAATTTATAGTATCATGAACATTCAAAAATCAATTTTCAGTGCAGTATTAGGAATGGGTATTGTATGTAGCTATGCTCAGACTTTCGGACAAGATGTCCTTGATGGGGTGTACGAAAAAAAGATGGTTAAAGAAAAGGAGTATATTCCATACGATCATATTCGAGAAGCAGACGTTTTTTGGTCTAAAAGAATTTTTAGAGAAATCGATGTCAACGAAAAGATGAATTTGGTTTTTAAATTTCCTAAGCAACCATTAATTGCAATATTTCACTCTGCTGCTATGGAAGGAGAATTGACAGTTTATGATCCAGATGCTATTGAAGAAGGTGTAGACTCTAAGTTCGGATATGACTTTATCAAGCCGATGGCTGTTGATGATGTCAAAAAAATTGGGGCTCGTGTAGATACAACCACTCAAATTGATCCGATTTCTTTGGAAGAAAAAACGGTATACATCAATCAAAAGCTCGAATGGAGAGATATCGTTCGTTTTCGTTTAAAAGAAGACTGGTTTTTTGATGAGAATACTTCGACATTTCAGGTAAGAATTTTAGGAATCGCACCGGTGAGAGAAGTAAAATCTAGTGAAGGGGTCTTTGTAGGTTACTCCCCAATGTATTGGATATACTATCCAGATTTGAGACCAATCCTCTCTAAATACGAGGTGTATAATCCTAAAAATGATGCTATTAGACTGAGTTGGGAAGATGTATTTGAAGGCAGATTGTTTACAAGTTTCATTACCAAGGAGTCAAATGTTCATGATCGTTTCATCGGAAGTTATGCAACAGGAATTGATAATCTATTAGAGAGTGATCGAATCAAACAAGAGATGTTTGAGTTTGAACACGATTTATGGACCTATTAATTTTTCTGATACAAAAAGAAAATTAAAAAGACTTCGAGTAATCGAAGTCTTTTTTTTGGTTAGAATAATAATATCCTTGCTAAAAAGAGTGTCCGTTTTTAACTTTTTTTCATCAATACAATGTTTTCCGCATAGATGCTTTGATACATCACCATGTTTCTATGTAACATTTTCAGTTAATCATTATTGGTAGTAACTATAAATATCTTAGTTAACTAGAAGCTGCACCAGGGATTGAAACGGTGGCTCCATGAAATGTATTGGACGATTGCGAGGCTTCATGGACCACAAGTGTAAAGCCCGCTTGGGTGCCCCAAAAAAATGGTGCATGGCTAATTTAACCTTTGTAAAGTGTAATTATAATCAGTGTTTTCTCAGTTGGCTGACGACTAGATATTCAAAAATTAAATGAGAATCCTTTACTATTTTTCTATCTTTGCTCACCAATTTTTCAATATGAGGTTATTTAGTGAGATAGGCCGATTTGTTCTGATGATTCTTAGCTTGTTTACCAAGCCAGAAAGGTTCAGTATGTATTGGAAAGAGACGATGCGTCAAATGGTCAATATTGGAATTGGGTCATTAATTATTGTTGGTATCGTTTCTACATTTGTCGGCGGAGTTACAGCCGTTCAATTCTCCAATCAAATAATGGGTTTGGAATTGATTCCTATGTGGTGGTTAGGATATATAGTGAGAGATTCAATGATTTTAGAGTTAGCACCAACGATAACAGGATTATTACTTGCTGGGAAAATTGGTTCTAATATTTCTTCGGAGTTAGGTTCAATGCGTATTTCAGAGCAAATTGATGCACTAGAAATCATGGGTGTGAATACACCCGCCTATCTAATCGGTCCTAAGATTATTGCAGGTATTTTTGTAATGCCGATTTTGGTTACTATAGCGGTGGCCTTAGGAATTTTTGGAGGAGGAATGGCTGGCGTCTTAGGTCATTATTACTCTGCACAAGAGTATATTCGTGGCAATCAAGATATGTTTGTACCGAGATTTGCTTATATCATGTTGTTTAAAGCCTCTGTATTTGGCTTCATCATCAGTTCAGTGTCTGCCTACTATGGATACAATGTAAAGGGAGGAGCTTTAGCTATTGGGGAGGCTAGTACCAAGTCAGTAGTTAATAGTTGTATACTTATCATTATTGCTAATTTTATCATAGCCTCTTTACTATTATCATGATCGAAATAATTGATGTAAAAAAATCGTTTGGGCAACAGGAAGTTCTGAAAGGTATTTCCACGATTTTCGAATCAGGGCAGTGTAATTTAATCATTGGTCGTTCGGGCTCTGGTAAAACAGTCTTTCTCAAATGTATTGTTGGATTGTATGCGCCGGATAGTGGAAGTATTGGTTTTGATGGTAGAGATGTGATTGGTATGGATAGAAAAGATAGGCAAAATTTACGTAAGGAAATAGGCATGTTGTTTCAAGGAAATGCCTTGTTTGATAGTATGACAGTTTTTGAAAATGTACAATTTCCACTTGATATGCTAAGTCATATGTCTTTGGAAGAAAAGAGAGAGAGAGTTGCTTTTTGTTTGAAGCGTGTAAATTTGACAGGAGCGGAGAAAAAATATCCAGGCGAGATCAGTGGTGGCATGATGAAACGCGTTGGTATTGCACGAGCGATAGTGATGAATCCGAAATATCTTTTTTGTGATGAACCGAATAGTGGATTAGACCCAAAGACAGCTATTTTGATTGATGATTTGATAAAGGAAATAACGATTGAGTATAATATGACCACCATAGTAAATACGCATGATATGAATAGCGTGATGGGTATAGGCGATAAGGTAGTATATTTGAGTAATGGTTTAAAAAGTTGGGAAGGAAGTAAGAATGAAATCATGCACACCGAAAATGAAGACTTGTATGACTTTATTTTTGCAAGCGATTTTTTAAAAGGCCTACAAAAGGCGGCCACAGGAAGGAAATAAAATTTAATTATATAAACAATAAAATTTAGTATTTAATATGTCAGTTTTAGTAAATAAAAATTCGAAAATAATTGTACAAGGATTTACAGGTAAAGAAGGAACCTTTCATGCCACTCAAATGATCGAATATGGTACCAATGTAGTGGGCGGTGTAACTCCAGGAAAAGGTGGAGAAATGCATTTAGATAGACCAATTTTTAATACAGTAGCAGATGCTGTATCGAAAGCAGGGGCTGATGTTTCGATTATTTTTGTACCGCCACCATTTGCTGCAGATGCTATTATGGAAGCTGCAGATGCGGGCATCTCTGTGATTATTTGTATTACAGAAGGTATTCCAGTACAGGATATGGTGAAAGTAAGAAATTATTTAAATGGAAAAAACAGCCGCCTTATTGGGCCTAATTGCCCTGGGGTGATTACTGCAGGTGAAGCAAAGGTAGGAATTATGCCGGGCTTTGTTTTTAAGCCAGGTAAAATTGGTATTGTATCTAAGTCGGGTACTTTGACTTATGAGGCAGCTGACCAAGTTGTAAAAGCAGGCTTAGGCGTATCCACTGCGATTGGTATTGGTGGCGACCCAATTATTGGAACAACCACTAAAGAGGCTGTGGAGCTATTGATGAATGATCCAGAGACAGAAGGCATTGTTATGATTGGCGAAATAGGTGGTACTTTAGAAGCTGAAGCTGCACGATGGGTGAAAGATAACATGAAGAAGCCTGTTGTGGGCTTTATTGCCGGTCAAACAGCTCCAGTTGGTCGTACCATGGGACACGCAGGGGCAATAGTTGGCGGTAAAGATGATACTGCTGCTGCAAAAATGGAGATTATGCGCGAATGTGGCATTCATGTGGTGGATAGTCCAGCAGAAATAGGAGAAACCATGGCAAGAGTCTTACGTAAGTAATCGCTTTGAGCTATTGAGAAGCCAACTTAATAAAAAATTGATAAAGTCCTACTCATGTAGGACTTTATTTTTATAAGCCTTCTACATAGGAATAATTCAATTTTTTATGTTTAATTTTGAAAATAAATAAGCACCTTAATGAAATTATTATTGAATAAAACAGCACTGATTACTGGTGCGTCAAGAGGAATCGGACTTGCAATGGCAAAAAAGTTTGCAGCGCATGGAGCTAATATTGCTTTTACATACATGAGCAGTGAAGAGAAAGCAAAGGCTTTAGAATTGGAGTTAAACAGCATGGGTATCAAAGCTAAAGCTTACAAAAGTAATGCGGCATCCTTTGCAGAGTCGGTAGCATTGGTGGAGGATGTAGTGAAAGAATTTGGTGGTATAGATGTATTGGTTAATAATGCGGGAATTACGCGTGACAATTTGCTTCTAAGAATGAACGAAGAACAATGGGATGAAGTGATGGAGAATAACTTGAAGTCAGTCTTTAATTTAACTAAAAATGCTTGTAAGACATTCTTAAAACAGAAAGGTGGTTCTATTATCAATGTAACGTCCATCGTAGGTATGAAAGGTCAGGCTGGGCAGACTAACTATGCAGCATCCAAAGCGGGAATTATAGGATTTACAAAATCTGTTGCTGATGAGCTGGGTAGTCGATCTATTCGTTGCAATGCCATTGCACCTGGGTTTATCAGTACTGACATGACAGATGCTTTACCAGAAGATACTAAGCAATTATATTTTAAACAAATACCGATGGCTCGTTTTGGCAGTGCTGAAGAAGTGGCGAACGTAGCTTTGTTTTTGGCGAGTGATTTATCAACCTATGTTTCTGGTCAAGTGATTAGTGTTTGTGGTGCTTTGAATAGATAGAATCACCTTGAACAGCCTCGGTGATTTAGGATAAAAATAATGCTCTTTAAGAAGGTATATCTTAGTCCTTGGATTGCGAAAGAAGCAAAGAAATAATATTGCTTTGTTTAGAATACATTCCTTTTACAGTTAATCTTTCACCTGAAATCGAATGGGCATCAAAGTATAGTGTTGTGTCTTCAACACATTCGCCTAAAATTTTATTTTTCATAATATCACAATCGTCAATAAAGCTACAGAAGTGCGCAATATTTTTTATGGGTAACTCAAAAATATGCGCGAGATTTTCCATCTGGACTTGTGTAATTATGAGATGGGTTTTGTCTATTTCCACATAACCAGCATTAAGTATAGAAAGGATATTGTCTGTGCTGGTTTGATGTAAAACAGTTTTGTTACTTTTTATCTTAGTAAGGTATCTTTCTAAAGCAAATTTGATTTTTGAGTTCAATGTTTCAGCATCAAATTTGCCTTTTACCATATAGTCATTGGCACCTTTCTGTAAGGTTTTTAAGCCTGTTTTTTCATCATTTAGACCGGTAAGTACAATAACCAATTGATCAGGATGAGTCTGCATTAATGTCTTCAAAGTATCGATACCGTGGCTATCTGGAAGGTCTAGATCGAGTAAAACGATATCATACTTTTTAATTTTTAATTCTTGCAGACAGTCTTTAAACTTATCTACATGAAAGAAATTATAGTATTCACCATATTGTTCAGCAAGATAAAACTCTATGATAGCAGCATCACCAGGGGTGTCTTCAACTAATAGGATATCTAATTTTACGGACATTTATTAAAATATTTCTTTTTTAACTGTGATGACAGAGCTATTCCAAAAATTATAAAATGATTGAATCATAGTCAAAAATCTTTCGAAATCAATGGGTTTAACCATGTATGCATTCACCCCTAGATCATAACACCTTGTTAAATCTAGTTTTGTATTTGATGTAGTAAGCATTACCACAGGAATATATTTTAGATTTTCATCTTTTTTTATTTTTTCGAGTACCTCGATTCCACTATATTTTGGGATATTAATATCCATCAAAATGGCATCAGGTCTCGGAGCATTTTCATATCCATTTCTTTGGAAAAGAAAATTTAGTGCTTGTTCTCCATCGTAAGCTACACTTAGGTTCAATACGATATCGTTCATATTGAAAGCTTCTTCTGTGAGGCGAACATCACCAGGATTGTCCTCAACTAATAGTAAGTTCATCATTTTAATCTAATTATCTTGACAAATGTAATCAAAAATCGTTTAAAAGACTTGGAAAAGCAATTTCTTTTATACGATTAGAAGCACCAAAGAAATCCTTGGTTTGTATATTAACTGTACTGAAGCTAAAACAATTAGGTAATAAAATAGAATTTAATGGGTTTCTTGTCTAAGAAAGGAATAGCGTTATGCATAATACGAATAATCTTTCACGACTTTTTTTAAAAAATCAATGGCATCTAGTTGTGAATTTACTTCCATAATAGCCATGATTTTAGTCTTTAATTTATCTAAAATGACCTTATTGTATCGATACTCTTTACCAAAAATTACTTTCTTAATGATTTGGATATCTTTGGAAGATAGCCTATTTACTTCAGGAAATTCGGGGACATAGTGTTCATCAATTTTTTCAAAGATGGTATCCTCCAGCTTAACCTTGTCTTTTAATTTGATAACTGTTGTCCCTGCAATCATATCGCCTATACGTTGAGCGTTTTTGGTAGTGGCTATGCAAATTAGGGCAACCATCCCGAATAGAAAAGGCATCATGTCAATGGCTCTAAAAATCCAACGTAATACAATAGAGCCAAAACTTAACTCTGTTCCATCAAGGGTTGCGACCTTAATTTTCATGACTGTTTTTCCTGGAGATTGTCCGTCTTTTAACCACTCAAACAGGAGGTGATACAGTGAAGCGGGTATAGAAACAACAATGAACCACCAATAATTATTTCCGTCAAAAAGTGCGCTCAAGCCATTAAAAAAAATAGATGCAAATACAATAAGCATGGAAATGTAGTAGCCTGTAATGATTAAAGAATCAATGGCAAAAGCAAGCAGTCTATCACCCATAGTAGCTTTCTCAACTTGTAAAATCACGTTTTGTGTCGTATCTATTTGAATTGGGTTGTACATTTTGAACTTTTTTTTTCGCGTATGTAAATATATTCTTTTGCGCACTGATATAAAAAAGTTATGAATAGACCTGACTTAAAAGAAAATAAAGTATTTTGCATTGCATATGATAAGAGAAGTCACCTTTGTTAAAAATAATGCTGAGCGTTGGAAGTTGATGGATGAAAAACTTACCAATTCTTCTGAGCTTTCGGCTAATCAGTTAGCTGATTTGTATATACAGTTGACCGATGATTTATCTTATGCAAGAACATTTTATCCTCAATCAAATACGACCATCTATTTGAATCAATTAGCCGCTAGAACACATCGTAAGGTCTATAAAAACAAGAGGGAAGATAGGAGCAGGTTATTTACTTTTTTTAGTCAAGAAGTACCGACGGCTGCATATAAAAGCAAGAAACAGATATTGATTGCTCTTTTCGTTTTTATAGTTGCAACCATGATTGGAGCTTTATCACAGGCATATAATCCGAACTATGTTAGAATCATTTTAGGAGATGATTATGTGAATACTACATTGGATAATATAGACCATCACGATCCAATGGGGGTTTATAGTTCAGCCAATTCAGATAGCATGTTTTTTCGCATCTCTCAAAATAATATCAATGTGGCCTTACTCACATTTTTGTTTGGGCTTCTCTGTTCCTTGGGTACTATATTCTTCTTGTTTTCCAATGGTATTATGTTTGGTGCTTTTCAATGGTTTTTCGTTCAAAAGGGCCTTTTTTGGGTATCTTTTTCGGCTATCTTTATTCACGGATCTCTCGAGCTATCTGCTATTGTTATTGCAGGTGGTGCTGGAATTGTATTAGGTAATAGCCTTTTGTTTCCGGGTACTTTTTCACGAATGCAATCTTTTCAGGAGGCAGGCAAAAGAGGTTTAAAAATATTCATTGGATTGATTCCTGTTTTTATTGTCGCTGCCTTTTTCGAAAGCTATGTGACTCGCCACTATAATAATATTCCTGAAATAGTTAAGGTGGTAATCATTATACTTTCTTTCACCTATTTAATCTGGTATTTCTATCTCTATCCATCTTCTTTGCGATCTGATTCAAGCAATTAATCTAAGGTGGATCATCTTTGTTAAGAAAATTTCTCTTATAGCTTTCATTTTTTTGTTCTTAAAAGTGCTTTGAATTACAAAGTAAATAACTAAAAAAATACTATTTTTTGGAGATTAATTTTTCAAGAGCTTTTAAATGCTCATTAAATTCCTTTTTACCTAGCGTACTTACTTTGTATGTTGTCTTTGTTTTTTTGCCGACAAATTCTTTGTAAACTATGATATATTCGAGCTTTTCAAGTGCACTGATATGACTAGCCAAATTGCCATCTGTTAAATCTAAGCGGTCTTTTAACTCATTAAAATCTACCTCATGGTTTACCAGCAGTATAGACATAATGCCTAGTCTGACACGGCTCTCAAAAGCTTTGTTTATATTTTCAATGATGTTTTTCACGCTTCTTTTTCTAAATACACAAAATCAATTCTTTTCTTACTTGCCTTTTTCGTACTTAAAGTACATCAATAATCCATATAAAATATGTAACAAGCCAAATCCAATAATCCATATCACATAGCCGTATCCCAGGTAGAGCGAACCTAAGAGACCAAGTGCAATTTCAGAAATGCCTAGGTATCTTACTTCATCATGTGTATACTTTCCTGCATTAAAACATGCAAAACCATAGAAGATGAGTGTGCAGGGTGCTACTAAAGCGAAGAGATTATAATAAAACAAAATCAAACAAAAAATACCGCCAGCTGCCAAAGGAATAAATAAATTAACGAGAAGTCTTTTGGAGGTTTTATCCCAAATTTTTATTCCTTTTTTTTGTGATTGGCGATAGGTGAAATACACTCCACATATAACAGACAGAAGGGCTACTATACAAGCATCTGCAATAATAAATACAATGGCCTTGTAGTTGAGTATATCTACCGTCATATTATTGGCAAAATCTTGATAATCCCGACCAATATTGTTGAGATAAAGCTCCGCAACAATGGCCCCAACAATCGCGAATATCCCTGCAAATACTCCTGATAAACCACTCAAGGATATAAATCGAGAAGATTTCTCCATCATGTGTTTGATATATACTAAGTCTTGTAAGGGGTCGTTTTCGTTTGATGAATTATTCATATTAAAAAGTGCTTTGAAATACAAAGTTATAATTAAAATTTATATTTTCAAGTAGGGGTGTGTATTTTTTTAATTATTTTTTTAGGAGGAACTTTAAAATCAATCTTCAGACAGCACAATACAGTCTTCTGGATTCTCATGCTACATTAGGATGAGAAAAAATAGGAAGAAAATTATAGAATGAAGCTACCGTTTTGATAAATCATTTGCCCGTCAGCCCATATTTCACCACCTTTTGTCATATCTGTAATCATATCCCAATGAACAGAAGATTCGTTCTTGCCTCCACATTGCGCATAGCTTTGACCAACGGCCATATGAATGGTACCACCGATCTTTTCGTCGAAAAGAATATTTTTGGTCATACGTTGTATATTCATGTTACAACCAATAGCGCATTCGCCAAACATACGAGCACCAGGCATATCAAATACTTGGTCTAGTAATGATTGACCACGCGTAGCAGTCCATTTTTCAATAACACCATTCACGACTTCTAGCTCCACCTCTTCTGCCTCCTGCGACATATAAATACTTGGTAAAGTAAATTTAACTTTTCCTTGCACACTCTCTTCTACTGGTGCTGTATAGATTTCACCACTCGGCATATTCGCCTTACCATCGCTATTGATCCAAGTTCTTCCTTCCGTACTAAAGTGAATATCGATATTAGGACCCTTATAATGAATTGCTTTCGATTTATTTAAATAGTCAGTGGCTTTTTGTTGCGCAATGCCAAGGTTTTTCCATGCTTGTATGGGATCTTCTTCAAACAAAAAACAAGACTGGAAAATAAAATGCTCATATTCTTTTAACGACATGCCTGCTTCCTGTGCTGCAGCTTGTGTTGGAAATTGACACAAACTTCTACGCATTTGATAAGTGCCTGTGCGATGATTGTAGATTTTACTAATTTCTTTATTGCCCTCCGAGGAAGCTTTTCTTTTTTCGGGAGCTATATTCTGTGTATCTCTCGAATTAAAAGGTGCGCGAATCACTAGATAACAATCAAACTTTTCTATAATGAACTTCTGAATTTCATTCTCCTTAGACAAAGTGTCTGTAGAAGCAGCATCCATGATGATTTTTGTTTGGTCTTGTAGCTCAATATTCAAATGTGCGGTTGCTCCACGACTATAAATGCATTTTAAAAGTTCTTGAAGCAAAGGCTCTGCAAGATAAGTCGAAGTGATATACACTCTTTCATTAGCTTTTACTGCTAAGCAATAATCTGTTAGTAAGGTGGCGTATTTTGTGTAAATATTTTGCATGATTGTCTGATGGTATATGATGGACAAGTACTTTGAGAAACTACAAATTATTTTGCATAGCTGTCCCAAATTTTAGGAAGCTCTGCTGCGGGTATCAAAAGGATAGCAAAATTGCCAGCCGTTTCATGATCATAGGTATGTTTGCGCAGGATAAAACACTGGTCATCCTTTACAAACGCATAGAACATATCATTGGTGCTTACCTTCATCTTTTGTTGCACAAAGCCATTCATCTGTACCATATCTTTTATCTCTTTATAATTGTCTAGTGAAATAAATTGATACACAATAATGTTTTTTGCGCCTGCTTTGTAACATACATCCAACCAACAAATCGCTCCTATATCATTGTTCAACGACCAGCTTTTGATGCTTCTGCCAAAGGTGTTAAAAGCATTGGGTTTGCCTTCTTTCCAATTGTTCTGCCCTAAAAAAGTATTGATTTCGGTGGTCGATTTCCCAAAAATATCTGTCATGTTTTCATAGTGAAAACATTGTGCATGCAAGGCAATGATTGGCAATGCAAGCAAGTAAATCAAGAGGAAGTTTTTATTTCTCATTATTCTTAATATATAGGATGCGAAATTAGAATTATTAGCACAATAACCTATCTTTGTCTCTAATTAAATTTTTATTAGGATGTTATTTGAATCTGCAAGTAAAATTGGTTGGCAAGATATTCAGGAGAAGTTAAAAATATTTGATGTACATATTTTTGGTAAGGATATTCCCGTAAATCTTTTAATCCTAGCCGCCCCAGTAATGTTGTTTTTTGTGGTCGCTGAATATTGGTATAGTAAGAAAAAAAATCTTGGATTGTATTCTAGAGATGGAATGATTGGATCCATTAGTGTTGGATTAGGATATTTGGTAGTCACTGCCTTAATCAATGTGCTTACCTTTAAATTGGTTTGGGCGATTTATTATTATCTAGCTCCTTTCCAATTGCCGGTTACTTGGTGGTCTTTTATTCTTTGTATTTTGGCTTATGATTTGGCGCGTTATTGGGGACATCGTATTGCCCATGAACAAAGATTTTGGTGGGCATCGCATATCACGCATCACTCATCAGATCATTATAATTTGACAGTATCTTTTCGTTTGTGCTGGGTCGATCAAATCAAATTAATTTTCTTTGTACCTGTTGTTATAGCTGGCTTTGATCCTATCATGTTTTTCTGGGTACATCAAATTGGTATCTTATATCAGTTCTGGCAGCATAGCGATTTAGTGCCGCCATTGCCGCGTTTTATCGAATCAATCATGGTAACACCAACCAATCATAAAGTACATCATGGTAGAAACGAATCGTATATCGATGTCAACTATGGTTCTATGTTTATCTTTTGGGATAAATTGTTTGGGACGTATAAAGAGCCAGGCGAAAAACCTGAGTGGGGTGTAAAGCAACCGATTCGTTCTGATATCAATCCCTTTTATTTAGTGTTTCACGAGTATATCGATATCTTCAGAGATATATTTCATGCCAAGACTTGGAAAGACAGATGGAAAGCTACTTTCGGCCGACCAGGTGATTATGAAGGGGTAGAAAAATTTTAATACTAGTTTGATAAAAAAAGGAGATGATTCATTCATCTCCTTTTTTTTATTTCCACGATTGTCCGCATTTGGAATAAGGATGTTTCTTATGATATTTCTTGGAATGTTTCGCTCCTTTGGAGCTAACATTGATTGCTATTGTCATAATATCTTCCCCCAAGGTTTGTGTCTTCACAAACCTTCTACAATACTCACCATGACTGTCATTGCGAATCCGCCTGCATCTGTTAGTGTGGCAATCTTATGCTATTGAACCTAGATATTATTAGACGATTTTGATAGAAGCAATTAGATTATCATGTTGTTCCTCTTCGAAATGACATCAAAGGGAAGGAGATCTTTAAGGTCAAAAGGTCTCGGGTGTGTCACCCGACACGGAATTGGAAGTTTAATACTGATGAAAATTATTAGCTGAACCAGAAACTCGCAGCAGCGGGTGCAGCAAGTACCATGTACTGCGGAACACGCGGTGCCTTTGCTTCTTTTCTTTTAAGCAAAGGCAGCTGCCCAAAAAGGGAACAAAAAAAATGAATCCATGGTTAGGCTCCTAACTTGCTCATTTTCAGTTTTAATAAGCGATGATGTTTTTATATGAATAATTTTTATATTGAATATCAATTACTTATGATGCATGCTGTAAAATTGTGCCGAGAAGATTTGGTATGAGAAGGGAAAGCTAGTAATTTTGCCGTCCAATTTTTAATTAAGGTAAATAAAAGAAATCAGTGGAAAAAACAGCAAAAATCACACAATCGGCCAATCCGAACATCATTAAGAGGCATTGGTACGTGGTAGATGCAGAGGGACAAACTTTAGGTCGTCTTGTAACTAGAATTGCAAGCGTATTGAAAGGCAAGCACCGTCCTTACTTCTCTACCAACTTAGATACAGGCGATTATGTAATCGTTTTGAATTCTAACAAAATTCGTTTGACAGGTAACAAATGGAATGACAAAGAATACATATGGCATTCATTGTACCCAGGCGGACAAAAAAGATTAACAGCAAAGAAAATGAACGATCGTAATGGCAAAGCCATGATTGAATGGGCTGTTAAAGGGATGTTACCTAAAACAAAATTAGGAGACCAATATTTTAGAAAATTATTTACGTATGAAGGAACAGAACATCCTCATGCTGCACAACAACCTAAACCATTAATTTAATCATGGAAAAGAATGTAGCCGTAGGCAGAAGAAAAGCATCCATCGCCCGTGTGTTCATCAACAAAGGCAATGGTGATATTAAAATAAACGGAAAAGATTATAAAGATTATTTTCCAATGATGTATTTACAACATAAAGTTGAAGCTCCTTTTAAAGTAGGTGAGGTAGCTGGTAAATATGATGTAGTTGTAAATGCAAACGGGGGCGGCGTAAAAGGCCAAGCAGAAGCTGTAGCTATGGGAATTTCTCGTGCTATTTTATTGTTCAATCCTGAGTCTAGAGGCTTATTGAAAGCGGAAAGATTGTTGACACGTGATGCTAGAAAAGTAGAACGTAAAAAACCAGGTTTACGTAAAGCACGTAAGAAAGAACAGTATAGCAAACGTTAATCTATTGTCCATCCTTTAATAAAATATAAAATGTCAGTAATTACTCAAAAGGAATTGTTAGATGCAGGTGTGCATTTTGGACACTTAAAGAAAAAGTGGAATCCAAAGATGTTGCCTTATATCTTCACAGAAAAGAAAGGTATACATTTAATTGATTTGAATAAAACAGCCGCTAAGCTTGAGGAATCAGCAGCCGCTTTGAAATCAATCGCTCGTTCGGGCAAAAAAATTCTATTTGTTGCTACTAAAAAACAAGCTAAAGAATTTGTAAAAGAAACAGCTGAAAGCATCGGAATGCCATACGTTACAGAAAGATGGTTAGGTGGTATGTTGACCAACTTTTCGACGATCAGAAAGTCTATCAAAAAGATGAATACGATCGACAAAATGTTGAAAGACGGTTCAGCAGAAAGCATGACTAAAAAAGAGAAATTGGTTTTAACTCGCGAGAGAGATAAACTGAGCAAAATTCTTGGTGGTATTTCGCAGTTGAATAGATTGCCTTCGGCTATCTTCATCATCGATATCAATCACGAACATATCTCTTTGAAAGAAGCAAAAAGATTAAGCATTACCACTTTTGGTATGGTAGATACAAACTGTGATCCTACATCA
The DNA here is from genome assembly GCA_945897725.1 of Chitinophaga pinensis. Lineage (GTDB taxonomy): Bacteria > Bacteroidota > Bacteroidia > Chitinophagales > CAMDFR01 > CAMDFR01. The sequence continues at coordinate 89,379 of CAMDFR010000004.1, forward strand.
GTGGATTTCGCTGTACCAGCAAATGATGATGCTACAAAATCTATCGCTGTTATCACTACTTATATCGCAAACGCAATCAGAGAAGGATTAGAAGATCGTGCTGCGAATAAGGAGCAAATTGAAGCAGAAGAAGGTGAAGTTGATCAGTATGATGATGATGGAAACTTAATCTCTATCAGCGGTCCTTCTGATGAAGAAGAGAAAAAAGATGGTCCTCGTAAAAAACAATTGACACGTCGTAAACCAGGTGGTCCCGGTGCTTCAAGTGGCGGTCCTAGAGGCGGTGGCGGATTCAAGAAATAATTTTTTAAAAAGAAAGAAATTAACATAAGATGAGCATAACAGCAAAAGAAGTAAATGAGTTAAGACAATTGACTGGTTCTGGTATGATGGATTGCAAAAAAGCCTTAGTAGAAGCGAATGGCGATATTCAGGCAGCAATTGATTACTTAAGAAAAAAAGGTGCAAAGGTCGCAGAACTTAGAGCAGGTAGAGAGAGCAATGAAGGTGCGGTAATCGCATTGACATCAGCGGATGGTAAAGAAGGTGTAGTCGTAAGAATTACTTGCGAAACAGATTTCGTTGCTAAAAACGAAGCTTTCGTTGCCTTCACTAGAAGTATTGCAGAACATGCATTGGCAAATAAATTTGACAGTAGTGAAGCATTGTTGGCATCTACATTAGAAGGTTCAACAGTACATGAAATGATTTTAGGAAAAGTATCTTCAATCGGTGAGATGATTACCCTTGGTACTTATGCTAGAATGACTGGCGAAGATATCGTTGCGTATATTCATGGCAATAACAGAATGGGTGTATTAGTAGCATTGAACCAAGCGAAGTCTGAAAAGATTGATGCGATTGGTAAAGATGTAGCTATGCAAATTGCAGCGATGAATCCAGTAGCGATTGATGAAAATTCTGTTTCACCAGAAGTGGTAGAAAGAGAAAAAGCAATCATCGTTGAGCAAATGAAACTAGATCCTAAGATGGTTGGGAAACCTGATGAAATGATTGGTAAAATTGCGGACGGTAAAATGAGTGCTTTCTTTAAAGAAAATACTTTGTTGAACCAAGCATTTGTAAAAGACACTAGCAAATCTGTTGCACAAGTTTTGAAAGAAACTTCTGCTGACCTTACTGTTACTCAGTTTAGACGAGTAACTTTAGGTTCTAACTAAGATTGATACATTACATTAAAAAAACTCCTCAGTCTCTGAGGAGTTTTTTTTTGCTATTTATGAGACTTGTTGATGATAAAAAAACACCTATATCATGTATTTGTTGTCCCCATTATTTGCTTGCTATATTATGAAAATAGTTTAAAAAGATGTAGCCTTGTATCATGAGTAAGATTAATATTAAGGAGCACTATGATATTGTAGTGATAGGCGCAGGAATGGGCGGGTTAACGGCCGCTACCTTACTCAGTAAAGCGGGATATTCTGTGGTGGTGGTAGACATGGCAAGTATAGTAGGTGGCTATTTAGCAGGATTTCACAGAAATAGATTTCGTTTTGATACAGCGATACATTGGCTCAATCAGTGCAATGAAGGTGGCATAGTTCATACTGTTTTTGAAATGATTGGTACAGACTATCCTAAAGCTATTAATCAAAAAAGAATCAAGCGTTATGTGGGCGATTACCATGATTATTTGCTGACGAATCATCCTGATATATTAATGCAACAATTGCAGCAAGAGTTCCCAAAGGAGAAAGCCGGCATTGAACGATTTTTTAAGGATGCAAAAGCCTTAGGACAAAATATGAGTTTGTATGGGAGTAATATTCGTTCGACGGAGACGATGAAATTTTCTGAGAAATTACCTCATTTTTATAAGACGTTTAGATTTATACTTCCCTTTATCAAGCATGTGCGTTTTAGTGGTGTAGCCGGACTTAAAAAAGGACTGAATCGATATTTTAAAGAGCCAAAATTACATGATTTGTTTTGTACAGAGCCAGACTTATTGTCCTGCTTAATTCCAATAGGATGGGCTTATTTTAATGATTTTCAAAACCCGCCAAAAGGAGGAGGACAGGCCTTCCCAGAATGGTTGGCGCATGTGATAGCATTTTATAAAGGCGAGATATATTTTCATAGCAAGGTAACCAAAATTATATTGGAAGGAAAGGTTGCGAAAGGTGTTGAGATTGACCATAGAGGTACCCATTATAAAGTGCATAGTAAGTATGTGATTGCAGCCTGTGATGTAGAAACACTATACGAAAAGATGCTGCCTGCGGAGATGATTCCTAGCAGCCTAAAAGAGAAATTGAACAATGCTATTTTGTATAGTTCTTCTGTGACAGTGGCCGTGGCATTGGATTGTAATCCAGCTTTATTAGGCTTTGATGAGGAGATGATTATTATTTCGAGCAAGGAAATTAGTCAACAGGATCATGCAGGCGGTAATCCAGAAATTTCGGAAATTATTATTTTGGCGCCTTCCTTTAGAGATGATACGATGGCACCAGCTGGCAATGGCACCATTACTATTTTTATGCCAGCGGAGATGCATCAGCATGATTTCTGGAAGGCAGAAATTGATAAGGAAGGCAATTATATAAGAGGCGCTTCTTATAATGAACATAAAAATAAAATTGCTGAAGTCTTGATTAAAAGGGTGGAAGAGAAGGTGGCACCTGGATTAAAATCTCATATTTTATTTTTTGATGTTGCAACACCTATTACCCATCAAAGGTATACTGGCAATAAGAATGGGACTATGATGGGTGCTCGACCGGGCAAAGAAAATATGCAAGCAAAAGTAGCCCATTATAGAACGCCCATAAAAAACTTGATTTTGAGCGGGCATTGGGCAGAATTGGGTGGTGGTGTTCCAATTGCTGTAAAGTCTGGATTTAATGCAGCTTTATTGGTGTTCAAAGATGAGCAGCCAGCCATATTTAAAGCTTATGCCGATTATGTCAACAAGAAAATAAGTGCCGAGGAAATTAGAAATTTGAAATTTTTTAAACCCTATGATAATTCATGGGTTCAGGAATTGACGCCGGCTCAAATGCTTGCCAATAGAAGAAAATCATCAACCGAAAACGTAGAATAGCGAAAATTTTTAACTTTAATGTTACTGCAATCTAGCTTGGCCGTATTCAAAATTCAGATAGCTATAGGTGTTCTCTTCTTAGCAACACTTTATAATTTTTGGAATAAAAATGATGCAGGCCGTAAGTAGGGAAAAAATTGCTAAAATCAGCACCGCCCCAGCCGCAGCATCTTTGGCCTTTTTGGCAAGTTCCTTCTGCTCCTTTGTTACTAGATCTATGGTGTATTCTATGGCACTATTTATCATTTCAGCAGCAATCACTACAAATACACAGGTAAGAATCAAACACCACTCCATCGGGCTAATCTTCAAAATAAATGCCAACACCATAGCGAGTAATGCTGCGAGAATATGTATACGCATGTTTGGACAATGCAGAAAAATATCCAAAATTCCTCTGAAAGCATGTTGAAATGAACGAATGATTCTTAAAGGGTTCATTGGAGGCCAATTAATCTACAAACTTACTCATTTTATATGGATTCCCTCTGTGCTACCTTGCTGCACAGTTTCTTGAATGCTATCAATTAATTTTTATACTTTTATGGGAATGTGTTGAATTTAAAAATGAGCTTATCATCTATGCATGGGTCAGTATTCAAGCCAAAAACATGTCGAAGTGTATTGTGGCTTTTGCTGATTCTCACTTTATATACCACCTTGTCTTCTTTTGTTCTTGAAAGGGATAGCACTCATGTCAACAATAGAAGCATCGATCAGACTAAAATCAATCAGTTAAAAAAGAAACATCCGTATGCATACGGATCTCCTCAACAGGAAAGGAAGTATGATTATGCATTCTTTAAAGCGTTTAGCAGATTTATAGATCAGTTGTTAGGTCATTGGGCTGAACTTAGTGTTGCCTTTAAATTGCTGCGAATCGTCCTTTTCGCAGTCGGTATATTTTCCTTACTTTATTTGATCATTCAGATTTTTAATATCAAATATCTGTTCAAAAAAAATGTCGGTAGTGGTCCGTTGGATTACCAACTCACGAACGAAAATATTCAAGAGATGGACTTTGGAAGCTTGATTCAATCGGCTGTTCAGCAAAAGCAATTCAGACTTGCTGTTCGATTACAGTATCTTCATACATTACGAATACTCAGCGAACTGCATTATATAGATTGGCAATTGAATAAAACCAATTTTAGTTATCTTATTGAAATGAAGGACAGGCCATCTTCAGAAGTTTTTGTTGATCTTACCAATATTTTTGAATGGATTTGGTATGGCGACTTTCAAATCCAGGAATTTGACTACAATGGGTATAGTGAAAAGTTTGAGTTGTATAAGAAAGCGTTAAATCAAAAGTTAGAATAAGGCATGTTAAAGGGCAATAGAATATATATTTTTGTGCTTTTAATGGCTGTCCTATTGATAGGGGGGACCTCTTACCTGTGGTCTTTAAAAAGTAATGTATGGAAAGTTACTTATGCCTCTGATGATAAAAATCCTTTTGGTACAGCATTGGTTTTAGAAGTCTTACCGCAAGTATTTACAAAGCAAAAAATCCAAAGAGTTGATCGTCCGATATTCAATTTTTTAAAAGATAAAAAGCTGCAGCATAGTAATTATATTTTTATAGGGAATGAATTTTCCATTCAAAATGCAGACATGAAAGCTCTTCTGAATTATGTTTCTGATGGCAATAATGTCTTCATTGCATCCAATGCCTTTAGTGCCGAATTTGAAGACACCTTAGGTTTTTATACGGCTTTTAGTCTGGAGCGTCAAGTCGATCTCTTTCATTTGGAGAATACGAAGGAGACATATGAAAACCAACTGGTAAATCCCCAATATAAAGCAAATAACAGTTTTGCCTTTAAGGGGATCGAGGATGGCTATCAACTCATTCCTGAGGATACCACCTCCTTCAAAGTCTTAGCCGTCGATAATGCAAATAATCCTGTATTTATCAAAACAAAGTATGGAGAAGGTACAATTTATCTGCATTCCTTTCCGCTTGCTTTTACGAACTATTATTTGTTATTTAAGCAGCATCATGCTTATGTAGAGCATTGCCTATCTTCCTTAGAAGATCAACCTACTTATTGGGATGATTATTATAAAGTGCCTCATCAGCAGGAGATTTCTAAACTAGCCTTTATTTATCAGCATCCAGCCTTGGAATGGTCATGGTATTTAGCGATCAGCCTTTGTTGCCTGTATGTTCTATTTAGAATTAAAAGACAACAAAGAGTAATCCCACTGCAAGCAAGCTATGTGAATTCGTCGTTGGAGTTTGCTACCACTATTGGAAGATTGTATTATAGCAAGCGAGATCATAATGACCTGATGAAAAAGCAGGCCACCTATTGGCTTTCGTATATTAGAAGCCAGCTGAATATTCCCACCTCGAAACTAGATGATGTATTTATTCAACAAGTATCAGATAAATCAGGGGTTGAGAGCAATGACATAAAGGAGATGATAGATTATATTGGAGAGATACAGATACGAGAGATGAAGGATAGTGATGTGAAAAGATTCTATACCCTTATTCAAAAATTTTATAAAAAGTCTAAACGATAAACAACACCATGGAAAATCAACAAACTACGAGTACTGCCCCATTTCAAAATAGAATTGATCTGACGAGATTGAATTCGGCTGTTGAAGCTATCAAAAAGGAGATTAGAAAAATAATTATTGGCCAAGATGAGATGATTGAGCTACTGCTTATTGCTTTATTGGCTGAGGGACATGTCCTTTTAGAAGGTGTTCCAGGTACTGCAAAAACATTAACTGCTAAATTATTGGCAAAGACCATTTCCTCTGGATTTGGTAGGATTCAGTTCACGCCAGACTTAATGCCTTCAGATGTAATTGGTACTTCTGTATATAATTTTAAGACATCAGAATTTGAATTTAAAAAAGGACCTATTTTTTCGAACATTATTTTGATTGATGAGATCAATCGGTCACCAGCAAAAACGCAGGCTGCCTTGTTTGAGGTGATGGAAGAGTCACAGATAACCGTAGACGGAGTTTCTTATCAACTGAACAAACCTTTTTTTGTGATGGGGACACAAAATCCTATTGAGCATGAAGGTACTTATCGCTTACCAGAAGCACAGCTAGATCGATTTCTTTTTAAGATCTGTATTAGCTATCCTACGAAAGAACAAGAGTTACTCATATTGTCTACCCATCAACAGAGAGAATCTATCACTGATCTCAATGCCATTGCACAGGTCTTAAATGTGGAGCGTTTGCTAGAGTTTCAGCATGCTTGCAAACAAGTATTGGTGGAAGATAAATTATTATGTTTTATTGTCGATATTATCAATAAAACAAGAGTAAGTCCTGATTTGTATCTAGGAGCTTCTACACGCGCTAGCATCTATCTACTAAATGCCGCAAAGGCATGTGCTGCCATTAGAGGTCGAGACTTTGTGACGCCAGATGATATCATTTTTGTTTTAAAACCTATTTTAAGACATCGAATGATGCTCACCCCTGAGAAGGAGATGGAAGGCTTAAAAACAGATGATATCATAGATCAATTATTGAAAAGCATCGAAATTCCACGTTAAGATTGATACGGTTCTATCAAATACTCTACTTAAATGAGCGACTTTTTATAGTGGCCGGAGGAATGGTTTGTCTATTCATCCTATCTTTTATTTTTCCATTGTTGTTTATCCTCAGCAAATTATTTCTTTTTGTTTTCATTCTCATAGTTTTCATGGATATATGGTTTCTTTTCAAAGGAAAAAGTCAAATCGTCGCTAGGAGAATATTACCTGAAAAGCTTTCTAATGGGGATTTAAATGAGATTCAAATTTATATAGAAAATCATTATCCATTCCGATGCGCAATAAAGGTAATCGATGAGATTCCTATTCAATTTCAAGATCGAAAAACATCTTTCAAACTCACACTAGAAAGTAAGGAAACGAAAAAAATAAGCTATCGCTTGCGGCCTCTAAAACGCGGTGAATATGTATTTGGAGAGCTGCATGCATACACGTCTGGAATCTTTGGATTGGTGGCCATTCAATCCAGTTTTGAAAAGGGTACAATGGTTCCTGTCTATCCATCCTATTTAGCGATGTATAAATATGAACTCTTGGCAATATCCAATTATTTGACAGAATATGGAATTAAAAAAGTAAGACGCATTGGGCATAGTATGGAATTTGAGCAGATTAAAAATTATGTTCGAGGAGATGATTACCGAACTGTAAACTGGAAGGCTTCTGCAAGAAGAGGCGAGCTTATGGTGAATCATTATAGCGACGAAAAATCACAGCAAGTCTATAGTATTATTGATAAAGGAAGACTCATGAAGATGCCATTTAACGGTTTAAGTTTGCTAGATTATGCTATCAATACCTCGTTAGTCATTTCTAATATTGCGATTAAAAAAGAAGATAAAACGGGATTGATCACCTTCGCTGAAAACATAGATACTTTCTTATTGGCGGATAAAAAAAATGGTCAAATGTTTCGCATACAAGAAGCCCTCTATCGACAACAAACATTATATAAAGAGAGTGATTTCCAAATGCTTCATGCACAATTGAAACGTAGATTGAATCAACGTTCTTTATTGATTTTGTATACTAATTTTGAATCACTCATTTCCATGAACCGGCAAAAGAATTATTTGGCTGCCATTGCCCAGCATCATGTATTGCTAATCGTCTTTTTTGAAAATACAGAGCTAAAGCAAAATACTGAAAAGCTTGCAACGAACACTGAAGAAATTTATATACAAACAGTGATAGAAAAATTTGCTTACGAAAAAAAGCAAATCATAGAGGAATTAAGAAGGATAGGGGTATATAGCGTTTTAACAGCTCCCGATAAGCTGACCATCAATACCATTAATAAATATCTTGAGTTGAAAGCGATGGGTACTATTTAAGAAGTATCTTCATGTGCTCCTCCATGGATAAACTAAAGGCTAGGGCTTTGATTTCATCTTCCTTTAGAGACGTCTTTTGAAATCCCAAAAGCTGATCAAACCATGCTTTTTTATTTCCAGATTCAATGACTTTTCCAATATTCTTTGAAACAATTTCTTTGGCCCCAACATGATCGGAAACCATTACAAATGTTCCGCAAGCGAGAGACTCCGATACGATTTGTCCGAAGGGCTCATAAATAGAAGGATGTAGGGTACAATCAACAGCAGCATATAATTCATGGGGTTCTTTTACAAAACCTACATGATGGACATTAGGAGTCGTACTTCTGAATGCAGAACCAGCTACATAAAGGTGTTTGTCTTTCATTTCATCCTTAGAAAATAAATCCAATAGCAAATCAAGTCCTTTCCTTTTGTGGCTAGTCGACACAAAAAGAAAATTTGTTTTTGTAGCATCTATATTGAACTTTTTTTGATATGCTGTTCTATTATTTCTGACCTCTAAATGGAAGACTTTTGTGTTTAATGGAGGGAATAACACTATTACTTTATCGGCAGCTACATGACAATACTGTACCATTTCATCTTTAACCATTTGAGAACATGCATAGATTTGTTTGGTAAGTTTGAAAGCTTTATTATCCATATAAAGTTGAATCCAATCACTGGGACTTCTCCACCATTTTTTTTGTCCCTTCAAGTAACCAATATGAGTGCTTGGAGCAATCAATCGTTGCTGTCCCCATGTCCGTTCAAGCGAAAGAGAATAATCAAAATCTTGTTGCTTTAGATAAGTATACAACCAATTACTAAAGAGCAAATGACGAAACTGTCGAGGGTATCTACTTAGATCATGTTTCACCACCTGAACCCCAGGTGGCAGTTGAATATCATCTAGTATTTTTGAAGTAATAATACATACTTGGTCACCTCTTTCTAAGAAGTAATTCATATAATTGAAAAGGCGTGTTTCCAATCCACCCTTATGCATCATTCTTCTATGTATCAGTGCTACTTTCAATAATTCATTTGATTTGACGCCAAACTTACGTCAAAAAAGTTACTTCTGTTTCTTCTAACACGCTTAAATTATTGAATCGCAAAAGTAATTGTGCAGTGGTTAAGACATCTTTTTGGCAATAGGTAGCAATCCTTTCTAAATCATTTTCTTGCCAATATACTCTTGCCACATCTTTGCCGTCGATATCATCTTTAGGAGTTGGAATATTAAACAAGGCAGCCAATAATTTGAGTGAGGTATAACTTTTATAGTCACCAAATTTCCATAACTGTAAGGTGTCGATATATCGAGTTTCCCATGGCTTTTTACCACTTTGATCTAGTATCTTGGGAAGTTCAATACCGTTGATCAGCATTCGTCTGCATAAATAAGGGATATCAAATTCTTTGACATTATGTCCACAAATGGTATGCTTAAGTCCATTGAAGTTTTTTTTGAGTAGATCAGCAAATTCTCTCAGCACTTCTACCTCATTATTAGAAGAGAAAGATTTTACTCGAAAATTTCTTTGTTTTTTATCGAGAAAAAAGAAGCCTGCAGAAATGCATATTATTTTTCCAAATTCAGCATAGATACCTGCTTTGCTTTCAAAACTTTTTTCAGCATCTTCTGGAAGGTCTCTAAATAACTGATGTTTGTCTTGCCAAAGTTTTTGAAATACCTCTGGTAATTCTTTATAGGACTTGGCAATGGGGACTGTCTCAATATCTATGAATAAGATATTCTCAAAATCTTTTTGTGTCATTTTCGTTTGTTTAGGTTAAGGTAAAACGGTTATTAACAACTTTTAGGTAATAAGTTGCTATGTAAAAATAGCTAAAAATGCAATTATATACATAATTTTGCGTTAGGATTATAATAGAAACTCCAACCACTAAATTCAAAAATTATGTCAGAAGAACAATCAAAAGGTAACAATACCAATAAAATTCTTATTGCTATTTGTATTCTACTTGCACTCGGTTGTGCATTTTTTGCATACAAAACTTTCAATCCAAAAAACTCCGTAGAATATATCACCTTGTTGGATCAAAAACAAAATCTGGATACGGACTATCAAACTACATTAAAAACATTGGATGAAAGTAAGTCTCAGCTGGCTGCCTTACAAGGCCAAAATGAAGACATGGACAAAATGTTGGCAGAAAGAGAAACCGCTTTGAATAATTTGAAAGCGCAGTATGAAACACTTAACAAAAAAGCGAATAAGACGAGTGCTGATAAATCAAAGATGCAGGCGATCATTGATGAACTTCAATCTCAAAACAAATCGTATCTGGAGCAAATTCAAAAGTTAGCTGAAGAGAAAAAAATTCTGATTGAAGAAAACACAAAGTTGAGCACTGATTTAACTTCAGAAAAAGAAACAACAAAAAAGTTGACAACAGACAAAACGTACCTTCAAGGAAAATTTGAATTGGGTAAGTTACTAAAAACACAAAATATCATTGCAGTAGGCGTGAAGGCGAAGTCAGGTGGAAAGGAAATTGAGACCAATAAAATTAATAAATTGGATAAAATTAAAGTTTGTTTTGAAACAGGTGACAATAAAGTATTGGATCCAGGTAATGTTACTTTATATCTTCGTTTAATCAATCCACAAGGAAATACAATTGTTCAAGAGTCAATGGGCTCAGGCATTATTAAATTGTCTGATGGTACAGATGCTCAATTCACTAAATCGGTAGACTTTGCTTTTCAAGGTGCGAGTAAGAAAATGTGTATCTATTGGTCGCAAAATATTTATACTGAAGGAAAATACAAAGCAGAGGTTTATCAAAGCGGCTACAAAATTGGTGAAACTAGTTTTGATTTGAAATAAGTTCCTATCTGATAAAAATCAAAAGGGTGAGATGATGTCTCACCCTTTTTTATGGAAGATATCTTGTATATTTGGTAGCGATTAATACAATAAGTCTCCCTTTATTTTATGAAATACTTTAAAGCTATTTTTAGTCTACTGTTACTCCTTACTTTAATTAGTTTATTAAGTATTCAATTGGGTAAACTTCCCCCACTTGGTAATTTTGTTTCTCCTTTTACCGGCTTCTGGCAAAATGCAGAAAACACTACACAAGTCAAGAATGAAAGTATGCATATTCCTGGTCTAAGAGCAAAGGTGGAGATAGTATATGACGAACATATGATCCCTCATATTTTTGCTCAAAATGAACATGATTTGTACCTAGCTCAAGGCTATGTGACTGCTAAATTTCGACTATGGCAGATGGAAATCCAAACAAGATCAGCTGGTGGCCGTCTGACTGAGCTGGTGGGTGAAAAAGCCCTTGAAGCAGACCGCTACGCAAGACGAACAGGCATGGTATATGGTGCAGAAAATTTGTTGAAAAGGATGAAGCAATATCCCGCTGCCAATGAACTCCTACTTGCATATGCATCAGGAATCAATGCTTACATCTCAAGCCTTAATAATGCAAGTCTTCCATTTGAATATAAATTACTGAATTATAAACCTGAAAAATGGACGCCCTTACAAACGGGTTTGCTGCTCAAAAAAATGGCGGAAAACCTTACTGCTATGGAGCATGATATCGAGTATAGCAATGCTAAAGATGTTTTTGGAGTCGATGCCGTTGAACTAATTTATCGTGATTATTGGGGCGAGCAGGACCCTATTATTCCTGTGGGAACATTATTTAAAATTAATAGTCAGGTCGCATCAAATACAGTTCTCTCGATGATTGACGCCGCCATGGCCAAAGAAAATGCTAGCTCTACAAAAGCACCATATACCTTTTTGGATGAGCACACTGAAAGCGACTATATGCTTGGAAGCAATAACTGGGCAGTCTCTGGAACAAAAACAAAAAGTGGACGACCAATTTTATGCAATGATCCACATTTAAAACTAAGCCTCCCAAGCATCTGGTTTCAAATCCATCTAGTATGCCCAGAATATAATGTTTGTGGCGCTAGTCTGCCAGGAGCCCCAGGTGTGATCAGTGGCTTTAACGACAATATTGCTTGGGGGGTGACCAATGCAGGTCGTGACGTAAGAGACTGGTATCAGATAGTTTTTAAAGATAGTAAGCAAGATGAGTATTTGTTAGATGAACATTGGATGCCCGTCAAAAAGAGAATAGAAAAATTTGTTTTAAAAGGGGGTAGGGTGCTCTATGATACCGTATGTTATACCCATCAAGGACCAGTAGTTTATGATAAAAATTTTAATCAAAATAATCGAACGAATCTTGCACTCAGATGGACAGCGCATGACGAAAGCGAAGAGATGATTACTTTCAATAAATTGAATAAGGCAAAAAATATTGCTGATTATTTTGAAGCAATTAGCCACTATTCGTGCCCTGCACAAAACTTTGTTTTTGCTAGCAAAAACGGAGATATAGCTATTCAACAACAAGGTAAGTTTCCAATCGAACAGAAGGATCAAGCCATGTATATTCAGGATGGCAGCTCTAGCAAGAATGATCTATTAACTTTTGTGCCATTCGCCGATAACCCGCATATGGTAAATCCAATTAGAGGATTTGTTAGCAGTGCCAATCAGCATCCTACCGATACCACCTATCCTTATCCTTATGGCGGTGTTTTTGAGTATTTCAGAAATAGGAGAATCAACGAATATCTTTCCAAAGTAAAAGATGCCTCTATTACAGATATGGAACAATTGCAACAAGATAACTTTAACCTGTTTGCAAAAGAAGTTTTACCAACAATGCTTGATATCATAAAGGGGGAGAAAAGAAATTCGGAAGAAGAAAAAATCTATTTGTCTCTTTCGAAATGGAGTTTCTATAATAATGCAGGACTAATTGAACCAGCTTATTTTGAAATATGGAAGGATACCTTCAAGTCCTTATTGTGGGACGAGATGTATCAAAGTAAAATTCCGATGCGAATACCTGATAATATCACAACATTACACTTTATTAAAGAACATTTAATTAGTAATTTTTGTGATGTCATATCTACTCCTAAAAAAGAAACTTTGATTGATGTCTTATCCCTTAGTTTTAAGAATGCCTGCCAAAAAATAGAAGCATCAAACTTGACCAATTGGAGTAATTATAAATCGACTACTATTGGCTATCTATTACCCAATATGCCTTCTTTTAGTAGGGAAAATGTATCAACTGGAGGCAATAAAGAAATTGTCAATGCAATTTCAAAATATAATGGACCAAGCTGGCGAATGATCGTGGAGATGACAGATCAAATACATGCGGAAGCTATTTATCCTGCAGGACAAAGTGGTAATCCGGGCTCTAAATATTATGATGATATGATTTCAGATTGGGCAGCAGGAAAATACTATGAAGTATGGCATTCCTCCAATATCGATGAAATAAAAAAGCATAGTACTTTTACAATACAATTAGAACCATAACTCTTCTATGAAAAGGAAAATACTCGTTTTGTTGTGTATGTTTTTTGGCAGTTTAGCCATCAGTCTGATAGTACCCATTTGGTGGGTATTTGCACCTGTTCTTTTTGTTTTTGGTTGTTTTCTTCCACGAGAGAAGAGCAGTTCGTTTATCATTGGCTTTATTTCTATTTTTATCTTGTGGTTTATATGTTGCTTTACCATGGATCAACAAAATGAGATGATTCTATCACATCGAGTGATTCAACTTTTTCATCTTCCTAATTCATTGATATTAGTTGTTGTAACATCTATTGTTGGCGGAATCATTGGCGGATTGGCGTCTTGGGCCGGGAACTTATGTGGAAGTATTTATGTTAAATAAAAGACAATTATGTCCTTTTTTTTGTTCATGACATTTTCTATGTTATCTTTGACAAGTCAATAAAATAATATTTCATGAAAAAATCAATCAGTTTTTTCTTCTTATGTTTGGTTCTTGTTGTTGCATGTAAGCATATGCCACCACTTATACCAACCGACCCAACAAATCCACCAGTTGGTGGAGGTCCTTGCGATCCAGATACAGTGTATTTTCAAAATGACATTCTGCCTATATTTCAAACAAACTGTGCCAAAAGTGGTTGTCATAATGCGGCTAGTCATATTGAAGGAATTATCTTAACAGACTATAATAATATTGTTTCAACTGGTGAAATTGTTGGTGGTCGTCCAAATAGTGGTAAGATTTATGAGTCTATCATTTCTAGCAGTTCTTCTGACATTATGCCTCCTCCACCAGATGCACCTCTCACGGCAGACCAAATTGCAAAAATTTTAAAATGGATCAATCAAGGCGCTAAGAATAATTACTGTGATGCAGGTTGTGATACTGTGAATGTGAAATATTCAACTCAAGTTAAATCCTTATTATCTAGTAAATGCACTGGTTGTCACAATACAGCATCTGCTGGTGGTGGAATTAATTTGGATAATTATGGAGGCGCATCAACGGTAGCATTGAATGGAAGACTTATTGGCTCAGTTGCTCACACCACTGGATACATTCCAATGCCACAAGGAGGCACTAAGTTGAGTGACTGTGAGATAAAAATATTTCAACTTTGGATCAATGATGGAGCACCTAACAATTAATTATTAGTATGAAAAAAATAGCACTATTTACAATCTTAGTATACGTACTTATGTCTTCACAATCTTGTTATTATGACAAGGAGGAAGAGTTATATCCTCTAGTCGTTTGTGATACTTCAGCTGTAACATTTTCAAACGATATCTTACCTATCATGAATGCAAGTTGTAATGGTTGTCATAGCACTGCATCGGCATTAGGTGGTATTGTATTGGATAATTATGGAAGTGTGAACACGCAAGCTCTCAGTGGAAATTTATATAACAGCGTGGCTCAAATTAACGGCGTTTCTCCAATGCCTAAAGGTGGTACAAAACTGGACAACTGCAAGATTAACAAAATTAGAATTTGGATAGCGGCAGGAGCACTCAACAATTAATTTATAAGAATGAAAAATAATATTAAAATTATTTTAGCGGTTATTTTGGTCATTGGACTTGGTGCAGGATACTACGGCTACAAGGAGTTTAATAGGGAACACAAAGACACTTCTTCCCTAACAGTCAATGAAAAAATCGATGCTATCGCTTTAGTGAATGCCTTTGAAGCAGATGAATCAGCCGCAAATACAAAGTTTTTGAACAAAGTCATTCAGGTAACAGGTAAGCTTCAAAGCGCAGAAAAAGATAAGGATGGTATCATAACAGTTTATCTAGAAAGCGAATCAATGATGTCGACTGTCAGTTGTCAACTTGAAAAAGGTAAAAATTATACCTTAGAATCCTTTACCAAGGGAAATTCAATTACAATCACCGGCTTGTGCAGTGGATATTTGACAGATGTTGTATTAATGCGTTGTGTGGTAAATTAGTTTGGCATATCCTTTGACTATTATTAAAGCATCATATTTTAAAATTAAAAATAACTAAAATGAAATCTCTAATCATCTCATGCAGCCTTGTATTCTTATCTTTTGCCACTATGTTGGGTCAAAATACCTATTTTACTAAAACAGGTTCTGTTGACTTTTATTCAAAGGCGACGGTGGAAGAAATTTCTGCTGTCAATAAAAAGGCAACATCCATTCTAGACAAAGTTGCTGGTACTTTGGAATTCAGCCTACTCGTTAAATCCTTTGAATTTGAAAAAGCATTGATGGAAGAGCACTTTAATGAAAACTATATGGAAAGTGATAAATTTCCAAAATCAACATTTAAAGGAAGCATCTCAAATATTAAGGATGTAAACTTTGCGAAAGATGGTACTTATAAAGTATCCACTGCAGGAACTTTAACGATGCATGGTGTAAGCAAGCAAGTAACGATTCCTGGTACCATTACCATAAAAGGAGGTAAAATAAGCGCATCTTCTACATTTATGGTATTATTAAGCGATTATAACATTGCCATTCCTTCTGTTGTGAAAGATAAAATAGCAAAAGATATTAAAATAACTGTAAACTGTGATTATGAATTATATGTTAAGCCATAGCCTCCACAAGAGTTTTAAATTTATTTCAAAGAAAGGCAATATCATGATGTTGTCCTTTCTTTTTTTTAGTTTTTGTAACAGTAGCAATCTCTTGGCGCAAGACGATTTACTCAGTCAATTGGAAGATAAGCCCAAAAAAGAATATGTAAAAAACGCATTCAAATCTTCTAGAGTTATCAATGGACAATCCATGGAATTTATTGCGCATGGTGTATTAGACTTTAGAATCTTACATCGTTTTGGAAGTGTAAGAGGTGGTGCGTACGAACTCTTTGGCCTAGATCAAGCTTCGATGCGTTTGGGATTCGATTATGGTGTCACCAAAAACTTGACGCTAGGTTTTGGAAGAAGCACTTTTAATAAAGAATATGATTTTTTAGCAAAATATCGCCCGATGTGGCAAAGTAAAGGACTTCATGCCCGTCCTTTTTCTCTCGTTTTAATTACAGGAATGACAATAAATTCTGTGAAGTGGGCAGATAAAACCAGAAAAAATTATTTCACATCTAGATTGGGATATTATTTTCAAATGATCATTGGTAGAAAGTTCAGTGAGCGATTTACACTTCAAATAATGCCAACCATGGTACATCGAAATATTGTAGCGCTTAGCAGTGATCACAATGATATATATTCCATTGGACTTGGCACAAGAGTGAAATTTACCAAGAGAATGGCTTTGGTTTTCGAATATTTTTATGTTATAAATGGTAGACCAAAATCTTTAGTATATAATCCAATTGCCATCGGACTAGATATTGAAACAGGTGGTCATGTGTTTCAGTTACATTTCTCCAATTCGAGAGGAATGAACGAAAAAGCATTTATTACAGAAACAACTAATAATCCTTTCAAAGGTAATATCAGCCTAGGATTTAACTTGTCAAGAGTATTCACAGTACATAATCCAAAGCGATTTTAGAATTCTAGAGAAGTAAAAAGTATATAATTGTCATTAATAGAACGAGCAAAAAGGTAATCAAAATACCTAATCTCAAAAATAAGGACAAGGATTGAAGCCCAATAATTTTTAGTGTTTGCTGATCTAAAATCTTTATCAGGGATGAATCTCTTACTTGCGCTTCAATAATAAAACCACCTTCTTTTAAAATTGAGAAGGCAAGTTCATAGTCACTTTCCTTCACTTGCAATTTAGTGCCACCATCTCCAATGGTATACATTGGCGTTACTTGATTTGAGATACTATCTTTTAAAGCACATTCGATCCCTCTGCTTTCTAGTAATGACATTGGCACATAGAGCTCGCTCACACTTATCCTACTTATAATCGTTACATATCTGTCCATTATCTTTTTTTGATGGTCTCATCTACTTCCATGGAGTGCCATAATCTTGGGTCACACAAAAATACCAATATTGACCATGTTCTGCTTTTGAATAAAAGAAGCCGCCTTGTCCAGTAGATTGAAAGCTACTCTTCAACATATTAGCACGATGAGGTGGCGAGTTATAAAACTGTTTAATCACCTCTTCAGCCACCTGAACGTAGGTTTTGCTTTTAGTTAGATCGACATAAGCTTTTGCAATGTTTTCGCCTAGGGCTTGACCAACATATCCATAGTTTTCTATGCGCGATTTCATGTCTGCAAATGGACCTGGTCTGGGATTTACATGACTAAAAAAATTTTGTTTCACCATGTTGTAACTGTGCGTCATGGCTGCGTTGCATAATTTTTCGTCATAAGATAAAGCGGACTTCCCATACTGCAATCTTATCTTATTGCTTGCAAAAAACAAGGCTGCATTAAAAAGTCTGATATCCACGTTCTCAGGATGCAGTATTTGTTTAGCAGTTGGTAGAGCGTAAAATTCTTGCCAACTTAATCCTACATATTGTTCTGCAGGGAAAGAGCTAGAATTGTAAAAACCAGGAATATTCTTTATATAATCCTTCGGGTTTTGTGCTGTTGTTTGGGTGAAATAAAAACAAAGCACGAGGGGAAAAAGAATATTTTTCATAACTGAACTTATAAATATATAACTAAAAAACCATTATTTTTATTGTATTAAAGATAGAGCAAATGACATACCAAGAAACGGATAAAGAGATTGCTTCTCTTGTGGAAGCATTGAATGCAACGCAAGAAAAGATACTTCTGTTGCGCAAGCAAAGGGCTTGGGAGCCTTTCGATGACTATACCTTGAAGGATAATGAAGGAAGAGACGTATTACTTTCTTCATTGTTTAAAGATAAAGATGAACTTCTGTTGATTCACAATATGGGCAAATCATGTGTGTATTGCACTTTATGGGCGGATGGTTTTAGTAGTTTAACCAAGGCACTGAACGATAGAGTTCCTTTTGTTTTAGTTTCACCAAATCCGCCAGAAATAATGAAAGCTTTTGCGGAAAGCAGGTGTTGGGAATTTACTTGTCTATCAGCACATAATTCTAGCTTCACAGCAGATGCGGGCTTTTCTTATGAAAAGGAAGGGAAGACTTTCTATCATCCTGGGGTTTCTGCTTTTGCGAAAAAAGATGGGAAAATATATCGAACAAATAAAGATTATTTTGGGCCTGGTGACATGTATAGCAACGTTTGGCATTTTTTTGATCTATTATCCAGAGGACAAAACGATTGGCAACCTAAGTTTATTTACCCATCAGAATAAGTCTTCAACCCTCTAATAAATGCTTAATTTTACTTTTTAATTAAATAATAAATTATGAAAAATATCAGTGTTATTGGCGCAGGTACTATGGGTAATGGAATTGCGCATGTTTTTGCATTAAAAAACTATTCTGTCAGCTTAATCGATGTAAGTGCTGATGCACTTGCAAAAGCAATTGCTACCATAGAAAGAAACAGTGAACGAATGGTAACAAAAGGGACGATTACTGAGGAAGAAAAACAACAAACGTTACAAAATATCAAAACCTACACCGATATTTCAGAAGGTGTGGCCAATGCAGATTTAATTATTGAAGCTGCTACAGAAAATATTGACTTGAAACTAAAAATTTTCCAACAAATGGATGCCGCTGCTCCAGCAGATTGTATCCTAGCAACCAATACATCTTCTATCTCCATTACAAAAATGGCTGCAGTAACCAAAAGACCCGATAAAGTTATTGGTATGCATTTTATGAATCCAGTTCCTGTGATGAAATTAGTAGAAGTGATTCGAGGGTACGCTACCAGCGATGCGGTATGTCAAAAAATCATGGACTTGAGTAGAATGCTTGGAAAGACTCCAACAGAAGTAAATGACTATCCAGGCTTTGTTGCTAATAGGATCCTGATGCCAATGATTAATGAAGCGATCATCACATTGTATGAAGGTGTTGCAGGTGTTGAAGAGATTGATACAGTAATGAAGTTAGGAATGGCACATCCAATGGGACCTTTGCAGTTAGCAGACTTTATTGGGCTTGATGTCTGCCTTTCCATCTTAAATGTGCTTTATACAGGCTTTGGAAATCAGAAATATGCACCATGTCCATTGTTAGTGAATATGGTTACTGCTGGTTACAAAGGCGTAAAGTCAGGAGAAGGATTTTATAAGTATGAGGCAGGTGTCAAAGACAGCAAAGTGTCTAGCATGTTTAGTAAAAAATAAAATTTGAAAGCTTTCTTTATTATCTTTCTCTGCTCATTTTCGTTTTATTTGTTCGCTCAACAAAATGAAGCAAACAGATATATTCAAATTGGGAAAGATTCAGCAACGAATAAAAATTATGTTGCCGCTTTATCAAATTATAAGCGAGCATTGAAGATTCAACCATTCAATGCGACGATTCTTGATTTAATTGGTGAGTCTTTTATCAAAACCACTCAGTACGATTCCGCTATCTCTGTATTTATGCAAGCTATCAAGTTAGATAGCAACAATCTTTTATACAGAAAAAAAACAGGCATGCTTTTCTATCATTTGAAGCGCTATGAAACTGCTATTCCTTACCTTGAAACGGTTGTTAAATATAGTAAATCGGATGATAGCTTCACTTGCACTATTGCCATATGTTTGTATGAGATGAAGCAATACCAGAAAGTGATACCTCTCTTGAATGCATATCTTATGCTTCATGATGATAATGTAATAGCATTGAAATATATAGGACTTAGTTATATGGCCACCAATTCATATTCAGAGGCTATTTCATCCTTTGAGAAGGCGCTTTTCTTCACTCCAAATAACCCTCAAATCCTCAACTATTTGGCTATTAGTCAAAGGAATGTTGGACAGACAACTGCAGCTTTATCTAATTTTGAACTTGCCCATAACTATGCACCAAATGATGTAGATATTGGTCTAATGCTGGCAGAAAGTAGGTTTCAAATAGCTCAATATGGAAAAGCACGTGAGTTATACTTTCAATTTATAGCCCAATGTCCTAATCAAGATGAACTCAATTTTTATATTGCCAATTCTTTTTTTAATGAGCAAAATATGGATTCGTCTATTGTTTATTATAAGTATGCTCTTGCTATCAATGCCAATTATGATAAGTGTTATGAGCCAATTGCAGCGGCCTATCTTCGAACAAAAAAGTTTGATGGCGCTGTGGAATTTTACAGCAAAGTACAAAGCATTCATAATTCAGCATCCATTAATAATTTCTTAGGGCTTTCCTTTTTAGGGCTCAAAAATTATCTTAAAGCAAAGGACTATTTTAGTCAAGCTATTTTGATAGATAATAAAATGGGCATTGCTTATTTTAATTTAGGTCGTGTCGAAGATTTATTAAATGATAAGGAAGGGGCACTGATAAGTTTTAAAAATGCAAAAAATCTAATGCCTGGAGATGTCGATGCCCTGAACTATTTGGCAAAAGCCTATGCTAAAGTGGGAGATGCCTCTAATGCGATAGATAATTATCTGAAGGCACTGGAAATAGAACCAAACACGGCCAACTTATACAAGGTTGCCGAATTGTATTGCTCAGAAAAAAATTACGACGCAGCCTTTGATATATTTCAAAAACTTTCAGCATTAGATCAGTCAAATGCTCACTTGTACTATAAACAGGGTTGGTGTTTAGATGCTAAGAAATCTTTTTTGGAGGCAATAACGATGTATCAGATAGCATTACAATATCAAGAAAACAACAAGGATTTTCTGTTAGCTATTGGAAATGATTATTTTCAATTGGAAGAGTATAAAAACGCGATAATCTATTTAAATCTCGCACTTAATCAAGATCCTAATTTTGCGAAAGCATATTATTTGTTGGGATATACCAAATATAATTTGGGTAAAGTGAAAGAGGCAAAAGAACTTTTTTTAAAAGCTAATACCTTGGACTCAAGCTATAGCTTACCTGGTTTTCTGAAGCAGTAGATTAAGGGAACTCTACATTACAAATGCTACCTATTGGTATATGTTTACCACCCTTTAGCATAATAGAGTTGTTGGTTTTTGACCAAACGGTACTTTCGGTATATCTATAGCCTTCTTTCGTATTGAAAAAAAGTTTCACCGTACTTTTATTGTTATTGCCTATAATCATTGCTTGAAACAAGCGCCTTAAAAGTGAATTGAGCTCAATTTGAGTGCTTTTTTGGAAAATGTTTTCAAATTCAACCTGAGCTAAATCGTCTTTAGATAAGTAAGTTGCGGATAAATAGTTTGCCATAAGTAATGTTTTTGTGTTTAGCCAGTAATTTCTTTCTATTTGTTTATACGAAAGACTTTATACAAAGTTTCAATTTCCCTTAATTATTGATTCCTCCTTGAATGAGACCATACTAAAATCGCAAAAATGATTTGGGTTATTTTTACAATCTTTGTGTACGTATTCATCAAAAAGCTTTTCTACCTGGGATTGGAATCAGAAAATAAAACAGACAAACTTGTCGACTATCATTTATTAAAGAGAATTTTTTTGTTGGCCATGCCCTTCAAAAAGATATTTTACCTCTGTATAGTACTATCCATCATTCTGGCTTTTATAGCGCCATTAAGACCAATTTTAATCAGCTATGCTATTAATCATTATATTTTTAATCATCAGATAGATGGTCTCTTGTTTATTTCTATAGTGCTGATCGCTTTACTACTTGTGGAAACTATAGTACGTTATTTTTTTACCTATCAAACAGAATGGCTGGGACAAACGGTCATCAAAAATTTGCGTGTAAAAATTTATCATCATATCATTAATCTTAGATTACGCTTTTTTGATCAAACGCCTATCGGCACTGCTACCACAAGAACGATCAGTGATATGGAATCTATTAATGAAATTTTTGCCCAAGGCTCTATTTCTATTCTGGCTGATCTTTTGATGATTATTGTCATCATCATTATTATGTTTTTTTATCAATGGAAATTAGCCTTAGCAAGTCTAAGTACCCTCCCATTATTTGTTTATGCTACCTATCAATTTAAAGAAAATATTAAAAAAGCTTTTCAACGTGTAAGAGCTGAGGTAGCTCGTTTAAACGCATTTTTACAAGAACACATTAGTGGCGTAAAAATTATTCAACTGTTCAATGCCAGCGATAGGGAATACGATAAGTTTACTGCCATCAATAAGTCTCAGATGCAAGCGCACATAGACTCTATAAGGCATTATGCCATTTTTTTTCCAATAGTGGAAATTCTTTCTACTATTTCTGTTTCATGTATGATTGGCATTGGCTCTTTTCTATTTATAAACGGAACATTAGACTTAAATAAAGATGCAGGAATGCTTACGATGTTTATCTTACTCATCAACATGCTGTATAGACCTCTAAGAATGTTAGCAGATAAATTCAATACACTTCAAATGGGAATGGTGGCGAGCGAAAGAGTTTTCAATATCATAGATAAAAAGGACTATATAGACAATACTGGAATTTACTCTCCAGAAGCACTAGCTGGGAAACTAACATTCAAAAATGTTCATTTTGAATACGTTTCACAAACTCCTATTCTTAAAAATGTTTCTTTTGAAATTAATGCAGGTGAAGTACTAGCACTCGTTGGTGCGACTGGTTCTGGCAAGACTTCCACCTTGGCAATTATCTCTAGATTTTATGAATATCAAAGTGGTGAAGTTAGGATAGATGATGTCAATATTCGAGATTATGAATTAAACGCTCTTAGAAGAAAAATGGCATTGGTACTACAAGATGTTTTTTTATTCAAAGGGACCATTTATGAAAATATTACCATGGGCGACAAATCCATCACCCTTGAGGATGTCAAGTATGCTTCTACATTATTAGGTCTACACAATTTCATTATGACATTGCCGGGCGACTACTTATATGAGGTAAAGGAAAGAGGAATTACCCTTTCTGTTGGTCAAAGACAACTGATCTCATTTGTTCGAGCCTTAGTCATTAACCCTTCTATATTAATACTAGACGAGGCAACTTCTTCAGTAGATTCTGAAAGTGAAGTGTTAATTCAAGAAGCCATTGATAAGTTAGTCAAAGGAAGAACATCTATTATTGTCGCTCATAGATTGAGTACAATAAAGCATGCAGACAAGATATTGGTATTCTCACAAGGAGAAGTTATTGAATCGGGTACCCATCATCAATTGATAGAGAAAAATGGGGCCTATAAAAAACTCTATGAAATGCAGTATAGCAAAGAGCAGCATGGATAATGATAAGACATAGTGGTAATTGGTAAAATAACCATTGGCATCCATACCTCTGAAACAACATTGTGGTCAAATCTGTTTAAATAAAAAATCCGAATTCAAAGATTCGGATTTTCTATTCAAGGATATATTGTGAGTCTTAATCAACAAAAAATAATGCTTACTATTTTCTATCTGACAAGTTAATGAAAGAACGTAATGGCTCGCCAACATAGATCTGACGTGGACGACTAATTGGTTCATTGTTATCACGCATTTCTTTCCATTGCGCTATCCAGCCTGGAAGTCTACCCAAAGCAAAAAGTACCGTAAACATTTGTGTAGGGAACCCTAAAGCTTTGTAAATAATACCAGAATAAAAATCAACGTTTGGATATAATTTTCTTTCAATAAAATAATCATCTTTTAATGCAATTTCTTCTAATTGTTTTGCAATATCCAATAAAGGATCATTCACACCTAGTTTATTCAAAACATTGTCACAAGCCACTTTGATGATTTTGGCGCGTGGGTCAAAATTCTTGTACACTCTGTGACCAAAGCCCATTAATCTGAATCCGCTATTTTTGTCCTTAGCTCTTTCCATGGCTTTAACACAATCACCTCCATCGGCTTTAATTTCTTCTAACATCTCCAATACCATCTGGTTTGCGCCTCCATGCAATGGTCCCCATAATGCAGCTATACCCGCAGAAATAGAGGCATATAGATTGGCATGCGAAGAACCAACCATTCTTACAGTAGATGCAGAACAATTTTGTTCGTGATCTGCGTGTAAAATCAATAATTTATTCATCGCATCCATAATCACTGGATCACAATCAAATGGTTCTGTAACATGACCAAAGGTCATTTTTAAATAATTTTCTACATAGTTTAAGCTGTTATCTGGATATACCATTGGGTGTCCAATGCTATGCTTATATATCATAGAACACAAGGTTGGCATTTTTGCCATTAAACGAGTAATAGTTAATTGTATGTCTCCTTCACTTCTATGTGGGTTTAAGGAATCAGGATAAAATGAAGACATCATACTCATTACTGCCATCAACTTACCCATTGGATGAGCACCGGTAGGATAGGCATTCAAAACAAGCTTTACATCTTCGTGTACAAGGGTATGTTTGGAAATAGTTTTTGTATAATTATCTAGCTGTTCTTTATTAGGAAGCTCACCATGTATCAATAGATACGATACTTCAAGGAAACTGCATTTTGAAGCAAGGTCTTCAATCGAGTATCCACGATGTCTGAGAATTCCCTCTTCACCATCTAGAAATGTGATTTTACTAGTGCATGAACCTGTGCTTTTATAGCCTACATCATAGGTGATATAACCACTATCGTCCCTAAGTTTACCAATATTGAAACCTAAATCCCCTTCAGATCCTTTTATAATGGGCATTTCGAAGTTCTTATCGTCAATAGTTATGATTGCTTTATCTGCCATAAAATAGAAATTTATATATAATTAATTGGGATTGATTTCGCCTTCAAAGTTAGAATGAAATAATACAAATTCAAACAATATTAAACCAAATATTTCATGCGTTCAAAATCAAGCCTTCTTAGAAACTTGGCTGAAAACTAAACTTTAAAGCGAAGTTTAGACCATTAGGTTCATTTCTGTATGTTGCCCGCCATAGAAAATCTATACGAACCACTTTCAGGATATTTTCTATCCCAAAACCAACCTCTATATAGGGTTTTTTGTTTGGTGTGTGAATATCTGATGGTATCTCATACAATGATGCATTGCGTTTAGAAAGTCCACCTATCAGGCCTTTGAAGGTAATAAACTCCCGAAGTTGTAGCTTGGAGAAATAGGGTATCTTATTAAAGAAAAAGCCATCAAAATGATGCTCAAACCAAAATGAAACATACTTGTCATAGGCAAATTCATAATCTCTCGATAAATTGTAGGTTTTTGAATTATAGATGTAGCCAAAGTTTCCCGCTGTAAAATACATCAATGGATATGGGGTTGGGCCAATATTACAGCCCAATGATAAGGTGTATTTTGTGAAGCCAATGGGTGATGGCAAACGCTGTTTCAGCATAAAGTCAAATTTGTGTGATAATTCATTTTCCCCTAACAAATAAAGCATCCCTATGCTATAGTTGAAGGTGATTACAGGGTATTTTGAATGAATAAATTTCCGAACACGCATTCCAGACATATAGGTCTCTTTAAAGCTATAACGAATGCCAACTCCCATTCTAAAATCTGAGAATTTAGCTTCTGTAAAAAAACTGCCGTCTGAATTGAAATGCTTGAAATCAAACACACCAGGAATCTGAAAATAGGTACTTCGCTTTAATTCGGTCATCAGGTTTAGTCCTTGGGTTAACTCATTTTCCGAGTTAAAGGTATATTGCCGTAGCTTCATTACCCTTGATAATGGGGTTTTGCGCAGGATATAAAAGAAATTATCTGGTGCCAAAAACACATCTTCTTGTCCTAAAATAGTTACATCGTAGCGGTAATTAAACTCATACAAACTCCATTTATTGTTTTTGGTTTTCGGTGTTAAAATGAAACTCATGCCATATTTCCAATCTTTATCCTGTAATCCATAAGCACCATAGCCACTGAATTGAACAGTTCTACTAAAAGTATTATTTGTTCTAAAACCAAATTTTGGACGCCATCCTTCCACGCTATTGCGACTTATAAATTTATAAAACTGACCAAATTCAATCTTGCCTGTATTGATGTATCCTGATGTAATAAAATAAGTAGACCATTCATATCTTTTGTATGCCTTGGTTCGCTTTAGGGAATCCACAATAGAATATATCATTTTTTCCTTTCTTGTTAAGGTGTCGTGTCGATTCCTTACCCAATATTCGTCATCCTTCTTAGTATAATCGAGTTCATATTGTATGGGATCTCCTTTAAAGATAGAATCAGCAATAGGGATATTACATCTGATTTGTTCTCTACTATTTGATTTTTTGAAATACATGGAAATGGCCCTCTTTCGGTCATATGGCGTCAAAATCGCCTGCACTTTTTCATTACTCAGGAACCAATGTTCATTATTCACGTAACTGTAATTCTGTTGTATTTTATATTCTGTAATAAAATTAATATTCGCTTTCTCGTTAGGAAACATGCTAATACTCTGAACACCATAGGTGGCAGAATCAATCCATGCACTTCCCGTGAAGGCTAGGTCTTCTTTGCTGATGGGTGCAAATTTTAAGAGATAAGAAACTCTTCCGTCAATCTCCAGAGTGTCATTTAAAAAGTAACGATAGGTGGCTCGCGCAATAGGGGAGAAGGGCGAAATAATAGATTTGTTCGCAATTTGAATTATAGGATCATAGATATTCACATCTTGAAACTGCCAATCAGCAACGGACGATAAGGTACTATTATTAACCCCCGAAATTTTTGAAGCATTGACTAATTCTTTATTTTGAACAGGATTTTTTGTGTAAGATAAGGTGCTCAACTTTTCACGAATCAGTCCAGGAAAATATTTCGTACCATTCTCAAGTGTATCTTCTTGTTCAAAGGCATACCTGAACGGCTTGAAAATAAAACTTTTTTGCCATTTGTAACCCAAATTAATAACGTCCAATTCATTCTTAGTATATGAACTGCAAGTATAACTTGTTAGATTCTTAGGATCATTAGCAGACCTGTGATTCACTACTTCCTGATAAATCATATAGGCTGTAGTATCTTTTACATACTTTACTTTTTTTTGTGCCTTTACAGTCACTTCAGTCAAATCCTTACTACTACTTTGTAGCCTAATTTCTATCTCCTGAACAACTCCAGCAGTTACCTTCACTTTCTTAGTGATAAATCCCAAGCATGATACTGTTAAGGAATCGACAGGAAGCGTCGTTTCAATTTTAAACTCACCATTGATGTCTGTAACTGTTCCAACTTTAGTTCTAGAAAATACTAAATTTACAAAGGGTAGAAATTCTTTATTCCCAGCATCAACAACAACACCTCTCACCACTGTTTTTTGAGCAGTGCAATGGGTACTAAGAAAGATAAGTAGGGAAATAAAGGTTTTGTTTTTCACGAAATAATGATAGTCAAGGACAAAGCTAAAAAAAATAACATTCTAAGATGTAATTTGTTCGAACAATTATCAATCTAACCACTCGAACTTATAACTATTTGCAATAGGTTGCCATAGATTCTGTTGCAGTATTGCTTCCTAAACCTGAGGCTATTCGCCAATCCATGCAAGCATTGTCAATAGAGTTTAAGAAACGATAAGATAAAGCACGGTATTCATAAGCTTGTGTGTACTTATCGTTCAGTTGAATGGCACTAGTGAAATCAATCACACTCTTCTCATAATCTTCACTCGTGTATCTCGCCAAACCTCTTTTATAATAAAGCTGAGCATCCTTCTTATCCAAGAATACAGCCTTGCTATACCAATCAATCGCTTCTGGATATTTTCGAAGATAATATAAGGCCATGCCCATTCCTACCATACTTTTTTTATGCGCAGGAACGATCAAAAGGGCTTTTTTAAACTGTAAAATGGCTTCCTCAGCCTTCATATTATTCAATAAAGCTTCACCAAAATAATAGTATGCTTCTACATAAAATGAATCCTGGTCTATCACAGTTTTAAAATCATGGATCGCATTGTCATTTTCTTTGTTTTTTAACAACATAACACCACGATTAAAATAGGCAGCTGTGTAATCAGGTTTAAGTTTGATCGCCTCGCCATAATTATATATCGCCTCACCATAATCAAAAGTGTATGCAGCGCGTACTCCAGCACTATAAAAATCAAAGGCTTTTTCGTTTTGTGTGAAGCTCTCCAAATAAGAAAACAACAACATAGTGCATACAAAAAGAGGATTACAAATTCTCATTAATCTAAAGTACTTTTGAATTCGTTATAAATAGATTCTTAACGTTAAAACTACAATTTTCTTTTTATCTAAAGATGCTAAATCTCCACCTTGTTTAAATACTTTGACATCCATCATGTTTTTTTCGAATGTCTCAAATACCAAATGAGTTATTTAGAATTTTTTGCTGTCATCACGGGTCTCATTGCCGTTTGGCTTTCTGCAAAAGAACATATTTCGAATTGGGGCATAGGGCTAATTAGTGTGGTTTTGATGGGTATTTTATTTTATCAAATACAGCTCTACCCAGACTTATTTTTACAGGTTTTCTTCTTTATAACTAATTTATTGGGGTGGTGGAATTGGAGGCGCCCAAGAAAAGAAGAAAAAAATTACAAAATGGAGTTAAAGGTCAGTAGTATAAAGATTTCAGAATGGATGGTTCTCGCTGTAATAGTCATTCTTTCATCATCAATACTTGGTTTCTTCGCAAGTAATTTACACAACATACTACCTAAATTATTTAGTCTTCCTAGCGCCTTTCCATATATAGATTCTTGCACTACCATGCTTAGCATTGTCGCTACCTATTTATTAATACAAAAAAAAGTAGAAGCATGGATCTTGTGGATTCTTGTAGACATCATTTGTACTTATATCTATTTTGTAAAAGGAGTAAAGTTTCTTTCTATTGAATATTTTATTTTTACTTTGATTGCCTTCTTTGGTTTTTATAATTGGCAAAAATCAATGCGCGAAGTTAAACACGAGGCATCGACTTCAAGATAACGGAACTTCCTAATCTACAAGAGTTGGTCTCCAACCAATACCAAATAAATAATAAAGCCGTATACTGAACATTTTTAAAATATATTTGTTGCAAGATTATTCTTCATAACCAAAAATTCTAAAAAATGGCAACCTTTTTATTCGGAGACAAAGCAACAAATACAAACGGTGAATTACCTGTTATAGGTGAAAAAGCACCCAATTTTTATCTTTCTAAAATCGATATGTCTGAAGTAAATTTAGACACTTATGCTGGTCATAAATTGATTTTAAACATATTCCCAAGCATTGACACAGGTGTTTGTGCGACCTCGGTACGAAAATTTAATGCTCAAGCAGCAGCATTGCCAAATACTAAGGTATTATGCATTTCAAGAGATTTACCATTTGCTCAAAAAAGATTTTGCGGTGCAGAGGGTATTGATAATGTAGAGTTATTATCAGATTTTAAAACAGGTGCCTTTGGTATGAACTATGGTGTGCTTATCGAAGAAGGAGCTTTCGCAGGATTGTTGGCTCGTTCTGTAGTGGTTATTAACGAAACGGGAAATGTAATATATACTGAATTGGTTGCTGCCATTGGACAAGAACCTAATTATGATGCTGCCATTGGAGTGCTTTAATCAACTCACTATTCATTTAAAAAAACCGCAATATTGCGGTTTTTTTTATTTTCAATTATGGCTAAGAACAAGGCTATTTAGGTAGGAAATTAGCTATGCCAAAATGCTTAAGCAATCTAAAGAAGCAATGATTTTTACTCCTTGAATTCACTTATCTTTGCGTGAGAAAATAATGTCACCTTGTACCAAATTCTTGTAAAAATACTCTTTCTATTATCTGCAGAAACCGCACATCATTTTTCATTAAATTTGATGCAGTGGATGATCAAGATACCATTTATGAAATCCATCATTCGTTCGATTTTCCTAGTGACAGATAAAAGATTAGAGCGTAATGAATTTGGACTCACTTTCCGTAATCCAGTTGGATTAGCCGCTGGTTTTGATAAAAATGCAAAATATATTGATGTTATGGAAGTGCTTGGATTTGGTTATTTGGAAATTGGGACCGTTACACCAAAAGCTCAATCAGGCAACGATTTACCACGCTTGTTTAGGTTGAAAAAAGACAAAGCGATTATCAATAGAATGGGCTTCAACAATGATGGTGCCGACATTATCGTTGAGAGGCTCAAGCGTTTGAAAAGTCGAAAAATAATCATTGGTGGTAATATTGGTAAAAATAAAACAACCCCCAATGAAGAGGCGGTGAATGATTATGTCATCTGTTTCGAAAAACTTTTTGAAGTCGTAGATTATTTTGTGGTCAATGTAAGTTCGCCTAATACTCCAGGTTTACGAGCATTACAAGACAAAGACAGCCTTTTGTTGATTCTATCCACGCTTCAAAAATTGAATCATGAAAGGGCTATACAAAAACCAATATTGCTTAAAATAGCACCTGATTTAGGGGCTGAGCAAGTGAAGGAAATCGTTGAGATTGTTATAGAAACAAAGATCGCAGGTATCATTGCCACCAACACGACTATAGCTCGTGAACCTTTAATGACTGATAAGGAATTGGTGGCATCTATTGGTGCAGGAGGCTTAAGCGGAATGCCACTAAGCAAAAAATCTTCTGATATTATAAAACTGATTCGTCAATATAGCCCAGATATTAAAATCATCGGAGTTGGCGGCATCATGAATGAAAGTGATGCCATCGAAAAAATAGAACTTGGCTGTCCGCTTATACAAATATACAGTGGCTTTATTTATGCAGGACCTGGTTTGGTCACTCGAATCAATCGAGAATTGCTCCATCACAAAAAGTAGTATACTGCTCCTTTATTGATTTATTTTTAAAGGGTGTTATTCCTTCATTAAGGCTTCAGAGAAGTCAAGTAGTTTTTCATCTTGCATACTTGCTGCCATGAGCTGTATACCAATAGGCATATTGTTTTTAGAACTTGTAGCTAAAGGTAATGATATAGCGGGAGTACCAGTTAAATTAGAAAGTACTGTGAAAATATCTGCCAAATACATAGCGATAGGATCACTCCCTTTTTCTCCAAATTTGAAAGCGGTGGTTGGTGAAGTCGGCGTTAGAATAAAGTCGTAGTCAGAAAATATTTGTTTCAAATTATCTAGCAATAAACGACGTAATTTTTGTGCTTTGCCATAGTAAGCATCATAATAGCCAGCACTAAGGACAAACGTACCGAGCATGATTCTGTTTTTTACTTCTTTTCCAAAGCCTTCACTTCTAGATTTTTTATACACCTCATCAATATTCTTGGCAATAGGGCTTCTATAACCATAGTGAATTCCATCAAAGCGGGCTAAGTTAGACGAAGCTTCTGCAGTGCTTAAAACATAATAAGCTGGAATTAGATAATCTAAATATTTAAACTCAACGGGTTCTACAGTATGCCCATCAGCCTTCAGTTCTTCAATCTTTGCCCGAACAGCAAGGGTTACCTCATCCTCCATTCCTGCACTGTTCAAAATTTCATTGAAGTATGCAATCTTCATTTTTTTTGAGGCTCCTTTGGTAGCGAAAGGGATTTTATGTGTACTCATAGTAGCATCATATTCATCAGCACCACTGATCACTTCCATGATACGACGTAAATCATCAATATTATTCGTTAGTGGTCCTATTTGATCAAATGATGAAGCATAGGCGATGAGTCCATAACGAGAAACCACACCATAGCTAGGCTTATAGCCTATAACACCACAAAATGCTGCTGGCTGACGTATACTTCCACCAGTATCACTACCAAAGGAAGCCATACATAATTTGGCTTGAACAGCTACGGCACTTCCTCCCGATGAACCACCAGAAACTCTAGTTGCATCAGCATCATTTAAAACATTGCCAAAGGCAGAATTTTCATTGCTACTACCCATGGCAAATTCATCGCAATTTGTTCTTCCAATAATGATGGCATCTTCGGCAAGCAATCGTTCGACTAAGGTTGAAGAATAGATGGAAACAAAACCGTTCAAAATTTTTGAAGCGGCAGATACCTTATGATCTTTATAGCAAATATTATCTTTAATAGCGACGACTAAACCAAATAGTTTTCCTTTATTTTCTTTTTTTTGATCTAATGAAATGGCCCGCTGTATTGCTTCTTCACTAAATACCTCGAGAAAAGCATTGAGCTGTTTTTTATCTTCGATATTCTTAAGAAAATAACGAACGAGCGTGACACAGGATAAATTTCCTATAGCTATTTCGTTCTGAACATAGGCTAAGCTATCATACATAAAACAAGTAAATATGAGAAGGGTGAAATGTAATTATTTTGCACTTTCTTCACCAGTAGAAGAAGTGTTTACAGGTGGAGTTGCAGGTTCTTTCATGCCCTCTTCAATATGGCTTTTAATACTTCCCTTCGCAGTATTGAATTCTCGGATGCCTTGACCTAAACCACGCATTAACTCTGGTATTTTTCTACCACCAAATAGAAATACAACTACCACTAAAATGATAATCCATTCGCTACCCCCAGGCATTCCAAATAATAATGTATTCATGATATATTAATTTATATTGCAAAAATAATCAAATTCCACAAGTATTTAAGAATTAACGCTTCTTCTTGTCAATTTTAATCCTAATTAACAAAATAAAAATCCTAAGCATCTGAGTCAGTACTTAGTACAACTCATTTATTTCATACTTGATCACTATGGTTTGTAGCATACTATCGCCAAGTTTTTGTCTTTTCTGTGAAGATATAATCATAAAAAAGTCAACAATCATCAAAAGGGAACAAAGCATAGATGGCAACTGTCTGCCAATCAACTTCAGGAAAGAAGTCGACTCAAGGCTACTGGCGTCCACTACTCTTATTCGAAACAATCGCTTTGCAATACTCTGACCATTGAAGACATCTTTAAAAATGAAATAGACAATCCCAATTAGAAAAAGAGGAATGCCTATTTGTTTGAAACTGCCGCCATCGAGTCCAGGAATTAGCTCAGGAAATTGATTCAGGATGATTCCAACGAGCATAAACACGGTAGCGATCAATAAATCTAGTAAAGCGGCCAATAATCGATCAGATATTTCAGCAATATGGCGCTCGACGGGTAACTCTTCTTTCTCTTTGATAAAATACCCATCATCATCACCTTTCATAAAACGTTCCAAAGAAAGACCACTCCATGGATGTTTGGGTAATTGAGCAAATGGACGTAATGCCAACATAATTATCAAAGGGATCATGATTAGGACAAGAAATGTACAGCTAAATGCGATCAGTGCTCGATCGTCAGAATAGCCTACCTTCCGATAAAAAAACGTATAAGGTTGGGTGTCATTGTAGGCCGCCATTATAGAATATATAATCGGTGGGAATATCATAAACATTGCTATTATTCTGTAGGCAAATTCTGGTATTGGTTTCTTTTCTTCCTCCATATGTTTTTTAGATGATTCTAAAATGATTATTCTAAAATGATTATTCTAATTATCTTTGATAAAAGTAAAATGAAATTGAATATGAAAAAGTTTTTTTCTTGTCTATTATTATTCGCTATATGCTTTTCTCCGATGTATCTTCAGGCCCAAACATATACCAATACCATTGGAGGATTTGTCCCTGATGACGGAACCAATACCGATTTTCCCATTAGCGTGAGTGGTTTAGCTTCTTCAACATTGGATTCAAATTTAGGTGTTGTAAGCGTCTGTCTCAACATGAATCATACTTATGATGCTGATTTAAACTTTTTCTTGATCTCCCCTTCAGGTACTTTTATCAACTTGATTAGGAACGTAGGAGGTGGAGATGATAATTTTGTTGGCACTTGTTTGTCTCAATCTGCAAGCACTTCTATAGCTTCTGGAATTGCCCCTTTTACAGGATCTTTCACTCCAACAGAATCTCTAGGAAATGTAAATGATGGCTCCAACGGCAATGGAATATGGACATTAAGAATTCGAGATGAAGCAGGTGCTGATACAGGAAGTTTACTCGATTGGAATATCACTTTTGGAGATCATGCACCAATTCCATTCCTTTTTACGTCTTCTAATTTACCAATTGTGATGATTAATACTTCAGGACAAACCATCGTTGATGAACCTAAAATTAATTGTTCTATGAAGGTTATAGATAATGGATTTGGTTTTAGAAATCGAACCATTGATGCTCCTGTTTATAATGGTAATATAGGTATCGAAATAAGAGGGGCTTATTCTTCTTCATTGCCTCAAAAACCTTATGGTTTCACAACACAAGACATTTCAAACAACGATTCCAACACCGTTTTACTCGGATTGCCTTCTGAGCATGATTGGATTTTGCAAGCCACTTATAATGATAAAACCTTTCTTAGAAATATTATGATGTTTGATTTGTTCCGAAAAATGGGGCATTATGCAACAAGAACAAAATTGTGCGAAGTGACACTAAATGGGAACTATCAAGGCATCTATTTTTTGTGTGAGAAAATTAAGAGAGACGCCAATCGAGTCGATATTGCAAGACTTGATTTGGATGATAATGCGGGAGATTCACTCACAGGCGGGTATATTTTTAAACATGATTATGATGCAGCTGGTTGGAATTCATCGTGGTTGCCTCCTCTATGTCCAGATAGATTTTTGAGTTATCAATATTTTTACCCAAATGCAGCAACTATTACGCTCCCCCAGCAAGATTTTATAAAAGCATATGTCGATAGCTTCGAAGAGGTGCTCTTTAGTGACAGTTTCAGTAGCAAGGTAAATGGATACAAAAAGTATATTAGTACCCCATCTTTTGTAGATTATTTAATCAGTAACGAGTTAGCGCAAAATGGAGATGGCTATAAAAAATCTATGTTTTTTCACAAAGACAAGACCAGTAATGGCGGTAAATTGAAAGCTGGGCCAATTTGGGACTTCGATTGGTCTTTGAAGTTTGCACCATGGGTGGATGCCGATGTAACTGGTTGGACATATACTGCCGCCCCTTGTGATGGGGATGTTTTATTTACACCATGGTATGCGAGATTGATGGAAGACACCACCTTTGAAAATGCTGTGTATTGCAGATGGCAGGAATTGCGTAAAACCATCATCGATAGCTCCTTTTTAAATCACAAACTTGATTCAACAGCATTGATACTAGATGAGGCACAAAGAAGGCATTTCGATACTTGGGGAAGTCTGGGGGCACATGTTGGATCGCCAGAAAGTGACCCACTTCCAACAACATATGCTGGAGAGGTAGATCGTTTAAAATTATTTTTGACAAAAAGAATAGTTTGGATAGATTCCAATCTAAATGGTCATTGCTATTTGGCAGATACAGTTGCAGATACTCTAGTGAATACTTCTATAGTGATAAGAAATGATATTCAAAAAGGGATACAAGTATTTCCAAACCCAGCATCAGAAAGCGTATATGTCAACTATCAACGAATGGATCTTGCAACACTTACTGTTTCGAATACTACGAACGTCCTAATTACAAAGTATATACTAGAGAGGGGACAACAAGTCATTGATGTTTCAAACTATGCCAACGGAATCTACCTTCTTGATTTTAAAAATAATGTTGGTGAAACTTTATATCGACAAAAAATTGTTGTGGTAAGGTAAGTGAAATTGAAGACAAAAAAAGTGCATGATGAGAAAAACCCTAGTCATAGGCGCCAGCGAGCAGGCAGAAAGATATAGCAATAAGGCCATTCTAAGTTTGTTAGAACATCATCATCCAGTGGTAGCTATGGCCAATAGGTCAGGTAAAGTAGGCGCGATTAATTTTCTTACCACCAAGGAGATTGTCGCTGATATCGATACAGTGACCTTATATATCAATCCTGAAGTTCAAAAGGAATACATAGATTATATTGTTTCCTTACATCCTAAACGTGTCATTTTTAACCCTGGAACAGAAAATCCAGCTTTCTTTGAACGACTCAAAAAGCAAGGAATAGAAGCAACTGAAGCATGTACATTAGTACTACTAAACACAGATCAATACGAATAATTTTTTTATTGCTCCTCTTTTCGTAATTTAGTCTTGTCTAAAAAATAATAGATGGGTCATCTCAGTATTACAGAAGAAAATTACCTCAAATCAATACTAAAATTGAGCGAACACAATCATACAAAGATTGGGACAAATGAGATTGCATATGAGATAAATATATCGGCGGCATCCGTAAGTGATATGCTTAAAAAGTTGGCGGATAAAAAGCTGATTATCTATCAAAAATATTATGGCGTAAAACTGACTAAAACTGGCGAACAGTATGCGAAGAACTTGGTTCGTAAGCATCGTTTATGGGAAGTGTTTCTGACGCAAAAACTGCAATTTTCCTGGGATGAGGTACACGATTTAGCCGAGCAATTGGAGCATGTAAAAGGAGATGATATGATTAATCGATTGGAGAAATTTCTTGGCAATCCAAAATTCGATCCCCATGGAGATCCCATTCCTGACAATAAAGGAAACATTGTTGTGAGAAAACAACAATTATTGATTGAATTAAAAAAAGGAGAGAAGGCTGTTATTATTGGTGTAAAAGATACGGCTGCAACCTTTTTGCAGTTTTTAGATAGTATTAAGATTTCATTGGGTACAAAGTTCACCGTCATTGGTGTTGTAATCTATGATCATTCGATGCAACTTAAGCTACAGGATGGAAGAGAATTGATGCTTTCTCAGCAGGTCTGTAGCAATATTTATGTTTCCTCTTAATTTTTTTAGTTGCTGAAAAGCACATCAAAAACTAAATACATGTTCAAACATGCAATGATGATCGCAATGGCCCATGCCAAATATTTCATCCATGCTTTATTTACAAATGCTCCCATTTTCTTTTTATCGGAAGTAAAAGCCACTAAGGGAAAAACGGCAAAACTAAGTTGCATGGAGAGTATCACTTGGCTTAAAACGAGTAAACTCATGATGCCTTTTTCACCATAAAGAAAGGTGATGATTAAGGCTGGAATGATGGCCACCATGCGCGTTAGTAAACGACGTGCCCATGGCTTTAAAGTGATATTTAAAAAACCTTCCATCACTATCTGACCCGCCAAAGTACCTGTAAGTGTTGAGTTCTGCCCAGATGCCAATAAAGCAACCCCAAAGAAAATACTGGCGAGAGATACACCTAAAATTTTAGGTAGCAAATGATATGCATCCATCAAATCTGCAGTATTTCGATACAAGGGATTCTTGTGAAAGGTACTTGCAGCCAGGATTAAAATAAAAGCATTAATTAAAAAGGCAAGCAATAATGCTGCCGTTGAATCAATCGTAGCAAATTTTATAGCTTCCTTTCTACCCGCTTCTGTCTTTTCATAGGCCCTTGTTTGAACAATGCTAGAATGTAAGTATAGATTATGTGGCATTACAGTCGCACCTAAAATACCAATAGCGATGTACAACATGCCTGGATTGAAAACGATGTCAACCGAGGGAATAAATCCGCTTAACATCAATCCAAATGGCGGATGGGCAAGTATCATCTCGTATGCGAAACAAATAAAAATAACTCCAATAAGTGAGGCAACAATAGCTTCTAATTTTCTGAATCCTTTTTTTAAGAAATAGAGCAAAAGAAACACATCGAGAACAGTCAGTATGATGCCAATGATTAAAGGAATCTTAAATAGGAGGTAAAGCGCCACCGCACTTCCAATCAACTCTGCAAGATCACAGGCTGCAATAGCAATTTCACATAAAATCCACAAGCCAATGCTAACGGGTTTAGAGTAATTAGCTCTGCAGGCTTGAGCTAAATCATAGCCTGTCACAATGCCCAGTTTTAATGCCAAATGTTGTAACAACATTGCGAATAAATTGGAAATAAGAATGACTGAAAGCAATGTATAGCCAAATTTTGCTCCACCTTGTATATTGGTTGCCCAATTACCTGGATCCATGTAGCCTACAGCGACCATTAAGCCAGGACCAATATAAATCATCATCTTTTTCCAAAACTTGGCATTCATAGGAATCTTTACACTAGCATATGATTCTGGTAGCGATACAGAACTAATAATGTTTTTCCAACCTGTTTTCATTTGTCAAAAATAGAAATATAATTTAAGTGTACAAAAACTAATATTTAGTTTAGTCTAAATATTATTAAACATTGACTGCTTAATGTTCAGTATATTTTTTAAATTTACAGTTGGGAGAGGACCCTTTGACAATGAAAGATATTTACAAGATAGGCGACCGAAAGGAATTTAAGAGAAGGGTATCCTTGAAGGATATCGCTTCTTTTGACGAAGGTGATGTACATCAGGTTTATGCTACCTTTGCCCTTGGTAGAGATGCAGAATGGTGTTCAAGACTTTTTGTGCTTGATATGAAAGAAGCGGACGAAGAAGGCATTGGTACCTTTTTGAAGGTGCAACATCATTCTCCTGCATTATTGAATGAAGAAGTGCAGATAGAAGCGACTATTCAATCTCTTCAAAGGAACGAATTAATTTGCGCTTATATTGCAAAGGTGGGAGAGCGTATAATTGCTAGTGGTGAAACAGGACAAAAAATTATTAAGAAGGATAAACTTCGACAATTGTTCGATTCCTTAAAGTAAGAATGAAATGAAAACAGTTGAGATAAATAACAGAAAGGCTTTATTTGACTTTGAATTGCTTGATAAATATGAGGCAGGCTTGATGTTGAAAGGGACGGAAATCAAATCTATTCGTTCAGGAAGAGTGAATTTAAAGGATGGATTTTGTTTTTTTAAAGGGGACGAGCTCTATGTGAAAAACGTTCATATTGCTGAGTATGAATTTGGCAATATCAATAATCACGAACCATTGAGTGTTCGTAAATTGCTGCTGAATAGACGTGAGTTAAATAAACTTCATGCCAAGATAAAAGAGCGAGGTTATACCATTGTACCTGTCCGAATGTTTATATCAGAACGTGGCTTTGCAAAAATAGAAATCGCTCTAGCAAGGGGGAAGAAATCGTTTGATAAACGAAACACCATTAAGCTGAAAGATCAAAAAAGAGAAATGGATAGAACTTTTCGAATCAAGTAGAAAACTCATTTATTTATTATAACATAAAAAAACCCGCAGATGCGGGTTCTTTTTATATTATAATGTTGCGAATATTATCTAGTCGCTACAATTGTAGTTGTCATTGTTTTTGTAACAGTTCTAGTATTTGTAGGACTTGTAACCTGTACAGTTTCACTTGAGGTAGAGATTGTTAAAGTGATCTTACCTTTTTCTACTGTGATATTGTATGTAGCACCATCAAAAGTAATTTGTGTTTTTGTGTTAGCAGTATTTGCCCATGCCCAAATATCAGAAACGGTAGATGTTGAAGGATCTGTAGTTACACCACCATCAAAAACAACAACGCCATCTACTACGTTTTTATAATTTGTAATTTCATTTGTTAAACTAGAAGAATAGATACCTTCTTCTGTGAAAGTCATTGTTGATGAAAAATCTTCTTCAAGCTCAATAACTTCTGTAGAGTTGGTAGCCCCTACAACTGCCAAAACATCTGAATAAGTGCTAGTTCTTTTACCACCAGCAACTGAAATATTTGTTGTACTAGTTGCTGTTTCGTTTGGAGAACCTACGTTTAGGTCAAAAACCACTTCTTCTTCGTTCATTTCCATTGTAGAAACTGTCCAAGTACCTTCAGTTAAAATTTTGTCATATTTGTTGTTTTCTTTAGCACAACCTACTAATAAAAATGCGCCTAATGTGAACGCTGCTAATGTGTACGATAATCTTTTCATTTTTTTTGTTTTTTTTGTTTAAATAATTATTTGCAAAATTAATACTTTTAAAATAACTTTTACAAGTTTTATTTGAGACGAATTTTATAAGAAAAGGGTTGCATCTCACTGAAAATAAATGCTAGGTAAAGTTATTGTTACGGTAATGTTTTATTGAGCTGTAATCACATAGCATACATAGTCTTAGCTTACAACATATTCTCCTTTATGATGCCAAATCAGAAGCCTATTCTTTCAAAGAGTCAGACAAAAAAAATTAAAGATTTATGGAATCCCTAAAAAAAATACTACTAAACACGCATTAATGGTATTACGTGATAAGGTATGATGAATGATGTATTTATGGCTTTTTCTTGGTATACTCTTTTCCTTTCAACATGGGTACAAAAGCAAAGGTACCATGTTCCTCTGTAATGAATTCTTCTTCGCTTTTCTTAAAAATACGCAACATGATTTGATTGTCGTCTTCGTTTGTAAGCGGTAAAACAAAATAACCTCCTACTTTCAATTGCTTTACAAGTTCCTGAGGTACTTCTGGTGCTGCACATGTAATCAAGATTTTGTCATAAGGAGCAAAGACTTTCCAGCCCATAAAGCCATCCCCAAAATGTGTTTTGATAGAAGTATACCCGATAGCTTTCAATAATTTATTGGAGGAGTCATGTAAGTCTTTTTGACGTTCTATGCTATATACTTTAGCACCCATTTCTTTCAAAACAGCAGCTTGATAACCACTTCCAGTGCCAATTTCAAGAATTCTGTCGTTCTCCTTAATATCTAATAGAGTGGTTTGACAGGCCACTGTGCTAGGGTGAGAAATGGTTTGTCCACTAGAGATATGGAAAGCACGATCCTCATATAGTAACTCAGCAAAGGCATTATTGCCTGGCAAAAATAAATGTCGAGGTACACGCTCCATAGCGAGCAAAACTTCGTTCTGATATAGTTTCTTCTCACGCAAAGTTTTGATCAGTGCCTTTCGTAATCCCTTATGCTTGTAGGTGTCATCTAAATTCATGTAATGTATACTTCTTCGCTTCAAAGTTAGATATTCGTGTAAGCTTGTCAGCATTATTTATTAACGACTTCACGTCAATAACTCAAACACTAGTTTATTTCCTTCTGTATCTTCAAAAATTGAAGTAGTTTTGCCATCTATTTTCAACAAAAAAAAATGACAATGCAAGTAGACAAATTTCAATATCACGATTATTATGGGGTGGATGATTTATTAACCGATGAACACAAATTGATTAGACAATCAGTGCGTGATGTCTTAAGAAAAGAATTGAGTCCGGTGATTAATGATTATGCTCAACGAGCTGCTTTCCCAACGCAGTGTATTAAAATATTTGCTGATTTAGGTGCTTTTGGTCCAACCATCCCCGTGGAATATGGAGGTGCTGGATTGGATGATATCTCTTATGGTATCATGATGCAGGAGATTGAAAGAGTGGATTCGGGATTGCGTTCTACGGCATCTGTGCAAGGTTCTTTGGTGATGTACCCCATTTATAAGTTCGGAACCGAAGCACAAAAAAGAAAATTTTTGCCAAAATTAGCGAAAGGTGAAATGGTGGGATGCTTTGGCTTAACAGAACCAAATCACGGTTCTAATCCAAGTGGGATGGAAACCAATATTAAAGACATGGGCGACCATTATCTTTTAAATGGTGCCAAAATGTGGATTTCGAATTCGCCTATAGCTGATGTTGCCGTGGTATGGGCAAAAAATGAAGCTGGCGAAATACGAGGTATATTGGTTGAAAGAGGTATGGAAGGTTTCACAACTCCTGAAACTCATAATAAATGGTCATTGCGTGCTTCCATCACTGGCGAATTAGTATTCAATAACGTAAAAGTGCCTAAGGAAAATTTATTCCCAGATATCAAGGGTTTAAAAGGACCTTTGACTTGTTTGTCTTCTGCTAGATATGGAATAGCTTGGGGAGCAATTGGCGCTGCATTAGATTGTTATGACACTGCATTGCGCTATACGAAAGAAAGAGAACAATTCGGTCGTCCTTTAGCTGGATTTCAATTGACACAAAAAAAACTGGCGGAGATGATTACCGAAATTACCAAAGCTCAGCTATTGGTTTGGCGATTGGGAGTCTTGAAAAACGAAGGTAGAGCCACGCCAGCACAAATATCAATGGCGAAAAGAAATAGTTGCGATATGGCCCTTACAGTGGCGCGTACCGCTCGCCAAATGCTTGGTGGAATGGGTATTACAGGCGAGTATCCAATTATGAGACACATGATGAACCTAGAAACAGTGCTGACTTATGAAGGGACACATGACATTCATTTATTGATTACAGGTCTGGATGTTACTGGGCTCGACGCCTTTAAGTAATTCACATTATATTAACATACTATCCACGTTTTTCTTAGTTTCGTGCACATAAAAACTGCGCTTATCCACTTGTTTGGTGTGTTTGTGCACAGACTTGTTCCATGTTTTGAAAAAGCAAGCATGTGAATAAATTCTTTAGCCTTTGATAATGAGTTAATTAAGTAATACACATGAGTGGTTCACAATTAATGTGGTAACTTTTATTTCATTTTAGAAATTGTAAAAAGGAGCTGATTACCTTTGAGGGGTCAAAAAGTATCCAATAAAAATGGACTTTGGACACACCAAAAAAAGTTGAAAAATCGTTAGGTACCATGATGAAGGCTGTAAGATTTGGCTTTCCATGTTTTAAAAAGAACCATTAAAAGAAAGGGAATATATGTCAGAGATGTCAGAATCATTAAAGAAGTTAGCAAGAAGCACGCAACGTAAAAGCTCAGGTATTGATTTGAGTGCTTATGAGTTTGGTAAAATACCACCGAAGGCCATCGACCTAGAAGAGGCGGTGCTCGGTGCTTGCCTTATCGAAAAAGAAGCATTGGATGCCGTCATGGATGTTCTTCAACCAGATGCCTTTTATACCGATGCGCATCAAAAGATTTTTAAAGCCATCAAGGCAATGTACGGTGAAGCCCTGCCAATCGATATTTTAACGGTCGCTGAAAAATTGAGAACATCAGGAGAGCTTGAGGATGTTGGTGGCCCCTATTATTTGGCCGAATTGACCAATCGCATCGCCTCTGCAGCCAATGTCGAATTTCATGCAAGAATTGTTGCCCAAAAATATATTCAACGCGAATTGATTCGTGTGTCTTCTAACATTATTAAAGATGCTTATGAAGATACTACCGATGTATTCGAATTGTTAGATGAAGCAGAGAAAAATTTATTTGCCATTGCTGATGAAAATCTACGCAAAAATGGTGATGAGATCAAACATGTTGTTGGCAGAGAAATTGATGAAATTTCTAAAAGAATGTCCAAAGCAAAAGATGGTGATGTTCTTACTGGCGTTGGCTCTGGATTTACCGATTTAGATAGAGCAACGGGTGGTTGGCAGAAAAGTGATTTGATTATTGTGGCGGCCCGACCAGGTATGGGAAAAACCTCTTTCAACTTAGCCTTGGCAAGAAATGCAGCCATCGATTTACAAAAACCAGTGGCCTTCTTTTCACTGGAGATGAACACCAGTCAATTGGTACAACGTTTGATTTCCATGGAAACAGAAATTGATTCCAGGAAATTAAAAAAGGGAACGCTCGAGCCTTATGAGTGGACGCAGCTCACTACTCGTGTCGATAAGTTAACCAATGCACCCATTATTATAGACGATAGTCCTGCTTTAAATATTTTTGAACTACGCGCCAAATGTCGACGTTACAAAGAAAAATACGGCATCGAAATGGTCATTATCGATTACTTGCAATTGATGACCGGTAGCTCCGCCAATGGAAAGGGCATGGGCAATAGAGAGCAAGAGATCAGTCAGATTTCACGTTCCTTAAAAAGTATTGCCAAAGAATTAAATATCCCCATCATAGCACTTTCGCAATTGAGTCGTGCGGTAGAGACCAGAGGAGGCGTGAAACGCCCTATGCTGAGCGATCTCCGTGAATCTGGTGCCATTGAGCAAGATGCCGATCTCGTCATCTTTTTATACCGTCCAGAATACTAC
The DNA here is from genome assembly GCA_945897725.1 of Chitinophaga pinensis. Lineage (GTDB taxonomy): Bacteria > Bacteroidota > Bacteroidia > Chitinophagales > CAMDFR01 > CAMDFR01. The sequence continues at coordinate 133,254 of CAMDFR010000004.1, forward strand.
GAAATATTGCAAGATGAAGATGGAAATGATACACGTGGTACCGCCGAAGTTATTATCGCTAAACACAGAAATGGTGAGTTAACAACGGTAAAAACCAAGTTTATCGGTAAGTTGGCTAAGTTTGCCAATCTAGATGACAACAATTATTCATTCGAAGCGAGCGATTTGCATCAACCGCAAAATGAGGATGCCCCTCAAGGAAATTATAAGACTTTGAGGTCGAGGATGGATGAGAGTGATGAAACTCCTTTCTAGATTTGAGGCTTTACATGTTTTTTTTGAGCAGCTAGCTATGCCATAAATCCTGCATAGCTATCCCGTGTTTTGCAGTACGAGGTACTGCTTTCACCCGGTGCTGCGGGCATTTCGTAGGGGAGCGATAGTTGGGTTAACATGCCTACTGATGCTTAGAAATTTTCTTTAAATATTTTGAATGAAGCGCGCCTGAAACAATAAGCCATCCTTTTTTTCAATTTAAACTATATCGAAAAATGAGCCATGCGAAGCATTGTTTTATATTGCGTTAGGGACAGGAGCACATACCGTGTATGGCGGATGGCCCGACCCCGGCTGGCTGCATTGCCGGGGAAACGCCCCAAAATAATAGACATTTCGATGTGTGAAGATTTTATTTGTCTGTTTACAAGTTGTGGATACTCTCTATCATTGCATGCAAAAACTGAGTAAAAAACCTTAGCTTTGTGTTCCATAAAACAGATGCTATGATGATGGATACCAGCCCCAAAATACCCGCTTATTTATTACTGGAAGATGGTACTTTGTACATAGGAAAAGCCTCTGGGAAAATAGGTACCACCACCGGAGAATTGTGTTTTAATACTGGCATGACAGGCTATCAAGAAGTATTTACCGACCCCTCTTACTATCGCCAAATTTTAATCATGACCAATAACCATATTGGAAACTATGGTATTTCTGCTACAGAAGTTGAAAGTGATGGTATCAAAATTGCTGGTTTGGTGACCAAAAAAATGAATCAAAAATATAGTCGAAAAATGGCAGTCTCTAATATAGAGACGTATTTTGAGGATAACGGTGTGGTGGGCATTACAGATGTCGATACTCGTGCCATAGTGAGACATATTAGAGATAAAGGCGCAATGAATGCTATCATCTCTTCCGAGATTAGTGAATTAGATGCCTTGAAAAAGAAGTTGTCAGAAGTGCCGTCTATGAAAGGCTTGGAGTTATCATCAGAGATTTCTGTGAAAGAAGCCTATTTTGTCGGTGACGAAAAATCGCCTATAAAGGTTGCAGTGCTCGATTTAGGAGTCAAAAAAAATATATTGCGATGCTTCGCAGAACGCGATGTGTATTTAAAAGTGTTTCCTGCCAAGACTACATTTGCCGAAATGAATGCTTGGCAACCCAATGGTTATTTTATTTCAAATGGTCCAGGAGATCCCTCTGCAATGCCTTATGCCGTAAGCACTGTCAAAGAAGTTTTAGCCTCAAATATTCCTTTATTTGGTATTTGTTTGGGACATCAGATTCTGGCAGAAGCAAATGGCATTTCGACTTATAAGATGCACAACGGACATAGGGGATTGAATCATCCTGTTAAAAACGTAATAAAAGGAAGTAGTGAAATTACCTCGCAGAATCATGGTTTTGCTGTGCATGCAGAGGAAGTAAGAAAAAACAGTAATTTGGAAGTGACACATGTGAACCTTAATGATGAAACCATAGAAGGTATTCGTGTAAAAGATAAGTTGGCATTCTCGGTGCAATATCATCCTGAATCTAGCCCTGGACCGCATGATTCGCGCTATTTATTCGATGATTTTATCACGATGATAAAAGCGTCTTTGTAAGGTAAATTTATTTCAGAGATTTATTTTTAATCAATAATTATAATAACGATGTTCATTAAAAACATTCACGCAAGACAAATTTTAGACTCTAGAGGAAACCCAACGATTGAAGTTGATGTATTGACAACAAATGGCGAAATTGGCCGTGCGGCAGTTCCTTCAGGCGCAAGTACCGGTAAGCATGAGGCGGTAGAATTAAGAGATAATGATAAAAAGAAATTCGGCGGCAAAGGTGTCTTAAAGGCCGTTGATAATGTCAATAAATTGATTGCAAAAGAATTGATAGGCATCAGTGTTTTTGAACAAAACCTGATTGATTTAGCCATGATTGAATTGGATAAAACAGAAAATAAAGCAAAGCTTGGTGCCAATGCTATCTTAGCTGTATCAATGGCTGTAGCTCGTGCAGCAGCATTAGAAAGCGGTCAGCCATTATACAGATACCTTGGTGGCGTAAATGCAAATACACTTCCTATTCCATTAATGAATATTTTAAATGGAGGCTCACATGCCGATAATAGTATCGACTTTCAAGAGTTTATGATTGTACCGACAGGGGCAGATACTTTTGGGGAAAGCTTACAAATGGGTGTTGAAATTTTTCATAACCTAAAAAAGGTATTGCAGAAAAAAGGGTATAGTACCAATGTAGGTGACGAAGGTGGCTTTGCGCCCAATATTAAATCAAATGAAGAGGCCATCGAAACGGTATTGAAAGCCATTGAAGAAAGTGGATACAAGCCTGGTGTGGATGTTCATATAGCAATGGATGCAGCTACATCAGAGTTCTATGACGAAAAGAAAAAATTATATCATTTTCATAAGTCGGATGGTAAAAAATTGACCAACGACGAAATGGTAGAATATTGGAAAACATGGTGTAAAAAATATCCTATTGTCTCTATTGAGGACGGTATGCAAGAAGATGATTGGGATGGTTGGAAAAAATTGACAACCGCATTAGGTGATAAAGTTCAGTTGGTAGGTGATGATTTATTTGTAACCAATGTAGAACGATTAGCAAAAGGAATCAATAGTGGTGTGGCAAACTCAATCTTGGTAAAAGTCAATCAGATTGGTACTTTGACAGAAACGATTGAGTCTGTAAATTTAGCTTTAAGAAATTCATATACTTCTATCATGAGTCATCGTAGTGGAGAAACCGAAGATACGACCATTGCAGATTTAGCGGTGGCATTGAATTGTGGTCAAATCAAAACGGGATCTGCATCTAGAACTGATCGAATGGCAAAATACAATCAATTGTTGCGTATTGAAGAAGAATTGGGCCCTGTTGCCTATTTCCCTGGAAGAGATTTTAAGTACGGTAACTAAATCATTTTATCTTCATTATATTTTTTTCTATACAGTTTGTTATTAGCTGTGTATATTAAATTCATTAACTTTTTCATGCTAATCAATTTGCGATTAACTTTGTGTTATATATTTCTGCTAACATGCAAAAAATAATCGATTTTTATAAAGGTCTACCCTCATTTATTAAAAACAAATACTTTGTTTGTTTGTCTTTATTTCTTCTTTGGATGTTGTTTTTAGACGATTACAATATGATTTTTCAATGGAAAAAATCTCAAGAATTGACTGCCATCAAAGAAAAGAAA
>CAMDFR010000005.1 GCA_945897725.1 Chitinophaga pinensis
CTTTGAGAAGCTGTTGCCAATACAAAATGGTAGCTGTAAAAAATTGAATATGATTTTCACTATTGTTTGATTGCATTTCATTATTTATTTTAACTGCTTTTTGAGAAGCATTGGTGATATCAAAGTCGAAAATAGAATTTTCAAAAGATAGTTTGTAGTTTGGATTTAGAGATGGTGAGTTTGGATGTAGATATGGCATAACTCATTGCTTGTTGGTGAATAACACCAACAAGGGCGATAGAGAAGTGGCGAATAGATGGTATAGCTCATTGCTTGTTGGTGAATAATACCAACAAGGGCGATAGAGAAGTAGTGAATACATGGCATAACTCATTTTGCTTGTTGGTGAATAACACCAACAAGGGCGATAGAGAGGTAGCGAATAGATGGCATAACTCACTGCTTGTTGGTGAATAACACCAACAAGGGCGATGCAGAAGTAGCGAATACACGGTATGACTTATTGCTTGTTGGTGAATATCAACAACAAGGGCGATAGAGAAGTAGCGAATACATGGTATAGCTCATTGCTTGTAGGTGAATAATCCAACAAGGGCGATAGAGAAGTAGCGAATACATGGCATAACTCATTGCTTGTTGGTAATGAATACCAAACAAGTCATGAGATAAGCATTTTTATTGCCTCAAAAATAGTTTGACTTGATCAGCAACATGTTTTCTGATATCGTACCAATATAAGTTATAATCGGCAATATGAAAATTGGTGAAACCCTTTGCTAATGGATGATGTACATCTACCCAACAAATATTATCATGGACATGAGCACTTACCTTCTGTGCTTGTTTCTTGTCGAAATTCAATAAAATCATACCTTGGTGTTGACTAAAAACTGTGCTGACGGTATCTGCTTTCCAACTGATTGGATTGATGCAAACGGCATCCTTATAGAAGGTGTGTATATTTTCTGGAATGAAGTCTTTTTTAAAGGAATACCATGCAACATAACATCCCAACTGCTCCGGAGAGGAACATGGTTGCAAGGTGCTATACATATTCATACTTACAGGATAGCCAACGATGTATGCTGCCACCATTTGCTTGGCCAAATCCTTTCCATCAACAAATTCTTGCAATAGCATTTTTGTATGCAAGGAGCCTTGACTATGCGATGCAATGATAAATGGACGACCTTGGTTATAATATTTTAAATAGTATAGAAAGGCATCTTTCACATCTTGATAAGCAAGACCAAAGGCTTTTATTGCAGAGAGTGTATCAGTGGTATAAAATGCTTTAATATTGGCTTGACGATAGAATGGGGCATAAACCCTACAAGAACCATTGAAAACACTCGCTTGATTTTTCATTGACTTTTCTTCGATCTCCTTATTCAGTACCTGGTCGTCAATAGCAGCATTCCATGCTTCTCCTTTCATAAAATTGGTAGGATAAACAAAAAAAACATCCACGCCTTTGAGTGAATCAGCAATAGGATGTAGGCCTTTGGGAATCATATCTGCACCATCTTGGTTGAATGGCAAGGCAGCCCAAGACTCCTTCTTACTATAATCAATCCTTTGCTGTGCCCAAAGTGTTAATGTGCCAATGCATAGAACAATACAAATTTTAAACTTCATAACTTCACCCAATTTGAGGCGTAAAGCTACTAAAATAAACATCTCTAGATGCATTGTTGGAGAGATAAAAGGGCCTTCTAATCATACTTTATTTTCTCTAGAAGATGCATAAGATGGTGATCCTATGCCCTAGCACTGATCGAAGTGGTATCCTTTTTTTTTAAAAGTATCAGTTGCATGATCCTTTTACATGAGTTGGGATTCATAAGAGGGATTCTATAAAAAAAAAGATACAAACGTAGAGCAGTAAAAGCTCCAAACAATCTTATGCTTCTATTGGTACAGTATGCTATAGCCTTATTTCTTACATTCCATTCAGAAACATGGCTGCTATACTAAAATAAATAACCAATCCTGTGACATCCACCATAGTTGCCACCAAAGGTGCTGAAGAGGTTGCTGGATCTAGGTTTAGGCGTTTCAAAAGAAAGGGAATCATAGATCCGGAAAGTGTTCCCCACAACACAATGCCCACCAAGGAGAAAGACACAGTAAAAGCCACAGCAAGCCAATGTTCGCCATAATTATATATACCACTTTCTTGCCATACTAGAATTCTAGTGAAGCCGATGATACCTAAGATGAGTCCTAAAGAAAGGCCAGAAAAAATTTCTTTTCTCATGACGAACCACCAATCTTTTAGTGTAATCTCGTTTAGCGCCATGGCACGTATAATAAGGGTTGCAGCCTGCGAACCTGTATTTCCACCACTAGAGATAATGAGCGGTATAAACAATGTTAGCACAATTGCCTTCTCTATTTCGCCTTGAAAATAACTCATGGCAGAAGCGGTGAACATTTCGCCTACGAATAAAATCACGAGCCATGTCGCCCGTTTTTTAACCATTTCATATACACTTGTGCTTACATAAGGAAGATCTAAAGCCTCTACCCCACCAAACTTTTGAATATCTTCTGTATCTCTTTTTTCGACCTGGTCCATGATGTCATCGAAGGTGATGATACCCACTAAAATACCCGACTCACTTACAATAGGAAGTGCTGCTCGATCATATTTCTCAAAAATAAGAATCGCATCTTCTTTGGTCATGGTGCTTAACACACTTACAAATTGATGGTCCATAATTGTATCGATGGTATTGCTATCATCGGCCATCAACAAATCACCTATCTTAATGTCATCAATCAACTTACCTTGTTCATCTGTAACATATATAAAATTGAGGGTTTCGGCCCTTTTCCCAAATCGTTTGATATGTTGTAATGTTTGTGATTTTGTCCAATGTTGTTTCACTTCGATATAATGAGGTGTCATCATTCTTCCCACACTCTCTTCGCTATACCCAATTAAGGTGAGGACAATTTTTCTTTCTTCTTCTGACAAAAAATTAACGGCATTTTTAATCAAAGTATCTGGAAAATCAAGAAATATTTGTGTTCTGTCATCTGGAGACATGCTATTAAATACTTCGGCAATATCCTTGCTTCCCATATTATGTAGAATATGTTCTTGTGTTTCGCGATCTAAATAGGTAAAGACCTCACCAGAAATATGTCCAGGTAAAAGGATAAATGCAACGGTTTGTTCACTATCACTTAAGGCCGCAATAGTCTCAGCAATATCGCTCGGGTGTTTGTTTTGTAATTCATTTTTATCGTATGTCATCGTACAAAATTTAGTCGTTTACGATTCAATAAAAAACAGTCATGTGATATAGGCAGTTCAACGCTTAAAAAAGAGTTTCAGAAAAGCACAAGAAAGAAGGAAGATTAGATGCTACAAAAGATGAACGCAGCACCATACCCTAGCAAGCATGTCATTTTCTCGAATAAACCGACCGAGTCTCCGTCCATAATTGTTTTTAATTTTGTGCAAAGGTACTATTAATTACTTAAAACAACAGCAACTAAAGCTCAAGTTTCTGTTATTTAATGAAGGAGGGCATCTTATGAATTGTTGATTAAATAAATGCTGTATTCAGAAATAATTTTATTTCTTTACAAGGAGATATGAACAGTAAAAAAACAATATTAGCGGTACCGGTAGAAACACCACTAATGAAGCAATACAACCAAATAAAGGCGAAATATCCTGATGCGATTTTATTGTTTAGGGTGGGCGATTTTTATGAAACCTTTAGTACCGATGCTGTTACCACAGCACGAGTGCTAGGAATTACATTGACCAAAAGGGCCAATGGTGCTGCAACGGCCGTGGAGTTAGCAGGTTTTCCTTATCATTCTTTAGATAACTATTTGCCCAAATTGGTGCGTGCTGGTTATCGTGTCGCCATTTGTGATCAATTGGAAGATCCTAAGTTGACGAAGACAATTGTGAAGCGAGGAGTGACCGAACTGGTAACCCCTGGCGTAGCGATGAATGACAATTTGCTAGAACATAAATCGAATAATTTTTTATGTTCGTTGGTTTTACAAGATAAAAATGCAGGATTGGCTTTTATTGATATTTCTACTGGAGAGTTTTTGGCGACGCAAGGAAGACTTGATTATATTGAGAAATTGATACAAGCCTTTGCACCCAATGAAGTCATCTTTAATCGAAGGGAGCAAAAAGACTGCATTCAACTATTAGGCAATAAATATTATACCTATGCTCAAGAAGAATGGGTATATACCCTCGATAATACAAAAGAGATTTTAGTAAAACATTTCGAAACGGCAACACTCAAAGGTTTTGGTATTGATGATTTACCCTTGGGTATCATGGCCGCAGGTGCTGCGTTGCATTATTTGAAAAGCACCGAACACCATAAGTTGCAGCACATCTCTAAGATTGCAAAGATTGATGAAGAGAACTATGTAGGTATTGACCGATTCACGATTCGCAACCTTGAGTTGATTCAAGGTTCACAAGCCGATTCAATTTCATTGCTCGATATTATCGATTATACCACTACCTCGATGGGTGCGCGCATGCTCAAACGATGGATAATCATGCCTCTGAAAGACCTACTTCATATTCAAGAGAGGTTAGATATTGTTGAAATATTGATGAACGATCAAGATTTACATCAAGAACTATTAATGGCCCTTAAGCAGATTGGTGATTTGGAAAGGCTGATTTCAAAAGTCAGCACAGGAAAGGTAAGTCCAAGAGAAATCCTTCAGCTGTTGCGTTCTTTAAAAGCCAGTGAAGGTATGAAAGAAGCCTTGCAAAAAAACAAGAATATTCATATTCAAAAATGGGCAGATCAAATTCAGTTGTTTCCTTTGCTGATACATAAAATTGAAAATGAAATAAAAGAAGATGCCGCGGCTCAAATCAATAAAGGCGGAGTGATTAAAGATGGCTTAAATGCCGAGCTTGATGAGTTGCGACATATTATTAAGAACGGGAAAGATTACCTGCTACAAATTCAAACAGCGGAAGCAGAGCGAACTGGCATTCAATCGCTCAAAATTGGCTTTAACAATGTGTTTGGTTATTTTCTGGAGGTAACCAATTCTCATAAAGCAAAGGTACCAAGCGAATGGATACGCAAGCAAACCCTTACTGGAGCAGAACGATATATCACAGAGGAATTAAAAGTATTAGAAACAAAAATACTTGGTGCTGAAGAGAAAATTATTGCCTTAGAGGAGAAAATATATGAGCAATTAATTTCTTTCGTAAGTGATTATATCTCGCCCATTCAATTGACAGCACAAGTGATTGCTAGATTAGATGTTTTATTGTCTAATGCCATTTGTGCTGAGAAAAATAATTATTGCAAACCAAAAGTGAATGAAAGTCTGAACATAGACTTGAAAGCTGCTCGTCATCCAGTGATTGAAAAACAATTAGGCATAGATAAAAGCTATGTTCCGAATGATATTAGTCTAAGCAGCGAAGAAGAACAGATCCTAATGATTACTGGACCAAATATGTCAGGAAAATCTGCTGTACTTCGACAAACCGCTTTGATTGTTTTGATGGCACAGGCTGGAAGTTATGTGCCAGCTAGCGCTGCCGAGATTGGACTAGTAGATAAAATATTTACCAGAGTAGGAGCTTCAGATAATTTGAGTAGTGGTGAAAGTACTTTTATGGTGGAGATGAATGAAACGGCTAGTATTGTAAATAATATTTCACCACGTAGTTTAATATTATTAGATGAGATTGGAAGAGGCACTAGTACCTATGATGGAATCAGCATTGCATGGTCTATTGCGGAGTTTCTTCATAATTATCCAAATGCCAAACCTAAAACTTTATTTGCCACGCATTATCATGAGTTAAACGAGCTGGCAGAACAATATCCTAGGATTAAAAACTATCATATTGCCACTAAAGAAACGGGAGAAAAGGTATTGTTTTTGCGCAAATTAGTTCCAGGCGGAAGTGAACATAGTTTTGGTATTCATGTCGCTAAGATGGCTGGGATGCCAAAACAAATTGTGGATAGGGCCAATGAGCTACTCGAACAACTAGAACAAAAGTCGATGGCAGATGATAAAGACAAAGTGAAAAGGATAAAAAAACAATCACAATTCCAACTGAGTATTTTTGAAAGTGAAAGACCTGAAATTAAGGATACTATTGAGTTGCTTAAAAAAATTGACATCAATACATTGACACCTGTAGATGCCTTATGGAAACTGAATGAGCTGAAGAAAATGTTGGGCGATCAGTAGGATTTCTATAGTAAGCATTACCAGTATCTGGTCTTTTTTTCAAAGCTTGAGCCAACATGCTTTACATGCGCGCTCTTATAAGTGCAGCAAGGCTATTAATTAGTAGCACCCATCGTTACCAAATAGGCAAGAATATTTTGCTGTTCCTGAGCATCTATTTCTTCTTTGCCCATTTTTTTATTAACTTGATTAACCATTCTTGGAACAATTGATTTCCACTGCTCTTCCGTTCTAGCATCCGGTTTTTTTAAACCATGACATAAACCACAATTCGCTTCATAGTTCGTCTTCCCTTCATTTAGATTTGCCAGAGTAGTTCCAGAGAATTTTTTAGCAGCTCTCGAAGCATCCGACTCCGACATCATCGTGACTTTAGCACTACAAGCAGCTAGAACAATAACGCTTACTAAGAAGAAGATTGTTTTTTTCATGGTATTACATTTATGTGTTTAAACAAAGATAACAAATTTTTTGCTGTTTTACCTGGAGTGTGAATTATACAAGAATCAAGCGAAGTGGTGTAAGTTCTAAAGAGAAGAGCCAAGTAACTTTGTGCTATTATTAAACTTTTAAATCTACAATTATGAAAATTATGAAGGCATTCATTTTATCTAGTGCAGTCCTGTATATGATAGGGGCAAGTTCATGTACCAAATGTAAAGTATGTACCAAACCAAGTCAAGCAGAAACTCGCTTTTGTGAAAAAGATTATTCTAGTAAAACTGAATATGGATTAATTATTGATATTGCTGAAGCATCTGGCTTTACGTGTAAATCTTCCATCTAGAAAAACTTCTTGAATCCTATTTAGTATCGGTCAAAGTGCTTAGAGCGTTTAGTGTTTATTTACTAAACGTTTTTTTTGCATTGTTCTGTTGCTACTAAAGAAAGGATCACTTACTTAAAGGGCATAAAAAAACCTCAAACAATTTTGTTTGAGGTTTTATCTTTTACTCGAAAAATGAGCTTAGTTATTATTTTCTGGTCGTGGCAATAAAGCCTTGCTAGATAACTTCACTTTTCCTTGTTTGTCTACATCCAATAATTTTACTTTTACCAAATCACCTTCTTTAAATACGCCATCCATTGTTTCTAGACGTTTCCAAGAAATTTCAGAGATATGCAATAAACCATCTTTACCAGGTAAGAATTCTACGAAAGCGCCAAATGGCATGATTGTTTTTACTTTTCCTTCATATACTTCGCCGATTTCTGGAACAGAAACTATTCCTTTAATTCTAGCGATAGCAGCTGACATAGATTCTTTGTTATCGGCTGCAATTTCAATTCTACCGATGTTTCCAACCTCTTCAATATGAATGATAGCACCAGTTGTTTTTTGTATGTCTTGTATGACTTTACCACCGGGTCCTATTACAGCACCGATAAATTCTTTAGCAATTTCCATCACTTCGATACGAGGTGCATGTGGTTTGTAATCTGCACGTGGCTTGTCTAATGTTTTAAGAATTTCTCCAAGAATATGAAGACGTCCTCTTTTTGATTGCTCTAATGCATCTTTCAACATCTGCTCAGATAAACCGTTTATTTTCAAGTCCATCTGACATGCAGTGATACCATCTTTGGTTCCACATACCTTAAAGTCCATATCACCTAAGTGATCTTCGTCGCCCAAGATGTCAGACAATACAGCATATTTACCTGTTTCGTCTGTAATCAAACCCATTGCAATACCAGTCACTGGTTTCGTTAACTGCACACCTGCATCCATCAAAGCTAAACTTCCCGCACAAACAGTTGCCATTGAAGACGAGCCATTTGATTCTAAGATATCTGATACGATACGGATAGTATAAGGACATTCAGCGGGCATCATCACTTTTAAGGCACGCATTGCTAAGTTACCATGTCCAACTTCTCTTCTACTGGTTCCTCTTGGAGGACGAGCTTCACCAGTTGAAAATGGAGGGAAATTATAGTTTAACATAAACTTATCGCTTCCTTCGAATACCACACCATCAACTGTTTGTTGATCCATCGTTGTTCCAAGTGTAACGGTAGTTAAAGATTGTGTTTCTCCACGTGTAAAAATCGCTGATCCGTGCGTAGAAGGCAAATAGTCCACCTCGCTCCAAATTGGACGAATTTCGTCCAATTTACGACCATCTAGACGTGCTCTATCGATCAATACAACATCTCTCATCGCCTCTTTTTCTACCTTATGGTAGTAGAATCCAACAAGGTATTTTTTTGCTTGTTCTTCTTCGGTTAAAGTAGGTATAAATTCTTCGATGATGGTCTTGAACATTTTTGCTCTTTTATGCTTATCTGCGGTACCACTACGCGCTGCATCTTTACATTTTTCGTAACAACCATTTTTGATTTTTGCATATAGATCTAAATCTACGTCTTCGTGAGAATAGGTTCTTTTCACTAAAGATTTCTCTACTTTTTTAGCTAAATCAATTTGAGCTTGACATTGCAATTTAATCACCTCATGTGCTTTCATAATAGCAGCGGCCATATCTTCTTCTGAAACTTCCTTCATTTCACCTTCCACCATGCAGATGTCATTGATGTTACCGGCAACGATCATGTCGATGTCAGAATTTGCCATCTCAGTGATATTAGGATTGATGATAAACACGCCATTTACTCTAGATATTCTTACTTCAGATACTGGTCCGTTAAAAGGAATATCAGAAACTGAAATAGCGGCAGAGGCTGCTAAGCAAGCATAAGCATCTGGATTCACATCTTTTCCCAAAGAAATTAATGAAACCTGCACTACAGTATTTGCGTGATAATCGTCTGGAAATAAAGGTCTTAATGCCCTATCTATCAATCTACAGATTAAGATTTCATGATTCGATGGGCGCGTTTCTCTCTTAAAAAATCCACCTGGATATTTACCTGCTGCGGCAAATCCTTCTTTGTATTCTACCGTTAAAGGTAAAAAATCTACGTTTTCCCCAGCTTTAGTATCGCTGCAGACAGTAGCCAACAACATTGTGTCGCCGACTTTTAAAACCACTGAACCATCGGCCTGTTTTGCCAATTTTCCAGTTTCTAATTGAATGTCTCTACCATTCGGCATCGCGATGGTATGGTTGATTCCAATCTTACTCATGTTATTTAATTTTGTTTGAGTGTGAAATACTGTTCATCTTCTTTCTGAGCCCTATGCTTCAGACAGTACTTCGTTAATAATATATTAATTTGAAAATGACAATTGATAGGAGATAAAAATAAAATTGCCCACAAAGGACTTGTGGGCAATCTGAATATCTTATTTTCTTAAACCAAGCTTCTCAAGTATTGCTCTATATCGAGTAATATCTGTTTTATGAAGATAAGTTAATAATCTTTTTCTTTTACCTACTAATTTCAATAATGAACGAGTAGAAGAAAAATCTTTTTTATTTGATTTTAAGTGTTCAGACATATGTAAAATTCTGTCTGTAAAAAGGGCAATTTGTACTTCTGAAACACCTGTATTTGTTTCGCTGCCACCGTGAGTTTTAAAAATCTCTTTTTTTGATTCTGAAGTTAATTTCATTTTTTTCTAAAGTTGTTTGTATTGTGTCCTCTTTTACAATACCGTTAAAAATCTTTTCTTTTATTTGAGGTGCAAAAATAACATCTATTTCGGGAAATACAAAATTTAACTACAGAAATACGCTGATTTCTATTAAAATATTTCTCTGATGATATTTCAGCTATGAGTAGCGCTCTCGTAATTGGCTAAATTTAAGCCTAATTCTTAAACAACATCAATAAATCTCCAATCCTCTGTTTCAAGTCTTTTCGATGCACAATCATATCTAAAAAGCCATTTTCCAATGTCTGTTCTGCCGATTGAAATCCTTCTGGTAATTCTTTTCTAATGGTCTCCTTTACCACCCTCGGACCGGCAAAGCCAATCAAAGCCTTCGGTTCAGCCATATTTATATCACCTAACATAGCATAAGATGCGGTCACTCCTCCAGTGGTTGGATCTGTCATCAAGGAAATATAAGGTAATTTTGCTGCCGATAACTGGGTCAACTTAGCTGATGATTTCACCATTTGCATCAATGAAAAGGCAGATTCCATCATTCTAGCTCCGCCAGATTTTGAGATAATCAAAAGCCCTGCTTTTTTACGAATCGCTTCATCCACCGCACGAGCTATCTTCTCTCCTACTACCGATCCCATACTTCCACCAATAAAAGTAAAATCCATGGCAGCAATAATTAGAGGATTGCCATGTACCTTGCCTTCCGCAACAGTCATGGCATCGCTCATTCCCGTCTTCTTTTGTGCCGCTTTTATCTTATCTGCGTAAGGCTTCTCATCTACAAAATCAAGAAAATCGATGGGTTCAATTTCCTTAAAAAGTCTTTTAAATCTATTGTCATCAAACAATATCTCAAAGTATTGCATAGAGCCAATTCTTGAATGATAGTCGCACTTCGTACAAACATATAAATTGTCCTTCAGTTCCTCCTGTTCTAATGTTTTCTTACAAGATGGACATTGATACCAAAGACCGTCTGGCGTTTCCTTTTTGTCACTAGTTTCTGTTGTAATTCCTTGTTTATTTCTTTTCCACCAAGCCATAATTCCTACGTTATTTTAAAAATGATGCTCCATTGTAGAGCATAAAAAATCGCTAAACATTGATTTTATTCAATGCAATTCTACATATTTTTTTCAATATATAATACTAAAAGTCGACATCCTCGGCCAACTCAAACTCAATTTGCTTTTTCGCTAAATCAACTTTAGAGACTATTACTTTTAAAGCATCGCCAAATCGATAAGTCAATGCAGAACTTTTCGCTTTGAGGGTAAAGTTATTCTCATCATAGATAAAAGAATCATAACCGAGTTTCATCACAGGTACAAAACCTTCACATTTATTATCTTTCAACTCCACAAAAATACCATTAGCAATAATCCCAGATATGATACCGTCAAACTCAGTACCGATTTTATCCATTAAAAATTCACATTGCTTATATTTGGTCGCTTCCCTTTCTGCTTCGGCAGCCATTCTCTCCATGTTGCTGCAATGAACACATTGTTCTTCCAATTCATCTGCACTTAAAGGTGGTTTTTCTTCAGCTAAACACTCTTCCAAAATACGATGGACCATCACGTCTGGGTATCTTCGAATAGGAGATGTAAAATGGGTATAATAATCGAAAGCCAAGCCAAAGTGTCCTATATTAGTCGTTGTATAAATAGCCTTTGCCATGCTTCGTATGCCCAATTGTTCCAATAAATTTTGCTCGGGCTTTCCTTTGATCAATTTAAAAAAGTCATTCAGCTGAAAAGCAATATTCTTGGGGTCTTCAAACTTAATATTATGTCCGAATCGCTTCGCCATCTCCGAAAAATTTTGCAACTTGGTCATATCCGGCACATCATGTATACGATATACCATAGGGACGCTCTTTGTTTTTACCTTTAATTTGGAAACATACATGGCTACAGATTTGTTGGCCAAAAGCATAAAGTCTTCGATCAACATGTGTGCCTCCTTTCTCTCCTTTGTATAGACATCTATTGGTTTGCCTGTTTCATCCAAAATAAATCTGACCTCGGCTGCTTCAAATGTAATAGCACCCTTAGCAATTTTATCCTTTCTTAAAGTCAAAGCAATGGTATTCAACATCAAAACATCCTCAGAAAATTCACTCTCTTTTCCTTCAATCAATTCTTGTGCTTCTTCATATGAAAAGCGTTTCGATGACTTGATAACGGTTCTTCCAAAAGAATAGGTTTTAATTTTATGCTGATGATCAAATTCAAAGATGGCTGCAAAACATAGTTTTTCTTCATCTGGTCGTAAAGAGCAAATAAAATTAGATAATCGCTCCGGGAACATCGGACACACTCGATCTGGTAAATACACCGAAGTGCTTCTTTCAAAGGCTTCTTTATCCAATGATGTACCTTGTTTCACATAGTGAGATACATCTGCAATATGGACGCCTACTTCCCAATTGCCATTAGGCAATCGTTGAATAGACAAAGCATCATCAAAATCTTTTGCATCCGCTGGGTCAATGGTAAAAGTAGTAATAGTCCTATAATCCAATCGTTTTGCTATTTCTTCCTTAGAAATAATCTCTGAAATAGCTTCACTTTCTTCAATAACACTTGGAGGAAATGAAATACTAAATCCTTTGTCGATCAAAATAGACTTCATCTCCAAATCACTATTCGTCGTTGTTCCCAGTATTTCTAATACTTCGCCTTCTGGATTTTTCATGTCTCTCTCCCATCGCACAATATTTACCAAGGCTTTGGCTCCATCTTTGGCTCCTTTCAATTTGGCTAATGGAATAAAAATATCGAAAGGCATTTTCTCAGAATTACAAGCCAAAAACGCAAACTTATCACTCACCTGAAGGGTACCGATAAACTGGGTTTTATTTCGCTTCACAATTTCAATAACCTCTGCTTCTGGTCTACTGCTTTTCTTGAAGATGTTAGCAATAACTGTATCACCATCAAGCGCTGTATTTAAGTTTCTATTCGAAATAAAAGCGTCTCTATCAAGTTGTGAAGACATCAAAAAGGCAGAACCAGTCTTTGTCATATCAATTTTACCTTCCACATGATTTTTACCTGAACTCTTTGTTGTTAGCTTCACTTTATTCCCTCCAATAATATCAATTTTGCTTTGTTCATGCAAAATATTGATGGCTAACTCACTCACTTCAAGACTATATTTACTCAACATCTTTTTTAGAATGGTTGCCTTGCTCACTACTTTGTCTGAATGACTTTTTAGATAATGTAGTAAATATTTATCAGGACTTTCGGTAGAAGATGGATGAATGCTATCTTTATTCTTATTGATCTTTTTCTTTTTTGGCATAACACGAAGATAGTTATTTCTTATGGCAGCTCATCCATTTAGTAATTAACATATCGTTAAAATCTCAAGCGCTTCAAAGAAAAGAACTTCAGGTTTACTCTTCGTCATGAAATACTAAAGGTGCCTCAGGATCCATGGAAAGAATCCATGCTCGAATGAGGGCAACGCCTTCCACATGAATGAGATGACGCCCCAACTCAGGCATCATAACTCCAGGATGAATGGAATTCATCCTCAAATACAAAATAGAAGAGTCTGGTTGACCAGGAACAATATCATACAAGGCGCCCACACTGCCTATGCCTGCTGCAATTGGTGTTTTAAATATCCCTAGTTTAGTTGGATTTCTTTCTAATGTTGTGAGAATTAGGCCGCTGGTCGCAGCTGGTCCTTCATTTCTATGGCAATGGCCACAATTGTTTTCTAGATAAGCAATGGCTCTATCTTGTATCGATCCAGTAGTGGAGTCGTCCCACTTTGCAGACAGTGGAGAAGTCGCTGGACAAGATAGCTTTTTGAGGATACCTAATGAAGCCCATTTATCGAGTTGATTCCTATAACTTCCATCAGGATAGTTTAATTTAAAATTGAGGTTTCTTATTTTGGGTCCAATAGGCGTCAACTCCCCATTGTTCCAATGACAGCCCTTGCACTGATTTTTGTTAGGGATAGAATAATTCACAGACATTGATTGACCATGCATATCTATCCAACTAACTTTTTTATCACCACCTCCTAATTTTAAAAAAGCTTCTGTTTGTTCATCATTCCAAATGTATGGCAACGCTTCCCAACCATCGGTTCGATGGATCAACAATCTCGTTTCTATGATTCGTCTTCCCTTCAAAGAATCTCTTTCATCATTTTGATAGTAAAAATTTTTAATCAGGCAAGAACCAATGGGGAAATCCAAAACATCTTTGTCGTTATAGTCAACAGATTTATCTTTTGGCATATAAAGAAATCTCGCCTTATGAGCATAATCGGTAAAAAGCGGGGTAATCAATCCATAGGGTACAAGTTCTTTAGATGGTTTCAATAAACGAATATCCCCAGTAAAAAAATGGTAGTCCGATAATTTTTGAAATGCTACTGAATCAATAATAACCTTGTCCTCTTTGAAAACGCTATCGCATCTTGATAAAGAGAAGATGAGCGCAACAAACCATAAAAAAATGAGGAACCTTTGATTCATAAATCAATCTTACTTATTCAACTTTTCTTTGTACCAAGAAGGATCTGTACGAACAATTATGTTTGCGATTTCAAATTGTTTCGCATCTATCTGTAGCTTTTTAAACTGTTGCCCTGCATCTAAATTCACTACCTGAGCATTTCCATTGTTCTTAATTGAAATTGCTTTATCACCAGCCAGTTGACCAGTTTTCATGTCTACATTGGCAGGGTTATAAATCCCATCAATAATAATTTCTGGAATGTTGGCACCAAACATCTGTGCCACCAAGCCACCCATTGGTTTACTTATGTCGGGCTTTTTAGCACCATTTGTATAGACATTATCGTGAATGAATATTCCATTATAAAATGGATCATACAAACTATCTGTAATAGGTGTTCCTAACAATAAATAGCTAACAACGGCTGTTCCAACAGTATGATGATTACTAATTTTATTATTAAAAAATTCTACTTTATCGGATGATAAAATAAACGAACCTGTACCCGCTGGAACCATGGCAACCGTATTGCCTAAGGGTGCAAAATTTACATGATTATTGTTGATGATTTCATTGTCAAACACCCTAATATTCATTCCATATTTAATAGGAATATTAGGCAAATCAAAAATACAAATACCACCAGTATTGTTCTCTGCTTTGTTTTTATAGACTTCTGCATTCATTGAATTTTCGATTTCAATGCCCGCTACATTTTCATGAACATAATTATTTCTAACAATAATATTTTTGGATTGCCCTACATAAATTCCTGCATCAGAGGCTCCGAACACTTCACAATCTTGAATCAGCACATTTTCACATGTCACAGGATACAAGGCATAAGATCCATTGCTAGAATCAGGACCATTTGTCCATCCAACCTTTACACTTGAGATGCTTAGATCTTTGCATTCTTGAGCTTTGATAATATCACCTTTGGTATCAAACATCGAAAATCCCTCTAATGTCAAATGATGGCAAGCCGATATTTTTAGGCCTTCTGCACCTTCTGTCTGCCCCTTGAAAGAAATGATGGTTTTATCTTTTCCTTGGCCCTTTAGAGTGATATTATTTAGCTTATCAATCGATAATGGTTTGGTAAATTGAAAAGTCCCTTCGGGCAATTCAATCACATCGCCGTCCTTCGCCATAATCAACTTTTCTTGCAAATTGGATACTACCTCATCTTTTTTCATGACATTGCTTTTAGTTTGACATCCAATTACAAAAGTCATCAACAGAGCACTTAGCATTAAACTGATATTTTTCATGCTTTATATTTTTTTTGATACAGAAAGAACATTTGCAAAAATACGATTATTTAAAAAATTGGAAGCCGTAAAAAAAATGAATCAAGCAATAATAATTTTTAGTTTCTAGGCTTTTGTGCGTGTGGCTTGGCAAGAGTAGATTCCTACTATGCAATACAATTCAGCCAACAGGCTATCCACTTATAGTCCTCGGCAATGCTGCACATATACTGCGCCATTGCCTGTGGGCTATCGTTTCTATCCTTCACGCGCTATAATTAGAAAAACCTGAAGATCCCCGGATCAATTGAGAAATTCATTTACGAAAAAACAAAACCTCCATGAAAAATACATGGAGGTTTTAAATATTTCTTGTCAATCAAAATGACTATCTAAGCAATGTTATATTGCCGCTTTTATTTGTCTTTTTACCAGTGAGCTTGCTGTTGGCGACAGCATACCATACATAGGTACTCATTGGTTGTTCCCTATCTTTAAACATGCCATCCCATCCTTTGCCTTTTTGAAAATCTGGATAGTTAAATACCTGTTCTCCCCAACGATTCACAACGATAAAAGATTCAAGTTCTAAATAAGGAGTCATTACTAATCTAAATATATCATTCACCCCGTCTCCATTTGGTGAGAATCCTGTAGGAGCTATAATATCATCTACGGGTAACACCTCAATAAAGATACTATCTTTAGCAATACATCCAGTGCTATTCACGGTGGTAATATAATACCATTGACTAGTAGCAGGGTTAGAACTTGTAGGATTGGAAGTTGTACTGGATACTGAAGCCGCTGGTCGCCATGAAATAATGCTATCACCCACATTCAGTAAGTTAGCAAAAAGACTAAGTGCTGTGCCTCTCAGAATAATACTGTCTGGTGCAGGTACAATTTGTACCAAGGCAGGAACAATATTCACCACCTGAATAATACTATCCTTACAATTATTCAAATCTGTTGCCACCACGGTGTATGAAGCACTTTGCGATGGATACACTATAGTTGGATTTGCTGTAGAAGTAGTGCCATCAGGAAGTCTCCACAAATAACTATTAGCTCCTGAAGCCCATAAAAGTGCAGGAAAGCCACTACAAATCGAAGTATCTCGAATGTTGATGATTGGTAGCTGATTGATGTTCACAATTACTGAATCCCTATTAACACAACCATTCAAATCTGTAATCGTAACTGTGTACTGAGTAGTAAAGTTCGGAGAAACCAAAATAGAACTAGTGGTAAAACCTCCCGTCCAAAGTAGACTTCCGACACCAGTTGCGCTTAAACGCGCTCGCTCTGTCCTACAGATGGTAGTATCATTCCCTGCATTAATGAATGGTAGGGGATTGATAATAAGATTTGTTGTTAAGACGCTATCACAATTATAAATGTTCACCAAGGTATCAATATAGGTACCACTTGTGCTTTGATTGGCACCTCCACAAAAGAATACTTGACCGATACATCTATTCACAGTCCTAGTCAAGTAAGTTTGAGGATTCACAAACAAATTGGTTCTGATCACGGAATCACAGCCATTACTATTGCTCAATGAATCATAAAAAATACCACTAGCAAATTGATTGGCACCACCACAGAAATAGAAGGCACCATTACAAATATTAATCGTTCGAACTCCTTGCAATAACGGGGCAACGCTAAGATTAGTAGTGAGAATACTGTCACAAGCTGTATAAGCAACCAAAGTGTCATAATAACTTCCAGAAGCAGTTTGAGCTGAACCTCCACATACAAAACTTGTTCCTAAGCAAATATTAATATTTCTTGTAAAGCTTGATAATGGAAGAATAGTTAAATTGGTAGTAAGTATACTGTCGCAACTTACATAGTTGACTAAGGTGTCATAATAAACGCCAGTGATTTTTCTCCAAGAACCTTGTGCGAAAATAGAATCTCCAAAACATCGACTAAAGCTCAGGGAATTGGTGCTTATTGGTAAGACGGTAAGATTTGTAACAATGATACTATCGCATCCACCAACATTTATCATGGTATCTCGATAAACGCCACTTGTGCTATAGGTATGTATTCCAACAGATAGTGTGTTACCAGTACAAAACTGAATGTTTTGTGTTACGTTGCTAAGAGGTACAAAGGACAGATTGGTTGTGACCATAGAATCACAAAGTGCTCCCGAGCGTAATATAGTATCCAAATAGGTGCCCGCGGTCGAGTAACTATGTCCATTAAAGAGATAAGTTACACCCGTACATCGGATAATATTAGAAGTGGTTCTAGGCACGGTGTCAACGATAAGATTCGTGGTAACAATACTATCGCAACCAATAATCGAAATGAGCGTATCTCTGTAGGTTCCTGCAGCAGAGTATGAATGAATACCGACAGAGACGGTTCTACCAGAACAGATACGAAGATTTTGTGTTCTTCCTGTGGATGGATCCATCACAATAATTGAAATCAAAACAGAATCGCATCCTGGCCTGTCAATGGTATCCCGATAGGTTCCAGCAGACCGGTACACATGTCCATTGATGACAAGACTTCGACCTGAGCATAACCTGACAACCTGTGTATGAGTTGGAACGGAAGAGGTATAGAAAACAGTGGTAGTAACAAAGCTATCACAGGACAAATAATTGACAAAAGTATCTGCATATGTACCAGCTAAAGTATAAATACGTGAACCGACACGTACGGTATCACCAAGACAAATACCAAAACTAAGCGGTAAACTAGAAGAAGGTATCACTGCGATGGTAGTAACAACAGTACTATCACAGGCACCACCTCTAGAAATCAAATCTGTGAAAGTACCAGCTGTGGTATGATAACTCGAACCCACCGAAATACCTGTCCCGCTCTCACAAATGGTAAAGGATTGCCGAAAAATTGGTACTGTGTCTGCTATCAGAACGGTTGTCAATACACTATCACAACCTGTGAAATTCCTGAAGGTATCCAGATATGAGCCAGCGGTTGTATATACGTGTGAGCCGACGACAACATATCCACCAGGACAAATACGAACAGGATTCGTATATGCCGAAACGGCTCGAATACTTAAGTTCGTAATCACCACACTATCACATCTACCACCACCCCTTACAAAGGTATCTCTGTATGTTCCTGCAGTTGAATAACTATGTATCCCAACACGAGTTACCACTCCAGGGCAGGTACTGATGTTCTGATTGAAAACAAAATAAGGACCAATGGCAATCGTTGTGATATTGATGACTTCGCAACCATAATAAGTAAGGAGCGTATCTATAAAAGTACCTGCAGTTGTATAGCGATGTGTTCCAATTCTCACTGTATCACCTGTACAAATGGTCACTGAAGAGACCACAGAATCAGCCAAAACAGCCACAAAATGGGTGGTTCGAACGCCACCGCAAATAAGATTCTTAACTACCGTCAATAAATAATACCTACCTGGAATCATGCCTGATAAGGTATCTGATGTTCGAGGCGTGTCGTACGTGCTTCGAACAACCACACCAGTCAAAGTATCTTGCCAAATATAAGAATAAGTCGCCGCTGAATCTGGAACTAAAATTTGTACACTAGCTCTCTTATTACAAAAAAGAGTGATTGTATCTCTAAGGGAAGTAGTAGTACAAATAAATGGAGGATCAATGATACCTACAAATCCATCACCTGTGGCATAAAGAAAATTATTATTTTGATTGTATCTAATGTCATACACCCCACGTCCAGTATAACCAGGAATGATGATATCGGAACTAGCCACGAAAGCACTTCCAGTGAAAGTGTATACTTTGATATTGCCATTATTGCCACCAACATAAACATGGTTACAGTCGTCTACCGAAATCCCACCCTGTGCTTTTACAGTATGCCCAGGAATAGATAGAGGTGTACCCACTCCGGCCCCGGTTGATTTATTGAAAGCCTTTAAATTTAAACCATCATAATAATATAAAAATGAATCATTGACTGCAAGTGCATTAAAACCATTCGAACCATCAGATGCATAGTAAGGCCTATTATCTGCTTCCCTGAAACTAAGATAACCACTCATAACATTCCACATAGCAGAACCATATCCAGGATTCAATCTATACATGTGGTTATCCACCGCAAATACAGATTGAGAAGCCAAGATGACAAAAACGTTACCTGATCTATCAGAAACAGAATGCAAAATATCTTGAAAACCTCCAGTAATACCAGTGAAAGAACTAAGTGTCATGGCTCCACTAATAGGATCGAGGGTACTGATAATTTGATTTGAAGCTGTTGATCCACCGGTAATTAATACCGCGTTTGTTCGGCAATCATAGAACAGTTCCCAACCTTCATTTAATGCAGAAGATGGAATATTTCTCCACCCATCGCTAACTCCTAAATCAGTAATTCGAACAACTTCACAGGCAGTGGCATTGAATCCTTGGCTTATATAGGATTTTCCATTAGATTTATCTACAACAAAGTTGCCGATATAACCATATCCTGCTTGTGCCGACCAAACAAATGGAACTGTCAAAGAACCCATAAAGGTCCACATTAGAGCACCAGCCACTGTATATTTTGACTCTCTTGAATCAACAACTGGAGAATTAGAACCACCTCCAAAAACATATAGATTACCATCAAAGTCAAAATCAACATCAAATCCTTTATTATTAGTAAATCCAGAACCAACTAAAGTCGAAACTGGAATTATCCAAGGATCAATGACAATGTCTTTCGAAGCATCATATCCCCCGGGAAACATAAAAGAAATGACACCATCATTGACAACAAATTTACAAGCCAACATTTCGTTATTGGAGTAAAAACTAATCGGAGCTTGCTCTTCAATTTTATCTGATCCAAATGTGATATTTAGAGCACCATCCTTCAATTGAATTTTAGTTTCTGGATTGATATAAGCAAATTTAACTTTTGATAGATCAGCACCAGCTTTCGCATAGATTGTATATTTAATTCCTTTATCTGCGTCAATGGTATATTCCACATCAATATTTGGATATAAGTTTACATATCGAATGCTTCCAAAACCATATGAAAGCGTATTGACATCTCCATATGAATAATAATTTGAGGTTTTTTGATTGGCAACAATCTGAACATCCTCATTTGCATCCAACCATTTCATTTCATAATTAAAACTCTCCACGTTATGCTTTAACCTTTCAAGTAATTCCTCTTTTTCCTTACCCTTTTTTTTCTCTAATTCTTCCATCACTTCCTCAGCATCTTTTTCTTTCATGCGATTGTACTGATAGGTGATTCCTTTAGCAGAGAAATAAATTTTGGGACCGAAATGATCAACACAATACTTCACTTCCGGACCATTGGGCAATAAAGTATTGTACTGCCCCTTGTTTTCGATGAATACATCGGTATGGAAAATATTTTTGTTGGCTTGTATCTCTTTAATACTATTGTTACTTGCTTTTACTTGTATCAGTAAAATGGAGGCAAACACAATTAAGAAGGTAATTTTTTGTTTCATGGCTTAAATATCAATGTATGAAAATAGTGATTTTTTATATAATTAATTCATTTTTCTTCATCAATGTAAAAAAAGTGATGAATAGAGCAATAATTAACATGAAAATCCATCAAAATTTTATCTCTTGTGCATCTAAATAAATACATGTAAATCTTGCCATTCATTAAAAAATATATTTTGCATGAGGGATAGTAGAACACTACCGTGTAGTGTCGAATAGCCCGACCTATGGCCTTTGTCGCTGCCATAGGGCATGCCCAAAGTTATCTCACCTTCTTCAACATGTTTGAGAAGATACTTAAAGTTGTGGACAGAACTGTACCCTAGTTTTCTTTCCAAAACATCCTCCATAAACAATTGATAATTCAGGTCCACCTATCGTTCCAGATCCTGGACTGAATTTGGAAACGTTGATGTCATAGCTAAAACCAATTTGCAATTTATTGTAATCGAATCTTATTGCAGGTGCAATGGCATCAAACTGATTATTGATTCTTGCAAAGACACCTAAATAAATAGCCATTTTATCTACCGGTAGATAGCCTAATTTATAACGCATATATGTTCCCAAATTGAGTTGATTCGTTCCTTGACGCAAGAACATAAAAGAAGGCATCATACTCAATTTACCTTTTAACAATATTTGGCCTCCGCCATGAAAAACAAACTTAGTGTATTGTCTTGTCGGATTATTTTGATAGAAAACAAGTCGTGGCTGATTTAGGTGATAGAAGGCAAATCCCAAATAATAATTATTATAAAAATTATAGTCATTGGTTTTTCCAGAAACTCTGCGATTCATACTCCATAAGGCACCAGCAGAAATGTCTCCATAAAGAAAATTATTCCTATCTAATACTTCTTGTCTACCTCCAGGATTAAAATCGTAACCATCATATTGTTCATCAAGCGTTACTTTGGATAAGTCGATACTTTTATATCCCAAACCACCCATAATGCCTATTGACAGAGTAGAGGTAGCATATTTATTCAGAAGAATGTGATAGGCTAAAGCAAGATCTAACTTATGGGTGGCATAATTAATATCTCCACTTACGTCAGTATAAAAATTAAATCCAAAACCAAAAAAGTTTTTGTATTTGTATGCCTTCGCAATGCTCATATCATAAGATACATTAGCTGTTTTGTAGACGAATTGTGAGACTGACGCATTTCCATACTGCATCCTTACATTGCCACTTAATCTGTAACGACAACTATTTAAGCCAGCAAGCGCTGGATTTAGATTGAGTGGAGAGGCGTTATATTGAGTAAAATGAATGTCTTGCGCACTTATTTCATCGGCAGCAAAAACGAATACACTTATGAGTAGGATTATTATTCTATTCTTCATTCTAATTAGCTTATCTTAACAGTGAAACGTTACCAGTTAATGTTACTTTTTCGTTATTTGTGCAATAGCCTTCCATGTAGTAAACATAAACCCCCGTATCAACATTCTTACCACTTTTATCTGTTCCATACCATGCAGTATTTTTATCATTTGGTTTAATGTTTTTTGCCTCATATAAGAGGTTACCCCATCTATCAAATATCCTAAAAATAGTGATATCCATTAGGCCATATCCACGTGGATAGAATGCATCATTTTTGCCATCACTGTTTGGAGTGAATGTATTTGGAATATACATGTTTTCTTTACCACACTCATTATAGACAAATACGGTTACACTATCTTCGGATGTGCAATACGCATTAACCATACTGTAATAGATGATCGCAGTATATGTAGTGGTAGCAGCCGGTTGGGCGACAGGCTCGATACAGTCATAACAATCTAAAGTAGCACTTGGGAACCAAAGAATACTATCAATTCTACCAGCAGGATAGGCGGTAAGCTGAGAAGTTGCTCCTAGTAATATACGTTGAGGAGTAGCAGTAACATCAAGTGGCATAGGAGGTAAAACCTTAATAGTAATCACTTGCGAAGTTGGAGGACAAACTCTGTAGGGCCCGAGTGTTGTGACGGTATATGCGATAGAAGTTGCAGGAGTTGAAACCACATAAGCACTATCAGTACGATCCAAGAAGGTGGACGGTGTCCAAATATAATAAGTTCCTCCTGTGCCATGTAAGGTTACCGAATTACCTTGACAAACTGATGTATCATTGTATGCAATCAGAGCCGTTTGCCAATCTACCCAAACTGTTTTGAAGGCAGTATCTGAGCAACCATTCAAGTCCATAACTATCAGCTGTACATCTTTTCCACCAGAGTCTGTGTAGACCTTTATTGGATTTTGAACGAAATCACCAGTTGGAGAAGGACCATAAAAACTCCAATCCCATGATGTAATCACTCCTGAGCCAGGAGATGATCTATCTGTGAATTGCATTGGAGCGTTCATACAGGTTGTGTCCGCATTAAAATCAGCTAATGGAGGCTGATTAACCGTAACAGCTATACGAGCAGTATCTATACAACCAATAGTATCTGTAATGGTAAGTGTAATGAAGTAGTTACCTGATAGCGCATAAGTATGACAAATATTTGGAGTGGTATAGTCAGGAATAAGATCACCTGTGACTTCCCATAACCAATTACTGATAGGTGCTCCAGTGGATGTAGAAGAATCGATGAAACAAAAAGGTGTGCCCAAACAAACCTTATTATCTGGTGAAAGAATAAAACGAGCAACAGGATTCTCATTACCACCGACCGGTTTAACAATAGTATCAAAACATCCACGAACATCGCTTACTACTAATTGAACCTGATGTGATAGCAAATCACCAAATGACCAACTTGGATTTTGAATGATACCGATTCCTGGATCGAAATACCAATTCCATGCATTTATAGAACCTCCAGTGCCATTTACTGAAATGCTAGAATTAAAGTTCACAGGTAAAAAACCGCAACCACCAGAAAAGGTGAAATCAGCAACAGGCAAAGTAAAAGTAAATAAATTAGTATTGCTTGTGTCGTCTTTACATCCAAAAGCATCAGTTACAAAGAGTCGAACAGGATGTGCACCAGCTGTGGCATATAAACGAATCTCAGCAGAAGTTCTTGCCGTATCTAGTGGATCAAATACCCATGTGTAGCTTGTTATTGGGAAAGATCCTGCTAATGAATTAGAAAGAACATGATTAGAATCTCCTAAACACACAGAATCGATAGTAAATCTTGCAACTGGATTATTAAATATATAGGCATTAATGGAGGTATCGTCAGAACATCCAGCAGAGTTAGTCACCGTAAGAGTTACCAGTTTTGGACCGGCTGTGGTATACAAATATGATGGATTTCTTAGAGTTGAAACAGGCGGTGTTGTAAAGTTCCAGTTCCATGAGGCGATGACACCGAAATTGGCTGAAGAGGAATCGAGTAGATAAATACTATCACCCAAACAAGCAGAATCAGTAATAAAATTTGCAATAGGATTGGGATTGACAATAACATTAACAAAAGTATCATCTGTACAACCAAAGCGATCTGTGACGGTTAATTGAACGCGATAAGTGCCTGAACGTGTATAGCGATAGGTTGGATTTCGAAGCGAAGATACATCTGAAGTAATGGTAGTATCACCAAAATTCCAACTCCATGAAGTAATTACTCCAAGACCTACAGAACTAGTACTGATAAAATTCATTGTATCTCCTGGGCAAAGTGTATCTCCTGCAAAGGAGGCGGTAGGCAAGGCAACAACGATCGCTCTCATGCCAGTATCATCTTTACAACCATTGGTATCTGTAACCACTAAATAGGCATAATGGCTGTAAGAAGGACTAGGATAGGTATAAGGTGGTATTGGATAACAATATACCGGATTCAAAAGTGTTGAAGTGTCTAATGTATTATCAATCACAGCAGAGGTATCGAAGATCCACGAATTTAAACGTATGGAAGAGGACACAGCAGTTGAAAAATTGGTAAAGGTATTACAAGCATAGGCACAAGAAGTATCAACTCTAAAGTTTGCAATTGGATTTGCATATACACGAATAGAGATAAATGTATCCTTAGAACATCCGGCATTTGAAACATTTAGATGAACGGAATAAGTCCCTGCTGCTGTATAATAGTAAGAAGGATTTTGACTATTTGATGTATCAGCTAAGGTAGAAAGATCGCCAAAATTCCATCTCCATGAAACTATTGAACCACCAGAAGGGGAAGAAGATAAATCCAAAAACCTAGTGGAATCACCAACACAAGGAGCATTTGTAGCAAAATTTGCAATTGGTAAACGGAGTACCAAAGTTGGAATAATTGTATCATCCAAACATCCGAACGAATTAATAGTTCGTAAACTAACGTTGTAGGTGCCGGCAGTCGTGAATCGGTGAGCAGGATTATTTAAAATTGAAGTTGGTGGGTCTGCAAAATTCCATGTCCAACTTGTGAGTGTTCCAATATTTGTGACCGAAGTGTTAGTAAAATGCGTTGAATCTCCTACACATACAGTATCATTTACAAAGCCAGCGTATACCCTACTAACAAAAATGGTAACAGTATCAAAAGAAGTACAACCAGCAGTATCGGTTACTGTTAGAATGTATGTGGTTGTAGAATCTGGAGTGCTTAGTGGATTGCTGATAATAGTCGAACTTAAAAAAGTAGCTGGTGACCATGCATAAGTTTTTCCTCCAGCGCCAACAAGTCTTGCACTTCTACCATAGCAAATAGTCGTGTCACGACCTGCATTTGCAATCGGATTAGATACTATTAAAATAGATTTGAATGTTGAATCTACACAACCAAGTGTATCTGTTATGGTAAGCTTGACAGAATATGTTCCGGCTGTAACATAATCAAATGTTGGATTTTGTAGACTACTATTCGAAGCACCTGGCCTATCAAATTGCCAATTCCATCTGGAAATAGTAGTGTCTCCAGTAGAGAAATCTGTAAAAGTTATAGGAATATCAGCGATGCACTGAAGTGAGTCACTTCTCATAAAATTAGCTACTGGTCTTCGTCTAATGGTTACTATTCTAACGATAGAATCTCCACATCCAGCTGCAGAATTATATCCATATAATCTCACTCGATAGGTACCTGGAGAGGTATATTTATGGCAGACATTAGCGCTCGTTCCATGAGCAGAACCATCACCATAGTCCCAATCATAAATAGTAGGTTGTAATCTACTCACCAAATAAATTGAACTATCGTAAAAGCAAACAGTTCCTGTATCACAAACAACAGAAGGAAACGATCCGAATTTAAGCCATAGACTATCAACTGTTAATTGAATACGTGGACTAACAACAACGGCACACCCCGCGCTATCAATGAGATAAAGTTCAGGTTCGAATCTACCAGTATCTCTGGCTGGTATAGTTGGGAAATAGTAAGCAAATCTAAAAATATCGGTAATTGTAGAATCTGCAGGCGGTGCCGGAGATCGAACAATGCGCACTGGAGGAGAGTACCCCCTGCCTGGCAACCAATAATACTCAGTAGTATTCACACTATTGACTGTAACCGTAACACTATCTCCCACGCACATCGACCCAGGAGAAAAGGAGAAACTACCAGTAGGTCCTTTAATAAAAATGTAGCTCGGTTTTGTAATAGTGTCGGTGCAACCATCACAAGTTCTAACAATGAGTTGCACGGAGTAGAGACCAGGAACCAGATAAAAATGGGTAGGATTTTGTAAAAAGGAGTGTACGCTACCATCACCAAAATCCCAATCCCAACTGCAAATATTGGTATAAGAAGAGTCGTAAAAACGAATGACGCCACCATCACAATTAAAAAATGTATCATCTGTACCAAAATTAGCAATAGGTTCATAGACCCTTACCTGTTTAGACATCACCGAATCACATCCAAGTGAATCTGTTACCGTGAGAGTAACAGTATAAAGTCCAGGTGCCGAATAAGTTAAATTTCCTAAGTTTCGAACATTGGCAGCAGTACTTGAGGTTGCCCCTGGGAAAGTCCAAGCATAAATTGGTTTGTAACCACTAGCGTTTGAAGTAACACGTACCAAATTACCCAAACAGATTAAGGTGTCAATATTAAAATCTGCTACTGGGTTGATTACACGAACCATCCTAGGTGCTGTGGTCTTAGAACATCCGATAGAATCCCAAATTGTTAGGGTAACATTATAGTCACCAGTACGTGTAAATGTGTAACAAGGATTGAGCGCTGAAGAGGTGTCTGAAACACTTAAAGAATCCCCAAAGTCCCATCTTCTTCTAACGATACTATCACAAAGAGCTGTGGAAGAATCATAGTAGCACACTGTAAGTGGACCACAGCCAACTTTTAGACTGGCACCCATTTTAGCTGTCAATACCCTAATATTTAGATAATTTGGCTTTATGAGTTCTCTAGAACAGCCAAAACCATCAATATATTGCATGATTACATATTTTAGACAAGATAGATTTGCTACACTATTTCTTGTTGTTAATCCATAGGTACTTCCTGTCCAAGGAGTTGTAACAGTCGAGCTTGTTCCCATAAAAACCCATCTAGTGCTACTTCCAGTGCGAATAGAAGAAGATGTATTGATATAACTAACCACTGTCCCCTGACATACATCACGAGACGATAGCATAAAATCGGTAACAACATTAGTGATACAAAATGTCAAACGATTTTGATGCGTACAACCAGTGAGATCACTATGCACTGTAAGGGTTACAGTATAGCAACCGGTATCAGGATAAGTGAATGTCGGATTAAATACGTGGGAGGTATCATCGGAGGATCCAACCACACCAAAATCCCAAAAGGCTGTCATGGTGCTATCTCCCAGTGATTGATTGATGAAGGACTTTGTTAGAACACTTGGGCAGACTGTACTATCAGTGAATCTTGCGATTGGTCCATGAATATATACAGTGTCCCCATAAATGAGTCGTTCTCCGCAACCATATAAGAAGGCCCTAATGATAGGAACAAAGAACCCTGTATCTGTATAGATGTGGGCATAACTATGTATAACAGTGTCTTTCAATAGCGTATTATTAAATCCATCACCCCAATTTATTTTAACTGAATCTGCCCTACCAGTAACGGTGATAATAACTCCTGTATCTTCAAAACACATATCGGTTGGAGAAATACTTACAGAAATATTTGGCGTATCTCCTGCGCAAATCATTTTAGGGTATAAGGTAGTGTCGCGACAACCCCTTCCTGTTACGGTAATTAATCTAACATCATAACAACCAGTATCAGTGAACGTAATTCCTGGCTTTTTTAAGGTACTAGTAAAAACAGGTGTTCTACCAAGTCCAAAAGTCCAAGATCGAGATGCTATACTATCACAAGCATTCACAACCGTATTATCCAAGAATGAATCTATAATTGGCAAACAACCCCTTGTGAGCCCTGTTCTAACGATAGAATTAGTATAATCTGCAATGACAACGTTACCAGGAAGTGTTCTAGAATTGGTACAGCCTGGCGAGGTTGTAATCAACAAGGTTCCTAAAGGAGCAGTTAATGAAGTGGTGGATATAGAGCCATAACAAACTACATGTGGTCCAGGTCCAATTGCAGTACTTGGCGTACCACTTGGGAATGTCCAGGTATAGACAGCTGGAGGTATTCCAGAACCTGATGCAGGTGTAGAACCAGTGCTATTATAGGTAACGCAAACTGGTCCAATACAGGATTCAAGACAACCTGTGGCAGAAGCCACGGCCACCGGAGGCGGTGTAATAGATCCAATGGTTACTGTTCGAGTGGAATCATCTGTGCATCCTCCAAAATCTGTGCGTAAACGAACGCTATAACTACCTGCAGCTGCGGCGCAAAATGTAAATGGGCTGCCAGTGCCTGTAGCTGGCGATGTAGATCCAGGTGTTACTGTCCAACTGAAAGAAGAACCACCACCAACTGCTGTACAGGTAACACAAATCACACCACATCCAGGTGTCGTAGAATAAGTGAAAGAGGTAAGTGGTGCTGGAGTAATCGAGATAACCACAGGTATTCTAATTGTATCCACACAACCAGAACTATTTCTGACTAACAAACCAACATCATAAGTGCCGGAAGTTGTATAGGTACGAGTAGTCGTCACACCACTTGGTGCATCGCCTGCCCCTCCATAGATATAATCATTATTAGTATCCCATAGCGTAGAGGTAACAGCACCTGATGAGGTACTGGTAAAGGTAACCACCAATGGAGAAGTACAACTAGTGGTGGAAGAAGTAATAAAACTTGCGTCCACTCCTGCAACAGCATGAAAGGTATCTACCAAAGTTCCACTTACCGCACAACCACAAGAGTTTCTCATGTAATACGTTAAATTGTAATTCCCCGCACTCGTGTAGGTAGTTGTAAAAGACGAAGAAGTATAAATGGTATCTCCTTCTGGTTGAATACTCGTACTTGCAAAAGTACCACAACCAGGAATGGAAGCATTTGTAACAGTAAAAACAGCAGGTAGATCACAAGAATAGGTAGGTGTAATGGTAAAAATAGGCGTAGGATTTGCATATACCTCAATACAATTCGGAGGACTCAATTGAAAGGAATCTCTTTGTCCAGCGCTATTTGTCACAACTAACTTCACACAATAAGTACCAGGACTTGAAAACAAATGACTCACAGAACTAGCAGTGGTTGAAGTACTTGTTAAGGGAGAATCGCCCCAATACCAAATAGCACTGGTGATAGCAGGTGATCCTACACTTGTGTTGGTGAAAGTAACTAATGCAGAACCACATCTTGGCGTATAAGAGACGGTAAAACCAGCGGTTATTGATGCATAACTATATGAACTTATAAAAAGTACAAATAGTGTTGACAGTAATTTATGGTAAAAAGTTTGTTTCATTGCTTTGTTAATTTCTTGACTATCCTCGATTAATTTGTAAAAATATAACATTTTTTTTGAATTTTGTATGTTGAATATTTATGATTCTTACGTACTTAAAATTTAGGGCAATAAAGACCTTTTGTTCGCTTCTGACAACTAACGGGAATAATGTATTGAGCAGACACCTCAAAAGCCCCTCTTCCACTGCTAGCCGCTTTTAGTTCTGATAAATTAAAGTCATAGGTAACTCCTATTAAAACATTTTTTATATCAGCACGAACACCAAGAATAAATGCATCAGCGACAGGTTTTGCAAATCTACCCCAGGCTCCAATTGCGATTGCTGTCTCGCTATAATAATCTTCACCGATAATATATTGGAGATAAGTTCCAGCAACACCTTGCATTGCCTGCCCTTGCTTTTGAAACAAAGCTGATGGTATGATGTTCCACTTATTTCCCAGCTCAACCAAAGCTCCTGCGCTTAATGAATACTTCATAGCTAGACGAGATTTCTTATCACCTAAAAACGAATTGACTGGCTTGTTGAGATGATTCGCAGAAAATCCAACATACATGTTGAGTCTATCCGCTAATTGTGCATGCCACATTAATCCAGCAGCAAAATCGAAAATGAATATAGACTTGGAAATCTGATTGCTTTCTGGAATATTATCCGGGTAAATCGCCTTCGATAAATCTATACCTCTTTGGTAAAAATTACCTTGAAAGCCCACTGAGAGAGAATGTTTGACACGAGTGCCGAAGCCCTTTGAATACGCAAGAGAAAGTCCTAATTGCGTGGTTCTTAAAGATAAATCTCCAGCTTTGTCCCCAGCAAATACGAACCCAATTGCAAAGTAATCACGCTTCCATTTACATTTCATAAAATTCATGTCAAATGACCCAGCATAAGTTTCATATTTGGATTTCACTGAGCCCCATTGATTCCTATAATTTACACCCAATCTGTATTTTCCGAGCATGAAGCCAGTCATTGCTGGATTCAATATCAAAGGCGCGCTATGAAACTGCGAAAGATGAAAATCCTGAGCCATAACGGTTGTTGCAAATAGCAGCTGGAGTATAATGATTCCTATAAAATTTCCTTTTTTCATGACTTTTACTAAAAACTTTTATTCACGATACAAACATCTAGTCGTTGCCCATTCGTTTATAACTCAAAAATTACAATGTATTGTATCTTCCTTAATATCTAATTTACGTATTTTATTACAAGAACTATTTTAAAACTATAAATATCGTTCATTATCTCAATAAAGTAATATTACCTTCTTTCAAAATTCTTTTCTGATCTGTTAATGATTCAATATAAATAAAGTAACTATAGACCCCTACCTCTGCCTCTTTTCTTGTATTTTGGTTAAAGCCATCCCAAAAACGGTCTTTAGAAAAGGAGTCGAAAATCTTATTACCCCATCTATCAAATATATGCATTTCAATACTTTTAACGGATTCACTCAAAGAAAGTTTTAAGATATCATTCACCCCATCACCATTCGGGGTAAAAATATTGGGTACAATATATTTTAACTCGACCGAATCTACCTTTACGATCGCTGAATCTCGAAGATAACAACCGTTTTTATACCGAACATAAGCGGTATAATTAGTCGTGAGCATTGGTGAAGCCAAAGCATTTAGGTAAACAGAAACAATGCCATCACTTGGAAGCCAATAGATAGAATCATAATCTGGAACAGTAATCGCAGTTAGATTAGCATATTGTCCTTGAATAATTGAAGTATCTCCTACCACCTCAAGATCTGGCAAATAATAATTCTCCAGAGAAATATTTATCACCGTATCGCACATTGCTGCATTGCTAATGGTAACACTATAAAAGCCCGCTGGCAAATCCTTTACATAATTGGTATCTAGACTTGAATCAAAGTTCCAAAGATAATGAAATGGTCCATCTCTCGAAACCACCTTCACTCTGATCTTCCCATTAGATTCTCCCAAACAGGAGGAATCAAGTTGAATGAGTCTAGCACTTGGACCACCGACACTTCTAATTTTAAAACTAATTGAATCGCTGCAAGCTTTAGCATCCAATACATAAACCGTGTAGGAACCTGCAGCTAAGGAATTGATAGGATTAGTAGTGCTTCCATCGCTCCAACTGAAGGCAAAAGGAGCTGTCCCACCTGTGGCGAGTGCAATGGCTGAGCCCACACCGCGCAAACAGGTATCACTTTTCGAGGTAATATCAACTTTCAAAGAATCTGTTGGACCTGTTACTACAAAATTGAAGGTTCGAAGGCTAGGACAAAGTGCATCATGAATTTGAACAGCGTATGTGCCTTGTGTGAGCCCAAGTAAAAAAGAATCAGTGGATAGGAATCCAACCCAACTATAGGTATAAGGCCTTTGTCCTCCATCTAAGCTCAGAAAAATAGAACCTGTTCTATCATTAAAACAATTTACTCCCACCATCATGGTATCTGTAATTTTAAAATAATTACCAGAATCCACAAGCGTCACGGTCACCGAATCCGAGATACAACCTGATAAATTATCAACCACTACTACGCGATACCTTCCTGTTGGAAGTCCTGTGCCGGTAGGATAATTGACCCCACTCTTAAGAATTTGAAAAGTATATGCGCCTGTACCTCCCGTACCGCCAACATTAATCACTCCATTATCAGCACCGCATGTTGGGTTGCTCTTGCTGACTACTATGGCCAGAACGTTCAAAGTGTCAATCGTTGCCGTATCTCTAACTACATAATTAACAGCACCACCGATAGAATCGTATCTAGAAACAACAACGACGAATGTTCCGATTGGTAAATGATCTGCCGAATCTAAAATAGACCCTGTAGACCATGCGTAGGTATAGATGCCAGGTACAGAAGGAATAACCTTTGCCACACCATTATCCGTATTGCAATAGGTATTCTTTGTTATGATGCTCGTTGTAAAAGCTTGTGCAGTCGCGAAAAAAGGTGACAAAAACAAGAGAACCACGAGAAAAGAACCTTGAATAAGTAGAGATTTTTTCATTAATAATTTAACGTTCCTAGAAGGAATAATATTGTATTTTAGAGCTCGAAATTAGTTGTTTTCAAGCTATTCAAAGATTTTAATATCAACAATTTTTACAGGTAGAAAAGTATGGAATTAGTGATTTGTAATTTGAGCGTTATACCCGTTCGCAAAGAAGCTTCCGATAAGAGTGAAATGATCACTCAGCTGTTGTTTGGAGAAGTAGCTGAAGTTTTAAAAAAAGATAAACAATGGCAATTTATTCGTTGCCTTCACGATGACTATACAGGCTGGATAGATGAAAAGCAAATATTGGTGATCAGTCAGAAATTCTATCAAAAATATGAAGAAGATCATCATTCCGTTTCGCTGGAACTTACACATGCTGTGATGAAAGACGATCGAGGCTTTCCTATTTTAATGGGCAGTACTTTACCTTGTTATGACGGCCTCACGCTAAAAATAGAAAAAGATAATTATATTTTCAATGGATTCGCTTCAGATACTCGTGAAATTCGTGATAGAGAAAGTATGGTGGAAAAAATTTGTTTTAAATACTTAAACAGTCCATATCTGTGGGGCGGTAGATCACCTTTCGGAATCGACTGTTCAGGATTTACTCAAATGGTGTATAAGGCCATTGGAATTCCCATAAAAAGGGATGCCTACCAACAGATTGACCATGGTACCAATATTGATTTCGTAGAAACTTCAAAGCCTGGTGATTTGGCATTTTTCGTGAATAAAGAAGGAAAGGTCATACATGTTGGTATTGTTATCAAAAACCAACAAATCATACACGCTTCTGGTTTGGTTAGAATAGATAAGCTAGATAATAATGGTATTTTTAATACACAGACAAAAAAATACACACATCAGTTAAAGCTCATCAAAAGGTTATTCTAAAAGAGCTTCAATCCTCTCCAACACATAGAATCCTTAGGAAGTTACTTTCTTCTTTTTCATCAATGCACCAAAGTCAATATTCAAGGTAAAATGATGCGCTGAGAAGCCTTTAGCAAAAACTTGAACACCATAACTGAAATCAAATTGTTTGATATTCAATCCTAATCCAAAAGAAAAGCCTGCTAAACTTTTTTTGTTTTGGAAGGCATGTTCTCCTCTATGCATCGGATTAAAAGCAAAATTGAATCGAAGTACCTTGGCTATCGTTACTTCTGTACCAATAATAAAATGTCTTGCAATCTTATCAAAAGTGTGTTTCTTCACTTTTTGAACTTGTGTTGTATCAGCAAACAAAGTGGATGTTTCTATATTGTTTGGATCATCATAACGGATATTCCATCTGAAGAGATTATGCGCAATCAAACTAAATCTAAAAGGTAAAAATTTAGGTTTATAAGAAATTCCCAATTGTATATCAAAAGGTAACGACTCTCTTGCGCCTCCTTTTACATAAGGTTTAAACTGAACACCGATATCTCTTACCAATAAAGTAGCGCAAAACTTATGTGTGGTATCTAGATAAGATGCAGCCAAATCTATAGCCATTCCACCACTTTGATTCGTGATTAAATCTGAAGCCATAAACTTAAGATTTGCGCCAATAGAGTAATGATTAGAAATCTGTCTTCCAGCACCAATTTGTATGCCCCATTCGGTGGGAATCACAGTTGCGCCAATATTTCCAGCTTCATCGGTTTTTTTTATCTTCCCGTAACTCATGTATTGCACAGAAGCACTAAAAGTGGCAACTTTAGGAAAGGATTTGGCATAGGCAAAATGACCATAATTCGTTTTTCCATAAAAAGCAATGGTACCAGCAGTAAACATCCTGTCCACCAATGGTGTTAGACCAGCAGGGTTTTGCAAAGCAAGACTCAAGTCTTTATCAATAGTAGAAATATAAGAACCACCCATGGCCGTCATTCGACCAGATTGTGGCAGAGCGATAAACTCAAAAGTATTCTCCCCTCCTATCTGAGCTATGCCGCATAAAGACAAAAAAAGAAATAATAAAGTAAAAACTTTTTTCATAGAATATTGACAGTATAACGCATTTTATCTATTCTTATTGCAGACATTTTTGGTGACAACGAATCCTTAAAAAAATAAATAGCCTTGCTCTATCAAGGATAAAAATAGAGATTTATACTCATTAAAAAAAGAATATCTTTATATGACATTTGCAAACTCCATGAATATAAAACTTCTTTTCTTCTCCATCCTTTTCAGTCTATATGGCCTAGAAGTTTCCTCGCAAGAGCCTATGATGCTTGACAAAATCGCAAAAGACGAATCAGAATCTTTTAAAAATGAGCAAGGACATCTTTTTTCAAATGCCCATACTCAAAATTATAATATTCTTTATCATCAATTAATTTTTGACATCAATCCTTCTATCCTTGGCATCAAAGGCATGGTTAAAAGTTATGTGCAAGCTCGTGAAAATGCTATCACTCAAATCGATTTTGATTGTTCTCATATTTTAGAAATCGATAGCATCAAAGACAATCAACAGTCATTAACTTATGTGCTCGACATCAATGATGTACTCACCATACATTTATCCAAAACGCTTGCTATTGAAGACCTAGACACTATTTCCATTTTTTATCATGGTATACCAAGCAGTACAGGTTTTGGTTCCTTTCAACAAACATTTCATGATGCTATGCCTTCCATTTGGACACTCTCAGAACCTTTTGGAGCAAAGGATTGGTGGCCTTGTAAACAACAACTAGAAGATAAAATTGACTCCTTAGATATCATCATCAACATGCCTAAAGGCAACTTAGCGGGTAGCAATGGAAAGCTTGTAAGTATTGATTCTACCAGCAGCACCACTACTTGTCATTATCATAGCAATTATCCGACAGCAACTTATTTAGTTGGTGTTGCTGTAACCAATTATGCCATGTTTACCGACACCATCAAGTTCGCTCACGATACCGTTCCTATCATCAATTTGGTTTATCCAGAAGTACTAGAAGCAGAAAAGTTATTGAATGTAGAATTCAGCAATAACATGCATTTGTTTGACAGTTTATTGATTACCTATCCATTTGCAAAAGAGAAATATGGGCATGCACAATTCGGT
The DNA here is from genome assembly GCA_945897725.1 of Chitinophaga pinensis. Taxonomy (GTDB): domain Bacteria; phylum Bacteroidota; class Bacteroidia; order Chitinophagales; family CAMDFR01; genus CAMDFR01. The sequence continues at coordinate 35,785 of CAMDFR010000005.1, forward strand.
TGGGGTGGTGGCATGGAACATCAAACGATGAGTTTTGTTTCACATCTTGATTTTGAGTTGGGTGCACATGAGTTGGCACATCAATGGTTTGGAGATAGAATCACTTGTTCCAACTGGCGAGATATTTGGTTGAACGAAGGCTTCGCAACATATATGACTGGTGTTTCTTATGAGCATACTTATGAAGGCAAATGGTGGATGACATGGAAGGGAAATTTGATGCGCAATATCACTAGATTACCAGGTGGCTCTGTGTATATTTATGAAGATAGCACATCTGTAGAACGTATATTTGACGGTAGATTGAGTTATGCAAAAGGAGCCATGTTCTTACATATGCTAAGATGGAAATTTGGCGATGTGTTGTTTTTTCAAGCACTCAAAAATTATTTGAATGATACCAGCTTAGCTTATCAATTTGCTGAAACTGCCAACTTAAAAAATCAATTCGAAACAACGACCAACACGAATCTTGACGAGTTTTTTGATGATTGGTTTTATCATGAAGGCTTCCCAACGTATCATATTACATGGAAGCAAAATTCAACGAATATGGTCAATATTGTGGTGCGTCAAACACAATCTCATCCATCTGTTTCTTTCTTTGAAATGCCGATTCCTATTTACTTTAAGAATAGTTTTATGGATAGCACCATAGTCTTAAATAATACCAGCAATAATCAAGAATTTAATATCCAACTTCCCTTTCATATCGACAGTTCGAAGTTCGATCCAAAATTATGGATCGTGTCTGCAAACAATACTATTATCAATTTGGATGAAGCCTTGCAAGCTGATAACTTAGTAGTTAGAAGCGCTCCAAACCCTTTAGATAAAGAACTTTCAGTAGAGATCATTACCGAGCATGATGGTCAGGCAAGGATACTTTTTACTGATGAAAGTGGTAGAATTGCCATTGATCAACAGCAAGAACTATTTTATGGCTACAATCAATACAAATATGATATATCAAAGCTTTCGAGCGGTTACTATATCTTATACGTCAAGGCAAATAACGATACCTATCGTAGAAATTTTGTAAAGCCTTAATTGTAGTTAAGGATTCATTTGTCGATTTTTTAGAGGCAAAGAAAAAAAGATACCGCTTCAATCGGGGCTAGCGCTAAATTAATTTTGTTAAAAAAATAAGAATGAGATACTTGTTGGTAAAAAACACCAATAAAGGCGATAACAACTACTTATTAAACTTATTCATCGCATTGTTCAAACCCTCTAAACAAAAGCATTTTACGGCTTCAGCAGAACGCTTAATATTTTCGTCGAGTGTTAATTTTTCTTCGCTACTCCATTTGCCTAAAACATAATCGATTTGTCTACCCTTTTCGAATTCATTGCTGATGCCGAATCGAAGTCGTGGATATTGTTGCGTGAGAAGGGACTCTTGCATGCTTTTGAGGCCATTGTGACCACCATCGCTGCCGCTGTTTTTTATTTTTATTTTACCATACGGCAATGCCAATTCATCGACAAGTACCAATAAATTTTCTTTCTCAATTTTTAATTCTTGCAACCAATAGTGCACCGACTTACCACTTAAATTCATATAAGTAGTGGGTTTAATGAGATAGACGATATTGTTTTTGAGACGGAATTCTGTAAAAAAAGCAAGACGCTTCATAGTGAATGAAACGTCTTGTTCTTTGGCCAAATAGTCAACTATTTTAAAGCCTATATTATGTCTAGTTTCTGCATACTCTTCGCCGATATTACCGAGTCCTGCAATTAGATACTTCACCTAGTATAAGATTACTTTTTAGCTGCTTCTGTTGCTGCTTGTTTCGCCGCACGTGGAATCGTAATCGTAATCACAGGAATATTACCTGGTGTTAAAATTTCAACTCCTGGAATGGATAATTCTTTTACCTTGATAGATTTTCCCATTTCAAGTTTCGTGATGTCGATATCGATATGATCTACTAATTTTTCAACCAATGATTTGATACGAATCTTTTTAGTGCTGATTTCTACCTTACCACCCGCTTGAACACCAACAGAAAAACCATGTACTTTCACAGGAATTTCTACAGTAACCATTTTACCAGGTACTAATTCTAAGAAGTCGATATGCGTCAACACATCAGTCAAAGGATGAAATGTTTTATCCTGAACTAAAGCATTGTATGTTTTACCATTGATGTCTAATTCTACCTGAACAAATTTATCTGTGTAAATTGCTTTTCTGAAGTTTTTTACCAAAGAAGTAAAGGTGATATTCTCTGCACCACCGTATAATACACATGGTACTTTTTCTTCTCTTCTTAATAAAGTAGATGCTCTTTTACCTGTCTCTTTTCTTAGTTCGCCGCTTATTTTTACTGATTCCATTTTGTTTAAAATATGATATGAATTAATTTATTTAATAAAAAGTGAGTTGATCGATTTGAACTCATGTGCATGCCTAATCGACTTCCCAAATAATTGTGACACTGATAATACCTTTATCTTTTCACTCTGTTTTTTCAATGGTATGGTATCCGTTACTATAATTTCTGTCAGAGTCGAATTTTCAATATTTTCATAGGCATCTCCGGATAAAACTGGATGTGTACAAATCGCTCGTACACTCAGCGCACCTTCGTCCATAATGATTTTAGCCGCCTTACAAAGTGTATTTCCTGTATCAATAATATCGTCAACTAAAATCACATTTCTCCCTTCAACATTACCAATCAAGGTCATTTCAGCTACTTCATTTGCTACCTTTCTGAACTTATCGCAAATAACCAAAGTCGAATTGTCAAAAAACTGAGAATAAGATCTAGCTCTTTTTGTCCCTCCTACATCTGGTGTCGCGAATGTCAAGTTTTTTAAACCCATTTTTTGAATAAAAGGCTTATAAACAGCAGTACTACTTAAGTGATCAACAGGTATATCAAAAAATCCCTGAATCTGATCTGCGTGTAAATCCATTGTCATTACTCGATCAGCACCTGCAGCAGTCAATAAATTCGCGACTAACTTGCTAGTGATGGATACTCGAGGTCTGTCTTTTCTATCCTGACGAGCAAATCCAAAATAAGGAATAACCACACAAATATAGCCAGCACTCGCTCTTTTCGCAGCATCTACAAACATCAATAGCTCCATTAAATTATCCATGGGTGGAAAAGTGCTTTGAACATAAAACACATAAGAACCACGAACAGACTCATTAATCACCAACTGAAACTCACCATCTTTAAACCTTTGTACGATAATCTCTCCCAAAGGCTGCCCATAATATTCTGCTATTTGCTCGGCTAAATATCGGCTCGACTGCCCGCTAAATATTTTCACCTCATTGAATGTTGACAACATAATAGCTTAAAATTTTGGTGTGCAAAGATAGCACAGAATACCTTAATTTACAAAAAGTTTTTAACTTATCCTTATTTTCCCCACGCACTCGGGTTTTTATACCATTCAGTAAGGCTTTCCTTCTCACCTTCTTGAATATAGCCTTTTTTGATGGCGATATCAAGAATCGTTGGATAATCACTCAACGTAAAAAAAGGACAATGAGAAGCGGCAAAAGCATCCACGGCACGTTGAAATCCATAAGTGAAAATAGCACCTAAGGCAATCACCTCAGCCCCTGCACCGCGCAAAGCGTCAATAGCGGTTAAACTACTTCCACCCGTAGAAATCAAATCTTCTATCACGATGATTCTATCGCCGGCTTTAATCTCCCCTTCTACCATATTGCCCAATCCATGAGCCTTTGCACTTGATCGCACATAAATAAATGGTTTATTTAATACATCTGCAACCAAAGCTCCATGGGCTATTCCACCAGTGGCAACGCCAGCAATGCTATCAATATCCTTGTATTTTTCCTGAATGATTGCAGCAAATGAATTTTTAATATAATTTCGCACATCACAAAATGAAAGTGTCAAACGATTATCACAATAAATAGGTGATTTGATGCCACTAGCCCAAGTAAAAGGCGCATTGGGACTTAGTTTAACTGCTTTTATTTGCAGCAGATATTCGGCAGTTTGTTCAGCTATGGAAGTAGTATTCATCTGATAGTAGCGTTATTTTGGATTTCTTGTTGATTAATAAAAAAAATTCTAGACCCCTTATAAATATGATTCAAAGTTACAAAATTCATATCAACGACAACACGGTTTTTTTGGAAGATGAGGCACATTGGCAATTTAAAAATTACATTATTAAAGACAAGGAACTTTATATCCCTTATGTTGACGAAGCACAGACAAAACAATTGGTAGAAGACATTTATAATAAATACCAAGGACATACCTTCTTTGTGATAGCTTCCGACTTAAGTGCTTTAAAGACGAGTTTCTTCAATCAGTTCAAATTGATAGTGGCCGGCGGTGGAGTGGTCTTCAATAAAAATAATGAAATGTTGCTGATACATCGCCTAGGTTTTTGGGATCTGCCTAAAGGAAAAATTGAAATGGGCGAAGTCATTAGAGAAGGTGCTGCGCGGGAAGTGAAGGAAGAAACCGGTGTAAAAATCAAATTGATTGATCAAAAAATCTGCTGTAGCTATCACACTTACAATATAGAAAATAAAAGGATTTTAAAAGAAACACATTGGTTTCTCATGAAAGGAAAAAGTGGAAGTATTCTAAAACCGCAGACCAAAGAAGGCATAGAAAAAGTAGAATGGGTAAAGCAAGAAAATATTGCGCCCTATATAGAAAAATCTTATTCCAATATTGTAGATATTATTACTATTGGATTTACTAAGTTACAATCGCAGCAAAGTTTGTTCTAAAAGCTACAAACAGGCTTATAACTCTGCAATAATACGCTCAGGTACAAACTTACTTACATCGCCTTTTCCTTTGATAATCTCCCTAACAATCGTAGAAGAAATCATGGATAATCGTGGACTTGTTAAAATTAAAATGGTTTCGATATTGGGCACCATTTCCTGATTCAAATGAGCTATCGTTTTCTCGTATTCAAAATCGGCAGCACTTCTAATACCTCGAACTATAAACTGGGCTTTTTTAGCCACACAATAGTTAATCGTTAGTCCATCGTAATGATCCACCTTCACTTTAGGCTCATGAGCAAACACTTGCTCTATCCACTTCGTTCTTTGTTCCAAAGTATATAAAGCATTCTTTTGCGAATTGGATCCAATAGCGATGATAATTTCATCAAACAAGGGCAAGGCTCTATTTACTACATCTACATGTCCTATAGTAATTGGATCAAAGGATCCGGGGAAAATCGCTATCTTTTTTTGCATGATTTTAAATTGGATATAGTCTCAAAGTACGTATTTTTTCAGCTGCTTTCAAAATTATGAATCCTTACACCAAATGCAAGCAAGAATTACTCCTTGGCTTTTCCAGCATTTGTAAACACACTGAAAATGGTAGAACCATAATTTTTCTTTAATAAAAAATTCGGATGCTCGTCGTAATGATGATTGGGATTATGTTCCATCACAAACCAACCTTCGCCATCTATCAAATTTTTCTGTATGATTAAATCTGGAATGCTATCCATATTTTCTAATGCATAAGGCGGACCTGCAAAAATAATATCGAATTTTTCGTGACACATTTCGATATAGGCAAAAACATCCATTTGTAAGGATTTGAAGCCTTCCATTTTCATATCTAAAGCTGTCTTCTGAATGAATTGCGCACATTTCGGAAAACGCTCCACATTGGTGATATCTGTACAGCCACGTGAAGAAAATTCATAAGAAATAGAACCTGTACCTCCAAATAAATCTAAAAATTTCACATTATCAAAGTTGAAATAGTTGTTTAACATATTGAATAATCCTTCCTTAGCCATGTCGGTCGTAGGCCTAGTAGGTATATTTGCTGGTGGGTTAAACCGCATACTCTTAAAACTTCCGCCTATAATTCTCATTGAATGGATGTAAGAAATGAATAAAATTGATGCATCTTTTGATCTTCAAATGCAGAAGAATATTTGATATGTATAGGCTCTTTTGAAAACTCAAAATGAGCAAGATATTTAAAAATATAATCGAATATTTTTGATGGTTTATCAATATCGCCCATCAAAACACAATTGACATGTGAGGTACTAAAACCAAGTCCTTCGTAACAACTCAACACAAAATAAATGAAGTCCTCCGCCGTTTTGATAGGGAAAATATTATGCATTAGTAATGCCTCTTGATCAAAGGCAATCACTTCTAATAAACTCGATTGTAAATGGACATATACCGTTTTGCTGCGAATAAATTTCTGACGTGTAAACAAGTGAGCAATCAAAGTGGCTGAAGCATGTGTCACTTCCCAACATTGATTCTGCGCAAAGAATGATTGCACAGTACTTGGTATGGTATAATGATAACGGGCATTTGCCGCTGCTATATCGCTACACTTATGCATGGCATACATATCATCGGGCAACAACAAATGGCACTCATCATCGGCTGCATTCATTGGCAGCAAAACCGATTGCTCATTAAAATACGATAAGGTGGTGGTAAAATATTTCTGCAATAACACTTCATCATTTGCAAATAGCCATTTAAGTAAATCGACTACTTCTGCATTGCCATTGATAGTGGGAAAGGCATACTTCTTATACGAATTTAACACTTTTGTCTCCACCGATAACTCCCCAAAGGCCAAACTATCGGGCGTTAGAAACAAGTGCAGGGCACAATCACTGCTTTTGTATTCTTTTATCGCCACAGAAATATCCTGTTGCAAAACGGGTGTATGTATGGTTGCTTGCATGCTTATTCATGCAAAGATACAGAAATCAAAGGAGAATGAAGTCTCCCTTTTCTAAGCTTCATTTGGGCGTGCCCCCCTGCGAAAAGCAACAGGGGGTCTGGCCATTTGCTTATAGTCCGCAGTCGCCAAAAGCCTCGCCAAATCTACTGCGGAGCTATCGCTAATGTCCTTCACGCGATATCTTAGACCAATGCTGATGAGCTGCACAATCGCTTATGGATAGTCATAAAGTGCTACACTCAGCTAGACTCAAATGGCGCTTCAAGTAATATCAATACTTTATGACTACCTTTGTGTATTAATAAAGACTGCAATCGAATGACTTTTGACGAACTAAATTTGAATACCCCATTGCTCAATGCCTTGAAGGATTTGGGCATGGAGCAACCCACCACTATACAAGCAAAAGCCTTTTCTGTGATTATGTCGGGCAAAGATGTTTTGGGCATCGCTCAAACGGGTACCGGTAAAACATTTGCTTATCTTCTACCCTGCTTGCGATTGTGGAAATTTAATAAGGAGACGAGTCCCGAAATTTTGATTATTGTCCCTACTCGAGAGCTGGTGGTGCAAGTAGCCGAAGAGGCTGAAAAGTTGTGTAAATACATGAGTATAAAAATCGCACCAGTCTATGGCGGCGTGAATATGAAGCCTCAAATTGAGCTGATTAATGAAGGGGTGCATATAGTGGTAGCCACTCCAGGAAGATTACTAGACTTGGTTTTGCAAGGCACTTTACAATTCAAATCACTCAAAAGATTGATCATCGACGAGGTAGATGAAATGCTCGATCTTGGATTTCGTCCTCAGTTAGAACGTGTACTGGATCTACTTCCTATAAGAAGACAAAACCTTTTGTTTTCGGCAACGATTACAGATGATGTAGAAAAATTAATCGATACCTTTTTTAATAATCCCATAAAGATTGAAGCAGCACCATCTGGTACAGCACTCGAAAACATTGTACAATCGGCTTATTTACTACCGAATTTTTACACGAAAATAAATTTACTAAAGCATCTTTTTGTCCATGACGACAATATGGAAAAGGTCTTAGTATTTACCACAACAAAGCATTTAGCAGACGAAATTTACGCTCAATTATCAGAGGAATTTGGATATCAATTGGGCGTGGTGCACTCCAATAAATCTCAGAACCAACGTTTCAATACGGTGAAAGATTTTAAGAATGGAAATTGTAGAATATTGATTGCCACAGATATTGTAGCACGTGGTATTGATATTTCAGAAGTGACTTGCGTTATCAACTTCGATACACCGGAGATTGCAGAAACTTATATGCATCGTATTGGACGTACAGGTCGAGCAGATAAAAAAGGTATTAGTTATACTTTTATCACGCCTAATGATAGCGAGTTGATAGAGAATATCGAAGCCTTGATGAATCAAAAAATCAATATCAATATCTTTCCTGAAGGCATTGTTATATCAGATATCTTGACAGAAAATGAGAAGCCGAAGATTCAGATGAAAAATCAATTGGGCAAGGCACCAAAACGTGATGATTCAAAATCAGGCTTTCATGAAAAATCGGCGAAAAATAAAAAAGTAAACGTGCGTGTTGCCCATGCAGACAAGATGTGGGAAAAATACGGAAGACCATTGACTAGAGGTCAGAAAGGTAAGAAGAAGAAATAGTTTTGTGTTTCGATTATGTATTCTAACATCGTAGCATGCGTGACTGATAGCAATGAAAAGCCTGCTGTTTGGTATTTACAGCAGCTTGTAATGAATAGCAGGACGGCGGCATTGCATTTTCCGCCGGCACGCCCTAAAAAAACAACCCTGAGACCAAACTATTTGTGTTCCACCCATCTACAAAATAAAGCGTAATTTTGAATTAGAAATTTGTGCTGATTTTATACAAATAAAATGACAAAAGAAAGCTGGAATTATTGGCGATTACTGAGTGTGCATGGCAGACAAACATGGCATTTCGAATACTTTGATAATGCTCAAAAAATTGAGGCTACTGATACTCAATATTGGGAATCTGACAAAGGCAGAAAAGTGTTATCAGAGATGATGAACGATTTTGTTTTTGATAAATCTGTGAATGCAAACAGTGCCGATTTGGTATATAGAAAGCAGGCAATAAACAAAAAATTAAAAACACTCTCAGCGGCTGAAATGCCTGATTTTAAAGGGCATTCGAGCTTTATAGAAAAAGTGGCACAACAAACATTTAAAGCCATACATTACTATCAAAGTTTGATTGCTGAAGACGGTCATATGCCTGGCGACTATGGAGGACCACTTTTTTTATTGCCAGGAATGGTCATTATTGCGCATGTTACCGATTACGCTTTACCCTTACCACATCAGGCTTTGATTAAGCAATACATGAAGAATATGCAAAATACTGATGGTGGTTGGGGCATGCATATAGAAGGTGAAAGTGGCATGTATGGAACCTGTTTGCAGTATATTTCTCTTCGTTTATTGGGTGAGGATGCAAACGAAACTTATATGCAAAAGGCGAGCAAATGGATTTTAGATAATGGAGGTGCCACCATGATTCCATCATGGGGGAAATTTTATTTATCGACACTTGGCGTTTATGAATGGGATGGATGTAACTCTTTGTTTCCAGAGATTTGGATCACTCCGACATGGTTGCCCATTCATCCATCAAGATATTGGTGTCACGCTAGAATGGTTTATTTACCAATGGCATACTGCTATGGACATAAAATTGTTGGACCGAAAACTGCATTGATTGAAGCGATTAGAAAAGAGATTTATACAGAAGCATACGACAAGATAGATTGGAAAAAGGCGCGCAATAGTTGTAGTCCGAAAGACTTATACAGAAAGGCTTCACCAGTTTTGAAAATAATGAATTTTGTGACGAATAGCTACGAAAAATTCTATTCAAAGAAGCTTAGAAAAAAAGCTTTAGATTTTATTTTGAGTTATATAGATGGTGAAGACGAACAAACGAATTATATCGATATTGGTCCTGTCAATCAAGTCATCAATTCATTAAGTGTTTGGCATGGACATGGAAAGGATTCCATACAATATAAAAAACACATCGATCGTTGGTTCGATTACTTATGGGTAGCCGAAGATGGCATGAAGATGCAGGGCTATAATGGTTCACAGTTATGGGATACCGCCTTCACCGCTAATGCTTTTATGGAATCTGATTTATACAAGCAGTTTATTCCATCGCTCCAACAGCTGTATCATTACATCGATAAGAGTCAGATACGTACAAGTATCCCAAGAGACCGCGCCTTTTTTAGACATGAAGATTTTGGTGGATGGCCATTTTCTACTGTGGAGCATGGTTGGCCAATTACTGATTGTACGGGCGACGGTGTGAAGGCCTCTATCAAATTGAATCAAATTTTTGAACAAGAAAATTGCATTGACACCATTCAAGTAAGCAAGGAGAGGTTGATTGACGCAGTGAAGCTTCTATTATCTTTTCAAAGTGCCGATGGCGGTTGGGCTTCCTATGAAGTAAGGCGTGCACCAGAGTGGATAGAAGTTTTAAATCCTTCTGAAGTCTATGGCGAAATTATGGTTGACTATTCTTTTGTTGAATGTACCTCATCCACGATTCAAGCATTGCACAGTTTCACCAAAAAATATGCAGATACCTACCCTGTTGAGATCAAGAATGCCATTGCAGGTGGTATAGACTTTATTAAGAGCATTCAAAAGGAAGATGGTTCATGGTATGGCAATTGGGGCGTTTGTTTCACCTATGCCTCTTGGTTTGCACATGAAGCCCTAGCTTGCGTTGATGAGTATTACGACAATAGTAGCACAGTAAAAAAAGCCTGTGATTTTTTAGTATCGAAGCAACAGAATGATGGAGGTTGGGGTGAGAGCTATAGAAGTTGTGTAGATGTGAAATATGTACAACATGAACAATCACAAATTATCAATACAGGCTGGGCATTGCTTGCCTTGATGATTTCAAAATATCCTCATCAGGAAGTGATAGAAAAAGGAATTCAGTTATTGTTATCCAGACAAGAAGCAAGTGGCGATTTCCCTCAAGAAGGCATTAGTGGTGTGTTTAATAAAAGTTGCATGATTACTTATACAGCCTACAGAAATGTCTTTCCAATATGGGCCTTACAGCGTTATTTAAAAACATACAAGTCAATCTAATAATTTACTTTTTAAATTTTATTTCCATAAAAAAACTCCTTCTTTTCAGAAGGAGTTTTTCTTTGTGATGATATGTTTGTATGCTTACTTAAAGTCAACTAATTCTACATCAAATATCAAAGTTGCTTTAGGTGGAATGGCGCCTGGATATCCAGCTTCGCCATATCCCAATGTATAAGGAATCAAAAATTTAGCTTTTTCACCTTTGTTTAGCAAGGCAATACCATCGTCCCAACCTTTGATTACTCTACCTTGTCCCAAAGGAAAATCAATTGGCTTTCCTCTATCTAATGAAGAATCAAATTTCTTACCGTCGTTGAACATTCCTGTATAATGAACACTAACTGTTTGACCAGCTACAGGCTGTGGACCTGAGCCTTCTTTTTCAACCACATAATACAAGCCAGAGGCTGTTTTTCTTGCCGTTGGATAATTCACTTTCACCCAATTTTCAAAAGCAGGTAATTCTTGTGCTCTGCCTGCTTCTTTTAATTTTTCTTCTGCCGCTTTTTTATCTGCAATAACTTTTGCTGCTGCTGCCCTATCTACCGCTGATATTTTTAATGCAGCAAAGATTTTATCATTGGCTTCATAAGCCTTTGCCTCCTTACCTACTCTGATAATTTCTAAAGTGGTGATGATATCATCCTGAGCAATTTTATCGACTACATCTTGTCCTTCAGTAACCTGACCAAAAATAGTGTGCTTACCATTTAACCACGTTGTTGGAACATGCGTAATAAAAAACTGACTACCATTGGTAGCAGGACCAGAATTAGCCATGGCTAAAACACCAGGTTTTGTGAATTGTAGATCATCTACAAACTCATCTGCGAAAGCGTAGCCAGGACCACCAGTACCATTGCCTTGTGGGTCACCACCTTGAATCATGAAGCTAGCGATAACACGATGAAATTTTAATCCATCATAAAAGTGCACACCAGCCGCTTTTGCATTATTGGCGATTTTACCTTCTGCTAATCCAACAAAGTTACACACTGTTAAAGGTGCTTTGTCTGGAAATAGTTTTACAGTGATGCTACCTTTGGAGGTATTAAATTTTGCGTACAAACCATCAGGCAAATCTGCACTGAAGACTGTGTTAGAGAAAAGAACGATACTGAATAATGTCATTGCGATTTTTTTCATTTTTTTTGATTTATAAATTAGTTATTTGATGATCTATTTAATGGCTAGTAATTCCACATCAAAGATTAATGTAGCCTTTCCAGGAATGCTTGGTGGACTGCCGTCTGGTCCATATGCCCAAGTGTATGGTATCAATAATTTTGCTTTTGTTCCAACAGTTAAATTTGAAAATGCTACGTCCCAACCTTGAATGACCCTTCCCATGCCTACATTAAACTCAAATGGAGCTCCTCTATCTAAAGACGAATCAAATTTCTTGCCATTTATTAAAGTTCCCGTATAATGGACAGAAATTGCTTGTCCTTTACTTGGTATTTTACCATTACCATGCTTGCTTTCAAGAATATACATAGCACCTACTTTTTTTGCTTTTGGGTAATTTGTTTTCACCCATGCTATAAATTCTGGAACATCATCTGGGGAGCTAATGCCGGCTTTCTTTGCCTCTGCTGCTGCTTTCAAGGCATCTTTCATTTTCGAATTGAAAGTAGCAACCTCATCAAAAGCAGATGCTTTCTCGCCTTTTCTTTCAAAAGTTATCGATTGAATGATATCTCCTTGAGCAATCTTATTCACGATATCTTGACCTTGAGTGACATGTCCAAAGATGCTATGCTTGCCATTCAACCAAGGCGTCTCTTTGTGCGTGATAAAAAATTGACAACCATTTGTATTTGGACCAGCATTGGCCATTGCCAAAACTCCTGGACCCACAAATTGTAATGATTGGTCAAATTCATCAGGGAAATCATAACCAGGTCCACCTTGTCCTGTTCCCATAGGATCTCCACCTTGAATCATAAAGTCAGCAATTACCCGATGAAAAGTCAAACCATCGTAAAAAGGTTTTCCCATCGCTTTAGAATCATTTTTAATTTTACCTTCCGCCAATCCCATAAAGTTGGCTACTGTGAGGGGCGTTTTTTCAAATTCTAAATCGCAAACAATTTCTCCTTTGTTTGTTTTAATATGTGCGAGTATAAAATCAGTTTTTACTTCAAGGGGAGGTGGAGGTGGAGCTACTTGAGGAACCTCATCCTTTATCGTTTCACTTTCCTTGTTCTCCGTAGCATGATTACATGCTGAAAGAAATACAATACATCCAAATAATGTATAGGCTACTTTTTTCATTGTTGCTAAAAAATTATTGTTTAAAAATCGACACAAATTTAAGTAATGTATTCTCAAGTGTATCATTTGAGGCTGCACCAGCTGCATTTTTATGACCTCCACCGTTGAAATGCTGTCTGGCCAATACATTTACATCAAAATCAACTTTCGATCTAAAAGAGATCCTTATTTTTTTATCTTTTTCACGAAAGAAAGCACAGGCTTGTATTTCAGCGATTTTTAAGGGATAGCTTGCAATGCCTTCGGTTTCGCCATCCTGGATGTTAAATCTTCTTAATTCTTCTTCGCTTACACCTATGTATGCAATTTGAGTACCTTCAATAATTTTCATTTTTTCTGCAACACAAAAGCCAAGAAAACGAAGTCTGCTTTCTGTAAAACAATTGTACACTTTGTTATTTATTTTATCAGGATTGGCCCCTTTAGTCAGTAAGACGCTCACTACTTCATGTACATGTGATGTGGTACAACTATATGCAAAAGAACCCGTATCGGTAAGAATGGCTGTGTACAATAGTTCAGCAATTTCTGCATCAATTTTATCTTGATCTCCTAAGGCAACTATCATGTCGTATATCATTTCTCCAGTGGAGCTTGCCTCTGAATGACTGAACATGATATTGGCATAATCGTCAGGGAACAAATGATGATCGATCATTACTTTGATGGCCTTTGTATTTTTGACCACCTCACCAAGTTCCTCCATTCTAGAAAGTGAATTATAATCAAGACTAAAAATAATATCCGCACTGTGAAGAATTCCTTTTGCATATTCTTTAGCTTTCTCAAAAACGATTGTCTGACCAACAATGGGCAACCATTTATAATAATCCGGATAATCATTTGGTGAGATATATTCCACGGAATGGCCTAGTTTGGATAAGTACCGCATCCATGCTAAGGAAGAACCCAAAGCATCACCATCTGGGTTTTTGTGCGCGGTAACAACTATTTTTTTTGTTGTCGCTAATAACGATTTTAATGCTTCTACCTTTTCTTTATTGAACACTGGAATGAATTTATTTGAATAAAAATTATTGTTTGATAATCTTTTGAGAGAAGATCAATTTGCCCGCAGCATCGCGAACGATAACATTGTATGAACCTGCAGACAATTGCTGAAGATCAATATTATTGGTGTTTTGAAGCTTGCTTTGAAGTATCAGATGACCAGTCATATCAAACAATTTCATCTCTTGCCCTTTTGAATCAGGGGCACTTATAAAAAGGTAATCGCTCACCAAAGAAGGATAGATGTTGATTGGTTGATTTTGAATATCATTTCCGATGGCAAGTGTCTCGTCTTTTCTAGAAGAGCCATTGTTCATAATCCAATTGTTGGGATCGACCACAATACTGTCAACTGCTTTATTATCTAGTTGAATGATAAAATTGTCATCATTACTAGTCACATTGACCCTGATGGTAGTATCTCCAGAAGTGGAGGTACACTTCAATTCTAAAGGGGTTTTAAACAGAGGCGTTACCAAAGAGGAAGTACTATGTTTCACATTTACATAGAGTAGATTAGCCACTTGATTAAAACTCACATCAAAAGTTGGATATCCTTCTCCATAGAACCATTGATTCATCCAATCATTTAGATTTAGACCACTGACAGCTTCCATGGTTGCTTTCATATCTAAAGCAGTTGCTGTTGCATTTTTAAATGTATTCTGATAATTTTTTAATCCTTGAAAGAATAAAGCATCATTGTTAAAAAGGAATCGTAAAGTATGGATGATCGCACCACCTTTATCATAACTAAGTCTTCCACTAAAAATTCTATTCACATTGGTACTGTCGCTAAACCAGACAGATCCATCAGGTTGAGACATCACATTGTCATGCACTGCTGCTTCAAAAGCAGCTTTATCAGCCGGATAAAAGTGCTCAATAGCTAAATATTCAGTATAGGAAGCAAAGCCTTCATTGACCCATATATCTCTCCAGGTTTGGCATGTTACATTATCACCAAACCATTGGTGACCGAGTTCATGTGCATCAATGGTGAATTCAAAAAAACCTTGAGAGGTCATGGTTTGGTGTTCCATTCCTCCGCTAAAAGGGGCCAGACAATGACCATATTTCTGCTTCTCAAATGGATAGGGTCCAAAAATCGTAGAAAAATAATCGAGTGTCAAAGCAGTCGTATCTATCAATCCTTTGAAGGCTGGCAGTGTACCTGGATTATCATAGATATAATTTTGCATAAGTACAGAATCCGCACTCCCCACTGGATGCGCATAAACGCTATAATCTATGTACTTAGCACATGCTACAGATATTAAGTAATAGTCAATAGGGTTTATATTAATCCATTGAAATTGACGTTTGCCACCGGGTAAATCGATGACTTGTTTTAGTAGACCATTCGACCCAGCCATGTTTGGCGTATCGGTAGTGATATAAAAGTAGGTGGAGTCTATTTTGTCCATCAAATCTTGTTTACACGGAAACCATTCATAGGCCACAAAAGGTTGGCTTAAGCTCCAAGTAACCAGATTACCCCATCTTGTAGAACGGCCCGCGGTGAAGCCATTGCCGATAGCTCCGAAACCACCTGTAGGCGAATTTCCCTTATAGTATATTTTCGCATCAATCATATCTCCCAATAAAGCGGTGCTCGCTAAAGGCACATAAACATCATGTGTTCTTCTGAAGAATGGAAGACGATTGCCACCAATACAAACAGAATCGATGGTATAGTTGCTGTGCAATTCAAATACAAAAGTATCAAGCGCAGCTACACTCACTTGAGCTAATGTTTTCACATTTCCTTTAATACGATTGGTATCTCTTTGTATTTCCAAATCTAAAAACTGAAACTTCATATCATATTGCTGCATAAGACTTGTAGCAGTGACACTAGCAGAGGCTCTTCTTAGAATGGTATTCGACTTTGTTTGAGAGCATAAATTTTCGTGATGAACAATGGATTGCGCACTAAGAAAATGAATGCTTAAAAATGTAATACAGAATAGAGTAAACTTACTTTTCATATTTTAATTAAAATTTATTGAGTTTATCTATGCATTTCGTTACTATATGCCGAATGCTAGAATCAAAAATGGTTAGCCAACAATACAAAGATATTTTATATTTCCAATTATGACAATCTTATTCACCTCATGCCAAGGAAACTTTGTTTCGTAAAATAAATAAGCGTAGTTTTGCACCCGATAAAAAACAATATTTCATTCAACTCATAAAATAAATAACAATGGCAGGCAACAGAACATTCACAATGATTAAACCAGATGCGGTAGCCGCAGGTAATATTGGCAATATTTTAGCAATGATTAATAAGGCTGGTTTCAAAATTATTGCTATGAAGTTAACAAAACTTTCTAGTGAAAACGCAGGTAAATTTTATGCAGTGCACAGTAGCAGACCATTTTATGGAGAACTTTGTGACTATATGTCTTCTGGTCCAATCGTTGCAGCTATACTTGAGAAAGAAAATGCCATTGAGGACTTTAGAAATTTGATTGGCGCTACAGATCCTGTAAATGCGGCAGAAGGAACCATCAGAAAACTATATGCTAATTCAATTGCAGAAAATGCAGTACATGGTTCTGATAGTGATGAAAATGCACAAATGGAAGGCAGTTTTTTCTTTAGCCAATTCGAAAGATTCTAATCACAAAACAAATAAAATCATAAAAAAAGCTACCAATGATTGGTAGCTTTTTTTATGACTATTCTTTTTATTTTCCGATACATAAAGGCATCCCAAGAACTGATCAAGTTATGGATGGCAATCCATGAATAGGCTTGCCCTTAAAGCCACTAATCTGCTTGGTGCACAGCAATAGGTATCTTAAGCATCCAGCCAAACTCATCAGCAATCTCACCACTCTTAATAGCGAATAATTCTTTTTTAACAGCGGTAGAAATAACTCTTGTTTCAATGGCAGGCAATTCGAAATACTTGTCGTGAAAGCCAATGCCGATGATAGGTGCAATGGTAGCTGCTGTTCCTGCTCCAAAAGCTTCTTGCACATGACCTAAGGCTAATTCTCTAAAAAATTCATCTGTACTAATATCTCTTTCTTCAACAATATAACCTTGCTTTCTTGCTAGGGCAATCACGCTATTTCTTGTTACGCCATCTAATATTGTTCCACCTTCTAATGGAGGAGTAATGAGTATATTATTTATCACAAAAAATACATTCATCGTACCACATTCTTGAAAATATTTTTTTTCAATGCCATCCAACCACAATACTTGGTCATAGCCTTTTTGTTTAGCAAAACGAAGTGGTAACAACGATGCACCATAATTTCCTGCACATTTCGCAAAACCTACGCCTCCTGGAAATGCTCTGATATAATCTTCAGAAATAAAGACTTTAACTGGGGAAGAGTAATAAGCACCAACCGGTGAGGTGAAAATAATAAACGTATAATCATCAGATTCCTTAATACCAACATACTCATCTACCGCCATCATAAAAGGTCTGATGTACAGAGAAGACAACTCACCACTAGGAATCCATTGATGATCGATACGAACGATTTCTTCTATCGCTTGTGTAAATAGGCCTTCTGGTAAAGAGGGCATACCCATTCTTTCAGCCGAAAGATTGAATCGCTTGGCATTGGATTCAGGTCGAAAAACCAAGGCATTACCCGCTGAATCCTTTTGAGCTTTTAAACCTTCAAAAATAGCTTGGCCATAATGAAAAGCAGAGGTGGCCGGGTGTAACGAAAGATTGTGAAAGGGCTCTATTCTAAAATTTTTCCAACCACCATCTGTATAGTCTGCAATAAACATATGGTCTGAAAAAAACTTCCCAAAAGGCAAATTGTTGAAATCTACTTCATCAATTTTACTTTTTTCCGCGTGGTTTATCTTAATTTCGTATTTCATAGAGGCTATTTGTTTTTAGTCTAACAAGCTAAAGAGAGCGTCCTTTATATAAAAGCAAACAAACTTCGTAGCTAGCATTTCAATTTACTTAAATTTTATTTCATGTTCGAGAATAAGGCTGCAAGTTAAAAAAAAATACATCATGAATACAATGAATGAAGCAAACTGTCTCTTTTCTGATCAAAAAATATACATTCAAGCCGAGTTAAAATCTAATCATTTACTCGACCACAAAAACATAAACAGCTGTAAAAAAGCAATTTATGTTGTAGAATGGGCTGAAGGACTTGAACTTGATGCCCAATATCAAGAATTGATCTCTAAAATGAATGCGGCGGTAAAATACCTTCCCGAAGATTTACAAATCATTTGTTTTGACAAGCAAACGAGATGGAGTGTTCTAGAATTAAAAGAACACTATCAATGCGAATTGATTGCCATTTTTGGTAATTTATTGAATGCTAGCATTAAACAAATGAGTCTACCCTTAAATAAGTTGGTGAGCATTCATGGTGTTAATGTGATTCAAACAAATTCCATCCAAGAAATCTTTGAGGACGCAGCACTGAAAAACAAATATTGGATTGCCCTGAGAAGCATCCTTTCATAAGATCATGATAAAAAAAATAGTTTTTGCCACCAATAATCTAAACAAGATAAAGGAGATTCAAGCCATTACGCCCTCCAATATTGAATGGATAAGCCTTGCTGAAGCAGCTATCTTTGAAGAACTGCCAGAGACTAGAGAAACCATTGAAGCAAATTCTCTGCAGAAGGGGGAACGAGCTTTTGAATTAGCAGACCTGCCGTGCATGTCAGAAGATACAGGACTGGAAGTTGAAGCCCTACACAATGAACCAGGCGTTCGGTCAGCAAGATATGCAGGTGACTTATCCACAAGTGAAGAAAACATTGATAAGCTTTTAGGAGCCTTACATGAAATAAAAAACAGAAAAGCGCGTTTTAAGACAGTCATAAGTTTTTGTACAAAGGAAAGAATCATTCAATTCGAAGGTATTTTGAATGGGGAAATTGCTCAAGACAGGAGAGGAAGCAACGGTTTTGGCTATGACTCCGTATTTATTCCTGAGGGTCAAATGAAAACCTTCGCAGAAATGAACCTAGAAGAAAAGAATCAAATGAGTCATAGAAAAAGAGCTTTTGTCAAATTTCTGTCATATTTAAAATTGAATCAACATGATTCGTCGAAATAACTTATTTTTACTTTGAATATGAGTTTAAGATTTGAGCAATTAACGCCTGATAATGAGCACCTTGTTATACAAGGGTGCAGAGAAGGTAATTTGAATGCTCAGAAAACGCTCTATAAAGCATTATCTGCCAAAATGTTTGCTGTTTGTCTAAGATATGCCTCTGATTATCATAACGCAGAAGATATTTTGCAAGATGGCTTTATTAAAGTGTTTAAAAATATCGACAAATACCGTGGTGAGGGCTCTTTTGAGGGGTGGATAAGAAGAATTTTTGTCAATACTTCAATTGAACAATACCGAAAAAACATCAAAATGTATGCGGTTTCAGCAATAGAAGATACCAATATTGCCAATCATGATTCCTCTATTTTAGACACTTTGATGACCGAAGATCTTGTGGCGCTGATTCAAACCTTATCACCTGGTTATAAAACAATATTCAATATGTACGTAATGGAAGGAATGTCTCATAAGGAAATTGCAGCAGAGCTAGGCATCACAGAAGGCACTTCAAAATCTCAATTGGCAAGGGCTAGAGCTATTTTACAATCAAAAATTGAAAAAACAAACAAGATTTCAACAGATATCAAAGAATTATAAAAGAGAGTACAACTATTTTTACAAATAAAGCGTCTAACAAAATATTGAATAAGAGGAAACAAGTTGTTTTCGAAAAATTATGGAAAAAAAACTAACACAAAATAATCGTTCATTCGACGATAACATAAAGAGTAAGTTGCTTGATTATGAAGTAACCCCCTCTCCTCATATTTGGGGTAAAATAGAGAGTGAACTACACCCTATAGATTCCAAACCTAAAGGTATATTTTGGCTTCAAAACAAAATGATGTTATCGGCTATTGGTATCTTACTCTTAGTTGGCTTTTCTTCTGCTGGAGCTAAATACGTCATCAAAAACATCTTAAAAGAATACCAAGTAGAAAAGGCCATCGCCAATCATAGTCCTGTTTCTAATATTGAATTCATTAGCAATATCAACAAGAACAATACGCTTTCAAAAGACCATACATCTAAGGTACTAACCTCTGCAAGCAATTCTACCATTGACAAAGTGAGTAATTATTTAGAAGAAGTAAACGAAGTTGTAACAACGCAGTTAGAAGGTAAAAAGCAATCTAAGGCCAGCACTCAATCAGTTTCAAGTAACAATCAATCAGTCTTGAACAGAACTCCTATAGAGAATAATTTAGGTACTCCAAAAATAGCTTCATCTCCATTCACAATGATGACCATGAATTTGAAAGAACTTGAAAATATGTCAAATGTTAGCACCCTCAGTGGCGGTCTGCTCGCCGAGGAAGTGATATTCAATAGCAATGCCTACAACCTCAAAGGATTTTATGTCGGTCCAGATGCTGGTGCTAGTATTCAGTTGGCCATCAAAAATCATCAAACTGCAAATCCAATTATCGGAAATAGAATCAACTATTTACCTACTGTTTCTGCAAAAATGGCAATCGTATTGGGCTATAACATCAATAATAGAATTGGAATAGAATCTAAAATGAGCTACTTGCGTCAATCGCAAAAATTTGAAAGTCTCAAATATGATGCAAAAGCAAATGGTACATTAAAATTGACGTATTTAGAAATTCCTTTGAATGTTAGATACAAATTCAACCAAATGTCGAAAAATGCTCAACATATCAGCTCCATTAACGTATCAGCTGGTTTGCAATATGCCTATCTAGCTCAAGCAAAGTTATCGATGAAGACCAAAATAACGAAGCAAAATGCTAAATCAAAAACTGACATGCATGATTATCTTTCTAATCATCGACTAGGGGTGGATGCTGGCGTTGATTATGATATATTCCTATCCAAAAATCTGTATTGGACGGTAGGTGTTGATGGATCCATCATGGGTGATGTCGCTAATACCAACATACGCACCTCTCCTACGGTAGCCATTGGAATTCACACAGGTATTCGTTTCTTTAGCGGCGGCGTATCAAAAGGGAAGCATTAATTGGTCTGTATTGCCTTGTATTTATCCATCTAGATTATCTGTGCCATTTTCCATAAAATCCAAGCACAGTTTTGTATTTTTGCAACAGTGAAAAAACTTTCTGTATTACTTATTAAAAGCTATATCGGTCCTTTTGTGCTAACTTTCTGTATCGCACAATTCGTATTGATTATGCAATTTTTATGGAAGTATATAGATGACCTGGTGGGCAAAGGCCTTGATAGTTGGGTTATATTTAAATTAATGGTCTTCGTCTCAGCCACCCTTGTTCCTATGGCACTGCCCTTAGCTATTCTTCTCTCTTCTATCATGACTTTTGGAGCCTTTGGAGAAAGCTATGAGCTAACTGCCATCAAATCTACAGGTGTCTCTTTTATTCGATTCATGAGACCCTTGATGATTTTTATCTTTATCCTAAGCATTGGGGCTTTTTTCTTTTCGAACAATATCATTCCTTTTGCAAACCTTAAATCGGGTGCCTTGCTCTATGACATTCGTAAACAAAAACCAACCTTGAATATCAAACCAGGTGTTTTTAATGATGACATCCAGGGCATCACCATCTTTGCAGGATCTAAAGATCCTGATGGGAAAACAATGCGTGACTTAATCATTTATGACCATACTCAAAATTCAGGAAATACGGATTTGATTATGGCTAAGAAAGGACAATTGCTGCAAACCAAAAAGGGAGATGTACTCATTTTTAAGCTCGATAATGGTGTTCAATACAAAGAAGATTTAAGCGTATCGGAGGACAAAAAATACCAACTTTTTCAAACGAATTTCGACCAATGGGAAAAACATTTCGACCTATCACAATTTGCTTTACAAAAAACAGATGAAATCTTTTTTAAGGACGTCAGTAGAATGTGCAACATATCACAGTTGCAAACAAAAATTGATACGGTAAGGGGAAGTATTCAAAGCAGAAAAAACAACCTGTACGATAATTTAAAAGCCTATTTGTTTTTTAGCAATCCAAGATTTGATAGCATTGCTAAAGCCACTAGCACATTCCCAATTGTGTTAAGCAATATAAAAGGCTTAGATCTAGTGAAGAAGGAATCACGTATGGAGCAACAAGACATCATAGAAGTTGCAACCGCAAAAGCTAGAAACATAAAAAGCTATACAGGGAGTTCTACAAAAGATATCTTCTATCTGCGCTCCGACTTAAATGAATTCAAGGTAGAGTATCATAGAAAGTTTAAACTCACATTCATCTGTATTTTATTCTTCTTTATTGGCGCTCCCCTGGGTGCCATCATTCGCAAGGGTGGATTAGGTTGGCCTATATTCTTTTCAATCATCATTTTTATCTTCTTCTACGCCATCAACATCATCGGCGAAAGAATTGCTGAGGGCTCTACCTATCAGGTATTCACGGGAACATGGATGTCGGTTTATGTGCTGACGCCCATGGCCATTTTCTTAACCATCAAAGCCAACAGCGATTCCTCTATTTTTAATAAAGATACTTACCTCAAAAAGGCAAAACGATTGTTCCAATTTTTTCAGAAAAAAGAAACAATTCATGCTTAAGCTTATAAAAGAACATAAGTGGTTTTATGCCCTTTGGTTGGCATTTGTGGTATTAGGCTCTATCTATTTTCAATACTTTTCAAAGGCAGATTTTAACCTCTATTTTAATTGTAATAAAAACGTTTGTTATGATTTGATCTTTAAGAATGCAACCCACTTGTCTGAGTTTTTGGTGAGCATGATAATTGTGCTCTTTTTGTTATCCTACAGAATCAGTTATGGCATTTTTTATCTACTCAATGCTTTTTTCATTAGCCTTATCGTGTATGTATTAAAAGTGCAAGTATTCAATAGTCCTAGACCTTTGCTTTACTTCAAACCATATAGTATTCTAGAGCCTGTTGCAGGTGTTAAATTACTAGAACATTATAGTTTCCCGTCTGGTCATTCTACCTTTGCATTTGGTAGCATGCTCGTATTGGCTATTGCCATCAATAACAAATGGATTTCCATTACATGCTTTATACTTGCGCTCTCCACGGCCATCTCAAGAATTTATCTCCTTCAACATTTTTATGAAGATATATATGCAGGCGCAATTCTTGGTGTCATCATTACCACACTTCATTATAGTGTAGCAAAAAAATGGTTGATAGATGCAAAACAACCTTGGCTTCAATTTTCATTCATCGATAGTTTTCTGAGTAAAAAAACAAAATGACAGAAAAGATATTCAATAGGTTTCAATTTCTAACGAAAATACCAACTTCCTTGTGGTTACTCATCGCGGGAGCATTGCTATTTATACCATTCATAGGACAAGTGCATCTCTTCGATTGGGATGAAATCAACTTTGCAGAAGCTGCTCGCGAGATGATTGTTTCAAAAAACTATTCAGAGGTGCAAATCAATTTTATGCCTTTTTGGGAGAAGCCACCATTCTTCATTTGGCTACAAGCCTTAAGTATGCATTATTTTGGAATCAATGAATTTGCATCGAGACTTCCTAACGCCATCTGCGGAATACTCACCCTGTATGTAATTTATAGTATTGGCAAACGATTTTACAACAAAGAGTTTGGCGTCATTTGGGTATTTGTCATGATAAGCTCCTTCCTTCCTTTTGTATACTTCAAATCAGGAATCATCGATCCATTCTTTAACTTATTTATTTTTTTGGGCGTCTATTTTTTAATGAATAACTCTTATGATTTAGAGTTGTACGACAGCAAGGGGAGAAATCGATACAAGCTAAAAAATGTGATTCTTTCAGGATTCTTTATTGGTATGGCCATCCTAACCAAAGGTCCAGTAGGCTTGCTTTTAGGAGGAATGACGGTCTTTGTTTTTTTTGTCGTGAACAAATTCCGACGAATCATTGGTGTTGGTGAATTAGTCATTTGGATACTCTGCATTGCATTGGTCTGCTGTGCTTGGTTTGGCTTCGAAATGTATGAACGAGGATTTTGGTTCTTCAAAGAATTTATCGCTTATCAAATAAGGTTAATGAGTACCAAAGATGCCGGGCATGGTGGTTTTTTCTTTTATCATTTTGTAATTGTTTTCATTGGGTGCTTCCCCGCATCTATCTTCGTTTTCGATGCTTTCAAAAAAGATAAAATAGAAACCAGAGATCAAGAATTATTAAGAAACTGGATGCTTTGTTTAATGATGGTGGTACTAGTCGTATTCACTATCGTAAAAACTAAAATAGTGCATTATTCATCGCTCACTTATCTACCCTTGAGTTTTTTAGCAGCGCTATTCATTTACCGCTTTTTGCATCAAGAAAGAAAATGGAATTGGTATCATACACTTCAACTCTTCATTGGCATTGCACTATGGAGCACCTTACTTTTCGCAATCCCTTTTCTAATGAAGGATACATCCTTTATTAGCCAACTTGCTAAAAAAGATATTTTTGTTGTCCATAATTTACAAGCAAAAGTAGATTGGTCAGCCATCGATTATCTACCATTCCTATTTTTCATGATTGCCATCATGGCCATCATCGCTTTTATTTGGGGCAGCAAGAAAGAAATCTCTTTGTATGTTTTTTTCTTTTTTCAAACGGCTTCTATTTTCAGTGCCATCACTTTTATTATTCCCAAGGCTGAAAAATATTCACAAGCGGCAGCAATTGAGTTTTTTGAGGCCAAAGCAAAAGAAGGCGCCTTGGTTGAAGTATTCGGTTACAAAAGTTATGCGCAATTCTTTTACAACCAAAGAAGCATAGAAGACAAAGGTGTTGGGTTTAATGAAGCCATCTATCAAACTCGAAATAAAAAAACATATATCGTTTGTAAAATAAATAAGGCGGCTTATTTTGAAGAAAAATACAAATGCAAAAAACTCTATGAGAAAAATGGATTTGTATTTTTCGAGAAGTAAAGAGTAGATGTTATCACATTCCATTTTTCTTTTGCAATGAAGCGAATCTTGTATCTTTAAAATCTAAATATTTTTTTATGAATCAAAATTTACCTTTAAAAGAAAGACCTATCGATATCTTTTTTATCATCATGTTTTCTTTATTCTTTATCACAAGTTGCATCTCCGACCTCTATCCTACCATCGGCATTCCGCTAGATCCTAACAGCACCAATGCATTGGCAAGAGCCAATTACGATTATGCTTATCAATGCGACCCTCTATTTCTGACACCGCCAGTTTGGATGCGTTTTGTAACAGGACTTTCAGCCTTTGTCTATGGCCCATTTTACCTTGTCTTAGTCTTCTGCATTTACAAAGGTTATAATCGAATTCAAGTACCAGCTATCGTATACGCGACTGCTATTAGCGTGATAACTGGGGTTATTGTTTTCGGTGTCGAATTTTTCGGGGAACCAGAATGGCGTTGCCAAAATCTAGGACGCTTTCTACCGCTCAATCTACCTTATGTCATTATCCCTTTAATACTGCTTTTCAGAATGAGAAAAGAAAAACCTTTTGAAAGAAAATTTTAATTTTTTCAGGAGCTGATCCAGCTTTTCGCTTTATCTTTTTGGTCGCCAGGAGTATCTAACCATTTTCTTGCTTCATTTTTTATAATGCAGCATTGACCAAAAAGGATACCGCTGCAATCTGGGCTAGTGCATCACATAAAAAAAGCTGAAGTAGAGCCTACTTCAGCTTTTTTAATTGCTATAGTATACTATTTCATAATGGCAATTTTTAATACCTCATCCATTTTGTCGACATAATGAAATTTAACCGTCTTGATATAATCTTCTTTGATTTCCTTCACATCCTTCTCGTTCATCTTACTCATAATAATCTCTTTCATACCCGCACGTTTAGCAGCTAAAATCTTCTCTTTAATACCACCTACAGGCAATACCTTCCCTCTTAGGGTTATCTCTCCGGTCATCGCCAAAAATGGTTTAATAGGCTTATTTGTCAGCAAAGAAGTGAAGGCAGATAGAATGGTAATACCTGCCGATGGTCCATCTTTAGGCACCGCACCTTCTGGCACATGCAAATGAAAATTATAGGTCTCAAACAATTTTTCATCAATCTTTAATGTGGCTGCATTTGCCTTGATATAGGACATTGCAGTAGATGCCGATTCTTTCATCACATCTCCCAACTTACCTGTCAATTGCAATAAACCTTTTCCCTTACTCTTATTCGTTTCAATATATAAAATATCACCACCCACTGATGTGTAGGCTAGACCCACAGCCACTCCTGGTGGATTTGCTTCCTTATACAAATTTCTGTCATAGCGCGTTGGACCCAAAATGGTGTATAAATCTTCGGGCTTTACATCATCATTGTAGGCCTCTTCCATCACAATAGATTTTGCAACATAACGCATAGTGCTTGCCAATACTCTATCCAATTCACGCACACCACTTTCACGAGTATACTCATCGATAATGAGTTCTAAGGTCTTTTTGTTAACCTTCACATCTTTCAGTTTCAAACCATGCAGTTTTCTTTGCTTGGGCACCAAATATTTTTGAGCAATCTCTAATTTTTCTTCAGTGGAATAGCCCTCTAGATAGATAATCTCCATACGGTCGCGCAAAGCAGGATGTATACTCTGCAGAGAGTTGGCGGTCGCAATAAACATCACTTTAGATAAGTCATACTCTAATTCCAAATAGTTATCATAAAAATGTTCGTTTTGCTCAGGATCTAGCACTTCCAATAAGGCAGAAGCAGGATCTCCTCTAAAATCATTCCCAATCTTATCGATCTCATCTAAAATAAATACTGGATTACTCGATTTTGCTTTTTTAATGGACTGAATAATTCGTCCAGGCATCGCACCAATATACGTTTTTCGATGACCACGAATTTCACTCTCATCGTGCAATCCACCCAAGGCCATACGAACATAAGTTCTATCAATAGATTCAGCAATAGATTTCCCTAAGGAGGTTTTACCAACGCCTGGAGGACCCACCAAACAAAGAATAGGCGATTTAAAATCTCCCTTCAATTTTAAAACTGCCAAATACTCTAAAATTCTATCTTTCACTTTATCCAAACCAAAATGATCTCTGTCTAAAATCTCTTTTGCCTTTTTTAAATTGAAAGTATCTTTTGTGAGCTCACCCCAAGGCAATTCCAACATCAAATCCAAATAATTCAATACCACGCCATACTCTGCGGCAGCAGGATTGGTTCTTTCGAGCTTTGCTAACTCTTTGTCAAAGGCTTCTTTCGCAACCATTGGAAATTGAACACCTAATGACTTTTCTTTCAAACGTTTTACTTCCTTACCAACACCATCACCGCCCAATTCTTCTTGAATAATACGCATTTGTTGATTCAAAAAATAATCGCGTTGCTGCTTATCCAAATCGACTTTAGTTTTCGACTGTATCTGATTTTTTAATTCCAATAATTGAAACTCTTCATTCAAAAGCTCCATGCATTTAGATGCTCTTTCTTTCAAATCATTCACTTCTAAAACCATCTGTTTCTTCGCCACCTCCACATTCATATTAGACACAACAAAGTGAATCAAAAAAGTAGGATTATTGATATTGTGCAGAATGGTAGAAGCCTCTGAAGGAATATTAGGTGATAGCTTGATAATTTGTTTAGATACATCTCTAATCGAACTAATCAATGCCTCAAATTCTTTATCATTCACATCTTTCTCATCATGCAGCATCTTTACCTTTGCTGTAAAGAATGGCTCCGTCTGCACTACTTCTTCTAACTCAAAACGTCTATTGCCTTGAATGATCACCGTGGTGCTGCCATCGGGCATTTTTAAGCGCTTCAAGATCTTAGCAATCGTTCCCACTTTGTACAAATCTCCGGCTTCAGGTTCTTCTTCACCAGGATTGATTTGCCCAACAATAGCAATAATTTTATCTTTTTTGTAGGCCTCATTTACTGCAGCGATCGACTTATCTCTACCAACCGTTATCGGCAGCACAACACCTGGAAATAAAATGGTATTTCGCAAAGGAACAATAGGCAATACTGCCGAAATATCACCATCATTTAACAGTTCTACGTCATCATCACTCAACACAGGTAAAAACTCTACCTCATCATCCTGTCCTTGCATTTGAAAAAAATCGTTCATCATAACTTAATTTATTTTTTGTATAGCCTTGAAATCTCATAAAACAGCTAAGATTTCTATAGCAATGGAATTCTCCAATAATTATACCATATCAAAAATACTGACAGATTCAGCAAAGTACACAAGCTTTTGTGTCATAATTGCAGTATCTAGTCTGGCTCAGTTACACACAAAGGACTTTCATCCTAAAGAGTCGCTTTCTACACTCGATAGAATAACAGTCATACACAGGCTATCATCAAAATTGCTTTGTTGATCGCTATGCTTCAAAAAGGATGAAAAAATTTCTTGCATTCATCAAAAATTCTTACTTTTATTTTGAAGTTTCTACCTAAAACTTCACCTTACTTACATGAAACAATTCCTATCTGAATCACCATTCATTAGGTTGTTTATTGCTTTTATTATCGGAATTCTATTGCGATACTATAGCGATATCAACTATGCATTGGCATTGGCCATCTTTGGGTTGCTCCTATGTGTCAACCTAAGCATCTTTTTTAACATGCATCATATCGATCTTTTTAGGAGAAGATATGTTCATGGTTTTGCCTTGTTCCTACTCATGTGCAGCACCAGTGTATTTATAAGCTCCTTAAGAGATGAGCAAGTGAGTGCTTCGCATTTTTCGCACTTCTCCACGGCTGAAGAGCAATATTGCATACTCGTGACGGATGATCCTACTAAAAACACGAGTGGAACTAGGTTTAAAGCCTCTGTGATAGCTGTGAACAAAGATTCTTTAAGCATCAAAACCCAGGGTAATATTACTGTTTATATAAATGATAGCAATGCGCTTTGCAGCTATGGCGATAGGCTCTTGTGCACTGGATCTATGAAGCCTATTGCGGATGCGCAAAATCCATATGAATTCAATAATAGGCAATTTGCTGCCCATAAAAATATATACCAGCAACTCTGCATCCAAAAAGGGGCTTACCAAATTGTCAAGCATCAACAAGGCGATCCGCTACTTAAACAAGTACATGACATCCGAAAATACCTAAGCGCTTGCATGGACAAAAGCATGCAAAACACCCAAGCAGCATCCGTCGCCAAAGCATTGCTCTTAGGCGACGATAACGATATCGAAAATAGCCTCATGCAAGCCTATTCAAGTTGTGGTGTCATTCATGTTTTATCTGTGTCAGGTCTTCATGTAGGTATATTTTTTATCATCATCAACTATTTATTTAGCTTCATCAAAAAGGAAGACAAAAAAATAAAATTTTTCAAAGCCATCATCATCATATTACTTATTTGGTTTTATGCAGCTTTGTCAGGCTTCTCTCCTTCCGTCCTACGATCTGCTGTGATGCTCAGTTTTGTGGCTTTCGGAAATGCATTATCGCGCAAAATAAGTATCTATAATTCTTTATCAGCATCCGCGGTTTTTCTACTCTGTTACCACAGTGACTATCTTTTTGATGTTGGCTTTCAGCTGAGTTATATTTCTGTATTCGGCATTATTTACCTTCAACCAAAAGTGTATCAATGCTGGTCGATTAAAAATTATTTAGGGGACAAAATCTGGCAAATGACCTCAGTGTCTATCGCTGCTCAGTTTGTAACATTTCCCCTTTCGATCTATTACTTTTACCAATTCCCAACACTCTTCTTAATAGCTAACTTACTCATCATTCCACTAATTACTATCGCTCTCTTTGCAGGCTTTGCTTTTCTAGTCCTTTGCTCGCTACATTCAGAGGCCTTGCTCTTCTATATTGTCAAACCCTTAGAATACACTTTAATCATCATCAATAAATGTATTCTATGGATAGATAGCATTCCTTACAATGCCATCAAAAATATTTTTCTAAGTCCTATCGAAACCATCATCATCTATTGCCTCTTCTTACTTTTCTTCTTTTGGTTAGAATTAAAACAGGTCAAATTATTACAGTACCTGCTCACATGCACTCTAGTATTTATGCTTTTTCTCTCCTTCGAAAAGATGAATGATTATCAAAAAACGAACCTTATCGTTTATTCTTTAAATAAAATGCAACGAATTGAAATGACGCACCAACAATACAGTCAGGTATTCACTACTTGCCCTTTATCAGAGAATGATAGAAATTATAGTTTTCATATCAAGGCTTATCGCGTACATCATAAAGTGATGACCGAACATGAAACAATCATAGAAAAAGGCAATTATGATATTCTTTGCAGCAACATGCATATCTTATTTTTAAATAAAAAAGATGCCCCATTAGAACAATTGTCATCTCAAAAATATGATCTTGTCATTGTTGGCCATAATGCCATCCATAATTTTGAAATGTTTAAAAAGAATTGTCATTACAAGGCTTTGGTGCTAGACAATAGTAACAGTCTCTCTTTCATAAAAGAAGCAAATCGACAATCACTTTCATTTCATAACATCAAAACAGATAAAGCATTTGTGATGGAGTTGTAGTCACAACAGTATTCATTAATTCATTATATAAAAAGCTGCGTTAGAAAATAATTCTATCCCTTGAAACTAAACAAACTTATGAATAATTAAAAGTATAAGAGACGCATTCCTGTAGGTAAGTGTTTAGGAAAGTATAATGTCAGAATATAAAACGAATCTAATTCAATCAAAGAATCTAATCAGTAAGCAACATAAAAAAAAGCAAGACCAGGGTCTTGCTTTTTTATCTCTATGTCACTATTAAGTTTAAGCTGGTTCAGCTACTTTCAATCTAGCGATAATATCTTCTACTCTACCTTTTGGAATCGCATTAATCAAATCTCTCGTATATGCCTGTGCTGCATTTGCATAGATTTGGTCACTTGCGCCCATCTCCTCAATCTTTCCTTTATTCATCACCACCATTCTATCACTCATCTGTTTCACGACCGACAAATCATGCGAGATAAAAATATACGTAAATTTAAATTCTTCTCTTAATTCCATCAATAGATTCAATACCTGTGCTTGAACCGAAACATCCAACGCAGATACCGACTCATCACAAATAATAAAACTAGGTTTTAATGCTAAGGCGCGCGCTATACAAATACGTTGTCTTTGTCCACCAGAGAATTCATGGGGATATCGACTAAACTGATTTTCGTTCATATTCACACGACGCAATAACTCCAATACTTTATCCTTTCTTTCTTTCTCATTGCTGTATAACCCATGCACAGTCATTGGTTCCATAATCGCACTACCAATGGTCATACGGGGATTTAATGATGAATAAGGATCCTGGAAAATGATTTGCATCTCTTTACGCAACTCCAACATGTCTTTGTCGCCTAACTCCAATAAATTACGTCCTTTATAAATAATCTCTCCTGAATGTGCTGGAGCCAATCTTAATATCGTTCTTCCTAAAGTGGTTTTACCACAACCCGATTCCCCAACTAAACCAAGGGTTTCACCTTCGTACACATCAAGCGTTACATCATCTACCGCCTTTACATAATCCATCACCTTTCCAAACATATTTTTGGTGGTGGGGAACCAAGTCTTCAGATTTTTAATCTGTAGCATTGGTGGAGCTGACATCAAACGCGCTCTACGTTTATCTGTTTCATCTTGGGTAACGGTCACCGATTCAATCGCCGTAGCCACTGTCATATCTAGTGGAATAATCACTCCATTCTCTTCTTTCATAAAATCAGCAACAGTCGGCATCTTGCTTAAACGTCTGTCTAAAGAAGGACGACAAGCCAAAAGTCCTTTAGTATATGGATGTTGAGGATTTTGGAAAATTTCTAGCACACTTCCTTGCTCCACAATTTTGCCCTTGTACATCACAATCACTTTGTCTGCTACCTCAGCAATAACCCCTAAATCATGTGTAATAAAGACCACAGAGCTATCAGCATCTTTCTTCAGATCGTTCATCAATTGAAGTATCGTTGCTTGAACAGTCACATCCAAGGCAGTAGTAGGCTCATCGGCTATCAAAATATCAGGATTGCAACTCATCGCCATCGCAATCATCACACGTTGCTTTTGGCCACCAGATAATTGATGTGGATAGGCATTTAAAATTCTTTGAGGGTTTGGTAACTGAACCTTTTCAAACATGGCAAGCGTTCTAGTTTCCGCCTCTTTCCTACTCACTTTCTGATGCAATTGTATCGCTTCTACCACCTGATCACCACATGTAAATACCGGATTCAATGAAGTCATAGGCTCTTGAAAAATCATAGCGATATCATTGCCACGAATCGTTCGCATATCATCTTCTGAGATAGTTCTCAAATCAATCTTAGTCCCGTCTTTTTTATGATAAATCATCTCACCTCCGGTAATCTGACCAGGAGGATTTGGAATCAAACGCATCAAGGATAAAGAAGTAACAGACTTTCCAGAACCCGATTCACCAACGATTCCAATCGTTTCACCTCTATATAAAGTAAACGACACATCGTTTACCGCTTTCACATTCCCTTCTTCGGTTTTAAACTCCGTCACTAGGTTCTTTACTTCTAATAATATCTTTTTTTCCATAAGTTCGATTTACAAGAATAAAGATAGTTTTAATTTACAATTTCACAAAAAGAAGAAAATTTTAGTTTTAATTTGCTTTCAAGAAACCACATTGCTTATGAAAATTATTTCTTTGATTCCAGCCCGTGACGGTTCAAAAGGCATTAAAAATAAGAACTTGACAGAGATAGAAGGCAAGTCACTTGTGGGTCATAGCATCACCCATTCACTAGAATCAAAGCTCATTCAACGTACTTTTCTTTCAAGCGATAGCGATTTAATTATTGCAGAAGGTATTAAGTATGGCGCAGAAGTTCCCTTTGTGCGACCCGCCGAGTTAGCAGAAGACCATGTGCTAGACATCCCTGTTTTCGAGCATTTACTCGCATTTCTGAAAGAAAAAGAAAATTACATTCCTGACATAGTGGTGCACCTTCGACCCACAGCGCCTTATAGAAATCCACATTGGATCGACGAAGCCATTCAGCTCCTAATCGACCATACTGAAGCTGATTCGGTACGCTCGGTATCAGAACCTGGTCAACATCCATATCGCGTTTTTACCCTCGACCAAAAAGGTTTTCTCGACCCCATCATGAAGGCTGAACACCCACAGCCCTATCTCTTACGCCGACAGGATTTACCCAAAATGTACTTTTACAATTGCGTCATCGATGTGACTCGTGCGAGTACTATCACCGAGCAACATTCTATGACAGGCTCAAAAATTTATCCATATATCATGGATGCCAATGATGTCATCGACATAGATACCCCGCTAGACTTAGAGTTTGCGCGATTTTACCTCCATCAAAAGTTGAATCAATAATATTTTTTGGGTGTGCCCCCCTTGCTGAGATACAAAGCAAGGCGGTCGTGCTATACGCCTTACTTCGTGCCGGATGCTATCACTCACACGGCATTTCGATTTATAGAAAAATAAAATGATGTATAGATTCTATGTAGTTTGCATGGACTACATGACATCCAATTGCTAGTACAAACGACTATATTTGTAGTGATTGAGAATATCTTAAAATTGAATTTAACTCCATAACATGAAAATAATTAGTACCATTTTTATAATCGTAACTATGGCAATTACTTCGTTTGCCCAAACTTATCAAATGCCGGCAGAGAACGAACCTCACGAAGGAACATGGTTACAGTGGCCACATCAATATGAGTATGGAATGTCTTACCGAAACAGTCTAGATTTAACTTGGGTGTCGATGACAAAAGCTTTGGTAGGCAGCGAAAAGGTGCATATTATTGCGTATAATTCAACAGAGCAAGGTAGAATTACAGCCTTGCTTTCCGCGGCAAGTGTCAACCTAAGCAATGTAGATTTCAAATTGTGGCAAACTAATGATGTTTGGGTCAGAGATAATGGACCCATTTTTGTCAGAGATACAAGTGGAAATTTGCATCTTGAAGACTGGGGTTTTAATGGATGGGGAGGCGATTATAATTATAACCTTTGTAATACAATACCGACAAGTATTGGAACAGCCATCAGTCTACCAGTCATTGACTTAAATGCAACTATGATACTTGAAGGCGGAGCCTACGAGCTTGACGGAAAAGGTGTCTTTTTGGCAACCAAAAGTTCAATACTAACCCAAACAAATGCTTCAGGAGCATTAGCTATCAGAAATCCTGGCATGACCAAAACTCAAGCAGAAACAATACTTACCCAATACATCGGAGTTACAAAATTTATTTGGTTGGATGGTTTTCTAGGTCCAGATGACATTACGGATGCGCATATTGATGGCTTTGCAAAGTTTGCCAATGATAGCACTTTGGTGACCATGAGCAACTCAGATTTACTTTATTGGGGACTATCATCAACCGATATCGCAACACTAAATACAGCAAGCAATGTGAGTGGAACTGCCTATAATAAAGTATATGTACCATTGACACAGAATAATGTCGTTACTACCTTTGGAACCAATTTAGGATATAAAGGATCTTATTGCAATTACTATATTGCGAATAATGTCATCCTTGTTCCCAACTATAGCGACCCTAATGATGCAGCAGCTAATGCGATTATTCAAGCACTGCATCCAGGGAGAACAGTAGTGGGAATTGATTGTAGAAACTTATATGAGAATGGTGGAATGGTGCATTGTGTTACGCAACAACAACCCCTTGCAGCTGCAAGCTCAAGCATTAACAACCAAATAGCAGAAGAATATAAGATCGTTAAAAACTATCCAAATCCTTTCAA
The DNA here is from genome assembly GCA_945897725.1 of Chitinophaga pinensis. GTDB lineage: Bacteria > Bacteroidota > Bacteroidia > Chitinophagales > CAMDFR01 > CAMDFR01. Next base: position 70,737 of record CAMDFR010000005.1, read on the forward strand.
TCAATCGACTAATATTGATATCTCGCTTAGCACAAATTCTAGTCTTCAGATTATTATCTTCAATGCATTAGGTGAAAGAGTTGCTGAAACATCCAAAACTAATTATACTTTCGGTAAGCAGACTATAAACATCAAGGCAGATAACTTATTAGATGGAATGTATTATTATCAAATAAGAGTGAATGATTTTAAAACATTAAATGGTCATATGATTGTTTCTAACTAATGTAGTTTTACAAAACATAAAATAAAAAAATTGTCAATCACCATTTTCAGATGTCTAAAGAAGCCAGGTTTTATCGATCGGGCAAGAATGTATTTTCTAGAACTTAACGACAATGGATTATACATGATCGCACTTGGAAAAGCAACGGCGGTGACTAATGTTAGATCTAGCTTACAGCAAGTCATCGCTGCTGAAGCCATCAACTATTTTCAAGACAAATATGAACCAGAAATTGTGGCGAATGAAAAGCGCATTGCAGAAGGTCAATTAGAAACTATGAAGTCTGAAAAACATTGCTGCTTTTTGACAAAATCGCAAGTAAAAAAAATTCTTTTTCCAAAGAAGCAGATGCTTCTGTAAAAATTAAAATCAAAGGTCCCAAAGTGGATATAGCCTTGTTTGCAGATGCGGAGTATTTGAGCGAATTACAAGGAATGGAGAAAGCTTTGAAAAGTTAGTTCTTTAGTTGTGAGTTATGAGTTATGAGTTATGAGTTTTGAGTTGTTCTGCTGTGTTTAGCAATCTATGAATATCAAGCATGACTAAAAATTGCTGCGTCGTGGACAAAAAGCTATTAAAAAATGATATGCTTTGTGCTATCTCCTAACATATTAATAGGCTCTAACCGCACGCACATGAAAAATTCGGCCCTTGCTATCATTGGTGATAACCGCAGTGAGATAGTGGAAATAGAATATGCTGGTGGTAGAGTATTCTGTGCTGCTCCAGTATCGCTCTGCTGCAAATTGAGTGGCCCCAGAAATTTGCGATAATGTTCTACCTACGTCGACATAATTAGCCCAAATCTTATTCAACTCCTGAATAGAAGGCAAATACCAATCGCTCTGTCCGCCATTGGTCGAATTATAACATAACAAAGCAGCACTGCTCGAATGACCTGCTTGTGCCATCACCGCATTACTATTGCTTAAACCATCCCAAACGCTTTGTGCACCGGCACCAATTAAGGTGGCGGTAACATTGCTCCATGCATAGGCAGCGCTAAGATCTGTTGCATCAACCACTAAGCCGTGTTCAACGCCTAATGTATCTTTCCATACATCAAAAACAACACCTCCTCCATATGGCTCACCAATAAAGTGAACAAAACCTCCACTCCCACTTGGACCTGCTGGACCTGTGGCTCCTGTGGCACCTGCTGGACCCTCTGGACCTGCAGCTCCTGTCGCACCTGTTGGACCCGCTGGACCTGTCGCACCAGTTGGACCCGCTGGACCTGTCGCACCTGTTGGACCCGCCGGACCTGTTGCACCTGTTGGACCTGCTGGACCTGTTGCGCCAGTCAAGCCTGTAGCACCCGTTGGACCTGCTGGACCAGCTGCACCGCTTGCACAATATAAAGCATAGGGGACACTCATTAGTTGATTGGTACCCACAATAGCATAGCTAGTGCCGCCTGCGGGGTCAGTTTCTGTTTTTATAAAGTAAGGTCCTACTGCCCAATTAATCATAGCAAATGACCCTGTTACAACAGTTCCTGTGCCTATTTCTAAACTTACAAGTCCATTGACATTGGTGGTTCGAGTTTGGGTTTCTACATATACTGGGGTACCACTCGACGAACCTTGCAATATACTGATGCGCATCCCTACAAGGGAGGATCTTACCAAAGCATTCGTGCTATTGCGAATAACGGCTTGATAACTCATTTTTTGAGGGGCCTGCGCAAGTCCAATGACACTTATCAATAATCCTACTAGGATCGAATAAATCTGCTTCACAATGTTAGTTTTTAATGACCTTAAATGTTTTTAATTCCTTGCCTTGGCAACTTACTTTTAAAAAATAAATATCACTTGATAATAATGACATATCAATGGTTTCAGTGGCACTAGTTATTTTTCTACTTTCAATGATTGAACCCTCTATATCCACTAGTTGAAAGATTACATCTTGCCAATTGTCATATTCAATGTGTAACTGTAGAAAATCGGAGATTGGGTTGGGGTAGGCATCCACTACTAAATGCACCAAGTCATTTTCTACTCCCGCTACAATATAAAATTCATAAGGTTGCTGCACGCCTTGTGCCACACTTCCATCATTTCCTATGATAGTGGTATAGACGACTTGTCCAACCGAATAAGCCACTGAACCTCCCGTGCTCAATGCATCTCCACCTGCTGCTGTGGTGGCTTGTTGTGCCTGTGTAGAACTCAGCCATAGCAGACATCCTGCAAACATTGCTATGCATTTTCTATAATGACTGTTCATATTATTTTCTTTTTCTTATATCACTGCGCCAATAATGTATGGATCGAACTTCTCTTCTCAAAAGTATTGTTTTTTTTATTTTCATTCCCCTTTTGCACATGAACATAATATTAAATTTAAAAGCACATGAATTCAAAATCCTTGACGGGTGGCTGTTCATTTGGCGCGAGTGTTTTCCACTCGTGACCCAATTCCGTGGTGGGTGGCTCATCCGACAAATTCATGAAAATATTATCAACTTCATTTGGCGCGAGTGTTTTTCACTCGTGACCCTAATCCTTGACTGTCATCAACGCTTACGCCTTATCCTTAATCGATCGTAAAAGTGTATGATCAATATAAAAAGTGCCGAATGGAATAAAGCAAGCCAACACTATTTTCCAAGTGGTCTCTTTGAATTTCCAAGCTTGCTCCGATCCAACACGAAAAGTACTGATCAGAAAAAGAATAAAAATAGCGCCATGTATGGGTCCTACCGTTTTTGAAACGATTGGATTGTCAAACAAATATTTCATTGGTACAGCAAGAAAAACTAAGATTAAAAGGGTAATTCCTTCTAAGAAACCAAGAATGCGCATCTGTCCAATTTTTGTTTTTAATAAATGTTTCATTTTAACTAAAATAAGGTTTGTCTATGATTATTGAAAGGTCTATCGTAAGGCTTCTATAATTGTTTTCATTTCGATATGCCTGTAGGTTAACAAATATAGGGCATTTGCAAAAAAATAAGACGTCTAGTTTTTGAAGACAAGTCTTTGTATCGCAAATGCATTGATGAATGAATGTTTGCGATAATTTGGGCATGCCAGCAAGCAAATACAAAGGCTTGCTGTCGCGCTATTCGGCGCTACATGGTAGCTGCCTGCTATCGCTCATGCGGAGCTCTTAGTTTGGCGCGAGTATTTCCACTCCTGCTTAACTTTAGCGTTTAACTTTAGTGCTTAACTTGGCGCGAGTGTTTTTCACTCGTGCTTATCTTGCCTTCCATTTTCTATAACAAGCTTGTGATGCCTTTATCAAAAAATAAAAGAAAAAATCCTTCTTTCTCAAAAGCATTTGCTTGCGATAGATTTATTTTGAAAGATGAAAAGAAGCTGCATTGCAAATGCAGACGAGGGGGTTTATCATGGAAGGCACGAGTGTAAAACACTCACGCCAAAATGCGAAAAAAAAGCATTGATAAACGAATGCTTGCGTGAGATTGGTTGGACTTTCCTTATTCTTTTGATTGGAACAATGCTATTCTATTCCCTTCCGTGTCTTCAATCTCTGCCACAAATCCAATCCCATTATCCGTTTTTGGATACAGAATTTGGCCACCGCATTCAGTAGCCAATTTCAATGTATCATCAATGTTTGAAGTCTTGAAATAGATCAGCACTCCGTCTTTGGTTGGTATGTAAATTTCTCCTTTCGCCAAGGCACCTGTAATTCCTGAGTTTTCTTCAGCAAAGGGGAACAAGGCCATTTCATTGTTGTCGATGATCTCTTTGCTAAATTCAAAATTGAATACTGTCTGATAGAACTGAATTGATCTGTCCATATCATTGACAGGAATTTCAAAATAAATAACTGGGTTTGATTTTTTAGACATCCATTTAGCTTTTTTAGTTTCGTAATTGAGTAATGATATGCAAGTTCTGTAAGCATCAAGAACTTTTACTATCAAAATAATAGAAACACAAATGTAAAAATTAGAACTACAAATCATCTAAATTTCCTCTTTGCGATATAAGCAATATATATCATTCATTCCTTTTGGTTAAAATCTTGTTTTGGACTCAAATCCCGCCTAAGCGATAGCAGGCAGTACCATGTACGCCGTATAGCGTGGTGACCAAGGGTGTTCTTAACCTTGGGCATAGGCCCTTAACATCAATATTTAGGAAGAAATGGGGAATGCTGTTTGGAATCTATTAAATTTGCTTAAAATATAAGGAGAATGAGAATATTGGTGGTAGGTTCTGGCATGTATGTCACTGGGCGCAAAGGCACGGGCAATGGAACTATTCTGGCTTCGTTGATTCAATTGGCCAAACAGCAAAAGCTGAGTGAAATGGTGATTGTTTCAAAATCAGCGACAAGTGCATTACATGTAGAGGAAGCCACTGCGAATATTTCAGCACGTTTGGGTTATAAAGCGAATGTCCGATTTGTAGCCATACCAGATGAGTTGAGCGATCTTGCTTTATTAGTAAAAGGGGAAAGCTTTGATGCAGCGATTGTTTCGGTGCCTGATCATTTGCATTATGCTTATGTCAACTTTTGTATCAGTGCCAAAATTCCTACTTTGGTGGTGAAGCCTTTGACGCCAACTTATGAGGAAGCAAAGTCTTTAATTGAATTGAGCGAAAGCGCTAAAGTATACGGTGCTGTTGAGTTTCATAAGCGTTGGGATGAATCGAATTTATATGCAAAGCGTGTATTGAAAGAGGGCAAAATTGGTGCCTTAAATTATATTCAAGTTGATTATAGTCAGAAGATAAAAATACCTACAGAAATTTTTAAAGGCTGGAGCGACCAAACCAATATTCTACAATATTTAGGGATACATTATATCGATTTAATTTATTTTTTAACGAGCTTCACTCCTATTCGTGTGTCAGCTTATGGCACTAAGAAAACATTGATTGCAAAAGGGATTGACACTTATGATTCGATTCATGCTTTTATCGAATGGCAAAATCCTCATGATGCAAAAGATAAATTTATTTCTATCATCAACGCCAATTGGATTGATGCGAATAGCGGTGCAGCGATGTCTGACCAAAAGATAAAATTTATCGGGACAGAAGGTCGATTGGAATGTGATCAAAAAGATCGTGGTATTGAATTGGTAAACGAACATGGAGGTGTGCAACTGATCAACCCTTATTTCTCTGAATATTTACCGGGTGATGATGGGCATGAAACATTGAATGGATATGGCTTTAAAAGCATCGAGAGATTTGTATTGGATGTGATAGACTTACAAAATAATGCGGTTTCTTTTGAGCATTTAATTGCGAATCGTCCTTCTTTTCGTTCAGCTTCAATTTCAACTTTAGTAAGTGATTTTGCCAATCAAAGTCTGGCTCAGAACGCCGCATGGGTGGACATTACAAAAAAATAAAATAAGGAAAATTAGTATGGTACTATTAGATAATGAAGGCCTGAGTGCGAAAATGAAAGCGGTTTTTTTATCGCATGGATTAAATACTGACTCGACGAATCATGCCGTTGATTCTATGATACAGACTTCTTTGCGTGGGGTAGATTCGCATGGCATCAATTTATTTCCGCATTATGTTCGCTCGGTAGATAGTGGACGTATCAATAAAAATCCATCATTTGCATTGAACAAAACAGCTGTTTCTTCAGCCATATTAAATGCTGATGCAGCGATCGGTCATCATGCTGGTGCTGTAGGAATGGATCATGCCATTGCGATGGCGAAAGAGACTGGCATGGCTGCGGTGAATGTAATGAACTCTTCGCATTTCGGTGCTGCGGCTTATTTTGGTTTACGTGCCGCGAAACAAAATTGTCTTGGTTTTGCCTTTACCAATGCAGATGCTTTGGTGAAAGCGCATAATGGAAAGAGCTCATTTTTTGGTACGAATCCTATTTGTTTTACGGCACCTTTGAATGATGAAGAACCTTTTTGTTTGGACATGGCGACTTCTTTAATCTCTTGGAATAAGGTAAAAAATTATAGAATAAAAAATCAGGAATTAGAAACAGGATGGGCCTATGACAAAGAAGGCAATCCAGTGACGAACCCACACGATGCAGCGAGCTTAAGACCTGCAGCTGATTATAAAGGTTTTGGTTTGGGGATGATGATAGATATTTTATGTGCTGTTTTGGTGGACGGTGTAATGGGTAAAGATATGTTGCCCATGTTCACTTCTCCAGCTGAAGCACAACGAAAAGTTGGTCACTTTTTTATGGCCATTGACATCGAAAAATTTCAAGACCCGACCAATTTCAAGAATTATTTGACAAGTGTGGTGGAGCGTATCAGAGCCATGGAAGCCTTGGAAAATCAAAGGATGATGGTGGCGGGTGATCCAGAAAAAATTGCATTTGCGCATAGAAAAGTAAACGGCATTCCTATGGAAGACCAAGTATTTGAAGAATATTTAAAAATAGATTCATTGTTTCAAAGCACAGTGATATAAGCCTCGATTGTATGAAAAAAGTATTGGTAGATATCGTTAACTTTAATGCTGATGCCTCTTGCTTGGCAAGCGCCAAATGGTTGTCTTACCTAGAAGGTGGCGAATCATCTGTCTTGTTTGCATGGTTGAATAACTACGTGAAGGATCAGAAAAAAGTATCTCTTGGTTTTACTGGTGCTACCATTAGCGATATCAAATCATTCAATCCAGAAGCAATTGCGTTGATTAATGCGCATAAAGATTTGTTTGAGATTATTTTGCGTCCCTATTCGCATGACATGGGTTTATTACGCTCTACCAAAGGCTTTGAAGAAAATTTAAAAATTGGGATCAATGTTATAGAACAAGAGTTTGGAACTTATACTCCCTATTATTTACCACCAGAGTTTATGCTGACGAATGAGCAATTATATCTTTTATCAGCATCGAATATCAAAGGCACCTTTATCAAACCATTGCGTTTTAACAAAGAAATCAAATCGCGTATCCCTACAGTGCCTTATTATATCAAAGGTTTGTATGATAGTACGCTTGAATGTATCTCATTCAACGAGTTCTCTTATCATGCCTATTTAAAAAGCATACAGCTGTTTGACAATACCTGGAATGAGTTGATTTTATCGCAAGAAGAAGATTTGATTTTCTCTTGGAGAGATGGTGAAAGTTCTTTCTTTTTGAATGATACAGCTTTGCGAGAAGGGCATTGGTTAGCGAATGAAAGTAATGAAATCGAAAGATGTTTTTTAAGAGATAGTCTGCCGAATATTAGCTTTATTAAAAATGAAGCATTAGCAGAAAACGCTTATCACTATTATCCTGTGCATTCGATTACTCCTTGGATGCGAGAGATGAAGATGATGGGATTTATATCGAGATTACAACAATTAGAAACTCGTATTGAGCAATTTAGTTTTGCAGAAAAATGTTGGTGGTTGCAAGTGATTAATTCAGATATTTTATCTGCCATAGAAAAAAATTCACCTTTGATACATATCAAGTCTAATGTTGATTCTAGTGCTACTGAAGAGTATTATATCTGGCGCAGTGAAAGAGGTATGGAAGGGGAAGAGATATTGAGTATGCTTGAGTTTGGGATAAATTCTTTGCATATACAAGACTATCTTAAAAATTGTTCAGCTCCGCATATGATTAAGTTGAATGCAAGGGTGAATTATTTGCAAGGTTTGATGAGTGGGGGTTTGTAGTTTTGCTAGCACTAGGTTTGTGTCTTTTATACACCCTAGGTTTGTGTCTTCACAAACCTATATTTGATGATACCTTTTTTCCCTAGGTTTGTGTCCTCACAAACCTATAATTGATGATACTTTCTGTGAATCTATTAAATCAATTTTCACTAGATTGAGTAGCCACATCAGTCTCAGGAAGTTTTTTTTATCAATGTTGCCTTACTTTTTCCTTGATGAAAAAGTAACAAAAAATCAAGGGCCGATAGCCATCGGCCTAAAACTCTATTGCGTTTTAAGCACCTACCCGCTGAGGGCCGTCCTTCGTTCCATAGCGTGTTTTTTTAGGCTTACTTTTGTAGATAGAAAATACGCCCTAGGTTTGTGTCTTCACAAACCTATATTTAACGGTTATCTCAGAGCAATTATAAATTAATTTTATGCTGTTTTTAGGTGCTTATTTTGATACAACCTGTCAGGTGATAACACATGATAAGGCGAATCAATCATGAGGAAAGTTTCCTCTAGCATTACATCTCCACTTCATCCATTGACAGCAACACGAAAAACCTTATATTTACAGATGAAAAAGACAATACTGGTAACGGGTGGGGCAGGATTTATTGGAAGTCATCTGATAGATTCATTATTGCTTAATCCCAATCATCATGTCATCTGCATCGATAATTTTGATCCCTTCTACGCTGTAGAGCAAAAGAAATTGAATATTGAAGCGCATTTTAAATCACCAAATTATCGCTTCATTGAACTAGACATCACCGATAAAGTGACTTTGAACGAAAGTTTGATAGATGTTGCAAATATAGACACAGTGGTGCATATCGCTGCCAAAGCTGGTGTTCGTCCAAGTATTCAAAACCCATATGCTTATCAAATTACCAATATCGTAGGTACGCAAAATATCATGGACATTGCCGTAGAAAAAAACACCAAACAATTCGTTTTTGCCTCTTCCAGCAGTGTGTATGGCATCAATCCAGAATATCCATGGTCTGAAAAAAACAATGTCTTGATGCCTATTAGTCCTTATGCATCAACCAAAGTGGGTGGCGAATTGATGGGTTATACTTTTTCACATTTATACAAAATCAGATTCATCGCTCTACGATTCTTCACGGTTTTCGGACCACGTCAACGGCCCGATTTAGCAATCCATCAATTTTGTAAAAAGATTATGGCCGACGAAAACATCAATGTATATGGCGATGGTTCTACATTGCGCGATTATACTTATGTGGGTGATATTGTGAAAGGGATAGAAGCTGCGATGGCTTATGATAAAAGCATCTATGAAATTATCAATATCGGTAATAATCAACCTATCAAATTAAGTGCATTGATAGATGAAATCGAACATGTCTTGGCTAAGAAAGCAAAGATTAATCATTTGCCAGAACAGCCGGGTGATGTACCCGTTACGTATGCAAGCATCGATAAGGCAAAAGCATTATTGGGCTATCATCCTGATACTAGCTTAGAAGAAGGCATACGACAATTCGCAGCATGGATGCAAACCTCTAACTATTACAAATCATAAGCTTGTCTATCTTTAAATCCATATTGCCCCCTTTTCTGTATCAAGGCTTGCTTAGTTTGTATAGACAAGTGAACAAAGATCGCTTTTTGTTTTGGGAAGTGTTTGGTGGCGATTGGAAAACGGCCGCCAAGCAATGTAGTGGCTATGAAGAAAGTTCAATCTTAGAAAAAGTAAAAGACGCTACCGCTGCTGTTATAGCAGGCAAAGCAGCCTACGAAAAAGATGCTGTTCTATTTGAAAAAGCAGCCATTCATTGGCCTTTAGTAGCGTCCTTACAACATGTATTCGCGCAAAAAAATCAATTAGGTGTTGTAGATTTTGGTGGTGCATTAGGTAGTACTTATCATCAACATAAAACAATCTTCAATCGTTTTCATTCCTTTCATTGGACGGTAGTGGAACAAGAAAATTATGTAACATGCGGCAAAGAAAATTTTACGACTGAACAATTAAGCTTTGAATATGATATAGCAAGTGCAACAAAACTGAGCACTGATATGATTCTTTTTTCTTGCGTCTTGCATTATTTGGAAGACCCATTTTATTTTATTCAACAAGCGATTGATGCTAAAATTCCTTATCTGATAATCGATAGTACTCCTTTTAGTAATGCGGTGCAGAAAGACATTCAGACCATTCAATACGTTCCTTCTAAAATATACAAAGCGAAATATCCTTGTTACATTTTTGCTGAAAATCCTTTTATGCAAAAGCTTTTAAAAAGTTATACTTTGATTTGGGAATGGGACAATCAAATAGAAATTAATATTCCATGTCGCTATAAAGGCATGCTACTTCAATTAAAATAATGCTGCTATGAAAGATATCATCAGAGAGATTTCACAAAGAAAAGAGATACAAGAAAAACCACCAGTCTTGATAGACATTGGAGCTTCTAAAGAATTGAATCCTGCTTGGAAAAGTATTGCTCACTTCTGCATTGGTATTGCCTTTGATGCCGATGATAGAGATTTTAATTTTATTGAAAAAGAAAGTTCTGAATTCAAAAAATTATATATCTACAATTGTATCGCTTCTGATAAAAATAATAAGACCAAACAAAAATTTTATCTAACTAAAAGTCCTTATTGCTCGAGCACACTGCACCCTGACAATAAACGATTAGAGACTTTTTCATTCTCACCATTATTCGAGGTGGAAAAAGAAATCGATTTGAATACCGTTACCTTAGAAGGCATCTTATCTGAAATCAATATCAATTATGTAGATTGGTTTAAAGCAGACACCCAAGGAACCGATTTACGGTTGTTTTGCAATCTTCCAGAAGCAACACAAAAAGCAGTGGTGATGGCTGAATTTGAGCCCGGTATTATTGATGCCTATCAAGGTGAAGACAAGATGATTGATGTTTTTCAATACATGAGAAATATGCCCTTTAAGCTTGCCGATATCACTGTAAAAGGAGCTGTACAAATGCCTTTCAACGATTTCAAAGAATTATTCGCTAGTAAATTTTTACAGAAGGTAGCCAATCATACCTTGAAAACTACACCGGGTTGGAGCGAAATGGTTTTTATCAATAGCTTCGAAAACGCAGATACACGTAGCTTTTTATTAGGATGGTTATTCGCGAGTATACAAGGTTGCCATAGCTTGGCATTTTCGATTGCACAGCAAGGCTTTCAACAACATAAGGATGCCTTATTTAATAAGATGATGCAACATTCAAAGTCAATGATAAAGAGCGAAATCTATAGCTTTTCTACCTTCTTTAAGTTGATTAAATTGGCTTTAAAATAATTGTATGAGCGCTACTGAAACATTGCATTTCTGCACCTTATTCGACAAGAACTATATGAGTAGAGGCATTGCGATGTATCAATCTTTGCTAGCGCATGAAGCAAATTTTCATTTATACATTTTTGCTTTCGATGATCTTTCTAAAATTGCCCTCGATAAAATGCAACTTGAGAAGGTCACCATTATCTCTTTGCATGAATTTGAAGATGAATCCTTACTCAAAGTGAAGCCGACAAGAACACGTGGAGAATACTGCTGGACCAGCACTTCATCCACCATATGGTTTTGCCTTCAGCATTTTAATTTGCAAAACTGTACTTATCTAGATGCTGATTTATATTTCTTTCAATCTCCAAGAGTGTTGGTCAATGAAATGCCGGCAGATAAGCATGTCATGATTACCGAACATCGATATACTTCCTATTATGACCAATCGAAAGCATCAGGAAAATATTGTGTTCAGTTTATGTACTTCGATAATAGCCCCGAATCTATGCAGGTGCTCAAACATTGGCGAAATCAATGTCTCGAGTGGTGCTTCAATAGAATTGAAGATGGTAAATTTGGTGATCAAAAATACCTTGATACATGGACTAAGGAATTTGATTGTGTATTTGAATTAAAAAATCTTGGCGGCGGTTTGGCACCTTGGAACATTCAACAATATGATTTTGTTGCACAAGATGGAAAACTACTAGGCACAGAAAGAAAATCTCAGCACCCATTCGAAGCTATTTTTTATCACTTTCATGGACTAAAATTTTATGACCATGGAGGATTTATATATAGTCCTAATACCTATGCCCTCTCACAAAAAATTAAAAGTCAGTTTTATGAGTCCTATATCAAGGCCTTAGAAGCATCAAAAGTATTGATATTGAAGAGTAACGAGGCTTTCGACCCTCACGGCAGTAGCTCCTCAAAAACTTATTTTAAAGATAAATATTTAAAGGGTAAATTTGCTTATATAAAGAGTAATTTTATTCATCGATTCTTGAAAGCTTAGTTCTATAGCAAGCCAAAAGATAGACCTAAAAATTAAAAACTTGGCACAGCTCATTCAATTAAAAACGCATACAGATAAACGAGGTCAACTGACCGTAGTGCAGGACGAAATTCCTTTTGATGTGTTGCGTACATACTATATACAAGGTGTTCCTGATACTACTATTCAGCGTGGTGGACATCGACATAAAAAATCATGGCAGGCTTTGATCTGTTTAAGCGGTTCCTGCGAAATTTATAATAATGATGGCATCTCTGAAAATATATTTACGCTCAATAGTCCCGACATATGCTTAATCCTTGAACCTAAGGACTGGCATACCATGCAACAGTTTAGTAAAGATGCTGTCTTATTAGTATTTGCATCTACCAAATATGATGTAGATGATTATATTGATCAACCTTATTAGGAAACGACATCAGAAAACAAGGATGGCTTCAAATAAATGAATAAATGATGAAGAATATCGATTACGAAAACTTATATCACCTTAATAAACCTTATCTAGAGCAATACAAACAAAGCTTTTCGGACGTGTTAGATAGTGGATGGTTTATCCTCGGCAAAAAAGTAGAAGCCTTTGAAAAAGAATTTGCCGCTTATCTGAAAGCACCTGAATTTATTGGCTTAGCCTCTGGTTTAGATGCCTTAGAGTTGCCCTTGATTGCCATGGATTTTCCTGAGCCTTCAGAAGTCATCGTACCCTCCAATACCTATATCGCTACCATCAATGCTATTATCAACACAGGTCATACGCCCGTTTTTGTAGAACCAGATATGTTGACTTACAATATTGATCCGAAAAAAATTGAAGAGAAAATCACTTCAAAAACAAAAGCAATCATGATTGTACATCTCTATGGAAAGCCTTGTGAGATGGACGATATAATGGCCTTATGCAAAAAACATGATTTAAAATTGATTGAAGACTGCGCACAAAGTCATGGTGCTATGTACAAAGAGAAAATGACTGGAACCTTTGGCCAAGTTGGTGCTTTTAGTTTTTATCCAACAAAGAATCTTGGTGCCTTGGGTGATGGCGGAGGCATGGCTGTCAACGATTTGAGCTTATATCAATCTTTAAAAGCGTTGAGAAATTACGGTTCGCATATCAAATACCATAACGAATTTATTGGCTACAATTCTAGATTAGATGAGATTCAAGCAGCTTTTTTGTCGATCAAGTTAAAACAATTAGATAGCATCAATGGGCATAAGCAAAAGTTAGCGGCCTTATATCTAAAGCATTTAAAAAGCGATTTTATTTTGCCTACTGTAAACGATCATTCGTCTCATGTGTTCCACATATTTGCGATTAGACATGAAAGAAGAGATGAATTAAAAGATTATTTGTTGCAACATTTTATCAAAACAGAAATTCATTATCCAATTGTACCTTGTGAACAAATCTCTATTAAAAATCATTTTGCAAAACATCAAATGAACTTAGACCCGAACGATTTTGTACTAGCAAAAGAAATACATCAAACAGAATTGAGTTTGCCTTGTTCCGCCATTCATAGCGAAGAAGATATTATGCATGTGATAGAAGTGATGAATCAATTCAACTAAATAGTTTTCAGCATGAAATTACATTTCAATATCAATGATAAAGCGGTAAGATTATTTATTATTCTCGCTGCATTTTTTATTGCGAATGTATTTATTGCCGAATTTGTTGGTGTCAAAATTTTCTCATTAGAATCGACCATCGGTATCAAAAAATTCTCTTTTAGCTTTTTTGGCAAAGACAATCTAGGCTTTGATTTGACGGCTGGTGTATTGCTTTGGCCGATTGTATTTATCATGTCAGATATCATCAACGAGTACTTCGGTAAACGGGGCGTAAAACTACTCTCCTACTTAGCAGCCATTTTGATTGCTTATGCTTTCATTATGTTTTATGGTGCCATGAAATTGCCAGCAGCAGATTGGTGGCCAACATCAAATATTCAAAGAGGCGTGCCCGACATGAATAACGCTTTTAAAGGGGTATTCGGTCAAGGACAATGGATTATCATTGGCTCTATCGTTGCTTTCCTTATCGGTCAAATACTTGATGTGGCAGTCTTTCACTCTATCAAATTAAGAACAGGCGAAAAATTTTTATGGCTCAGAGCCACTGGTTCAACTTTGATTTCGCAATTTGTCGATAGTTTTGTGGTCTTATTTATTGCCTTCTATATTGGTAATAATTGGGATTGGCGTTTGGTTCTTGCCATCGGTACGATGAATTATATCTATAAATTTACAGTGGCGGTTTTACTCACTCCAGCCTTGTATTTAGTACATCGTTTGATCGACAATTACTTGGGAAAAGAGTTATCTGAACACTTGATGGAAGAGGCTGCCAAGCAGTAAAAATATATTCCTAGCCTTATTCATTCAATAATCTTCTCGAGAAAGAAATTAGATACCGGCAAAATTTACGCAGGCTTCTATCAAAACCATTCATTTCAATAACAATCCTTAGAATGGGAACAAAGCTTTAAAAGTCAAGCATTCTATTGACAGTATAAACGCTTTTCGTGCAGGTTATTCTAATAAACAAATGGAATAATTCTATAGGGTACTTTCTTTAGATATTCCTCCCACAGTTTACCATATTTTAGGGCACATCGTTTATCATCATCCATCTGACGAGGAAACAACAATACCACATAATACAAAGGATAGAGCCAAGGCCATATCAAGAATGGATGGCCAACACATAGCGCAATGCCAATAGCCATTCCAATTTCTCCTAGATAATTGATGTGTCGGCTGAGTCCCCAAAAACCGCCTACTAACAAGGTTTTATTTCCATCAGTAATGGTCTTCGGTTTCATTCCTAAAAAAACTTTAGTAGGGTCTTTCTTAAAAAAATACTTCTGCAAATTTGCCCCTCGAGATAGGCTCCAACTTACAAAGAAAACAACAGCGAATAACACTAATACATAAGGAGGAAAATGCGTGGGAGCAAGGTCTACCGTAGACCATAAAGGAATAGAATAAAAATAGGGATAGAAAGCTATGCACCCCCAACCAAGTTTAAATCCTACACGTTCTGCAAACAAATCGTAGGTATACAAATGAATCTCTTCAAAAGTGAGATAATCTATAAGAAAAAAAGTAAGAAGGCCTGCCGCTAAAAAAATGCCTGAGGAGGCCTCCGCACCAAAATGTATGTGATGGTAGGCTGCAAAACTTAGCACATTTAACTCAAGCATGATGGCACCCACCAAGTATAACCACATTTTTGCATCAATTCTGCCACCCCATAATTGTGGATTTTCTAAACGTCCTAAATAGAAATCGGCAAAAAAGGAGGACTTCACAGGAGCATAAGGCATCACCAATATCAATGAAAAAATCAATCCAAATACAATAGCTCCAATAGCACCATACCATCTGTACTCATAAAGCCAATCCCATCGAAGGTAACCGCTATAACATAGGCCAATCCATAGGAGGAGCATAACAAAGAATACCAATATTCCATTCAGTCTGTACCGCAACTTTTCATCAGAATTTTCTTTTGTTACATAACCAATCACCCAACGTCCCGGCAATAGTGCATTGAGAACAGTGATAAAAAGATAAATGACAGCTGGTGCTAAAAAACCAAGTATTTTTTCCATAATGACGCTTCAATGTTTTGATAAAGATATGTAATTTAGCTTGATCTAGACGAAAGACATACCTATGCCTTTGCAATGCAAGTACAAAATTTATCGAATCAATTCTTTAGCTATAGAGTGTTACACAATAAAGCCAGCTCTTGTGAAGCTGGCTTTGTTAATTTTTATCAGAATATACTAAAGGATAAAGATATCTGTTGACTTAGAAGGATCTAATCCTGGACAATCAGCTGATACTTTAATTTGATGCGCATAAGGATGACCAGAATTCATCGCACCTGTAGATACGGGTAATTCAAATTCAACTTCCATCGTTGCACCTGCTGTAATCACTTCGTCATTCTTAGGAATTTCAACTTTGTTTACCGTGGTTTTGATTTTGTTATCTACTGTTTTGTTCAAAGAATCACTCCATTCTCTTCTTGTTAAAATTTCTATGTGTTCAATTAAGAATGACTTTACAGGCACTTCTCTTGAACCTCCCGTTAATATTGCTTTTCCTTTGATGCTATCACCTCTTCTTATCTGTGTAGTTTGAAGCGTGAAGTCCATTTTTGGTTGACCAATACCAACCATTGCTTTTATTTTGTCGAAAAATCCCATGTGTTTGTGTTTTTAGTTTTATGATTAATATTACAATTATAATATTTTTTATTGAAAAAAAAAGATTTTTAGCACTAATTTATTCATTTATAATAGCTTGAAATCAACATATTGCTAAAACACTAAACAGGCCTGGCACTTTTCCAAAATATAGCATTGATCATGGCACCTAATGCTCATTATAGTTTGATAAATACAGCCCCTAGCAGATAGATTCGAAGGCAAAACCGCGCTTTAAAAATTGCTTGTAAAGCTCTCAAGTTTTCAATAAAATTCACCATTTTATAGCCCTGCTCTATGGCTCTTACTTTCCAAATGCCGTTGCACTATATCTGAGTAAAAAGAAACGGACGCCACTTTAGGTATTGATGACAAGAATACTACTTACCCAACCAGAGGTGCAGATGAAGGTATCTATTTTCAGTATAGAAAATGAATTCGGTAAATAAGAGACTTTTAATACCCAAGATTTTATCGAATCATGACCATTTTTCCAAAGCCTTTCTTGAAAAACTTATCAGCTACGGTTTCCATATGCTCTATCTTTTCATCATTAATGGAGGTAACCACTCTGTAGAAATAGACTCCATTTCCTAGTGGATCACCGTAAGAATCACGACCATCCCATGCATATTCTGTAAGATTTCTTCCTATGGTAATGGGTCCTATCTCATCTTGCGAAATTTCTTTCACCACTTTTCCACTCTGACTTAAGATTTGAATTTTAAAGAAGGTGGGTAAAGTATACCCTGTTAAAGTGAAAACAAATCTTGTTGATGTAGTGAAGGGATTTGGATAATTCAATACATTGGTGATGCTTGATTTATTAATAACTTCAAAAGAAATTCTATAATCTTTCATATGCGATTTGTTACCACTTCTATCCTTATCTGTCACTATCAATTCATAAGTTCCATCCGTTGTTAGAACTGGTTTTATTTCAACTCTAGCTTTATTTTCAACATTCAGTCTTGAATTGTCTGCAGGAATAAAAGTCGTTATAAAATTATCATAATTCATCCGATGCAACATACCGTCTGGATATTTCAAATTAATTTCTAAAAGTGAGGTATCATCCAAAGCCAAGAACTTACTTTCGTCCTTCAAAGAAATTAATATTTCTGGACGAGCACTCACCAAATCCCCATTCAGAATATGCCGTCCATCAAAAGTAACGTCTAACAATGGATTTACTTTATCCTTGTCAACATGAAACTTCATCAATGCATAATTATTAAAATGATATTGCTCCAATTGGTCATTTGCTGGATTAATTTCTACCACTAAAAAATTATCTCCAATAAGGTTAGAGCCAAAAGTATTTAACTCATACTTAAATGTCATGGTATCTAATCCATGCAAAGAATCTTGACGAGCTAATGATACATTTGCGTTTCTTGTGGCATCTTCAAGATCATATTTAATCAACAAACTATCCATATCAATATCTTCAATACTTTCTACACCACATCGAATGGTCAACATGTTTCCTTGTTGGAGGGTATCTCTATCGATAGAATAAAACAAAGAAGGATTAATGGCTGCTTCAGGTGCCTTTTTGTATAAGACTCTCCAATAATCTGGCTGTGTCGGCGTTCTGTTTGTAGTATCTGATGTATGATATTTCAACTTTATATATGGATATGCTGTGGCACTGATGGTATTAATAAAAGTGTCCAAGGCAGTGGTGGTAAATAAACTTGTTTCATACCCCGCAGCATCAACACCTATTAACTCCATACTTTCCTGATCGTAGTTAGGTACATCTAGACTAAAATGTCTCCAATGTACACTACCCCATTCAATTGCTGGACCGATGTCTGGAGAGCTAAAGGTCCCTGTATTCCAAAGTCCATTGATAACAATTTTCTGATTCACCACTGAACTCCAGTTTAAACCATGTTGTTCGACCGGAACATAAGATGAAACTCCTTTCTGTGTAAAAAACACCCACGGCGCATCCACTGCTCCACTCGTCAAATCTATGAGCGAAATAGCTCCTAAAGCAAAAAATTTACTTTTTAGAGTCACATCCCATGAAGTATAAAGCGGTTTACTCATAGAATACACACCAATATAAAAACCATCAGGAATAGAATCAATAAAATTACTGATCACCTCCGACCAAGGTATACCCAAAGTAGGATGAATTCCTGTTGTTCTAAATGTAAATGCGTACTGATTCCAATTGTGATAAGAACAATGATAACTGCCATAAGAGGCATTATAGTTGCTACCTGGATTGGGAATACTAGCCCACGGCAATCCCGTTGCGGGATCAATCACAAATATATTGAGGCCATAGCTTGCACCACAGCCAATCATTCTAGCAGCATGTTGCTGTGCACCATTAATCTTCCATTCAATTAAATGCCAATCCAAAGGTCCGCCATACCCCTCCCATAAACCAGTATTTAATTCAATCTCTTTTAGATCTGGAACAAATTTTAGGGTACGAGTAGTGTCTACATAAAGATTAGAATAATCATCTTTCAGCCATTGGTGATAATGAGATTGATTCCATCCCGGATATTCATTATTGATAAAAATAAAGGAGGAATAATGCCATGCATAAGAGGAAGTTGATGAAGTTGAATCCTGACTCACACGCCAGTAATACACTGTGCTATCTGCAAAGGTAATGCTTGGATTAAAGTGGACTACTCCACCAGATTGAAACTTCCGTAATTGCATCTTTATTGGACTATTGAATAATTCAGTAGTATCAATCTCGTATAAGTACCATCGAGAGCTTGCAAAAGGATTTACAGTACTTGCTTTGAAAGTAATATTCTGCTTTGGCACTATAGCAAATTCATATGGATAAATCGGCAGAATATCCTCACTCTGAATATTCGTTGAAACACCATTTAAAATATAGTTATTGGTTTCAGATAGCTCATCAGTCACCTCATCATCAGCATCCACATACAAACTGAATTGATTAATTCCCAAACCTGCTGTTCCCGAAATGAGCGTGGGTAATCTAAAAGTAATGGTATCCTTGAATAAGGTTGCTGCTACCCTTTTTCTATAGAGCGTCTGCGAACCATCACCTAAAATTCTTGTAAGATCAATTGCATAAGTATCCACAATGGCCTTTCCTAAATTTGTTACCACAATTTTAACTTCAAAAGTATCTACACTTGCTGTGATCACTGGTGGATTGAAGTACACTCGTGAGGGCGTAATCATATAGTCCGGCTGACCATAGCAATTTAATTTGATGGCAGGATCTCCATGTAGGGTCAATTCATGCGCTATCATTTCATTAAAGATATAAGCGCTTGCTCTCATATCGCTGACGCAATGCTGAATAATTTTCCCAATACCTTTCCCATAATCTGTTTTCGACAAATGAGTATAAAAGGACGTTGCATAGACGTTTAAGGCGGAAGATAGAGATAATCCACTCGTTGAAAAAAACGCAATCGCTCCTTTTTGCGGCACTAAAACATAGCGTTCACTAATGCCTGGAGCATTATTAAATAAATAACCCGAATAGCAACCATTCGAATAAATGACAGGATACTTTCCCACATTAGAATAGTTTTCTGGTTCATCAATACTTAAATCAAAAGTACCAGGAGCAGCATGTCCAAAAAAAGTAAGCAATGAAATCCCCGTATCTACTCTTGCCTTCAAATAGGCCGTAGCTGCATAATCAATCGGTTCACCACTAGTCTTAAAAAAAGAGTTCACATGCGCACCAAAAGAATCTTTTTCTATAATAGTTTTATAGGAGTTCAAATAAGATTGATACACCAATTGTTCTGGTAATTCTACACCACCTCCTAAATGAAGGATTTCTTTTTGCCATTCCTTTTTTTCAATGGTTTGATAAGGATCACCTACAGTATTTTGTTCAGATTCATACTGCCTCACCTTATCCAAATAATATTTTACTTCAATAGGGTTTTCTGTACTCAACCTACCAGTTGGAATTCGTGGAGTATAGTCTGCATAAGTTCCTGTGAGCATCACATCACTTCCCGGATTACCAAAGGTTGGAATCAAACATTGATTATATGCTGCCGTACTTGACCTTACATCATTATACTCCCTACCCTTACCAATCAGAAATAAATATTTTGGTTTGATGGTCCAACGATCCATCACATAAGAAGTAAAATTGCGAAAACACAAAGGAGATTTGTATACCCCATAACCAAACTGTTCGTAAAGCTGATTAATATCAATGGTTCTCGCATAGAAAGCACCAGTTGAGGAGGAGGCTGCATCACGATATTTCCTGTATTCTTCTACCCAATTATTTCCTAAACCGTCATCATACAACGATGTATCAGATACAATGATATAATCGCCTTGATTGGATAAAGAATTCAAGTCAACAAAATTGACTGGCGTAAGACTAGCTATGGTGGTATAATCTACAGCATTATCGCTACGCAGATAGAAGCTATGCGCCTGCGATGAAGCAGGAATGGAGAACTTCAGCAATCCTCCAGCTAATACACCAACCATTCTTTGACCATTGCTTAGGTCGAACAGTACTGGGTTCGTACTCCTATTATTAAAATTAGATATCTCAATGTACTTTCTAGCTCCGCCATCTATCGTAAATTTATATTTACTAAGACCTTCGAAATTGAATAATTTGGGATAGGTAATTTCAAAATTACTGATGGCATTTCTGTCATTATCTAAATCTGCTGCAGTAGTGGCAATCACATTACTAGCAGCCAAAACTGATATTGGAACATCCTTATCAAATCGAAAAAGATTGTATCCCGACTTCAGACTATCCATTAAATTGGTGCCACCATTTAGGTCAATAATTAAATGATGATTATTGATAGATTTAGAAAAAACCAAGCCTTTCACATTTGCTGTTGTTGGACCGGAAGTATAAATATTAGGCGTGAGTACTGTTACATTGCTGGTCGTATTTAGAAAATCAGGACCAATGGGACCTTCTCCCATGTCAAAAGAAGCATTATAAAAACTTGAACCACTAACATTATATGCCCGACCATAAGAAAATGAACTACTTAAAATCTGACGAACAGTACTCATATAATAATTTTCTACCGGAGGCAATGATGTCATATCATTGATGGTTGTGGTAAATCTTGGATTACTTGAAGAGGCATTATAGGTCAGATAATAGGCCGCTTTGGATGTAAATAGACTCGAGTACTTTGTCAATTGATAACTAGAGTCTTCAAAAAGCGGTGTTTCCATCTCTCCTCGATTAATATCCGCATAAAACTCTATATAGTCTGTGCTTGAAAAAAGACCACTATTACTCACGTAAATCGGAATATTCTTACCATTATTATACATCGTTAATCTACTGCCATTGATAGCACTAAATCCCGGTATAGAAGCATTTAAAACAGCATAAGGAATGCGATACATCCCTTCGGCAGCAATGGTAATTTTATAATAAGGTTGTGCATAATTAATCCACTCATTTCCATAAGTCTGGGCTCTCGACGCAAGTAGGCTAACGCATAAACAGAGTAAGAGTAAAATTTTCTTCATGAAAATGTTTTTTAAAATTATCTATCTAGTGGGATTCGTCGCTTTCTTATCCTTCTTATTAAATCCTAAATGCAATGAAATCACATGCGAGTATAAGGCATCCGATTTATCTCCGATATCTGTATATGCATAATCTACGCGAACAATACCTTTATACCCAAGACCAGCACCAATGTTGGGTTGAAAAGTGGTAATTTTTTTTCCGGTATCATCCGTGCTTTTTTGAATGTTGCCAATGCCTGTTCTTAGATAAATAATATCTACAAAACTTACTTCGAGTCCTGCATTCAAATCCATACTTACCTTATCAGATTTTACCAAAACATTACGCATGCCATCTGTCGTAAAATTTACATCCACCTCTGGTTGAATTTTAAATATTTTTTTAAACTGATACTCATAAGAAAATCCCAACCAAAGTTGTGGAGTGGCAATTTCTAGTGTATTCAAGGGCAACTCATTACCAGTGTTAAGCAATACTTGTTTTTCTGCATCTGTAAATTTAAATTTCCATGCAGTGAAGGTAGATGTCAAATCTCTTCCCATAAAACCAACCCTGAAACCTTTGATTCGATATTGTAAGCCAACATCTATACCGAAGCCAATAGCATTGGCAAATGTGCCAACTTTTCTAATCACTACTTTAGGACTCACACCGATCGCAAATTCCCCTTTCTTTATAGCATTTATTTTTTGCGCATAATGTAAAAAAAGCCCATAATCACCAACAGAGAAGGAACGGATATTATTGTAATCAATACTTCCATCTGCGTTATATAAGTTTAATGTATTCGGTATATCATCAACTCCAAATCGTATAAAAGTTAGGCCCAAGGTTCTAGATTTATCCATAATCGGAAAAGCTGCAGATACATAATCGTATTTTGCAATCCCCGCAAAGTATTCTGCATGCATCGCCGACAATTGAATATTATTATTCACAAAAGCGAGACCAGCCGGATTATAATAACCACTTGTTACGTCACTCACTGATGCAATCTGCGCATTCGACATGGCTAAACCTCTTGCACCAATGCCTATATTCAAATAATCATTAGAATATTTACGAACAGTTTGGGCACTTAAACAACCAACTGTCAACAATAGTAGACTTAAAACAATTCTTTTCTTAATGGTCATATTCAACTAATTTTATGTGCATTTCATGCAATATATTTTCCCATTCCAAGGCAACAATTCCTACACAAGTATCAATCTGTTCAAGTATGACTTCTTTTTCATAATCGTTTGCAGAAAAATGAATCCTCTTAAAACATATATAACCTAACGCTTGAAACAGATTTTCATTGCTGTTTAGCAAGAACGCAAACCTTCGCGTTTTAAAGTTATCAAATCTACTGATAAAATTATTATCTTGATAGTTTATTTTCTTTAGAAAAATATTTAAGATTTCAATATCTATCTCATCGAGTTCACTATAAAATTGAGTAGCCTTTTCTGGATTGGACTCAACCAAAAATTTATCAATCAATAGCTCTACCAAAACATGGGCAATAAAAAAACTTCTTGGAATTTTAAAACTTGAATTTGAAGTCAACACAAGAGTCAATTGCTTCGTTAACTCATGAAAAATTTCCAGGTTATGAAAAACACGATCTGTCTTTAAGTGAAATGCAACGCCTGCAATCATTTCCTCCTCCTGCACCGTATAAATACAATCAATACTTTTTTGCTTATTGAGCTTCGTAAAACCAGGAATTAAATCAGGCAATAAAACGCCTAAAGTATAGTATGGGCTATCATTTTGGTAGGCTAATTGATAATGGGATAAAAAATTCATACAACAAAGAAACGAAGAAATTTCCTATTGGGCGTGCCCCCAGCACAAATACAAAGATGCTGGTATCAGGCTCTCTGCTGTACAAGGTACAGCTACCGATCCTTCACGCAGCTTCAGCCATCACTTGTCTATGCTTCTACGCTAACCAAATAATAGTTTTTCTTACCTCTTTGAACGAGCATAAATCTATCGCAAAGCAGCATATCAGCAGTAATAGTATCTTCTGCTTTTACTTTCTCTTTATTTATGGAAATAGCATTCTCACTTAAGCTCCTTTTGGCTTCGCCTTTTGAAGTAAAAATACCTGTTTTTTCACTCAAAAAATCAATGATATGAATTCCATTTTGGATGTCTTTTAGGTCGCAAGAAAACCTAGGAACACCATCCAATTCAAGCCAATCTGTGCTTGTCAGACTCAATACATCGGCCCTACTTGCATTTCCAAACAATAGGTTGGTTACTTGAATGGCTTTTGCTGTATCTTCTGGAGAATGTACCCTACTCGTAAATTCACTGGCTAACTCCTTTTGCAACATCCTAAGATGCGGAGCAGATTCATGTGCTGCTGTAAGCGATTCTATGTCTGATTGCGATTTTAATGTAAAAATCTTGATGAACTTTTTTGCATCTTCATCACTCACATTCAGCCAAAATTGATAAAACTGATAAGGAGAAGTTTTCCTTCTGTCTAGCCAAACATTGTTTCCTTCACTTTTGCCGAATTTAGTTCCATCGCTTTTAGTGATAAGTGGTGCAGTGAGTGCAAAGGCTTCTCCGCCAGACTTCCTTCTGATTAATTCCGTTCCTGTAACAATGTTTCCCCATTGATCGCTTCCACCCATCTGCAGTTTACAGTTCATGTTTTGATTTAACCAGTAAAAATCATATCCCTGCACCAACTGATAGCTAAACTCTGTAAAGGACATGCCTGTTTCTAATCTATTCTTCACAGAATCTTTACTCATCATGTAACTCACTGTAATATGCTTGCCTACATCTCTTATAAACTCTAGAAAAGAAAAGTTTTTAAACCAATCATAATTGTTAACCACTTGAGCAGCATTGGCTCCACAATCAAAGTCTAAAAACTTCTCTAACTGTTTCTGAATACCTGCCAAATTAAGATTGATCTGCTCAATGGAAAGTAGGTTCCTTTCATCTGACTTTCCTGAGGGATCACCAATCATACCAGTAGCACCACCAACTAATGCTAATGGTTTATGACCCGCCCTTTGCAAATGCATCAATAACATGATCGGTACCATATTGCCAATCGTCAAAGAATCAGATGTGGGGTCAAACCCCACATATCCCGTAATCATTTCTTTGGATAATAACTCTTCTGTTCCTGGCATGATATCTTGTAATAATCCTCGCCAACGCAACTCTTCTACTAAATTCATCGTTTTCATTTGAGATGCAAATTTATGCAATCTTATTCAAAATATTATTTTAACAATTATATTGTTGGAAACGCAGTAATTTAGCAAGTGGATCGTCTAAACTATTTAAAGATTTTATTTTCCTTGGTAAAGTTGCTCAGAAAACTACTTTTTTTAATTGTACTTGTTTTACTTAGTTGTTTCGAGGCATCTGCAACGCATATTGTTGGAGGTGTGATAAACTATGTATACCTAGGAGGGAGTACCTATAGAGTTACCATGAGAATTTATAGAGACTGCTCAAGTTCTACTGATTTTGATGGCATTGGTAGAAGTCCTGATGCACTTTTAGGTCTTTTTTACGAAAGTACCAATGTTCTTGCTCGTACCTATGACTTAGGTGCTCCTGTGGTCACGTCAGTAATTCCTACCATAACCAATCCTTGTATGTCTACAACTGGTGTATGTCTTGAAGAAGGAGTTTATACAACTGACATCACTGTTCCTAATAGTACTTCTGCATTCTATCTTAGTTATGTAAGATGTTGTAGAAATAGTTCCGTCACCAATATAGTGGGAGCAGGTACGGTTGGTGCCACCTTCACTGTGAGAATACCGCCCTATGGTGCAACACCAAATAGCAATCCAGTCTATAATGCTTTCCCTCCTGTTTATATTTGTCAAAATGCACCTTTAGTTTTTAATCATTCGGCTACTGACGCAAATGGTGATTCCTTATATTATGAACTGTGTAATCCCTTTTTAGGTGGTTCAACCCTTTCTCCATCACCTGGTCCAAGACCAGCACCCTACACACCTTTGACATTTCTTGCACCATATACTGCGACAGACCCACTAGGTTCAAGCCCACCGCCAGCGGTGGCTTTAACTATAGATCCGGCTACAGGCGTTCTGACGGGTACTCCTCCTACGCTTGGTCAGTTTACTGTCGGCATTTGTGTTCATGAATTTAGGGGAGGTATTGAACTCTCATCTACGATGCGTGATTTTCAATTCAATGTAGTAAATTGTCCTTTCCCTACAAGTAATATACCTAGTTCTGCGATCGATCCTTTGACAGGAGTAGGAACTTTCTCTACAAATTGTGATAACTATACTGTACGATTTACAAATTCTAGTTCTGGAGCAACACGCTATCATTGGGATTTTGGCGTTGCTTCACTGACTACAGATACCTCTAACCTCACGAACCCTACCTATGTTTATACCGATACTGGAACCTATTTAGTAACATTGGTGGCATACAATGCACTTGGCTGTTTTGATACTACTTATGCTTATGTGAAAGTCTATCCAGGTCTGATTCAAGACTTTAATTTCACAAATGAATGTGTGGATACAACGGTCCAATTTTATGATGCTTCATATACTCCCTTTGGAGTGATTAATTATTGGCGTTGGACCTTTGGAGATGGTGGCACTAGCCTACTGCAAAGTCCTAGTCATCTCTATGCTTCACCAGGTGCATATACTGTTAACCTTCAAGTAAAAACTGATAAGGGTTGTGATAAAAATATTTCTAAAAGGATTGTGATAGACCCTAAACCAATTCCAAACTTCATAAATGATTCCTCCTGTATCAATTCACCAGTCGCCTTTACCAATACGACAACCATTAGTAGCGGATCTATAGCCTACTATGATTGGAATTTTGGAGATGGATCTCCTCATACTAGTACAAGAAATACAACACACACATACGCGCTGACGGGTACCTACAATGTAACATTAATCGTTCGCTCGGATAGTGGATGTATGCAACAAATCACCAGAGCAGTAACTATTTTTCCACGTCCAATAATTACTACTAGTAGAGACACTACCATATGTCCCGGAACAAGTACTCAAATAGCTGCCAGTGGAGGTCTGAATTATTACTGGACGCCAGCAACAAGGCTTAGCAATACCAGAATTGCAAACCCAATTGCAAATCCTTTAGTGAATACGACCTATAGAATTACCATCTCTGATGCGAACAGGTGTCAGAGTTTTGATTCTGTAACAGTGAATTTATTCATCAACAACACTAACTTCAACTTTACGAATGAGTGCAAAGATACGCTTGTGCAATTCAACGATCTGTCTACCAGCACTGGTGGGATAATAAATCAATGGAGATGGAGCTTTGGGGATGCAACAACGGCTAGCATTCAAAATCCTTCTCATCTTTATTCAAGTGTTGGATTGTTTTCGGTTAAACTTGTTATAACAACAGATATCGGATGTAAGGATAGTACTACTAAAACGGTCAGAATTTATCCAATTCCTCGACCTGGTTTTATTAACGATAGTACCTGTATCAATAGTGCTGTTTATTTTAGAGATACAACCAGATATTACTTGATTGGAGATACAATTAATAGTCGTGTATGGAGTTGGGGTGATGGTTCACCAAACACGATTGGACCATCCACTACAAGTCACGCATACACCACTAGCGGTACTTTTCCTGTCACGCTAACCGTGAGAACTGATAGTGGATGTACTCAATTTATCACTAGAAATATTGTGATTCATCCGAGACCTCTCATCACAACAAGCAATGATACTTTTATTTGTCCGGGCAGTAGTACACAAATTGCTGCGGCTGGTGGTGTTAATTATGTCTGGTCTCCTCCCACACGTTTAAGCAATACAAGAATTGCCAATCCGATAGCCAATCCTACTTCAAACATCACATACTATGTAACGGTAGCCGATACAAATCGTTGCCAAAGTTTTGATTCTGTCAAGGTAAATCTATACATCAACACACCTAATTTTTCCTTTACAAATGAGTGCAAAGACACTGCAGTAGCGTTTTTTGATTTATCTACAACTACAGGAGGTACTATCAATCAGTGGAATTGGACGTTTGGAGATGCGGCCACTTCGGCAATCCAAAATCCTAGTCATCTTTATGGGGCTGCAGGACTATTTAATGTGAAGTTGATATTCACAAGCGATCGAGGATGTAAAGACAGCACTACCAAAACTGTGAGAATTTATCCAATCCCAAATCCAGGCTTTATCTATGATAGTACCTGTTTAAATAGTTCAGTTTATTTTCTTGACACTTCTCATTACTATTATTCTGGGGACTCCATTCAAAGTAGAACTTGGTCATGGGGTGATGGATCAAGTCCAACATATACAATGAGTAACACCAATCATACTTATACTGCATCAGGTGCTTATAATGTAGTTTTAACGGTAAGAAGCGATAGTGGATGTACACAAAGTACAATGCGTTCTGTTTTCGTAAACCCTTTACCAACAATTGTTTTAACCCCTGATACGATAATTTGTCCTAACACGACTATACAACTCTTAGCTGTTGGTGGAACTAATTTTTATTGGAAAGCGAACCTCAGTTTAAACGATACTACAATTAACAACCCTATCGCTAGTCCACCTTCGAAAACCACCTATTATGTTAGAGTAAAGGATGTAAATAGATGTCAGAATAGCGATTCAGTAACCATTGATTTATATAGATTATCTCCAGTAAGTGCTGGTATAGATACGTCGGTATGTTTAAACCCTAGCAGTTTTAGAGACAGCGTGCACTTGAATGCTAGTGGTGGGGTTTCTTACCTATGGGTGCCTTCATACAACATCTCTAATGTTAATATTGCTAATCCATGGGCATCGCCAGATACCGCCACCAATTATACGGCAAAGATTGGCGATATAAATGGATGTTTTCAATATGATACAGTCTTGGTCTCTGTCCTTGATCCTACCTTAGATTTACTTACGGCAAAAGACACCTTTTTATGTAAAAATGATACGATTCAAATACGTGTCATTGAACAAGGAGTATCAGAATATACGTGGTCACCGGCTGCACATATTAGTAGCACTTCCATAAGAAGCCCATATTTCTATCCTACCGATACTGCCACCTATTTTTTAACTGTGATAAACTACTGCTATACCAAAAGAGACACCATGAAATTTAACGTGTACCCTTTGCCAATTGTACGTTTCACAACTGATACCACCTGTATTAATTCTGCCGTAAATTTCACTAATTTATCTATAGGTAATATTCGCAGTTGGAGTTGGAATTTTGGTGATGATTCTGTTTCAAATCTACAAAACCCAATTCACACCTATTCAAGTGCTTTAAATTATTCTGTTCGATTAATAGATACTACTACCTTGGGTTGCTACGATTCTTTAACAAGAACGATCACCATTCATCCTCGACCGCTCATTAGCATAACACCTGATACCAATCTTTGTCCTGGTGAGTACACTTCGCTTTTAGCCTCAGGCGGTAGTAGATATTTTTGGAGTCCTGCCTCACAATTAAGCAACGATAGTATTCCTAACCCTACAACAACAATTCTTAGTAATGGAAATTACAACTTAACTGTAGCAGATTTAAATAGTTGTCAAAACTATGATTCTGTAAAAGTCAGTTACTATTTTTTAAATCCTGACTTTTATTTTCAGGATGAATGTATCGATACCGCTGTTCAATTTGCGGATAGCACACAGACTGATGCAGGTGTTGTAAATGTTTGGAGATGGATTTTTGATGATGGTATCACTTCGAACATAGAGAATCCGGCACATAGATATACAATTCCTAAGAGCTACAATGTTATGTTGTATGTTAGGACCTCTGAAGGTTGCGACACTTCTATAACCAAAGTAGTAACTATCTTCCCTCTACCTTCACTAAATATTCCAAGATACGACTCGATTTGTGTGGGGGAAAGTTATCAGATAAATGCAGACTCACTTTTGAAGTATGTTTGGGACCCAAATCCAACATTGACACCCTGGAATACTTTCAATCCTATTGCAAATCCTATCACAACTACCAATTATTTTGTAACACTTACAGATTCTCACTTTTGTGTAAATAGAGATTCATTTAGACTGAAGGTGAATTTATTGCCAAATGTAAATATAAGTGCACCACCAATAGTACTTTGCAGAGGAAACAGCTATCAGCTGAATGCGACGACTACAGCAGGAAGTTACCTATGGCACCAAGGTACTGCGCTTGATGATAGTACAATTCTTAATCCAATATTATCACTTACAGACTCAGTTACATATTGGTTTCAAGTCACGGACTATCATGGTTGCACAAACTACGATACAGTAACCTTAAATGTCCAGCAACCTGTTCTTGCAGAAGCTTTTCAAGACAGCACTATTTGCAGAGGTAACCAAGTACAATTGGTAGCGGATGGTGGAAAGTATTTTTCTTGGACTCCTAATTTGTATCTAACGAACGCATCAATAAAAAGTCCTGTAAGCACTCCTGATTCAAGCATAACATATATTATTCAGGTTTCTAATGATTGCTTTTCTGACGATACAAGTATAACTATCATCGTAAATCAACTACCAATAGCAAATGCTGGACCGGATAATACTATTTATCGAAACCAAAGCACCACTTTAAGTGGAAGTGGTGGATTGAGCTATTCTTGGACACCAGACAATTATTTAAATAGACCTTTCGAGGCAATGACGGTTGCATCGCCAATGTATACAACACGATATGTGCTGCAAGTCACCGATATTAATGGATGCATTTCTTATGACTCTGTTTGGATATATGTTGACGGGCAAACAATTCTTCTACTGCCTACCGCTTTTTCACCTGATGGAAATGGCGTAAATGATATTTTTAGAATCACTAAATGGTTAAATATTCTATCACTAGAAACTTTTGAAATTTATAATAGATGGGGGGAAATGGTTTTTTCTACTTCTGACATTAATGCCGGTTGGGACGGTACTTTTAATGGACGGGAACAACCACTTTCAGTGTATTCATGGATCGTGAAAGCGAGAGACTATGAAGGGAATGATGTTGTCAAAACAGGCAATGTTACCTTGCTAAGATAACTTGTAAGCCATAAGCGCATTGATATTAAAATGCATTGGATGTTAGTTGTTACGAATTTATTATCTTTGGGTATCTAGAAATGAAAAAGTTTAGAAAATTATTTTTAACGTTCCTCTTCCTTTGTGTGGTCTCATCCGCTTCGTTCGCAAGTCATATTGTGGGTGGAGTAATTAACTATCAACGAATCAGCGGAAGAACCTATCTAGTAACATTAAAAATTTATCGAGATTGTTCAAGTTCAACAGGATTCGACGTAAATCCAAGCATTGGTATCTTTGATGAGCTTACAAATGTCCGCGTATCCATTTTCTATGTCGCTTCACCACGAATAACAAGAGTAGATCCAGTCATCACCAATCCTTGCCTTGCTGCTTCAGCCGTTTGTATTGAAGAAGGAATTTATGTAGATACCATTACTTTGCCCACAGGTAATCGTTCCTATTACTTAAGCTATTCAAGATGTTGTAGAAATAGTTCTGTAACCAACCTTACAACACCAGGAAGTGTAGGAATGTCACTTTCAGTGAGAATACCAGCCGCAGATTCTATACCGAATAGTAATCCCATTTATAATACCTTTCCACCGGTCTATATATGTCAGAATACACCAGTGGTGATTAACTACTCTGCGTCAGATGCTGATGGAGATTCCTTATATTATCAGCTTTGTAATCCCTATGCAGGAGGGAGTATAGGCTCACCAATGCCTCTACCAGGTCCATTACCATTTACACCACTCACATACGTTGTACCATATTCATCTCTAGATCCTTTAGGTTCGAGTCCAGCGCCGGCCATTGGCATGTCTATAGAACCTAGCACTGGGGTGCTCACCGGTACTCCACCAACTGTCGGTCAATTTGTAATGCCAGTTTGTGTGAGTGAGTTTCGTTCAGGTGTTTTCTTGTCAACAACCATGAGAGACTTTCAAATTAACGTTATTCCATGTCCTGTTCCTTTTGCTTTCATTCCAAGTTATAATATTGACCCATCCACAAGAATTGGGACATTCGCCCTCAATTGTACAGGCAATACCATTAATTTTTTGAATGGCAGTACTGGAAGCACCTATTATCATTGGGACTTTGGTGTTAATTCTATCGATTCTGACACCTCTAATGTGATCACCCCTACTTTTACATTCCCGGATACTGGAAGATATTTGGTCACTTTGGTAGCTTATAATTCGGCTGGTTGTCTGGACTCCACGGCGGCTTATGTTAACATTTACCCAGGACTTATTGCTGATTTTTTATCTTCTACGTATTGCATAGATTCCTCGGTTAGATTCTTGGATCAGTCTATCTCACCTCCTGGACCTCTAACTTCTTGGAAATGGTATTTTGGGGATGGCGATAGCAGTGTGCTCAAAAATCCGACACATCACTATGCAAGTACAGGTAGCTATAATGTACGTTTGAATATTATAAACAATATTGGATGCGATACTTCCATATCAAAGTCAATCACAATCTTTGCGCAACCAAATCCAAATTTCACGGTAGATTCAACCTGCTTGAATGCTCCTGTGCGCTTTAGCAATACTAGTACCATTAGCTCAGGAACCATTAGCAGTTACGATTGGAATTTCGGTGATGGATCCTCCCGTTCTTCTTCTACAAGTCCTGTGCACACCTACTCTTCAGTTGGTTCATTTACGGTAACCTTAACCACAGTTTCTGACAGTGGATGTGTTAAATCAAGATCTAAAACGATTGTGATCCATGCTTTACCGGTTGTTACAACTAGCCCAGATACCATTTTCTGTACGGGTAGCTTAGGAGCCCAACTTTCTGCCTCCGGTGGAGTTTCCTATCTGTGGACACCATCCTCGAGTCTGAGTAGTGCTTTTGTTTCAAACCCATTAGCCACACCACTTATTAATACGGTGTATATTGTGAGCGTTGGTGACACTAATAGATGTCGAAATACCGATTCAGTAATAGTTAATATCGCCACCTTAACTCCAAACTTTTTATTCACAAACGAGTGTTTAGATACCGCAGTAGCGTTCATAGATACTTCTACCTCCTTTGGTTCATTTATCACTCAATGGAAATGGAGTTTTGGTGACCTCACAAATTCCATCTTATCCAATCCTTCTCATGCATACTCTTCAGTTGGTTTATACAATGTGAAGTTAGTATTAACAAGTAATAAAGGTTGCAAAGACAGCATAACAAAGGAAGTACGAATTTATCCAATTCCTCATCCAGGTTTTACATTTGATAGTACTTGTATCAATAGTCCCATAATATTTACAGACACCACTCGTTATTTTCTAACAGGCGACACCATCATGAGTCGCATTTGGGCATGGGGTGATGGTACACCAAATACAGTTGGGCCAATGAATCCAACCCATACCTATAGAACTGCGGGAATATATAATGTTAGCTTAACCGTTAGAACGGATAGTGGATGCACCCAATATAGTACCAGAAATGTTATTGTACATCCACGACCAAATATAAGCACAAGTAGGGATACCTCTATTTGCCCTGGTAGTGTAACTCAAATTGCTGCAAGTGGCGGCGTGAGTTATTTATGGTCCCCATCAACCAACCTAAGTAGCACAAGCATTGCGAATCCAATTTCGAATACATTATCGAATATCACTTATCAAGTCAGAGTGGCTGATACCAATAGATGTCAAAATTTTGATTCTGTTGCCATAAATATTTTTGTAAACACACCAAACTTCAATTTCAACAATGAATGTTTAGATACTGCAGTACAGTTTAACGATTTGTCAACCACAACAGGAGGTTCTGTGAGTCAGTGGTATTGGACATTTGGAGATGCTGACACTTCCATAGTTCAAAATCCACTGCACCTTTATCCGACCTCTGGATTTTATAACGCAAAATTGGTCATCACAACAGACAAAGGATGCATGGATAGCATCACAAAAACAGTAAGTATTTATCCTATTGTCAACCCTGGCTTTACCTTTGATAGTTCCTGTGTTGGAAAGTTGGTTTCTTTTTTAGATACCACTCACTACTTTTATAGTTCAGATTCTATTGTGAGTAGAACTTGGGATTGGGGTGACGGAACCCCCAATACCATTGCTAATCCATCCCCAAATCATCTCTACGCGACAGCTGGTTCTTATCTTGTCTCGCTGATCGTTAGAAATGACAGTGGATGTACGCAGTCCTTTACTAGGAATGTATTGATTCATCCATCACCCACCATTTTGACTAGTAGTGATACTTTCATTTGTCCGGGTAGTAATACACAAATAAGTGCATCAGGTGGAGTAGCTTATTTTTGGTCACCTTCTACAAGTTTGAGTGATTCAAGTATATCAAATCCTACATCCAACACCTTGTCAAACATAACATACCGAGTACTTGTAGCTGACTCTAATAGATGTCAAGCAACAGATTCTATAAGTGTTGAGTTGTATCGCAACAATCCTGACTTTACATTTACGAATGAATGTTTGGATACTTCTGTTCAGTTTTTTGATTTGTCGAACAGTACAGGAGGATTGATAAATAAATGGAACTGGAATTTTGGTGATGGGACAATCGATAGCATACAAAATCCTTCTCATTTATATGCTTCAGCAGGTACCTACAACACAAAAATAATTTTCACTACAATTGAAGGCTGTATGGATAGCATCGACAAAGTCGTAAGAATATATCCTATTTCAAATCCTGGTTTTATCTATGATAGTGCTTGTATTAATGAACCTGTTTTTTTTAGCGATACTTCCAATTATTTCTATGGAGGGGATAGTATTCAAAGTAGAGTTTGGTCACTAGGTGATGGCTCACCAAATATCACGGGATCGGCTTCATTTAATCATACCTACGCATCCGCAGGCAATTATTCAGTGGTTTTGACAGTTAGAAATGATAGTGGTTGTACTCAAAAGATAACCCGCTCTGTTTATGTAAATCCCTTACCACTCATAAATTTGACGGGTGATACAACTATCTGTCCAAATCAATCATTACAATTATTTGCTTTTGGTGGTGTAAGTTTTTCTTGGCGAGTAAATAGTACTTTAAGTGATACCGCTATTAATAATCCTATTGCCTCACCGATAGGTAATAGTTTGTATTATGTTACAGTAATTGATACTAACCGCTGTAAAAACAATGACTCAGTAAGTGTCCATATTTATACTTTAAATCCAGTGAGTGCTGGTTTAGATACTTCGGTGTGTTTGAGTCCAACAAGTTTCTTTGATAGTGTGCAACTAAACGCAAGTGGTGGCAGCAGATATCTTTGGACGCCTAATTATAATATTTCGAATGATAGCATCTCTGATCCTTGGGTATCACCTGATATTAATACCGATTATTCGGCAAGGATAACAGACATTAATGGATGCATTCAATACGATAGTGTTAGGGTGGTGGTGTTGGATCCAGCACTTGATTTATTGACAGCTAAAGACACTTTCCTATGCAAAAACGATACGATTAAAGTGAGAGTGATTGATCAAGGTGTTGAAGGATATACTTGGAGTCCAATTTTAGGATTAAGTAACCCATCGATAAGATCACCTTATTTTTTCCCAACAGATACCTCTACCTATTTCTTAAATGTTTTGAACTATTGCTACACAAAAAATGACACGATGAAATTCAATGTATATCCATTACCTATTGTCAACTTCACACTGGATACTACCTGTATTAATTCACCTGTCGATTTTACCGACCTATCATCTTCTAATGTGCGTAGTTGGAATTGGAGTTTTGGTGATGGCTATAATGACTCGATTCAAAACCCAACACACACCTATACTTCTTCAGGTAGTGTGCTTGTGCGCTTGATAGACACCACCAATCTTGGTTGCTACGATTCTTTGAGCAGATCCATCACTATTCATCCTATACCAATTACAAATCCGCTGAGAGATACAATATTATGTCAGAATAAATATGCCAACTTTCAGTCATCTGGAGGGATCACTTACTTTTGGAGTCCTGCTGCAGATTTGGATAATCCATCAAGTTCTAACCCAACCACTACTGTACTCACCAATGGAATATATACTGTTACAGTTGCTGATATAAATAAATGCCAAGCGTTTGACACGGTACTTACAACCTATAATTTCTTATTCCCAAGACTTTATACCGAAAATAAATGCCTAGATAGCTTGGTAAGCTTCATAGATAGTTCTACAACAAATACTGGAATAATTAATGTTTGGAATTGGAATTTTGGGGATGGTAACACTTCAACAATTCAAAATCCTTTTCATTTGTATGGTAGTCCTGGAGTCTTTAATGTTACCATGTATATCGAAAATTCAAGTGGTTGCGATACATCAATCTCAACAAATATTGAAATTTATTCCTTACCAAAATTACCCTATGACAATGACACCATTTGCCTAGGAGACCGGTATCAAATAATATCAGATTCAAACTATAGACATCTATGGACCTATAATCCAACACTATCAACACTCACAACTTATAATCCAATTGCAAATACTTCTACAAGCACCAATTATTATGTCACACTTACCGATACACATTTTTGTATCAATGAAGATACCTTTAATCTACAAGTAAACTTAAAGCCTAGCATCCGTATAAGCTTGACTGATCCTTATTTTTGTACGGGTGATTCAATCACGCTATATGCAATAAGTACAGCAAGTAAAATTGTATGGAATAATGGTAGTAGCTTAAGCGATAGTACTATTTTTAATCCAATTGCATATCTTAACGATACCATTACCTATAAGGTTAGAGTGGAGGATGGTGCTGGATGTTTTAATATCGATAGTACTACATTGATTGTAGAACAAAAAGTCATCGCTATTGCCTTCATGGATACAATGATCTGTAGAGGATCAGAGTTACATTTATCTGCTGATGGTGGAAAATACTATGATTGGACACCAACAACATATCTGCAAGCATCTACTTTACAGATGGTTAGAAGTAGACCAGACTCCTCTATTATCTATACGGTTAATGTCTCGAACGATTGTTTTAGTGACGATACTTTCATATCTATTTTTGTCAATCAATTACCGCTAGCCTATGCAGGACCTGATGTTTCAATTTATCGAAATGAAACGGCAAACCTACTTGCAAGTGGAGGAATTAGTTACAGTTGGTTTCCGGATAATTCTTTAAGCACTCCTTTTAGTCAGTCTACAATTGCCTCACCATTTTACAATACTAACTATATTGTTTGGGTGACAGACTCGAATGGTTGTACAGCCTTTGATACCGTATTGGTAGAAGTTATTGCCAATACTGTGTTACTAATGCCAACGGCTTTTTCACCTGACGGCAATGGTATAAACGATGTTTTCAGAATCAGTAAAACATTAAATATGGAACAGCTTATTTCTTTTGAGATCTATAATCGTTGGGGAGTTAAAGTATTCGAAACAAGCGATATCAATCAAGGATGGGACGGCAACTTCAAAGGTCGTGAACAGCCAATGTCTTCATTTACCTGGATTATTAAAGCCAAGGATTATGATGGTTTGGATATATTAAGATCAGGCATTGTTACGTTGTTGCGTTAGATTACTTTTGAACGGCAAATGATGACAATGAAGTTTTCCAGTTTACAGCATTGAATAAAAAGCACCAAGCGATAAGGATTTCTTTACTTACTTTCAAAAAATTCTTCAGCAAAGATAAGCAGAACAAAAGCCTAATGGTCGCTATCCTATTTGAGAGTTACTATCTATTAATTTCATTTCCAATTGCTTCATCATACAATTTTTTCCAATCAGAAAGATGACCCCAATCCATGGATTTAAGTTGTATTTTTTCCTTTAAAACCTTTCCGATAAATACATTTTTCTGATTCGAATTCTTTAACAATGTTTCAAAAGCCTCCTGATTTTTTGGATCAATACTAAGCACCACTCTGCTTTGACTTTCACCAAACAAAAAGGCATCCTCGCGAACATCTGCATCATAACATATTTCAAAGCCTTTGTTACCAGCCATTGCACTTTCCAACAGTGTAATAAATAGACCTCCCTCACTAACGTCGTGCATGCTTTTCGCTAGCTTTGCATCATTAATTAAATGAAGCGTTTGTTGCAGTTGGAATTCTTCATTCAAATCGAAATATGGACAGGAAGAATCTTCCCTCTTCATTATTTGAACTAAATATTGTGATGAATGAATATCTTCCCTTGAAACTCCTAGCAGATAAATATAATCTCCCTCATTTTTAAAATGAAGCGTCATTTTTGATTCAATATTCTTGAGTAAACCTAGCATCCCAATGGTTGGCGTTGGAAACACTGCACCACCATCATTTGACTGATTATAAAAGCTAACATTGCCACCGGTTACAGGCGTTTCGAACATAGTACAAGCCTCTCCCATGCCTTTAATTGCATGTACAAATTGCCAGTATACCTCAGGATTATTGGGATTTCCAAAATTCAGGCAATTTGTTACACCACTGGGCGTACCTCCACTACATGCAATATTTCTAGCAGCTTCAGCCACCGCTATCATCGTCCCTTTATAAGGATCAGCGTAAATATATCTGGAGTTACAATCAACCGTCAAGGCCAAGCATGTTTCTGTTCCTTGTATCCTAACAATTGCAGCATCACTTTTTTCATTAACATTGGTATTTGCGATCCCTACCATTGAGTCATATTGCTCATACACCCACTTTTTTGATGCAATATTGGGTAATTGCACCAACTGTTTTGCAATACTTAGCAAATCGCTTGGAATCGACACAGAATTTATATCAAATGACTTTAGAGATTGAAAATATGCTGGCTCTGAATATGGCTTATCATATACAGGCGCACCGCCGCCTAAGACCAAAGATTCTGCTGGCACCGAAGCCACTAAAACATCATTCATATAATAATTCAAAATACCTGAATCAGTGACCTCACCAATTATAGCGCAATGCAGATCCCATTTATCGAAGACAGCCTCTACCAATTTTTCTTTGCCTTTTTCAACAACAATAAGCATTCTCTCTTGACTTTCAGATAAAAGAATTTCCCATGGTTTCATATTCTTTTGACGGGTAGGAACCTTATCCAACCATATATTCATTCCATGTTCACCCTTAGCACTCATTTCTGAGGTTGAGCAAGTGATGCCGGCAGCTCCCATATCTTGCATTCCAATAACAGCACCCGTTTTTATTACTTCAAGTGATGCCTCTAATAATAATTTTTCTTGAAAAGGGTCACCCACCTGAACCGCAGGTAAATCATTAATCGATTCTTTAGATATGTCTTTGGAGGCAAATGCAGCACCGGCAATACCATCCTTACCAGTTGATGAGCCAACAATATATACTGGGTTTCCAACACCATAGGAGGTTGCAGAAACTGTTTCATTTTTCTTTACAATTCCAACAGACATGGCATTGACCAAAGGATTGGTTTGATAGCATGCATCGAAATAAACTTCACCAGCAACAGTTGGTACACCAAAGGCATTCCCATAGTCTCCAATACCTTTCACAACACCTTTTAATAAATGCTTTGTTTTATCATCCGTAAGCAATCCAAATCGTAAGGAGTTTAATTGTGCAATCGGCCTAGCACCCATTGTAAAAATATCTCGATTGATACCACCAACTCCAGTAGCCGCTCCCTGATAGGGTTCCAGCGCAGATGGATGATTATGGCTTTCAATTTTGAAGGCACATCCTAATCCATTACCAATGTCGACTAATCCTGCATTTTCTTCACCTGCTTCTACCAATAAATGCTTACCACTTCTTGGCAATGTTTTTAGATACTTGATTGAATTTTTATAAGAACAATGCTCACTCCACATGACGGAATAAATAGATAGTTCATTAAAATTTGGTATTCTTCCAAGTACTTCAATAATTTTCTCGTATTCCGAAGAAAGCAAACCAAGTTCTATGGCGGTTTCTACAGTAGTAGTTTCATGTATGGCACTTAAATTTGTCATCTTTATTTTTTTTGATACAGTGTTTTAATTTCTTTTTTAATAAGGATAAAATCAATTTTCCCTATCATATAATCTGAAAGTTTAAAGTTATTCATTTTATGAAAAAATAGTAAAAGAATAATGGAGCCAGATGTAAAAGCCAGTGTGGATGTAAAGGCTGTGCCACTCATCTCGTAACGTAAAATAAGGAGGTAACCAAACAATATGGCAAAGAAAGCACCAGCAGAAGAGGCAATCAGATTTACATAAACCATTCCTTTACCAGAAAAATAAGCACTTAAGACTATAAAAATATTAAACATAAAAGTACCAGGTAATTGCCATTTCATGTATGTCTTTAGAAGGGCATATTGCTTTCCAAATACAAACATGTAAACCTGATCTGGTAAGGCGCAAAAGATGATTATCATTACTAAAGTAAAGATGAGTGAAGCTTTTAAAAGCTCTAAGGTTAAGAGGCTACTATATCTATCGTTGTTTTGATTGGATATTTTAACATATGATATGGTAGCTGAACTTCTAGAGAATATCCAAAAAGCTTCCAAAATAGAAAGACCAATAGAGTAGATACCTAGGCTAACTTTACCCTCAAATCTAAACAATAAAAACACACTGAAGCGCAACATGATAAATTGCATAAAATCAAACAACTGATATTGAAATCCTGTATAGATCATCGTCTTGACTTCTGCAATATCAATTTTAAAAGTATAGGTTTTCAGATATTCATATGAGAAGTACAAAGAGCATAAAAGCGTAAAAATGGAGGATAAATACAATGCAATAATATAAGAACTTATCGCTACTCTGTTGAATCCATAAATTAAAAGCATTAAAAAAGCTACATTCAAAAACACTTGTAAAATGCTAAGGAAATTATAAGTTTTAACTTTCTGTTTTGCTAGCAAAGTTATTTGAAACAAATTAATCAAAGACTGAATGAAGGTTAACAGACAAAGGTGAAATACATACTCAAAATTAAAACCGAAAAACAATGAAATGAAAACGTATTGGATCGAAACTATAAAAAAGGACCAAAAAAAAGAAATGGTATAAACAGTACTAAAGTTATTTTTTGCCAGCGTATAAACCAAAACCTGATTACCAAATAAATTTGCAAAGTAAAGTGTACACGTAATAATTGTGACGATAAAAATGGACTCACCCTTTCCAGCAGCTCCAAGCACTCGTGCAATAACCAATGCCAAAATTAAATTTAAAATGGTGCTAAAAATCCTTGTGATAAAAGTATTTAGAAAAAGTAAGGATATCATTATTTAGCAAAAATAAATAATCTGATTCAGAAATAAAGGAAGGAGTTGTAAACAAGTGTTAGAGATTCAAATTTTAAAAGAAAAATTATGGAAATCATTTGTTTTTTCATCTAAACTTAGTAACTTCGTATTAACCATAAAAAAATCAAAAGACCATGATTCATTTTACCAAAAAAGCCGTCATTGCATGCTCATTGCTTGCCATTTCAACATCATTTTTTGCTCAGTCTGCTCATTCAAATGTTTACAAACCCATTCCAAAAGATGTCTTACCTATCGTAAAACATACAAAGGTATTATCACTAAACGACATCGCTAAAACCAATTTCACAGGTGAATATAGCGGTCAACGTTTTCAATACACAGATAATAAAAAAGCTATTTTAAGAAGTTATACGTATACCATGAATATCATTCAAAATGGTTCAAATGTCAGCGGTACAACGACCATTACATCTGACAATGGTGATTATGGGATCATCAAACTCAGAGGCATGGTGATTGAAGACAAACTATACTTTGAAGAATACGAAATTATAGATCAGAAAAAATCTGATGATGCACTATGGTGCTTTAAGATTGGAGAACTTCAAATGGGTAAGCATCAGCAAAACACCGTTATCTATGGCCCTACAAATAGCTATACTTCCATTTATTATAGCCCTTGCAGTGGAGGATACACTATGCTAGAAAAAATAAATAGCAATGAAGAGCCTTCAACTATCATAAAAAAGCAACAAGGCCCTGATAAAGAAATCACCAATGTTAGCGAAGAAAATAAGTTTGGACTCACGATTTATCCAAATCCATTCAGCACTGAAACCAACATTTCGTATACCCTTGAGAAAGAGGCTAAAGTTCTCATAGAATTATATGATATTAATGGAGCACTTCTTAAAACTGTTTCACAAGAGGTTCAGTCTGCTGGAAATCATACGACCACCATCAATGGAAGTAGCCTAGCGGGTGGAGTTTATGTGATTAAAATTTCAATAGATGGTCTTGTATCTTCTAAGCAAATCATAAAAACAAATAATTAATAAATAAACCTATCTAATTAAGGCCCTCCCGAAGAAGGAGGGCTTTTTTTATCTTCCATATGAATAAGAAAGAAAGAACTTCCTTCGTTATAGAAACACTGCAGCAGCTTTACCCAGAAACGCCTATTCCACTCGACCATTCTGATGCTTATACACTTCTGATTGCTGTCTTAATGTCCGCGCAAAGTACTGATGTAAGTGTAAACAAAGTCACTCCTGCCCTCTTTAAGCTTGCTGCCACACCTGAGAAAATGTCAAAGTTATCCCCCGAAAAAATACTTTCGATCATCAAAACGGTTGGATTAGCTCCCGGTAAATCGAGGAACATTCAACAACTATCACAGATCTTAGTGGAGAGACATCAAGGTAAGGTGCCCCAAACCTTTGAAGAATTAGAAGCCTTACCGGGTGTTGGACATAAAACAGCTTCGGTAGTCATGAGTCAAGCCTTTGGCGTGCCGGCCTTTCCTGTTGATACACATATTCACCGACTGCTTTATCGTTGGAAGCTTAGCAACGGATCGACTGTTGAACAAACAGAAGCCGACGCCAAAAGACTATTCCCCATGGCATTGTGGAATACCTTACATTTACAAATTATCTTCTTTGGAAGAGAATACTGCAAAGCAAGAGGACACGAAAGTAACCAATGTCCAATTTGTTCAAAAATCTAATGCATATGAAACCACACTTATTTTTTACATTTCTGATTCTGTTTACACTGTTTCAAGGAAAGGCACAAAACGCCACGAATGGCAAGGAATTTAATATCGTCAGTGATGATGTTACGCTTTATGGAAAAGAGTATGGAAAAGGAGAACCAGTTATTTTATTACATGGAGCCATGGTGGATATTGATGATTGGGAAAATCAGATACCAGCTCTAGCAACACGTTATAGAGTAATTGTTTTTGACAGCAGAGGACATGGTAAATCATCTTTTACGGACAAACCAATGAGCTATCAGCTTATGTCAGATGATTTGCTAAATGTGATGCGTGAGCTAAAAATTGATAGTGCAAGTTTCATTGGATTTGGAGATGGCGGAAATATCTTAATTGAATTAGCAATCAATCATCCTGAAAAAATTAAAAAAATGATTTTGATAGGTGCCAATTTGAAACCAACACCTGATGCGGTTTATCCTTATTTTCTTCAAAAAGTGAAGGACTGGGATTTGGATAAAATGACGCTACTTTTAAAATCGAGATTCATAGGGAATCCAAATCCAGAGCTACTAAACACTTTTGCCAGAAGAATGCAATTTATGCTATTAAATGAGCCTAAATGGGAACTTAAAGACATGAGTCAAATTGCAGTTCCTACACTCGTTATGGCTAGTGATTATGGTTTGGTCACCGTCCGCCATTCTTTTGATATTTTCGAAAATTTACAAAATGCTAATTTATGTGTTATTCCTGGTTCAAAACATTACAGCATCAAAGAAAAGCCGGCATTGGTCAATACTGTTATCATGGACTTTTTGAATCAACGATTCGAGAAAATTGCTCGCTATTAGATTGTTTGGTACGTGATTTGATCAACCATAAATATACCCACTAGCATATCATGAACGTTTTTTTTAGGTTTTTAGTTATTCTCCTCATTTCGGACCTAAGTCTTTTTGCGCAGGGCATATCCAAGACGAGTAATCCGCCAATAGTAAAGTACGATAGTTCTGTTATTTATGGGGGTACCTTCCCTGCGGTTACCTTATATTCAAATGACTTAGAACAATACAAATACAATCTTTTGAAACGTCGTGTTCAAAAAATTTATCCTTATGTGGAACAAGGCAAAAAGATTTTAATTGAAATGTCGAGAAATGAAGAAGTATCGAAGAAGAAGGAACATAAAAAATATGTTAGAAGTACAGAAGAAGAACTGAAAAAGAAATTTGAGGACGAACTAAAGAATCTTACCATCAATGAAGGATTGGTCCTTGTGAAGCTCGTGAATAGAGAAACGGGAAACAATTGTTATAACCTTATTAAAAATTTAAAGGGTAGCGTGAATGCCTTTTTCTGGCAACAAATTGGAAAACGCTATGGATACGATTTAAAACAAGAATACATTGCAAAAGAAAATAGGGAACTGGAACAAGCGATAGAAGACCTTCAAGAAGGTGGCTTAGTACCAATGTTAAGCAGAAAAAAATAAGCTACCCGTTTTCATTGAGAAGATCAATCAAAATCCATATCCTTTGAATTCCTTGGTAAATTCATCTATTGCAAAAGCTGGATTATATTTCACTTCCTGAAATTCATACTTCTCAAATAAACCAATTTCATCATACATTTCTATTCCAATTGCGTGTAAACTAATTTTGTCTATATAGATAATGGCTTTCTTGGCAAAGGCCGTTGGTATTTCAATGACTTTACCTGCCTCAAAATCTGAATAATCGGATACATTTTTGTTATGATATACAATTAAAAATTCTGATATTTTTTTTTGATTGGCCAACGAATACAAGGATTCTTTGTCTTTGAGTACATATTTGACATACCCAAAATCATCATCGTTTAAAGTCATTCTATAGCACAATCGATCATTGAATAAAATATCCGATTCTACCTTAGCCATAACATCAAAATTGGCTCCTAACTGATTTTTTATCGAGTTGAGAAGATCCACTGAATACCTAAATCCTCCTTCAATAATGGTGTGGTGTTGATCCTTACGCATCATACCACCTAAAGGATCAAGTTTCATATCTGGGATAAATTTACCTGCATTTAAAACCGATACTTTACCATACT
The DNA here is from genome assembly GCA_945897725.1 of Chitinophaga pinensis. Classification (GTDB taxonomy): domain Bacteria; phylum Bacteroidota; class Bacteroidia; order Chitinophagales; family CAMDFR01; genus CAMDFR01. Next base: position 115,662 of record CAMDFR010000005.1, read on the forward strand.
TAGCAGGATTGTATAAGACCTCAACTCCATTGTTTTTTTCTGCAAGTATCTTCATATATACCGAATATGGATTCACCATTACTTTATTCAATGATTTCCCGTAATGATAGGTATTATCCAATTTCCGCTCCTTTGTGACCATTGTAAATTGATAGCTCTTCACCTTGGCAACAGCTTCAACCATTTTATTGATGAGTGCCGATCCAGTGATGGCTTGACTAAATAAGGATGAAAATGATAGACAACAGATCATCGATATGGAAAGATATTTTTTCATAGAGTATTAATAAGGAATACCAACTTTGAGGTAAATAAAATGCAATAACCATGCTGGCCCAATCATCAAAAATTGCAGATCTTTTAGGAAGGAAGGTTTTTTTCCCTCTATCTTATGACCATAGAATTGTCCAAGCCAAGCAACAAAAAAAATTATAAAAGAAATCCCGAACATCTGAATATGATCATGATTCAACAACTGAAACAAATAATAATTACCTATAACTAAACCCAGACTAATAATCAGAAAACCAATAAACAATGGAATGGAGAGTCTTAGATAATAAACTAAAGAAACAAAAATAAGAATCGAACCTACGCTAAGCCAACCATTCAAAAAATCTCTTGGAAAAGGAATACTCCATAGAAGACCAACCAAACTATACATAATCAGTGGAATACAAACCCAATGAATCGCTTTATTTAAATTATTCTGGTGACTTTCACCATATTCTTGGAGCAATAAATCAATTTTTCTTGCCATCATACATTACTAAGTACGAATAAATATACTCTTTTTATTCCAATAAAAAAACGCAATACAGCATGCTGTATTGCGTTTCAATATTGAAGTTTAACAATTACTGCACCACAAATCTGATAGCAGTGATTTTGTCTAGATGCTTTAGTGTGATGATGTAGTTACCTTTTGCAAAACTAGAAACATCCAATTTCACTTGATTATCGCCAGCTGATACTGAAACTTCACCACTATATACTACTGATCCTATTAAATTAGTGATCATCAAGCTATAGTTTTCGCTCAAATCTGCATCAAAAGAAAGTGTTACATTTGATTGGGCTGGATTAGGAAAAATCGTGATTCCTTGGATAGAGGTATTTACATTAGAAATACCTACAGTGGTATTGCAAGAGGAAATCTTATTTGCGCTAGAACCTGTAGCAGTATCAAGCGCCGCACAAGTACCTCCAGCTGCTTTTACGCGAAGCCAATATCTAAAGTCAAGAGGTGGAGAGTTTAAACTTCCAATCGAAGAAAGATCTTTAGAGTTGCCTTCAATACCCAATGGTATATCCGGTGTGCCATATACTTTACCATAAACCTTCATTTGATATTGACCAGCAGGATCTGCGGTAACTCCTGTAAAGTTGATACATGCTGCCTCATTATTAAGCAAGGCTCTGTTGTTTGGATATTTAATGGCATAAGAGATACCACATGGCACATTACTGACAGAATCAATGATTAAAGAGTCAATAGTGTAACTACCACCAGGACCTGCTGTATTAAAATTTTTAATGGTCAAAACGGCACCAGTTAGATTCACACCTTGTTCAGCACATGCAAAGGTGCTAGGTGTTGGATACAATCCAGGTACAGACACTGTAAAATCAGGTGTACACTGCGCTTGAACTCCTACAAAGCTGATGGCAACAAGTGAAAGCGAAAGAATTAATTTTTTCATAATTTTATTTTTTTTGAGTGAATAAAAAAACCCTTATTTGATCAATAAATAAGGGTTTTACAGATCTTTTTTTGATAGGTACTATTTATTTAAAATAAATTTCTTGGTCATAGAATTTTTACCATCTTTTATGGTAAAGAAATAGATGCCATTATTTAATGATTTAGTGTTTAAATTCACTTGGTTGTCACCAGCGTTCACTTCTACTTTTTCACTAGACATGATTTCACCAATTGTATTAGTGATGATGGTTTCATAAGAACCACTGTTATCAGAACTGAAAGTCACTACTGAATGCTCAGTTACAGGATTTGGTGCAATTTCAAAAGAAGTGAATGCATTCGTTACTTTCGCAATTCCAGTAAAGTCATTCGTTCGACAAGATGATGTTTTATTTACGGCAGTCCTGCTAGTGTCTATTGGCGCGCAAGTACTTGAAGAAGCACCTACTCTAAAGAATACTTCAAATGCTGATCCTAAGCCTGGGATTAAACTTGCATCAGGATAAGTTCCAGAAATCAAACTAGTACTTATTGTTACTGCTATTTTAAGTTTGTATTGGCCAGCTGGGTCAGAAGTAGTTCCTGCAATTTTCATACATCCTCTAGCTGGAACTGTTGGAGTGGTAACGTAGGTTCTATCAGCTCTATCAAAGCCATAACCAATACCACATGGTAAGTTACTGATTGAATCCACACGAATAGAATATACATGCACTGTAGTCGATAAACTAGTAATGTACACTGAATCTGGTGCATAAATCTGAATCGTTTGGTCATAGGCATTTCCAGCACTTGCACAAGGAATTGAATCGCCCAAAGGAGATAAGCCTAATACGGTGTTTGAAAAGTCTGGACTACACTGTGCATTAGATTTCATTATAAAAAGAAAGCTAAGCATGCTTAGAGTAAAAAGTTTTTTCATTGTTAATTTATGGTTTATATATTTTAAAATCAATGTAAATATACCAAACATTATAGAGGGTATCATATCAATCTACAAAAAAATATTCACCTTACACTTGTTGAAAACTAAGAAGGTGAAGCCAACCGAGACTTCACCTTCTTATTCTAATTCAAAAATAGTTTTCTATTGAATAATAATTTTTCCTGATGAGGAAGAGCGTTTTGAAACTACATGAAGAAAGTACAATCCTTTCTCTAAAGACGATAAATCGATTTGTTTCGTATAGGCGCCTTTAAAATTATTCAGGTTCTCAGTATAGACAATATGACCAACCACATCTACGATGCTTATCTCATAATTGTCTTTTTGTGTAACATCAAATTTAACCATGAAATTTCCTTCACTTGGATTAGGATAAATAGATAACACTGATGTAGATTGGGTGACATCATTGATTCCAGAAACCACTATGGCAGAAGAAGTAGCACCACATCTTGGAAGACCTGGATTAAAAATATGACAAGTATAAGCACCGTCGCCAACATAATTCAAGACCACACCATGCTCGCCCGGAATTAATACTCCGTCTTTGTACCACTCTACCGTATAACCTGGACCTGGGTAATTTGTGTTTGCTATCTGACCCGGTGCAACCACTGCTATGGATACGTTAGACACATTGCTAAACATGGTTAGTGCAGATGCATCTGAGCTTGTAGAACAACCAGTTGCTGCATTTTGAATCGCTACTGAATAAACGCCAGTTGCTGTAGCACGAAGAAATGAGTCATTGGCTAATGCAATATCAACCCCATCTTTTTTCCACTGAAAACTATAGCCCATTCCATAATTTACTGTAATGAGGGCAGTATCACCAGTACAAATACTATCATCTGAAATAGAAGTAATACCCGGTGCTGGTAAATCATTAATATTTAAAGAAACAGTGTCGTAAAATATTTGGTAAGGAACAGTGTCAAACTGAACCTGAATAGAATTGGATCCTGAAATATAATTTACATTGCCCAATCTAACAGGTAATTTATCAGTTATCACCAAATCATTAGGATCTAATCCAAACAATGAGCCATCGATATCTGTTAAGGTAAATCCAATGGTATCTGTTCCTGGAGGAATGGTATCTCTTAATCCTGTCCATTCTGGAGCATTATTATTAGAAATTTCTGAAGTCGAATAACTAGTAGTGGTATTTTGAAAAACAAAGTCAGGTGAATATGGCCAACCAGCATACAACTCACCTGCGTCTCCACTCCATCTACCACCGTCTGTACTATTTACTTTCACTCTTATCAATCGGTATGCATATAAGGTTGTTTTTAGAGATGCGCGATAGGCAGTACCTGAAGGAAGATAGGTTTGAATGGTTGGATCCTTTAGGGTAGAAGTATTACCATTGCCAAATGTCCAAGCATATTTTACAGGATTCGTAGCAGAACTTATTGTAGCGTGAAAAGTTAAGTCTGTTGTATCACAAAAATTAACACCACCAGGTGTATAGTTAAAACTTGCAACACCACCTGCGGTATCAGGCAAAATTCTAACCGTGGTAGTATAGGTTTGAGCTTCTCCATAACGATCTCCCACACCACTTACATTGACGTCTGCTAGGATGAATACGGTTAAGGTATACAATCCTGGTATTAAAGGGGTACCACAAACTCTTAAAGCGCCTAATTCATCTCCAGAACTTGGGTGATAGACACAACTTGGAATATTACATGCAAAATCTAGTCCAAGAGGCAATCCACCAATACCGTTGATGTGAATATTTAACAAGGTCACAGTTGCAACGATAGGGGTCGTAATATCAACACTTGGAGGCATCACAAAACTGACGTCTTGAGAATAGGGATGACCTGCCATACCTTGTGGCAATGAATCCTTGCAAATACCTCCACCAGAGGAGATTAACGAGGAATAGCAAACAGAATCAACTACTGCTCCAGAACACTGAGCATAAGAAGAACCATAGCTGATTAAAGAAAGGCATAAGAATAAGGAGAGAATTTTTTTCATATTAAAAATGATTTAAAGGTTGATTGAATTTTGGTGTTGATTTATTGATTTACGATTTAATATTCACTGTTACGAATGATTACATGAGTCTATCTTCAAAAGCTAAGTCTTGTTTCATGACGACCCCTTTTGACTCCAAAGCTACAATATAATATCTGAATTGCAAAATGATGACCATTTAAGATTTTTGAGATAAATTGATGACTAGGAGGGCAACCCCTTAAACAAAATAAGCGTCTTCTTTATGAAAATAAATATAACTTTACGCATCAATTTTAAACAAATCTATTATTATGAAACAAAAACATTTACTCTTAGCATCGATTATTATCCTTAGTACCTTAGTATCAAAGGCACAGATTTTAAATAATACTCTAGATAATTGGGCACTTAAAACCACAAGCTTAGCTGCTTTCCCTCCAGTGATTCCAGGAGAAACACATACATATAATGATCCTATTGAATGGAGTACAAGCAATCAAGCCACTACCAATAGTGCCTTAGGAAACGCTAGCTATGCAACACAAGATACCATTGTTAAATACGAAGGATATTCAAGTGCTCGTTTAGAAAGTAATGAAATTACCATTCCATTAGTTGGAAGTTTTGTTATCCCAGGTCTTCTTGTAAATGGTAACTTTGTGATTGACCCTGCTGCATTTGCATCTGCTGGTGGTTTAGATCCTTTTAGTGTGCCTGGTTCTGGCAGTAGAGTTACTGGTCCAAAACCATCTAAATTTGTTGGATACTTCCAATACAATGGTGTAAGTGGTGATAGCTGTGAAATTGTGGCTGCATTGGTTACTTCTACAAGAACAGAAGTAGCAAGAGCAAGATTTACCTATAGCGGAACCACTAGCGGATTTGTATATTTTGAAGCTCCTTTTCAATATGTTTCATGTGACCCTGTTGATACCATGATTATTATTGCTTCATCGTCACCTTTTAGCAGTGGACCTGGTTCTGGTTTTGATGGCTCAGTACTTTGGATTGATAGTCTTGGTTTTTCGACAACACCAACAGTGAATGTACCTCCTCTAGTGGTAAACGACAATGTAACCACTACAAAAAATGTCCCAGTTACAACCACTACATTATTATCAAATGACGTCGATTGTGAAGGAACTACCTTAAGTTTAACCTCTGTGAGTGTGTTACCTTTGCATGGTTCCGCTACAGTTGCTGGAAATGATGTAACCTATATTCCAACCTTAAACTATTTTGGTGCAGACCAGTACACTTATGTTGTAAGTGATGGAGGTGGGGCAAGTGCAACGGGGGTCGTTGACATCGTTGTAAATGATAATGTTGGCATTGACGAAGTATCAAATACACAAATTCTTACTTTCCCAAATCCTGCCAATACACAGTATACATTCAATGTTAGCAACAAGCAAATATCTTCGTACAAAATGATGGATATTGCTGGAAATACGATCATGGTAGGAAAAGCTACTAGCGGAAATAACAGCATCGAAACTTCTTCTTTTACAAATGGTATATATATCTTAACTATCTACAATAATAATTCAATAGTAGGCACTGTAAAAGTGAATATCCAACACTAGAATTAAATAGACTAAATATAAAAACCCTTCACAAATGAAGGGTTTTTTTATGCCCTATTTTACAAGACAATCAACTTCGTGACCAAAAGATAATCGGATTACAAAAACAAATAAAAAGTATGGTTGATAGAACAATTTGCGCAAGGGACAGAAAGCAGTACCTCGTACTGCAAATGGCCCGACAGCGGCAGACCAGAATTATTGCCTTATTGTCGATTATGACCTGCCGTTGATGCGCCCAACCTATTTACTTAATATTGCACTTCAAGTTATGCTCCATGGCAATGCCTTTCATCAGATCGAAGAGGTAAATTTTGTCGACTTCATCCACTGTTTCAAGTGAAACATAATAAGCCGTTACTCTTGTGTTGTATAGAACAAGGAAATTATTGACATGCGCTATTTTGAGAATATTTTTCCAGTCGGTGGAGAAGAAAAAAGACTGACCGCCAATAATAAACTTGTCTGCAGAAATTTCAACTTCTGTAGGCTCCTGAATGGCTGCCGAAGTTTTATAAGCATGTAAAATATTTCTGTACATCAAAAATGGAATGAGCACTATGTATAAAATGACTCCTGGCAACAAAAATGTATAATCCATGGTACCGTATAAATTATAACCCAGCATGGCTAAGATGAAAATAAAAAACAAAAATCTGATGCCCCAATTTTTTAGCAATGTCCGAAGTTGAACATGGATAAAATCACTTTTTTTAATTTCATTTCTGATGATGATACTTTTCATCCGATTGACTTAAAGAGGTTAAAGAAAAAGCTAAATGATGCTGTATTGTCCTTTTACATTTCAATCAAAAAAGGCTAATGATGCATCTTTAATTGAGATGCCCTTGGCCTCTTTAAATATATTCAAATACTTGCTGAGCAAAGAAAATTAGCTTTCTCTGAAAAACATATTCAAGACAACACCAGTAAAATCATATTTCTTTCTAAAGAATTTTTCTAAGAAATTTTTGTAGGAATCTTGAATGTATTTAGGATGATTGCAAAAGAAAATAAAGGTTGGTGTTTGCGCTGGTATCTGCGTTACATACTTAATGCTCACCATCTTTCCTTTTAAAGAAGGAGGTGGTTGTATGGCTAATGCTTCCTCTAATAAATTATTTAAAACAGAAGTTGTCACTTTCGTTTTTCTCTTTTCACAAATTTCTAATGCTAAATCAAGACCCTTTAAAATCCTTTGTTTTTCGTGCACAGAAGTAAAAAGAATGGAAATATCGTTATGCGGTTTTAATTTCTCTTTCAATGCAATTTCCCAATCTCTTGCTGTATTGGTTTCTTTGACAATCAAGTCCCATTTATTCACCAACATCACAATGCCTTTACCTTTGGTATGAGCCAATCGAAAAATAGCTAAATCTTGTTGTGTAAGACCTACCGTAGCATCAATCATCAGGATACAAACATCGGATTCGTCGATAGAATTGATGGAACGAATCGTACTGTAGAATTCAAGATTCTCATGAACATTTGCTTTCTTTCGCAAGCCCGCCGTATCAATCAACATAATATCTTTGTTGAATTTGGTAAAACGTGTATGCACCGAATCGCGAGTGGTACCAGCAATTTCGGTCACAATATTTCTATCTTCACCGATGAAAGCATTTACGATAGAGGATTTCCCAACATTCGGCTGACCGATAATCGCAATTTTAGGAATATCTAATTGTTCCCACTCTTCGTCAGGTTTAATTTTAAATGAGATCGCATCCATCATATCACCAGTGCCAGAGCCACTCATGGCTGCGATAAAGAAATTATCCTTAAAACCTAGACGGTAAAACTCATTCGCATCTAATTGACGGCTATTATTATCTACTTTATTCACTACCACGAAAACGTCTTTCTTGCTTCTTCTGAGTAGCTTGGCGACATCATCATCTAAGTCTGTGATACCTGTGATAACATCCAGTACAAACAAAATGATGTCTGACTGTGAAATTGCTATTTGCACTTGTTCTCTAATCGCTTTTTCAAAAATCTCATCGCTATGCGCGACAAAACCACCAGTGTCTATGACATTGAACTTTTTGCCACCCCATTCACTTTCTCCATAAATTCTGTCTCGTGTCACCCCACTCACGTCATCTACAATTGACTTCTTTTCTCCAATCAAACGATTGAAAAGAGTAGATTTTCCTACATTCGGACGACCAATAATTGCTACTGTAAAACCCATTTTTATATTTCCTTTTAAACAATCAAAATCAATTGTTTACTAATTGAAAGGCAAAGGTAAAGATTTAAGATGGATTATTCTGTTTATAATGACGAATAAAGCCTTTGAATAGGTTGAAAAAGAAGTCTTTTCAAGCGTATAAAGTCTTTCTTTAGCAAAGAAAAGCTATATTATAAATGCTTCAAAAATGCCATCGTATCTACATTATCGGCATAATCACTTAAAGAGGGGCTTTGAGAGCTACCCAAAGGAAGGACTGCAACGGTAGCTAGAGCAAAGTCCGCAAGCACACATTGAATTTGATCTTGGTGTAAGGAAATATCTGCTGCTACTTCATCCAAATTATTATAAAATTGATAATGCAGTTCAGCAATGCGCGAGGCAAAACTGCTATCTTCCCTCAACATGCAGAAATCATTGGCCAAATGAGGCGTAGCATTCATCAACAGCAAGGTCCGATTGTAATCATAATTGTTCATGAATTTAGAATGCTGATGTAAGAATTCATATTTCTTAAAGTGTGGAAACAATATGGTTAGATCATATCCTCTGGGAACATACAACTTCGACACATTTCTGCATCCCAAACCGAAAAACATAAAAATATCAACTGCTAATTTTTCTAACTGAGTGGCTGATTCATCACCATTTAAAATGGCAACTGAGTTTCTATTTTTCCTTAGTATAGAAGGGATGGATTTAAAATAATACTCAAAGTATCTATTGCTATTGTCGCTTCCAGTTGCAATAACCGCATCCACATTTTTTAAGGTTTGCACCATAGACATCTGTTCCTTGAGACCAGTATCAAAATCTCCTAATATTTGAAGAAAATAAAGCATCAATACCTCATCTTTACTCGACAACTTCACTTGTATGTGAAAGCCTTGGATATAAGCACAGATAAAATCGTGTATGCCAACCAGAGGAATATTTCCAGCCATGATGATTCCAATACTTTTGCCTCCGCTCCTCTCCTCAAAATTATATTTTGTGAGCCAAGAATTGAGCTTTGCTTCATTCAAATAAGTGTCAACAATGGCATCGATGGAAGCCATGATAAAATCTAGGGTAAACCATTGATTTTTGGCTTTTGCAAACAAATAGGTCTCATTGTCAATTGTATTTTGTTGCTTCAGGCGAAGCCCTGTATTCACTAAATTACTTATTCTATTCGGCATGTGTATATCTTGTATTTTATGGCGACCTTTCTATATCGAAATTTGCAATAAGCAAAAGAAACGAACGTTTTATTATTGATTCAATCCATGCAAAGTTATGACAAAAAGTAGAATAGCAGTATTAACAGGCGGATATAGTGCAGAAGCCAATATCTCCTACAAAAGTGCCGCCACCGTAATCAATCATTTAGATAAAAATTTGTTCGACACTTATCTCATCGACATCTCCTCCAATAGATGGGCCTATATCGATGATGAAAAACAAGCATTCATCATAGACAAGAACGACTTTAGCTTCACAAAAAACAATCAAAAGACGCAATTTGATTTAGTGTTTTTCGCATTGCATGGCACCCCAGCTGAAGATGGCAAAATTCAAGGCTATTTTGATATGCTAGGCATCAAATATTGTGGCACCAATATGATGGAGATGGCATTGAGTTTTGATAAAGCAGCGACAAAAAAATATTTAAAAAGCAGCAATATTCTAATGGCAGATAGCTTCTTGTATTATAAGACGGAGCAGACTTCCCACATTGTGGACCATATTTCCAAGCACCTCAGCATGCCTGTTTTTGTGAAACCAAACAAAAATGGTTCTAGCTATGGCGTCACCAAAGTGAGCAAAGTAGAAGAGCTAGAAGCGGCTGTGGTCAATGGCTTCGAATTCGACGACGAACTGATTGTAGAGGCCTTCATATCTGGGAGAGAAATGACTTGTGGGGTCTATCAATTGAATGGAGTGCTTACTGCACTGTCACCAACTGAAATCAAGAGTCAGAACGACTTTTTTGACTATAAAGCAAAATACCTCGGCCAATCACAGGAGATTACGCCTGCAGAGATTTCTCCTGCATTGACTGAAAAGATTCAGCAAATATCCATGCATGCCTTTAAGGAACTAGGCTTAAAAAGTCATGCGCGTATCGATTTTATCATGAATGGAGATGAATTTTATTTCCTTGAGGCCAATACCATACCTGGCTTGACGGACGAAAGCTTGATTCCACAACAAGTGGCCCATGCTGGTTGGGCATTAAAAGATTTCTTTACGGCTATCGTTAAAGAAGGTTTTAGAAAATATGAGAATGCTCATGTTTGATGATTTATGAACGATATTGCTTAGGATAGAATTATATTTACATCGATTTGAAAAAATACCTCAGCATATTATTCAGTAGTCTCATCCTCTTTCAAGGAATGCAATCCTTGTTCATCCTTAGTATTTACGAAATCAATAAAAAGACGATTACCGCTGCATTCTGTGAAAACAAAATGAAACCTGCCATGCATTGCAATGGTAAATGTCATCTTAAGAAAGAACTTCAGAAACAAGAAAAATCAGAGAAAAAAAACACAAACCTGAATAAAGAAAATCGTGTAGAGTTAAATGAAGAATTGGCCTTGTTCACCTTTCAAAAAGGTAGAGACAACAGTCATTCCATTTTGTTTTCTTATCTAAACTATCAGTTTAGAATAGTCAATCCTTTCCTTGCAATCGACTCCCCTCCGCCACAATCTATTAGCTAAAAAATAGTGGACTTCGTTTTAGAAGTTCAGTTCTAATAGATTCTATGATTCAAAATGTATCAACATGAAATACTTTATATGGGTATTTGCTTTGTGTTATGTAAATACATCACAAGCACAGAGTTGCTGTACTTCGCAGCTATGTAGCACCAATACGAGCGCAGACATTATCGAAGACCTTAACAATTTATCTAGAGTGGGTATTGCCTATGGTTTTATTTCAGATCAATTTGCTTTGATTTCTAAAATAAATGAAAGCAACAGCTTGCGCTACCACAATCAATACCAGCATTTGACTTTAAGTGGTCGATTGGGTATCACTCAATCATTTTTTGTACAGTTGAGTATCCCATACAAATTCAACACAATAAATGCAGACAATCAACTCAGTTTTTATAATGGTTTGGGCGATATTAAAGTTGGTCTAGGTGGCAATATTTGGAAAACACAAAACAACAGATACGCACATGTTTTGGAACTAAGTGCCGATATGCAAATGCCTAGTGGACGATATTATACCAACAATAATAGTTTATGGAATAGTGTAGTGATAAGTCCAGGTACTGGTGCTTTCGCCTTTAATATCCATTTAAATTATCGCCTGCGACATAAGCATATTATTTTTTCTACATCAGGAAGTTTCAATCAATCTTTTGTAAACAAAATAGGATTGAAAATTGGGGCTCGTTTTTCTGATGATGTTCGCATCGCTTACTTATTTCAAAGAAAAAAAATAGCATTCATTCCATCCTTCAATGTTGGTGTAGACTACTTTTTAAAAAATCATTTAAAAAATAAAGAAGTCACCTTAAGTGGTGGAACCTTACTTAAAGCAGGGCTTTCTGCTGAGATAAGATATGGACATCTTTCGGCACAAGTTGCTTGGAATATGCCGTTCTATCAGCATTTGGCGCTTGGCAAATATCAAATCAATCAGTTGCTTTCTGTGCAACTCAATTATTTATTCTCCATTCAAAAAAAAAAAATCAAAAAAAATAAAAAATGAAAAAAAATAGCTTCATAGCAATCGCAATCATATCCATGGCTCTAATGTATTCCTCTTGTAAAAAAGAAAATCAAGCACCAAAAATAACAGTGGACGAGCCTGCCATCAATCAAGTTTATAACGTATCGCTCATCGGCACAGAGGTGCATATAGAAGGCACAGCAACTGACGATGAAGGATTGCACTCGGGCTTTCTGTCTGTGATTAGAAATGCAGATAGTGCCGTTATGTTTAGTTACGAATTACCAAGTGTTCATGACTCAAAAAGCTATGACTTTCATGAACATTATGAGCCTATAGATAGCACCATCATAGGCAATACGCCAATGAAAGTATATGTGAAATTCGAAGATCATGAAGACCTCTTAACAACTAAAGTCATAGACATCTCTGTCAATCCTTAAACTAAAAGTCCTTCAAAAAAAGCACAAAAAAAAGAGTCCAATTATTGGACTCTTTTTTTATAAGAATATGTGTAGACTATGCGATAGTCACACTTGGATCTAAATAAATATCTTGAATAGCGTTCAATAATTCAACACCCACTTTCATATCTTTTTGGAAAGCTTTTCTACCAGAAATCAAACCAGTACCACCAGCTCTTTTGTTGATGATTGCAGTTTCAACTGCCTCTGCTAAGTCAGTCTGGCCTTTGCTTTCACCACCACTGTTGATCAAACCATTTCTTCCCATATAGCAATTTGCTACTTGGTAACGACATAAGTCAATCGGATGATCAGTCGTTAATTCAGAATATACTTTATCATGTGTTTTACCGAATTTAATAGCAGGATATCCCCCATTATTTGTCGGTAATTTTTGTTTGATGATATCCGCTTGAATCGTTGTGCCAATATGGTTTGCTTGACCAGTTAAGTCAGAAGCTGCGTGATAATCAACACCATCTTTTTTGAAGCCATCATTTCTCAAATAACACCAAAGAATCGTTGCCATCCCTAATTGATGTGCGTGTTCAAAAGCTTCTGCTACCTCCGTAATTTGTCTTCTGCTTTGTGCACTACCAAAATAAATGGTAGCTCCAACTGCTGTAGCACCCATATTCCAAGCATCTTTCACCGTACCATACATGGTTTGGTCGAAAGAATTTGGATAACTCAAAATTTCGTTATGATTAATTTTCACGATAAAAGGAATTTTATGCGCATATTTTCTTGCAGTAGCAGCCAATACACCATAGGTTGATGCAACACCATTGCAACCCCCTTCTATAGCCAATTTCACGATATTCTCAGGATCGAAATACATAGGATTTGGTGCAAAAGAAGCACCAGCACTATGCTCAATGCCTTGGTCAACAGGAAGGATAGAAACATAACCAGTATTCGCTAAACGACCCGTGCCATATAAAGCTTGTAAGCTTCTCATCACCTGCGGAGTGCGGTTAGAAGGCATCCATACACGGCTCATAAAATCTGGGCCAGGTAAATGTAAATTTTCTTTTGCTATGGTCTTAGACACATGATTCAATAAGTAGCCGGCTCTTTCCTCGCCAAGTAATGTCGTTACATTCATCTCTTATAAATTTTAATAGGTTTATTATGAATTAATTCGGAGTGCAAAAATACAGCTTTTTGCTAAAAATGGTGCATTCACTGCCAATTTGAAGCTATTCATAAGAATAGAAATGCTTAAAAGCAAAGTTCAATAAGACTTACAATCAATGATATAAGCATTTCAATCTTATTTTTTGGGCGTGCCCCCAAGTAAAAATACAAGACTTGGGGTCAGGCCATCCGCTTCTATCTTTTTTACTCAATCTTTCAGCATTGAGTATAAAAAGGATAGCGCTACTGTCCTTCACGCGGGGATTGGAGGCAGAAGCAAGTGCTTGATATTTTATGAAATTTATCATATTATCAAATTCTTTATTTTTTGCTGAATCAAAAATGGTTTGATAGTTACCTTTTATGCAGAGGTATTAAAATAGTCTAAGTTTTGTGAGGACACAAACCTTGGGGAAAGTTTTCCGCCCTTGTTTGGTGTTATTCACCAACAAGTAAAAGAAAATATTTTTAGCCCTTGTTAGGTGTTATTCACCAACAAGCAAAAGAAAATATTTTTCGCCCTTGTTGGGTGTTATTCACCAACAAGCAAAAGAAAATATTTCAATCAGTTTTTAGGGATACAATCCTTGAGTGAAAGAACTTTAGTAACTTATAAAATATATCATTTATCTATTCATTCAACCCGACTGTCATTCAGAAGGAACCTTCTTGCCACTGATCAAAATTTAACCTTCGACACTAAGTTTGTTGAGAACAGGATTCCTTGATTTTATCATTTCAATTTTGGAGGCTCCATGCTACCATATCAAATTTGTAGTTACAAATGAAGAAGTTTCCTTCTGAATGACAGAAAGCATCTAAAGACAACATATCACATCGCTCCAATTCCCGCGCAAAGGATAGCAGCGATAGCCCGCAGGAAAGAGGACTATAAGCGAATAGCCTGGTCGCTCCCGATTATATCATCGGGACCTAGGAGCGATGCGCCCTCCTACAATAAAAAAGATGTTTAAACATCCATTCTTACTTCGGGCTCCACACTTTGATTGCTGAAATCTTTTCTTAAAAATTTATGATAGGCTGTAATGGCTATCATGCCAGCATTATCCGTGCAGTATTGAAAATCGGGAATAAAAGTATTCCAATTGTTTTTAGCACCTGCGTCGGCTAACATGGCCCGTAATCCTGAATTGGCAGACACGCCACCTGCAATAGCAACTTCTTTGATATGATAATCTTTAGCCGCTTTTGATAATTTAGAAACTAAAATCGAATTGATTCGGTATTGAATAGAGGCACATAAATCAGGCATGTTTTCTTCAATAAAAGTAGGATTCAAAGCAGTCTGCTTTTGCAAAAAATATAAGATCGATGTCTTTAAGCCACTGAAACTAAAACCATATTTCGCAATAGCGGGGAATGGGAATTCATATTTATGAGGATCGCCTGTATGTGCCAGCTTATCGAGCATAGGACCACCGGGATAAGTCAATCCAAGCATCTTTGCAGCCTTATCATAAGCCTCACCTGCTGCATCATCTTGGGTTTCGCCAATCAATTCCATCTCTAAGTAATCATGCACCAAAACAATTTGTGTATGTCCACCCGAAACGGTCAGACATAAAAAAGGAAATGCTGGTTTGGGCTCCTCAATAAAATGCGCTAAAATATGTGCTTGCATGTGATTGACCTCTATCAAGGGCAAATCATGCACCAATGCAAAGCCTTTGGCAAAGGCAATTCCAACATGCAAGGAGCCAATCAATCCCGGACCGCGTGTAAAGGCTACTGCATTGATATCTTCTTTTAAAACACCCGATTGTTTAATGGCAGCATCCACTACTGGAATGATATTTACCATATGCGCACGTGAGGCATACTCTGGAAATACACCACCATAAGCAGCATGCACCGCCTGACTCGCAGTGACATTTGACAATACTTTTCCATCTACACAAATAGCTGCAGAAGTGTCGTCGCATGAAGATTCTATTGCTAATATGATGTCCATTTAATATACCGAAATATTCTGAGTTGTAAAAGAAACAAAGCTACAAAACTATAATCATCTTCAATAAAGAAAGCAAGTTGCTTATAAAAGTTACTCTATAAAGTTTGTTAGATTCTGTTAAAAATAAATACATTTGTAGAACGACCCAACCAAAAACATTTGCTTTATGAAGAAGTATATTACCCTCTCCATTCTTTTCCTTTTTTGCAGCGCTTCAATTTTTGCACAAAAAGCCACCATCAAAGGATTAATTAAAGATGCCAAAAATGAAGCGGTATTCTCCGCATCCGTGATCATAGACATTAACACAGGATTGGCAACCACCTCTGACTTTGATGGTAATTATAAACTATTAGTAGAGCCTGGTAAATACAGCATCAAATTTAGGTATGTTGGCTTTGAGGAACAAACTATAACGGTAACAGTTGGTGCCAATGAAATCAAAGAGTTGAACATTACCATGAAAGAGAAAGAAGCTATGATGGATGTGATTGTGGTCAGTGCCAGTAAATACGCTAAAAAATTAAGCGAAGAAACAGTGTCTATTGAAGTGATGAAAAGCAGCGTGCTGCAGAATCAAAATATCACAGATGTTTCAGCAGGTGTACAAAAAATTCCTGGTGTTACAATCGCTGATGGTCAAGCGAATATTAGAGGAGGTTCTGGTTGGTCTTATGGGGCAGGATCAAGAGTAGCAGTCCTTTTCGACGACCTACCTATGACCACTGCAGATGCAGATGATGCGAAATGGAGTGTAATACCGGTAGAAAATATCGACCAAATAGAAGTGTTGAAAGGGGCTGCTTCTGCCACCTATGGTACTGGTGCTTTGAATGGTG
Source organism: Chitinophaga pinensis (assembly GCA_945897725.1). Classification (GTDB taxonomy): domain Bacteria; phylum Bacteroidota; class Bacteroidia; order Chitinophagales; family CAMDFR01; genus CAMDFR01. The sequence continues at coordinate 132,166 of CAMDFR010000005.1, forward strand.
TTATCAATGCTAGAATGGCCTATCCAACTGACAAACCTTTTACCAAATTGGTGACTTATGCCGGCTTCTATGGTAGTCCTACCAAAACACCAGCCATGAAATGGTATGGCGGCAGACCACAATATAGTGCGGGTTTGAATTTCGCAGATAGAAGAAAAATTGGTCAAGTAGACATGATCATTGGTGGTGCCTATAATAATGACAAAGGCTGGCTCGATTCTTCAGACGCCTCTGATGCGAAAATCAATGTAAAGATTAGATATCGGTTTAAAAAAATTGAAGGCTTAAATATAGGTATAGGTGGCATTGCTTATTTTGGATGGGGTAAAACATTTTTCCTTTGGGACAGTCTAGGCTCGAAGGCATACAAACCTTTAGCAGGAACAATTACCATATACGATAATAATCGTTTTGTGCTAGATCCTTTCATCAATTATATCGACAAACACAATAATAAATTATCCTTTAAATATCGCTTGCTGAACTCATCTAACATCAATAGTACTGGACAAGGCTCTATTGCTTATCGAAATATTTTAGACTTTAGTTATCAAAGACCATTTGAAGTGAGTGATAAAGTGAAGCTCAATTTCTTAGCTGGTGTTGGTGGACGAATCGATAAGATTGCGCCTCCAGGCAACGATACCACCTATCTGTATGGTAAGATCAAACACAATGCCTATAATGCTTCTGTATTTGCACAAGTGGATGGTAAGTTTTTTAATAAACTAAATATCAGCTTAGGTGCTAGATGGGAATACTTTAATGTTGACAAAAGAAATAGCTTGAAAGACTTGCCTTATCCACTTTTCAGAATAGGTGCGAATTATCAAGCAGCAAAGGCCACTTATATTCGTGGATCTTTTGGTCAAGGTTTCCGTTACCCATCCGTAGCTGAGTTGTTTGTGACGACTCAACTAGGCCCACTCACCATTTATCCGAATGTGAATCTACGACCAGAAAAAGGATACAGTGCTGAAATAGGCATCAAGCAAGGCTATCAGATAGGCAAGAAAGCAAATGTAGTAGGCTATGTTGACCTTGCAGGATTCTTAAATCACTACACTAATATGATGGAATTTATGTTTGGACCATTTGGTAATTTTGAAGATCCCGGATTTGGTTCTGGATTTTCTTCACAGAATATTGGTGATACAAGAATTCTTGGTGGCGACCTTACGGCAGCCATGCAAGCTACTGTGAAGGAATTTAAATTCAGTGTATTGGTAGGTTATACCTATATCAATACCAAATCATTGAACTGGGATAAGCCTTTGACCATTTTTGATGGTGACGGAGACACCTTAAGACCTAACAGTAATTATGGTATTTTTCAAAAAGCATTTAACAGCGCCAATGCTCCAGCCAATATCGATACTTTAAGGCAAATTACCTATGGTATGTTGTCTTCATCCGCCACGAATCAACTAAAATATCGACCAACCCATCAAATAAAAATATTGTTTGGTATTGAACACAAAAAGTTTGATATCAACCTTGACTATCAGTTTATCAGTTATCAGAAGAATATTGATTACGCATTTGTGAGTCCATTCTTTACAGAAATAGTACCTGCAGTTTATAAAGTAAATTCTTTTTTAGGGCTCAAACAATTTAGAGATACCCAAGTAGCCAATAAAAATATAGGAGATAATATTTTAAATATTGCAGTTGGATATAAGCCAATAGATAAACTTAAAATTGGAGTGATCATCAAAAATGTTTTGAATACAGAATGGACACCACGTCCAGGAAGATTAGAATCGCCAAGAAGTTATACCGTTCAATTATCTTATCAGTTTAACTAATCATACCAAAAGATGTTTAGAATTTTTCTAAGCGTCTTTTAACGATAACATCTATAGCTTGAGGTTCTACCTGCATTTCAAGATCATGATTCCATACAAAAGGATCACCATCTAATTGTGCAACTAGCCCATCAATTTTTTCGACCTTGATACTAAAACCCTTAAAATATTCTACGTCACTACTCCAATGGGGTTTGCGCATCAATAAAATAAACATGATCCATGGCAATCGGTAGAGTTTAAACTTTTTGACCATGATCATTTCAAGCACCCCATCTTTCATGCTGCTATTATTCGTAAATCCAATATTATAGCCATATTGGTTTGAATTGAAGACCGAGAAGATAAAGACGTCTCGATCCATCACTTTATTGTCGACATGCACCCGCACTTTCACAATATTGTGATACCAAAAGAATTGTCGAAGAATGGCTACAAAATAAGAGAAGAAACCACGCAAGGGTTGTTCTTTAAATCGCTGTGCTGCCAAGGCCTCAAAACCAAAACCACCAACACTTACAAAATAACCATGAGGAGTATTTGTCTTCCCAACATCGATGGGCACAGACTTTCCAAAATTGATAATATTAATTGCTTCTTTGACATCTCTAGCAGGAATTTCTAAATGATTGGCAAAGCCATTTCCTGAGCCCATCGCAATCACAGCCAATTGCGTTTTGGTACCGATAATACCATTCACTACTTCATTTACCGAACCATCGCCACCAATGGCCACTACAATATCAAATCCCTTATCAGCAGCCTCTTTGGCGATTACTTTGGTATGACCTGCATATTCACTCATCAAAATACTTACGTCAAACTTCTTATGATCGATGTATTTATTCACTAAGGAAGGGATATTATAACGACTTAATAATCCAGAAACAGGATTATAAATAAACATTATTTTTCTTTTTGTCATAAGTTTGCGAAGATAAGTATTTTATTAAACTCAGCGACTAAATTGGCGACAACCACGAACCCTCTACTTCCCCAAGCATTTATCTCCTTGCTAGAAAAGCAATTGGGAAGAGCCTTTGCAGAGTCGCTCAGCAAGAGCATTGCAGAACAAGCCACTCCCGTTTCTATTCGTTATAATGCAAAAAAAATAAGCACTGATGCATTGCAGCCCATTCCTTGGGAGCCATCTGCCACATACTTAACTGACAGACCAGCCTTTGTTGCTGATCCACTATGGCATGCAGGCGCCTATTATGTGCAAGAAGCGTCGAGTATGATGATTGGTCATCTAATAAAACAAATATTTAAAAAAGAGGAATCTCTAAAAGTGCTTGATCTATGTGCTTCTCCAGGCGGTAAGAGTACACAGATTTTATCTACCATCAGCGAAGATTCTGTGCTTGTTTGCAACGAATTGATTGGCAAAAGAGCTACCATTTTAAAAGAAAATATCATCAAGTGGGGCTATCCTAATGTGATTGTTTGTAATAATGAAGTGGCACACTTTTTAGCCTTTCAACAATTGTTTGATTTGGTATTGATAGATGCCCCTTGTAGTGGAGAAGGCATGTTTAGAAAAGATCCCGCATCCATTGATGAATGGAGCTTACAACGTATAAAAGAATGCAGTATTCGTCAGCAACATATTTTGGATGATGCTGCTTTTTTAGTTAAAGAAAATGGTTATTTGCTGTATAGTACCTGTACGTATAATGAGACTGAAAATATTGACAATGTCAATTACCTAATCAAGAAATATAACTTCGAATCTGTAAGCATTGAAATTCCTGCTTCATGGGGCTTTCAAGAGATACAAAAAGAAGCGGCAAGCGCTTGGCAAGCCTTTCCAAATCAAGTAAAAGGCGAAGGTTTTTTTGTAGCAGTGCTCCGTAAAAAAAATACTCAGCGTAAAGAGCTACAAAGTTCACATCGAAGCAAAGCCATAGATAATCAAGTTCCTACGGCGTTAGAGAAAAATATATTCAATCAATATATTGAACATAGCGAAGATTTATTTTACTATAAAAAAAATGATGATTGGTATGGAGTACCAAAAGCGCAAGCGAATTTTTTCAAATTATTCTTGCAACAAATGAACGTGATTCATGCTGGAATTCGAATTGGGCAATTTAAAAAAGAACATTTTATTCCAGATGCCTCATTAGCTGTTCATTTGCTTCTCCATAAAGATATTCCACGCATCAAACTCGATCTCACCAAAGCAATTCAATATTTAAAAAAGGAAAATATGCTATTGCCAGATGAAAGTATTGTAGGATGGGCTGTTGTCACTTATCAAAACATAGCCCTTGGTTGGGTGAAAATGATTCAAGGAGGAAGAGTCAATAATTATTTCCCTATTGAGTGGCGTATAAGGATGAACCTTGATAGGT
>CAMDFR010000006.1 GCA_945897725.1 Chitinophaga pinensis
TTTTGGAGGGACCAGTGCAGGATGTATACTAGCCCTTCATTTAGCCTATATGAATGATTCGGATCCCTTACCAGCAAATTGGGTGACCTGGGCAAATGGAATTGGAGGCATAGAAGGGACGAGTGGTAATCCTGGCCATTCATCAGATGTTAAAGCTATCGTAACATTCGCGGGTGGTATTGGTGATACAAATTGGATGAATCCTGGCAATGTGCCTTGGATAGATTTTCACAGTGTGAATGATGCAACGGTACCAGATGGAACTGGTTATCCACTAGGTATACCGACATTACCACTTATCAGTGGAGGAAGAGATATGAACCTACGCGCGATTCATAATAATCAGAACCATCAATATTTTCAATTTCCGGGTACGGCGCATCCCCCTTTTGCAGATGGCGTTTCAGCTACATGGGATACCATTGAAAACAGAACAGCTCGATTCCTTTATAAAAATTTAGAATGCAATCCTGACAAATATGTAGGCATCAGTAATACACCCAATGATCAGTTATTGGTTCAAGTTTCCATTTTCCCCAACCCAGTTTCTAATGTAATTCAATTGGATATGCCAGTTACTTCTAGTAGCTACCAAATCAACATCAGCAATAGTGTTGGCAGTACAGTCTACACTTCAAAAACGTTGGATGGTGAGCATCAAGAAATTGATCTTAACGCTATTCAGAGCGGCATGTATTTCGTGACGATTGAATTCACGAATAAGAAATATGCCAATAGAAGCATAAAAATTATTGTAGAGTAATCCTCGATAAACAAAAAAAAAGCAGACAATGATTGTCTGCTTTTTTTGTTTAAAAACAATATTGCTATCTCGTTAATGTAAACTCAGCTACAATACCACTAGCAATGGTATCTGAATAAATTAACTCATTTTTGTTGACAGACTTGATATTGTAATTATGAATGATTTCATTATTGTTATACAAATTAATGGTTGCGCCTTTGTTGGTAATGTCATATTGAAAATTAGAAACCATACCATTTAGACTCTGACTGGCGGTACATCTAGCTGCAGCATCATCGCACAAATCGAAATGTAGTGTAGCATCTTTGTAATTAAGAGCGACTAAATCAAGTTGTATCCCGAATACCGCTATTTTACTGTAGGTCCAGTCGCCCGCTAACCTATTGAGTGTGATTTGTTCCTTTGAACAATTCGTAAAAAGTAATAAGGAGAACAGAATTGCTCCCATGAGTTGCAGATTCTTTTTTTTCATAAGATTGTATTTTGGTATGAATGAATGAATAAATTATTTTTTCTTTTTTTTGATTGCTTTCTTTGGTTTCTTTTCTTCGGAGATAGAAGTATTTGTTTTGATCTGATCCTCCTTATTATAATCGATAGTTCCACCTTGGTGACCCATTTGAGATAGCACCCAATTTTTTCTTTTAAGCATATAGGAGGTAGGTTTAGCAATGTTAAACTTCAAAGGATTAGGCAGCACAATGGCCATCAATGCGGCTTGCGAAGGATTAATATTTTTTGAAGTGGTGTGGAAATAAAATTGAGCCGCCGCTTCTGTTCCATAAATTCCATCACCAAGTTCAATCACATTTAGATAGACTTCCATGATGCGCTCCTTGCTCCAAATTTTTTCAATCAAGAATGTAAAATACACTTCAAAACCTTTTCGTATCCAACTTCTACCTGGCCATAAGAAAACATTTTTTGCTGTTTGTTGAGAGATGGTACTGGCCCCTCGCAATTTTGGATGCAGCTTTCCATTTTGTTTCTCATTATATTCTAGTGCTTTATCGATGGCTTCAAAATCAAAGCCTTCATGTTCCAAAAACTTTTGATCCTCGGCGCAAAACACTGCCAATTCAAGGTTTGGACTCATATTCTGTTTAGATACCCAGTCTTTCTTAAGTCGCATGGGCTTGCCATCGATTTTCTGTTCGATGCAACGTTGTAACATCAAGATGGTAAATGGTACTGGAATAAAATCTAATAGAATAACAGATAATATAGAAACAACAAAAAAAGCCGTGACTCCTTTTAGTAGCCAAGTCAAATACTTTTTCATCTTTTTTTTCATAGCACTCAATTTAAACTTCTAGGTAATCCAATTCTTTTGCAAATGTTTCCTTTAACTTATACATTGAAAACACTGCCAATACTATACAAATACCACCAACAATTAAACTACTATTGATGACACCCCAACTATTCGCCATATTTTTAAAAATAAGGGTGATGGGCACAACTGCACCCCTTACGAAATTTGGTGCGGTGGTCGTAACTGTGCTTCGAATATTTGTTCCAAACTGTTCTGATGCAATGGTTACAAACAATGCCCAATAACCAGTTCCCGCACCCAACAACATACAGCTTAAGTAAAAAAGGCTAGGATTGTTTCTGCTACCGAAGAGGTAGAGCAATATGACAATGGCGGAAGTAAGTAAGAAAATGAATACCACTTTTTTTCTACTTCTTAGCAATTGACTTAAGAAGCCACTCACGAGATCTCCCACAGAAAGCCCGAGATAACAGTAAAAAACACATTTGCCAGTTTCAATTTGTCCACCCATTCCAAGCACTTCAGAGAAATGTGATTCAGAAAGATTAATCAGTACACCTACAATAAACCATACAGGCAGGCCAATCATTATACAATACAAATATTTAAAAAAGGTGTTTCGAGATTGGAATAACATAAAAAAGTTACCTCTTGGAATCTTATCAGCCAATAAATTCTTAAACATTCCGGACTCATAGGTACCGACTCTTAGCAACAATAAAACCAGCCCCATGCCTCCGCCAACTAGGTATGCCTCTTTCCAACCAAACTTTCCAATATAGTAGGCGAATAAAGCACCTAATGCTCCAAAAGTGACGATGATCATTGTACCATAGCCGCGTTTTTCTTTGTGCATAGACTCGCTCACCAATGTGATACCAGCCCCTAGTTCACCAGCAAGACCAATGCCTGCAATAAATCTTACAATGGCATACCAAGTGATATCAGGCACATAAGCATTGGCGATATTTGCAATAGAATAAAGCAAAATAGAACCGAACAATACTTTTATTCTTCCTATTTTATCTCCCATAATTCCCCATATCATCCCTCCTACCAACATACCTGCCATCTGCCAATTAAAAAGCGACAAGCCAACCTCTTTAATGGCATCACCTGTCAATCCTAATGCCTTCAGACTATCTACCTTCACTACATTGAATAATACCAAATCATAGATATCTACAAAGTAGCCCAGAGATGCCACTATAATTAATACATAGGGAATAGAAGAAGGCGATTTTTTTTCGTTCATTTTAGAATGTCGAGCTGTTTTACTTTAAAGTATTTTTTTTCATTTTAATCCATTGCAAATTAAAGGTTAGCATTCAATCAGCAATTTCGTATGTTCAAATTTATACAATAAATTAGTTAATTAGAGCAGAATTGTTTGACATATCTTTATCTTCTAAAATTTGAATGATGGCAGGTAAATTTCCGAAAATAGAAACCGCATTAACTAGAATGTTGAAGATTGACTATCCAATGATTATGGCACCGATGTTTTTGGTGAGTAATGATAAGATGATGATAGCCGCTTTAAATGCTGGAATAGCTGGTGCCATGCCTGCCTTGAACTATAGAACGGATAAGGAATTCAGAAGTGCCATCAATAATATTAGAACCCATGCCAATGGACCTATTGGAGTGAATTTGATTGTCAATAAATCGAACATCAAATATCCAGAGCAGTTAGAAACATGTATTGAAATGAAGGTTGACTTTATTATTACCTCCTTGGGTAGTCCTGAAACCGTTATTAATGCTTGCAGAAATACCGGTATCAAAGTCTTTTGTGATGTGATAGATGAAGTACAGGGTAAAAAAGTTGAGTTGCTTGGTGCAGATGCGATCATTGCTGTTGGAAAAGAAGCTGGAGGCCATTGTGGTCCTCATCCAATAAAGGACTTAGTTCATAAACTAAGAGAAGTCTGCAAGATTCCTATCATCGCCGCTGGTGCGGTTGGTAATGGACAGCAAATGTTTGACAGAATTGAGTTTGATCGTGCAGATGGGGTTTCTGTTGGAAGTCCTTTTATTGCAAGCGTAGAAAGTCCAGTCAGTATGGAGTACAAAAACGCATGTGTAGACTATGGGGCGAAAGACATTGTCTTATCTACAAAAATTTCTGGCTCACCTTGTACAGTCATCAATACACCCTATGTTCAAAAAATTGGCACCAAACAAAATTGGTTTGAAAACCTGCTAAGCAAGAATAAATCGCTCAAGAAATACATCAAAATGTTTACCTTTTTTAAGGGAATGAAAGCCGTTGAAAATGCAGCTTTTGCAGCGACCTATAAAACAGTATGGGTGGCAGGTCCAAGTATTGAATATGTGAAGGAAATAAGACCAGTGAATGATATTATTGAAAGCTATATTGACACTTACTACGAACAACTAGGCAATAGCTATCGTAAGCGTTGATATAGATATTTAATTCTATCTTCGAAGTAAAGAAATAAAAATCTTATCAAAAGGATATAACGAATGGGTCCTTATTCACTTATAAATCCCAAACAGCAGTACGTTCGGAGTTGACATACTCGCGTAATTTGACCCAAAAAGCTAGTATTAAATAAGGAACAATGGTAGAGCCAGCCGTAGCGAAAGAGAGATAGATAAAAAACAATCTAATATTTTTTTTAGGCATATGCAATCGCTCGCCTAAGTATGAACAAACACCAAATGCTTTTGACTCGACAAAATATTTTAAGTTATTCATTTTGTAAATTTAACTTATTTAGTCGAATGAAGCAATAGTCTTCAACAAAATGTATAACAAAAGTAAGAAACTACGTCTAGAAATAATACGATAAGAATATACAAATCAGTATAATCTACTGGTGCTTTTTCTTTTGTTTGCTTGTTGGTGAATAACACCAACAAGGGCGAGAATATTTTAATTTCTTGTGATTGAATGATAGTTTTGAGTCCGAAGTTTCAAACTTCTATTATTTGCTATCACAAGTCACGCTTCGCTATACTTGCGATAGCAAGAGCTATGAATTGATTTCTTTCCTCATGTCGAAAAAAAATTACGCATCATTGGACTGTTTTATAAACCCAGTTGATAGTGTGCGTGACGGATAGGAACAAGTGCCGTGCACTGTGGATATCCCGATGTTAATCGGGACGACCATGCGTTTTTTTTGCATGGGCACGCCCATTTGTATAGACATAAAAAAAGACTCAATAAACTAGGTTTATTGAGTCTTGGAGTATAGATTCTTTTAGGGAAAGACCCTGTGCTCCTTATGGGAACACACCCATTGAATAATAAGAGTTACCAATTTTGTTGATAGCCACCGCAAATGCTGCTTCACGAAGACTTTCGCACTTCTTGGTATCTTTCCAAAACTTACGAATTTCTTTGTAAGCCTCAATCATGGTTTGTTCTAATCCGCTATTCACGATATCGATTTCATCGCCACCATGGATCACTCTACCTTTCTCTTTATCACTTAATTTTTTACCAGTCATTTCTTCGATAAGGTTCACAAGCGCTTCTTGATTTTTTTCTTCGAAACGTTTGTTCATACGACCGAAACGCACGTGACTTAAGTTTTTGAGCCATTCGAAATAACTTACCGTAACACCACCAGCATTGATATAAATATCAGGAACGATCATCACTCCTTTCTTTATTAATATTTTTTCGGCCTCTGGTGTGGTTGGACCATTTGCAGCCTCGGCGATAATTTTAGCTTTGATATTAGGCGCATTGGTCGCCGTGATTTGATTTTCTAATGCAGCAGGAATCAAGATATCACAATCCACTTCCATACCAGCAAGATTCGTTTTTAAATTTTTAGCTCCTGGGAAATCTTTAAGAGAACCCGTTGCTTTTCTGTGATTGAAAACAGCCTGTACATCTAGACCTTTAGGATTATGAATAGAGCCTTCTTGTTCACAGATAGCCACTACAATAGCACCATATTCTTGAATGATATTTGCCGCATGAAAACCAACATTACCAAGACCTTGAACAGCAACTGTTTTTCCTTTTAAACCAGTGGTTAATCCTAATTTTTTCATATCATCTGCATAACTACAGATTTCGTTTAGCGCATATACAACACCACGACCAGTAGCTTCTGTCCTACCACGAATACCATTTTGAGAAACTGGTTTACCAGTAATACAACCATATCCATCAATTTCGCCTGGTTTGAATGTCATATATGTATCAAGGATCCAAGCCATTTCTCGCTCACCAGTTCCATAATCAGGAGCCGGCACATCGATACCAGGACCGATAAAGTTTTTCTTAATTAACTCAGAGGTATATCTTCTTGTAATATTTTCTAAAACCGCTTCGGATGTATTTCTAGGAGATATTTTGATACCACCTTTTGCACCACCAAAAGGCACATCTACGATAGCACATTTGTATGTCATCAAAGCCGCTAGAGCCATTACTTCATTTTGGTCAACCGCAAGACTATAACGAATACCACCTTTGGTAGGCATTCTATGGTGTGAATGCTGCACTCTATATGCTTCAATTACTTGGTATTCGTTTCCAATTTTTACTGGAAAGCGCATTTGGTAAACACTGTTACAAGCTTTTATTTGGTCTAATAACCCTTTGGGGAAACTTAGATGTCTAGCCGCCTTTTCAAAATTATCTTCAACTGCTTGGAAGAAATCGAATTCTTGGTGTTTTTCTGTTTTTTTAACTGCCATATTTTTACTAATTAATAAATAATTGGTTTATGAAATAAATTATTTTTTTATATTTTTTTCGAGCTTAGAAATTTTTCTTTCCAAGTATATTAAAAAAATGAAGATGCCTATTAAGATGATAAAAAGCACTCCAATAGAGACATAGTACTTATGACTCTGACGAACGATCTCACTGAAAGAATTGCCAGCAAATGTTGGTAAAAAAAGGAATAAGGAAAATGCTATCGTTGAATATCTTTTTAACATACTAATTTTCAGATTCTTCAAAATTTTGAAGGGCAAATTTATATCTAATTTTCAAGGAAACAAGCCAAAAACCTAAAATAGTCCAAGCGATGACCGCAGGATAGAAGAATAAACGCATTGAACTGTCTAAGTCATAATTGCTGAAAGCAGGATTTCCGCCATTTCCAGGATGCAAGCTATCTGTTAATCTTGGATATACAAATATGAAAGCGATATAAATGACATAGGCGAAAATATTGTACACAGCAGAGATTTTTGCTTTTCTGATGGGATCATTGACTGAACCACGAAGAATGGCATAGGCAATATAAATCATCATGGCAATAGCTGCACCGTTCAATTTAGGATCATTAGGCCATGGAGCTCCCCAAGTATAGTTGGCCCATAACATGCCTGTTAAAATACCTAAAGTACCAAATAAAAGTCCTGCTTGCGCTGCAGCAGATGAATAGATATCATATTTTATATCTCCCTTCATCAAGTACATTATCGCAGCAATAAAAGAGAACATTAAAAGAGAGACCATACAAAACCACATAGGTACATGGAAGAAAAGATTTCGAATAGACTCATTGAGTATCTCTCTGTAGGGGAAACCAAACAATGTAGATTTTTGAATGATCGGTGGATTGCAAGCTTTTTCTTTAATATCTAAAGGCTCTCTGTTGTTGACACCAATCACCAAGGCGTTTCGTTGAGAGATTGTCCCATTGCAATCATCGGAGACCACTATATCCATTGTTTGATTGGATAAATCTTCTTCACCGAGAGTATAAGGCAAAAGGACTGTTGCCTGAAGATGTTGATTATCGAGCACTTTGACATCATCTGCCAAAATGTAATGATCTTTCCATTTAAGCCAGACTTTGATGTCATCTGTGGCTTTTAAGAATTCTGTGTTATAGCCTTCAATGTTGAGTAACTCTTGTTGACCAACTTGAGCAGTATCTGGATTTACCGTGAGAATACCGGGGCTCAGTGGTAAGAGCAAGCCGCCTAGAAATACACAGCATAATAAGACCATGCCGAGAATCTTCCACCAATATTGAGCAAAAATTTTATTCATAGAGATAGTTATCTAAATGCCAAAATAGACTGAATCAACTCATGATTTAGTCGCGCCAAAGGTACGGAAATAAGATGAGAGAGAGCACAAATAAAACAAAATTAAATAAGCATAATATTGAAAGATTGATCCATAAATTTTCGCTATGTTCTAGAAAAAAACATTCTCTAGAAAGCCTCATCAAATACATGATTAAAATCACCATCAAAGGCAATCCCAAGATGGCCGTAAGTGATGCGTTACCTGCTTTTGATGCAATGGAGGACAAAAGTGTGAATAGGAAAGAAAAGGCAATAGAGCCCAGCAACATCACAACAAAAAACAATGGGAAATTTTTAATTGGTGTGCCTAAGACCACTGCGAATAATGTAACACTCAGAATACTGATGACAAGCATGAGCAATACATTATATATCAATTTGGATGTAATGATAAGTACCGGTGAAATCAACGAATAGTAATATAAATATCTATTACTGTTTTCGTGGACAAAGCTCTTAGTGATGGTATTGATGGAGGCGAATAAAATGACAATCCAAAACAAGACATTCCAATATTTTACTTCTATATTTTTTGCAGCACCTTGGTTACTTAGTGCAAGGTATAGCACAAAAATGGTGGAGAAAACATAAAGTAACAAACCAGCCAAGGCATACTTATTTCTAAGTTCCATTAAAGCTTCCTTCTTGATGAGGGTATATGTTTTATTGATGAGTGACAAATGAGTTGATTTTAAATTGTATATTTTAAATGCGTCTTTTCTTTTAAAGCTTGTGAATGCTTCTATATTCGACATTTTGTTTGAGAATTAAACCTCAAAAATAACATTTTAGAGGCAGTATAATTAAATTATCTTTGCATATCAAAAAGCCAAATTAGTTATGAAAAACATTCGACTTAGTTTATTGATAATACTCTTCAGCAGTCAATTTATTTTTGCACGAACCTATCACGTTCTATACCTCGGCAATAGTTTGACCTATGTCAATAATGTACCTGATTTAGTTGCACAAATTGCGATGAGTCATGGGGATACCATCATTTGGGATTCGAATACACCCGGCGGACATAAGATTCTACAACATTCGACCAATCCAGTATCTCTAACAAAAATCAGTGATCAAAAATGGGATATCGTTATTATCCAAGCTCAAAGTCAAGAGACCGCTTTTCCAGATGGACAATTAGACGTCGAAATTTACCCGCCTGCCGAATTTTTAACCGATAGCATCCATAGAAACAATACCTGCACGCGTGTCCTTTTTTACATGCCTGCAGGCTGGAAATATGGTGATAATTTAAATTGTAGTGCGCTTCCAGAAATTTGTACTTATGAAGGACAATTTGCTAGAATTCGACAAACGCATTTGAATATTTCAGATAGTATGAATGCAGGGATTATTCCATCAGGCATCAGTTATTATCGTTCTCGAGCTATTGATAGCACGATTAATTTATGGTCATCGGATAATGTACATCCGAGCATTAAAGGCTCTTATTTGACAGCTTTAAATGTCTATGCAAGCATCACAAAAAAAGCAACAGTAGGTACTACTTATATGCCGAGTGGGGTAAGTTCCATTGAAGCAAGTTATCTGCAGAACATCACGGATACTGTGGTTTTTGATAGTCTTTCGGAATGGAAATTGGACAGAGGATTTGTGAATGACTCGGTTGATTTCAACATTACCTTTAATTATACTTCTTCTGTTTTCTCTGATGGATTTGTAATTAATAACAATAGCTTAAGCAATGATTCAGTATTTTACATCATTCATTTAGATAATGAGAGTGATTATAATCTAGATACAATTATTGGAATGCCCGCGGATAGCATTGCCATCAACTTTTTATTTAATGACACCATTTCTTTCTGCGGTAAACATTATGTTATTAAACAAGTGCACTTGAGTGATTGTGGCATAGATACCATTACAAAAGCAAGAGATGAGTATTGTTCAGGTGTTGAAGGAATCAAATCTAAAACAGCATTTAACATCTACCCCAACCCATGCAATCATTATTTCACAATAGCACAACTAGACCTGAGCAATCAATCTTATATTGTAGATATGCAAAATATGAAGGGTGAAGTGATTCTAGAAACAAGGTTATTAGGCCATGAGTTAAAAAAAGAAATCAATATCAAATCATTATCTGCTGGGGTTTATCTGCTTCGAATTTTTAATGAAAAAGAAATCATCACAAAAAAAATCATCGTCAACTAAAAATATTTAAATAAAAATATCCATCCGTTTATGCAAGCATTACAACCTAAATTAGAAGAAAAAAAAGAGCTTTTTTTAAGTGAACTTATCGAGCTATTAAGAATTCCAAGTGTTAGTGCCGATCCGAAATTTGCTGCCGATGTTGTGAAGGCTGCTGAGTATACGGCAAATAAACTAAAAGAAGCTGGTGCAGATAAAGTAGAATTGTGTCAAACCAAAGGCTACCCGATTGTCTATGGCGAAAAGATTGTTGATGCAAGTTTACCCACTGTATTGGTCTATGGTCATTATGATGTACAGCCTGCAGATCCTTATGAATTGTGGACTTCTCCCCCATTTGAACCCGTGGTGAAAGATGGTAATATTTATGCAAGAGGTGCCTGTGATGACAAAGGTCAATTTTATATGCATGTGAAAGCCTTTCAATTGATGATGGAAAATGATGCTTTGCCATGCAATGTTAAATTCATGATAGAAGGTGAAGAGGAAGTTGGTTCAGCGAATCTTGAAACATTTGTCAGAGAAAATATAGAAAGATTAAAAAGTGATGTGGTACTGATTTCTGACACAGGTATCATTGCCAATGATGTGCCTTCTATAACGGTTGGCTTACGTGGACTTTCCTACATGGAAGTAGAAGTAACAGGACCTAATCGTGATTTACATAGTGGCATTTATGGCGGTGCTGTTGCAAATCCAATCAACATATTATGTGACATGATTGCCTCTTTACATGATGATAAAAGAAGGGTAACGGTAAAAGGTTTTTATGATGAGGTAGATGAGGTAAGCAATGAAGAGAGAGCCATGATGAATTCAGCGCCATTTAGTATAGATGATTATAAGGCTCATCTGGATATTAACGATGTGTTGGGTGAAGAAGGATATACCACATTAGAGAGAACATCCATTCGTCCAACCCTAGATGTGAATGGAATTTGGGGTGGTTATATTGGAGAAGGAGCAAAGACTGTTTTACCTTCCAAAGCTTATGCAAAAATATCTATGCGACTAGTTCCAAATCAAGATTCAAAAAAAATAAGTAAATTGTTTCAAACCCATTTTGAAGCACTTGCTCCTGCTTCTGTGAAAGTAAAAGTAACTGATCATCATGGTGGAGAAGCTGCAGTGACACCTACGGATTCAATTGCCTACAAAGCAGCTGCCAAAGCAATGAAAGCAACTTTTGGTAAAGAACCCTTACCGATGAGAAGTGGTGGTTCGATTCCAATTGTAACCATGTTTGAGAAAGTGTTACAGACAAAATCTGTTTTGATGGGATTTGGCTTAGATAGTGATGCGATACATTCGCCGAATGAGCACTACGGATTATTTAATTACTATAAAGGCATTGAAACCATTCCATTTTTCTTTCAGTACTTTGCTGAAATGAGTGCATAGTGTGTTTTAAGATTTTAAATTGGTGACAAGTTTTTTAGGTTCTTTAAAAGAAGATCGTTATATTCGTTATGAAATAAAATGCTCTGAACAAAAAGCTAGATTTGGCACATATTTGGATGTAAGTTTATTATATTAAAAAAAGATAGAAATGTATAAGAAGATTATGAGCCTTATGGTTATTAGCTTGATGAGCCTGAGCTATCTCTTTGCTCAAAATAGCGTTATTTCGAATGCGTTAACTACGGGGAATATAGCATCCATTTCAGCCTATATCGACGTACATGTTAGTATCACTGTTTTGGATAATGAGAATACTTATACAAAGCAACAAGCTGAGATGATCTTAAAAGATTTTTTCGCGAAACATCCACCTAAATCATATGCTACAGTGCATGAGGGTACTTCACCGGAGGGCTCAAAATTTACTGTTGGAAATCTAATTACTACAAGTGGAAATTTCCGAACATTCTTTCTGATCAAGCAAAAAGGGAGCTCTTTCATCATACAAGAAATAAGATTCGAAGCGCAGTAATGCTATGATGCTCGCCATTTGGCCCTCATCATTCTTTGTTTCCCGAATAAGTCCTTTTTAATGACAATATCTCTATAGCCTTTTTGAGCAAGCATGTCTTTTAACAGTGCACCCAGTGCTTCATTCATCTCCATATATAGGATCACATCCTTGCTATTTTGTATTGCAAATTCAGCAATGGCTTCGTAGAAACGTAAGGGATTTTCATCCTCCACAAACAAGGCGAGATGAGGCTCAAAATCAAGCACATTTTTATGCATGTCCACTGCTTCGCTTTTTCTAATGTATGGCGGATTGCTCACAATAATATCAAAAGGGCCATGAAGTTTATCTTGTGGCTGATGAAGTATGTCACTTTCAATAAAAGTGATATCTAATTTATTTAAGGTGGCATTTTTTTCGGCGATGGCAATAGCCTTTTGACTAATGTCAGAAGCTGTAATAGCATGGAATGGTAGAAACTTTTTAAGCGCAAGCGCAATGCAACCACTACCAGTGCCAATATCCAAGATACGCATGTCGTCTCTATTCAAGTTTTCTTCGACCACCCAATTCACTAATTCTTCCGTCTCAGGACGAGGGATAAGTGTTGACTCATTGACTAAAATATGAAGGTCGAAAAACCATGCCTTCCCCAATACATATTGAATAGGCATGCCATGTTTCATTTTTTCTAGTGCAACAAAAAGATAATCCTGTTCCTTAGAATCCAGCATTCTAGACCTTTGTGCATGAAGCATTGCTGCGGAATAAGACAAGTATTCTTCCAACAAAATATCAATCATTCTATATGCCTCAGCACTTTCATATAAAACGTGTAACTGTTGTTGAGCAAGCTTTCTAAATTCGAAAATAGTCATCTCTTGTGAAAATAAATGGAACAAGTAAATGTAATGTATTCTCCAGAATTAGAACAAAGAATAGTCAATTCCTTTGTATAAATATTAGTCGACTGCATTTATTCATACCTTTGCGCTTCATTATTTTCAGGAAATTATGGACAAGATTCTCTTTGCATTGATCATCGCCTTTATCATTTTTGAGTTTATTTTTAATCGACTACTCGATACCCTCAATAAAAGAGGTTGGGAACTCCAATTACCAGCGAGTCTACAAAACTTATATGACAAAGAAAAGTATGAAAAAGCGAAAGCATATGATCTTGAGAAGGACAAGCTGAGTTTGATTTCAGCATTTTTTTCTACTAGTATCACGATTCTATTTTTATTGTTTGGAGGCTTTGCCATGTTAGATCAATATGTTCGAAGCTTCGCACAACATAAGATTTTAATTTCCTTGCTTTATTTTGGCATATTGGGTTTCGCTTCCTCTATGCTTTCCTTGCCATTTTCGATATATGGAACATTTCGTATAGAAGAAAAGTATGGATTTAACAAAACGACAATGAGTACGTTTTTGATAGATCTGATGAAAAGTCTATTATTGACAATTGTGTTAGGGGGCTTACTACTCACGCTTATTATTTTTGTGCAAGAAAAAACAGGCAGTTGGTTCTGGCTTATAGCATGGGCAATTGTTACAGGATTTTCGCTCTTCATCGCTGCTTTTTATACGTCACTATTACTGCCTCTCTTTAATAAACTTTCGCCACTCGAGCCTGGATCACTTAGAAGTAAAATTGAAGATTACGCAGCTGTAGTAGATTTTCCATTAAAAAATATTATGCTCATGGATGGATCCAAACGTTCCTCAAAGGCAAATGCTTTTTTTAGTGGCATTGGAAAGTCCAAGAGCATTGTATTATATGATACGCTGGTAAATGAATTGAGTGAAGAAGAAATCGTTGCTGTGCTTGCCCATGAGGTTGGCCATTACAAGAAGAAGCATATTTATCAGAGCATGGCGATCTCCTTTATCACTACTGCAATTACATTTTTTATTTTTGGTCGAATGATGAATAGCGATATCCTACCAAGTATTTTAGGCACTGAAAAAAGCTTTCACATATCTGTTATTGTCTTTGGTATGCTCTACAGTCCCATTTCACTTCTCACAGGACCCATGATGAATTATCTATCACGAAAAAATGAATATGAGGCGGATGCTTATGCCAAGGAGACTTATGGGAGTTCCGCTTTGGCATCCTCACTTAAAAAAATGTCTATCAATCATTTAAGCAATCTTCAACCCCATCCCTGGTATATATTTTTTCACTATTCACATCCAACGCTCCTACAACGTTTAAAGGCTATGAACGAAATATAGGACAGTGGTCTAGAAAAAGTTGAAAATAATATTGTTTCTTGTAAAGAAAGTGGTATCTTTGCACTCCAAAATTATTTTAAAATGTACGCAATAGTAAAGATAGGTGGTCACCAATATAAAGTTTCTCAAGGAGATAATTTGACCGTGAACAGAATTGAAGGAAATGAAGGTGACACGATTCAAATCGGAGAGGTTTTGATGGTTTCTGATGGTTCTACAACAGAAATTGGAACGCCTTCATTGAATAAAAAAATAAGCGCAAAAATATTATCACATGAAAAAGGTGATAAAGTGATTGTATTTAGAAAGAAAAGAAGAAAAGGTTACGAAAAGAAAAACGGTCACCGTCAGGCTTTGACTAAAATATCAATTGAAGCAATCGCTTAATTATTTAAACTAAGTAAAACAAAAATACAATGGCTCATAAGAAAGGACAAGGTAGTTCGAAGAACGGTAGAGAATCGCATAGCAAAAGACTTGGCGTTAAATTATTTGGTGGTCAAGAAGCTATCGCAGGTAACATTATAGTTCGTCAAAGAGGAACTAAGTACAAAGCAGGTACAGGAGTTGGGATCGGTAGAGACCATACTTTATTTGCAACAATTGATGGCACCGTTACTTTCAAAAGAAAAGCGGATGATAAATCATTTGTTTATATTCTTCCAGCTGCTGGGGTTGAAACAGCTGCAAAAGCAGTTACCAAATCTACAGCAACAGTTAAAATCGAAAGTCCAGCTGCAGAATCACATACTGAATCTGACGCTGCAGAATAGATAGTCTATCATTAGCATTTTGCTAATCTTCATACAAAAGCCCTTAAAAATCTAGATTTTTAAGGGCTTTTTTCATGGACTAATAATAAGGAAGCTTCCTTTATCTAATTATGCAATAAAACAATCAACTTTATAATTACCAATCGCTATTACAATTATCTGAATCACTTTCAAATAACAGTTAGAAGGGGCAGCATTTAACCTGTATGATAAAAAAGAAAAATAATATTCAAGGCACCTTTCTTACCAGATTATTTTTTCTTTAGCTAGAAAAGAGGCTATTCCTTTTTTGCAATCTTTGGTCATTCTTGCCTCAGCATTCATTTCTGCAGCATAATCTAAGGCAGCAAAATCGGCGATATTTTGAACAGCACTAATCATTTTTTTTGTGAAGGATAAGGAATCTCCACTAGTTTCTGAACACAACTTTAATGCAAAATCACGAACTTCTGCTTTCACAGTTTCTTTACTACAAACCCGATTGATGAGATGAAAGTTCAGAGCTTCCTTTGCAGAGATGAGCTTTCCCGTTAGCAATAATTCTTTAGCAATCGTTTCTCCGACTTTTCTAAGTAAAAAAACCATTACAATGGCAGGTATAAAGCCAATCTTCACTTCAGTATAACCAAAATTTGCTTCAGGAACTGCAAATGTAAAATCTGTAACTGTTGCCAATCCACAACCTCCAGCAATGGCATGGCCCTCTACCTGAGCAATAACGATTTTTTTATGGTAATAGATAGCGGCATATAATTCTTTCAGATGATTTGAATCAGCAAGATTTTCTTCGATAGAATTATTTTGAAGCGATTGTAAATACTGTAAATCAGCACCTGCACTAAAGACATCACCAGTAGCGTTTAGAATGATTACTTTGGTATTTTCGTCCTCCTCTGCAACATGAAAAGCATGTTTTAACTCAGTGACTAATTGAAAGTTAAAGGCATTTCTTTTCTCTGCACGATTTAGTGTAATATATCTAATACGATCTTGAACTGATGTAGAAATGTATTCGTAATGCATTGTATACAATGGTTAGTGAAAAGAAATAAGCTAAAAATTACTTCGCCAATAACTCCGCTACTTTTTGTTCTAGTTGTTCACCTCTTAAATTGGTCGCCACAATTCTTCCTTCTTTATCAAGAATAAAGGCACGTGGAATGGAATTGATACCATACAAAATTGCTGCTGAACTGCCCCATCCTTTTAAATCACTCACATGATTAGGCCAAATCAATCCATCGGCAGCAATAGCCGCTTTCCAAGGTGTTGCATCTTTGTCTAAGGAAACTGAAAACACAGTAAAACCTGCATCTTTATATTTGTTGTATACACTCACCACATTTGGATTCTCTCTGCGGCAAGGTCCACACCAGCTCGCCCAAAAATCTAGTAAAACAATTTTACCTCTTAAAGAAGAAAGTGATAAGTCCTTTCCTTCTGGTGTTTTTAAAGTAATCTCAGGAGCCATAGAGCCAACATCAGTACTTTTGGCCTGTGTTTCTTGTGACTTTACCTGTGAGGCAACTTTTTTAGAATCTTCTATTTTTGAAATGAATTGCTTTGAATAAATAGATTCAGGTGCTATTTTTTTAAGTTTTGCTTCAATTCTATTTCTGAAATTCGTATCTGCTTCCATATTCACAAAGCTAGCTGTGTACAATACTAGAATATGATTTTTAGCAGAGTCAGCATAAGCTTTATAAGTTCTTTCAAATTTTGCGATTTCTACATTGATAGAATCCTTGATCTTATTTACCGCTATTGGATCTCCGCCTCCTTGATAAGCGGTGAGGTATCGTTGATTGATTCCCTGAACAAGCTCTTGTTCTGAATTCATAAAATCAGTATACATCTTAAATTTTGCATTATCTATGCCACCTGTCACCACATATTTACTTATATTTTTGCTGTCACCCGAAAAGGTGATTTTGTCTTTATTCGCAACAAGGACCAACCAACCAGTCTTTTCATCAATACGAATCCTACAAATACCATATTCTTTGGTCGTCGCATTCATTACGAATTTACCATTCGCATCTGTGGTCACTGTATCTATTGTTTGCGCATCCAGCATTGTCAGGAAATCGAGATATACCGTTTGATTTGGGGCATTCAGTATGGTACCATTAATTTGAAAGCCCTGCGACATCAAATCACTTTTACAAGAGATACTAAGAAGACAAAACAAACAAAACACTAAAATTGGATTTTTCATTATATTAAAGATTGATTTTAAAATTTTATGGACAAACATTTGAAGTTTATGATAATTTTTCGTTTAATAATTTAGTTGTTATTTTAGGATCTGATTTTCCGCCACTCTTCTTCATCACCTCGCCCACGAATAATCCCATTAATCCTTTCTTACCACTTTTATATTCAAGTACTTTTTCTGGATATTCTTGTAAGACTAGGTCGATATACTTTTCAATTTCATCGCTATTGGAACTTTGAACCAAATTCAATTCCTCCGCCAATTGCATGGCTGACTTATCCATATTAGCTAGTAGAGCAGGCAATAATTTATTGGAAGCTACTGAGAAATTAGTAATTCCCTTTTCAATTAAAACAATCAATTCAGCAATTTTATCTGCCTTCAATGGGAAGCTTTCAAAAGCAATTGCATGCTCATTCACATAAGACTTTATAGGTCCTATAATCCAATTCGCAGCAGCTTTATAATCACTTGTATGTGCAATAATTTGTGCAAAGTAATCAGAAACATACTTATCCTCGGTTAGTATTGAGGCATCATATTCACTTAAACCAAATTCAATATGAAACTTATGTTTTAGCTCGTTAGGTAAAGCAGGCATTTCACTCCTTATCTTTTCAATCAATGCTTCACTAACGATCACAGGTAATAAATCTGGTTCTGGAAAATACCTGTAATCATGCGCCATCTCCTTGCTTCTCATGGAAGAAGTGGTTCCGGTAACAGCATCAAAATTTCTTGTCTCCATCAGAATCTTTTCGCCTTTTTCGACGGCATCAACTTGTCGACTAAATTCATATTCGATTGCCCGTTTTACATTTCGAATG
Organism: Chitinophaga pinensis; assembly: GCA_945897725.1. Lineage (GTDB taxonomy): Bacteria > Bacteroidota > Bacteroidia > Chitinophagales > CAMDFR01 > CAMDFR01. The sequence continues at coordinate 18,249 of CAMDFR010000006.1, forward strand.
GAGTTCATATTTTTTACCTCAACGCGTTGATTTAAAACGTCAGCACCCTTTAAACGTATAGAAATATTGGCATCACAGCGCAAACTACCTTCCTCCATATTTCCATCACAGATATCCAGATAACGAACCAGTTTACGTATCTCTGTGAGATAAGCATAAGCCTCATCACTACTTCGTAAATCAGGTTTAGAAACGATTTCAATCAATGGAACGCCTGCACGATTTAAATCTACTAATGTAAAAAATGGATCAATATCATGAATACTTTTCCCAGCATCCTCTTCTAAATGTATTCTTTCGAGTCGAATCGTTTTTCTTCCCTCTGGCATTTGTATCACTACAAACCCATCACTACAAATAGGAGTGTCGAACTGAGTGATTTGATAACCTTTCGGTAGATCGGCATAAAAATAATTCTTCCTACTGAACTCATTGTATTCTCTAATATCGCAATCTAAGGCCAATCCAATCTTAACAGCTAACTCAATAGATTTCTTATTCAATGTTGGAAGTGCACCAGGCATACCCAAGGTAACAGGACTTAATAAGGAATTAGGTGAGGCACCAAATTCATTGGCATCTGAACTATAGGCCTTACTTTTGGTCAATAACTGAGCATGCACCTCTAACCCAACCACTACTTCATATTTGTCGTAAACACTCATCAAGAAAATCTGCTTAAAAGTTTAAGATATAAAAATACAATATTTGAAAATAAGAATTGATGAATTATGATTTTTTAAGGGATTGCCTCTATCAGCTTATAGAATCAATGATTTCACTCTTACCAGGGCATCTTGTATCCCGTTTACATTAGTACCTCCAGCGGTTGCATAAAAGGCTTGTCCTCCTCCTCCCCCCTTGATAAGGCCAGAAATTTCTTTGATTAAATGGGTGGCACTATAACCCTTTTCCTCCACCAATTTTTCGTTTACAACAATAGAAACCATGGCTTTTTCATTGATGACTGTTCCAAGTATCATCACTAAATTTGGTACTTCATTTTTCAATTGAAAACAAAGATTTTTAATTTGCTCTCCATTATTCAAATCAATCATTTCACCAATAAAATGAACGCCATTGATTGACTCCATCTTACTCAATAACGTCGACTTAATCAACTGAGATTTTTCTATATCAATGATCTCGATTTGTTTCTTCAATTTCAGATTTTCTTCCTTCATGGTGAGGAGACTAGACTTCAAATCTTTTGCATTACCAAGCATTTCGCCCAACTCACCAAGCAGTACTTCTTGACTATTGAAATAGCTAAGCACATGATTAGCAGTAATGGCTTCAATTCTTCTGATACCTGCTGCCACACTACTTTCAGCGATTATTTTGAACGAACCTATCTCACCTGTCGCCTGAACGTGTGTGCCACCGCACAATTCAACAGAGCTTCCAAATTGGATCACTCTTACATGATCTCCATATTTCTCACCAAACAAAGCCATCGCGCCTAAATTCTTTGCTTCAGAGATGGGTGTATTTCTTCTTTCGAGTAAGGAAAAATTTTGTTGAATATGATTATTCACAATTTGTTCAATGCTGCTGAGTTCCTCTTTTGTAATCTTTTGAAAATGGGAAAAATCAAATCTAAGATATTCGCTATTCACCAAAGATCCTCTTTGTTCAACATGCGTACCTAAAACAGTTCGCAATGCCTCATGCAATAAGTGTGTAGCAGAATGATTTCTTTGAGTATCTTTTCTTTTAGTAACATCAACATTAGCGACAAATACAGATGACATGTTTTCTGGAAGCTTATCTACATAATGAATGATTAATTCATTTTCCTTTTTGGTGTCTTTGATAAAAACTTTTTCATTGGCACTTTCTATAGAACCGCTATCACCAACCTGACCACCACCTTCGGCATAAAAAGGTGTTTTATCAAATACAAGATGAAATAATTCGCGTTCTTTAAAGCTCACTTTTCTGTACTTTGTGATGCGTATTTCTGCCGATAGCAAATCATATCCAACAAATTCTGTCAAATTGTTTGGCAGTAATTCAATCCAATCACCTTGATCCATTTCAGCCGCTTTTCGACTCCTTTCTTTTTGTTTCGTCAATTCCTCTTCAAATCCCTTTTCATCAATCTGTATGCTTTTTTCTGAAGCCATCAACCTGGTTAAATCTATTGGGAAACCATAAGTATCATATAATTCAAATGCCTGCACACCAGTGATTAAATTATTTTTAATATCTCCTTCCTCTTCCAATGCATTAAATTTTTTGATGCCAGTTCCTAAAGTTCTTAAAAAGGAATGCTCCTCTTCGTACACTACTTTGCTTACAAACGTGAGTTGCGTTTTCAACTCAGGAAATACGCCATCAAATTGTTCTACTAAAGTTGGAATCAGTTTATAAATAAAGGGTTGGTCTTGATTTAAATAGGTGTACCCATAACGTACAGCCCTTCTTAAAATACGTCTGATGACATATCCTGCTCCATTATTTGAAGGCAATTGACCATCAGCAATACTGAAACAAATCGCTCGGAGATGGTCTACAATTACTCTGCAGGCAATATCCGTTTTCTCATCTTTGCCATAGGTATAATGATTCTGTGTGCATAGAACCGTGATTAGATCTAGAAATATATCTGTATCATAATTCGATTGCTTGTTTAGAATACATCTTACCAACCTTTCAAAGCCCATTCCTGTGTCTACATGTCTTTCTGGTAAGGCTTCTAATGAGTTATCTTTTTTTCTATTGTACTGAATAAAAACATTGTTCCATATTTCTATTACTTGAGGATGGTCATGATTGACCAAGGTGCTACCATCAACTAATTTTCTTTCTTCATCACTTCTTAAATCAACATGTATTTCTGTGCAGGGGCCGCATGGACCTGTGTCGCCCATTTCCCAAAAATTATCTTTCTTATTAAACTCTAGAATTCTGTTTTTATCAATCCATTTCGTCCACATTTCTAAGGCTTCTTCGTCCTTAGGTAATCCTTCCGCAGCATCGCCTTCAAAGATGGTCACATACAAACGAGATTTATCCAATTTATATACCTCTGTCAATAATTCCCAACTCCAAGCAATAGCTTCTTCTTTGAAATAATCGCCAAAACTCCAGTTACCGAGCATTTCAAACATCGTGTGATGATAAGTATCTATGCCTACCTCTTCAAGGTCATTGTGTTTTCCAGAAACACGCAGGCATTTTTGAGTGTCTGCAATCCTGGTAAATTCAGGTTTTTTATTGCCCAAAAAATAATCTTTGAACTGATTCATGCCCGCATTTGTAAAAAGTAAAGTGGGGTCATCTTTTACTACAATGGGGGCCGAAGCAACAATTTTATGTCCTTTGGATGCAAAAAAATCTAAAAACTGTTTTCTTATCTCTCTCGATGTCATATGTTTGCGTAGAAATATTGTGACTAATGAATGAATGTTCTATTTTTGTTCATCCTCCTCTTTAAAAAGGTGGTCAAAAGTACAAAAAAGTATTTAACATTAAGGTGTTTTGAATGAACATTTAGCTCTGCCAAGAATCTAACTCAGAGATAAACCACTACTTGTCGCATTCATATAAAAGCATCTAGCAATTGCAAAAAATGGCTAAACAAAAGTATTATTATAATATTTCTTCACTCAGATATGAAAAGGTAAAAGTATCTTGGACTAGAAGATTGATGACTGTTTTTACCATCATCTGCACTTCTTTGGTATTTGCAGTGGCCATTGTCTACCTGATTCAGAAATTTATCCCTTCTGCTAATGAAAAAAGATTGCAGAATGAATTGGCTAAAATGGAAGAACAGTACGATTATTCCTTGAAAGACCTCAACAGAATGCATTTGGTACTTGAATCACTCAGAAAAAGAGATATCAATATTTACAGAGTGCTGTATGAAAGTGAACCCTTACCAGATGAGGTGTGGCAAGCTGGATATGGAGGCTCTGAAAGATATAAAGAACTAGAAGGTTTTAGCAATAGTGACTTAATGAAAGATTTAAATGCGAAAATCGATAAATTGAAGAATCAACTTGTACTTCAATCAAAATCCTATGACACTATTGCTAAACTTGCCAGAAATAAAGAGGATATGCTGGCATCTATTCCTGCCATTCAACCTGTGTCAAATGCTGATTTAACAAGGATTGCTTCGGGATTTGGTATGCGAATAGACCCCATTTATAGAACACCCAGAATGCATACAGGACTTGATTTTACCGCTCCTATCGGAACAGACATTCACGTCACAGGTAAAGGAATAGTAGTAGAAGTGGAGTACAATAGTGCTGGCTATGGCAATCATGTGATTGTTGATCATGGATTTGGTTACCAAAGCCATTATGCACACATGTCAAGATTCAATTGCAAGGTTGGAGAAAAAGTAAATCGAGGAGATTTGATTGGCTTCGTGGGTAGCACAGGAAAGAGCACAGGACCGCATTTGCACTATGAGATTATTTATAATGGAGAAAAAATTGATCCCGTTCACTTTTTCTTTAATGACTTAACGAACGATCAATATTTAAAAATACTGGATGTAGCAGAAAATGCTGCTAAAACACTCGATTAGTCCTTTGTTTCAAAGTACAACCCTATAATAATGAACAATGGCTTTTAAAGAATTTGAATTAAAAAAAATATATTTTTCAATTGGTGAAGTGGCAGAAATGTTTCAGGTCAATACTTCCTTGATTCGATTCTGGGAAACTGAATTCGATATTTTACAACCCAAAAAAAAGGCTACTGGTGCTAGAAGATATACAGCAGATGACATAGACAATTTAAAGCTGATTTATCATTTAGTAAAAGAAAAAGGCTTTACACTTGATGGTGCTAAAACGAAGATCAAAGAAGAAAAAGATGACATTATTAAAAGGCAAAAAATGATTGTAACGCTAGACAAACTAAAATCTTTTCTAGAAAATCTAAAAGAAAATATGTAATGCATTCTTAAAAATTCAAGTAAGATTTGATTTTAGGAATATTAATGAATATCTTTATTAAAAAATAAGAACATGAAAACATTAATCATCGCTTTTTTAAGCTTTAGCTCTTTGCTTCTGATGAATACCAACAATGCAGAAGCCCGAACGAACTATAATATGGTGAGCGGTAACGAGGTTCAATGCAAGATTATCAATGATCTCGGTCATGATTTCACCTATATGAATGGTGCTGCTTCATTTACTATTCTAAAAGATGGTGGTGCTGGCCTTAGTTTTCCTATTGGAACCATTTTAACCACCACAAATAGCAAGGGCAAAGTGGTTACTTTCGTAAAGATATCGACAGAGATGAATGGTAAATCAATACAATTATCGACCTTGATAAAATAAATTTCTCTACTACCTAACTTAAATGCCCGGAAATACTCATTTCGGGCATTTTTTTTATCCCCAAAAAGCATCTTGTACATGTTCGATAGTACCGGTCTCATTTTCAAAAAGGATAAATAGGATATCAAAACGAGGCTCTAGGGTCATTTCATTTTGTTCCATAAAGTTCGCTGCTGCCTCTTTTAGCAGTTCTTGTTTCTTTTCACCGACCGTATCGTGAGCCGATTGGTAGTATTTACTACTTCTGGTTTTTACTTCCACAAATACTAAATCTGTTTGGTTGCGACAAATAATATCTACCTCGGCTTTTTTGAACCTATAATTTTGAGCTAAAATAGTGAAGCCATGCTGCTGAAGATATTTCAATGCAAGACTTTCTCCTAACTTACCCAAGTCGTTATGTGTGGCCATAATGAATAATTAACATCAAAAATCTTAAAATTTTTCGTAAAATTGCATCATGTTTCAACTTATTAAAAATTTTGACAAGGAATTAACACATGCTATTGAGATAGCAAAAGGCTCAGCCATTTCAGCACCAAAAGCTCCAATACACAATATTGTGGTTTCTGGGATGGGAGGTTCAGGAATCGGTGGTAGTTTCATTCATAACCTTGTAGCGTCAGAACTTAGAGTACCTTATATAGTAAACAAAGGCTATTTTTTGCCTAAGTATGTAAATGAACATAGCTTGGTAATCATTTGCTCTTATTCTGGAAATACCGAAGAATCAGTAAACGCCATTTCGGAAGCACAGGAGGCAAATGCTCAAATCGTGGTCATCACTTCTGGTGGTCAATTATTAAGCATGTCTCAAGAACTTCAAATCGAACATGTCATTATTCCAGATGGCCGGCCACCGCGTGCTTCTATGGGGTACTCAATGGTTCAAATTCTTTCTGTCCTCATCAAAAAAGCACTTGTTTCAGATACTGCACTAAATGAAATGTCGAATGCTATTGAATTTATTCAATCTGAGCAAGAAACGATTATTTTGGAGTCCATGCACTTAGCAGCACAAATAGGTAAAAAATTTCCAATTATCTATTGCGAAGAAAACATTGAATCCGTTGCTGTTAGATGGAAACAGCAATTTAATGAAAATGCGAAAATGCTCTGCTTACACAATATTTATCCAGAGTTAAATCACAATGAATTAGTAGGATGGAGAGAAAAAAATGAAGACATCGCATTATTGATTCTTAAAACTGGCGAAGAATATAAAAGAAACCAGTATAGAATGCAATTGAACTTGCCAATATTCAAAGCAATAACTCCTACCTTACATGAAATTATTGCGAAAGGAAATAACAAGACCGAAAAACTTTTATACCTCATTCATTTCGGCGATTGGTTATCTTATCATTTGGCAGAAATCAGAGGATATGATGCAATGGAGATAGATGTGCTCATACAACTTAAAAATGACCTTGCCACGATGTAATGACATTGAGTTGATTTCTTAGAAATCATACATAGATCAGCTGCACTTTTGCAATTCTCAAATCAGTAAATAAAATGATAGAAAACGAAGAAGACTACGAGTTACCCGTAGTGCCTGAAGAGGATGATGAAGACCTTATAGATAAACATGAATTTATAGTCGATAAAGGCCAAGAACCTTATCGTATTGATAAATTTATGACTGATAGAATTGAACGAATTTCTCGTACTAAACTACAAGCTGCAGCAAATGCTGGAACGCTCACGGTCAATGATAAAATAGTAAAGTCTAATTATAAAATTCGACCTGGTGATAAAATCAGCTTAATCATTACAAAGCCTGTTGGCTATGTAAAAATGGAGCCTGAAAATATTCCATTAAAAATATTATACGAAGATGAGGATGTTGTAGTCATTGACAAACAAGCTGGACTAGTCGTTCATCCTGGAGTAGGCAATTTTTCGGGAACGCTTGTCAATGCTTTGATGTACCATTTTAAATCTTTACCAAACAACGGGGACGAAACACGTCCTGGATTGGTACATCGATTGGATAAAAATACCTCTGGCGTAATGGTGATCGCAAAAAATGAATTTGCGATGAGCCATTTGGCTAAACAATTTTTTGAAAGAACGATTGATAGAAACTATGTTGCCTTGGTATGGGGCGACTTTGATGAAGAAAAAGGAGTGGTAGACGTAAATATTGGTAGAAGCCACAGACAACGTCAACAACAAGAGGTTTTCCCGAATGGTGATGAAGGAAAACATGCCGTGACACATTACGAGGTGCTAGAACGATTTGGATACTCAAGCTTGGTGAGATGTAAGCTCGAAACGGGTAGAACGCATCAGATTCGTGTGCATATGAAATATATTGGGCATACTGTTTTTAGTGATGAGCGATATGGTGGGGATAAAATTTTGACCGGTACTATCTATAGCAAATACAAACAGTTTGTAGATAATTGCTTTTCTATTTGCAGAAGACAAGCTTTACATGCGCGCTCTTTAGGGTTCACACATCCACAAACGGGTAAAAGACTTTCCTTCGAAACTCCGATGCCAACAGATATGGAGGACGTCGTAGAAAAATGGAGAAAATATGCAAAATTATTAGAAATACAGAAGTAAGGAGAGAACGCTTTTTTATGCTTGCTTAAGCATGCCTTTCGCCTTCCAACCATACCATAAAATAAATAGATAGCAAGGAATCATTAGTAGATAAGCCATTTGTTTGTCCTGCAATAATTCTCCAAATTTGCCATAGAGCGGAGGTAAAATAGCGCCTCCAACAATGCCCATAATCAAAAGTGCTGAGCCAATTTTTGTAAATTTACCAAGACCATTGATCGCTAAAGGCCATACGGCAGGCCAAATCAAGGCATTGGATAAACCTAATAACGCAAAGCATGCAACGGCCATATTTCCAGTAGTGAAACAAGCTAGACTAACAAACAAGATGCTTAGAATACAACTCAAACGTAAGGCGGTGGATTGATTGAGATACTTTGGGATGGCAAAAATACCAATCACATAGCCGACTAATAATGCATAACCTGTATAAGTAGCAAAGGTTTTAGCCACTTCCAAGGAAAAACCTAAATGTTCTCCAAAAGCGGTGAAGGTATCGTAGCTAATCACTTCCACACCTACATACAAAAAGATGGCTACGACTCCAAAAATCAAATTTGGAAATTGAAAAACAGAAGTTTGTGATGTCGGTTGCACAGCTTCTTCAGTACTTGACGCCTCTTCACTAATTTCTGGTAAATGAATAAAGTAGATGATTGATCCTAGCAATGCCAAGCATATAGCAATGATGATGTAAGGCAATACTACCCTTTGCGAAAGCAAATCTAACTCCGCCGCTTTGGCAATAGGATCTAAGGTCAGTAGCCTTGCCTTTACGCCGTCTACATCTTTTAAAGCAATAGAACCTAAAATAAAAATAGCAGCTATACCAGCCACCTTATTGCAGATACCCATGATGCTTATTCTTTTGGCTGCACTTTCGATAGGACCAAGAATGGTGACATAAGGATTGGAAGCTGTTTGCAATAAAGCCAAGCCAGTTCCAATGATGAAAAGTCCAATCAGAAATAAAGAGAAGGTCCTACTATAGGCCGCTGGAATAAATAGTAAAGCACCTATGGACATGGTAAATAAGCCAATCGACATTCCGACTTTAAAGCCCGTTTTTCTCAAGATCATAGAGGAAGGAATGGCCATAAAAAAATAGGCAGAAAAGAAAGCACTCGCCACAAAAAAAGATTGAGTATCAGTAAGTTGACATGCTATCTTTAAATAGGTAATTAAAGTATTATTAGCCCAGGTGATAAACCCGAAAACAAAAAATAAAGCACCAAGAATAAGAATGGCAAATCGTTGATTTGATTGTTGTGTCATTGTAGCGAGTTTAGATGATTGTTGGATGCAAGTTATTGAAAGTGTGCCTGAATGTAAAACAGGTTTGTTCACATGAAGGATGTGGAATTCCATAAGGATAGATGAACGCTGTAAGATTAAAAAATAAAGCAAGCTGAAAATAATAGCATTAGAAGTTGTATGTATGCATGATAGCAAAGACTGCAGCACTGGGTGCAGCGATAGCTCCACTTGGCTCTGTGGACTATAAGCGAAACACAGGATGCCATGCGGATTTTTAATGCATGGCAGCTGCCCAAGCATTTGGCATCTCCCATTCGAGCATACAACAATTGAGATATTATCACTAAGTTTGTTGTATAAATACAATTATGAAAAAGCTTTTTTTAGTGTGCTTATTGTTTTCATTGGCACTAGTGTGTGATGCTCAATCGAACTACTGTGCTGCTATGGATGAATTAAAAACCCAAATAGCCAACGATAGTGGTTTGCTGCATCGGCTGCGTATGGCCGAAATAGACATTCAGACCGAAATGCATAGCGGTAGAAGAGCAAGTATTTTGCATATTCCTGTCTTGTTTCACGTCATTCATAATGGCGACGCTTATGGGGTGAATGAAAATATTACTGATGAACAAATTCTCTCTCAAATTGATGCCCTTAATCGCGATTTCAGAAAGCATAACTTCGACACAAGCAAAGTGCCTGCAGAGTTTATGTCTTTGTTGGGAGACATGCAAATCGAATTTTGCTTGGCTCGATTCGATACGGTTGGCGGTATTACCTCTGGTATTATACGTCAAAATTTAGGGGTGCCTGCGTGGGACAGACCACAGATTGAAGGCATCATGAAACCTACCACCATCTGGGATCCTAATCAATATTTTAATATTTGGACTTGTCAGTTTACAGGCAGTTTAGATTTAGTATTAGGCTATGCTCAGTTTCCTGGATTATATAAGTATACCGATGGAGTGGTGCTTAGATATGATTGTGTTGGCACTACTGGCAATATTCGTACAGGTAATGAACTCGGAAGGGTGGCGACACATGAGGCTGGACACTGGATAGGATTGTATCATACCTGGGGCGATGACAATGGTATGCCAGACGAATGCGCTGGCTCTGATTCGGTGGCAGACACTCCTAATGAAAGAGTAGAGTATTATGGTCGTCCAAGCTTTCCACAAACAAGTTGTGGCTCACATGATATGTTTATGAACTACATGGATTATGTAGATGATTCTGCAAAGTTTATGTTCACTGCGGGCCAAGTGGCACGTGCTCGGGCAAGTCTCTTGTCGCAGAGAGGCATACTTCTTGCTTCTATCAATTGTAATTTGACTATCGATGCACAATTTTTAAATTTTATTTCACCCTCCGATTCTGTGTGCACCAATAATTTAATGAGCACCTTCAAATTCAGAAATAATGCCTTAGAAAATATTTCCTATCTAGAAGCCTTATATAGCATTGATGGAGGCTCGCTTCAATTGGCGACCTGGACTGGTTTTCTACATTATCGGGAAGAAGGATATTTTTCTCTACCTGTTGTTGTGGTGGGTGATGGTACACATACCATTTCCGTTACTTTGTTCAATCCAAATCATGTGGGCAATGATGATTTCGGTGGCAATGATATTGGTACACGTACCTTTTATGTTACAGGTACCTCAACAGGACTCAACACCCCTATCAGCGAAGGATTTGAAGGTTCTACCCTTCCTGTGAATTGGAGTATTCAAAATCCGAATGGGGATATTACCTGGCAATTGTTCACTAGTGGTGGTGCTTTTGGCACCAGTGCCCAATGTATGATGATGGATAATTATACGCCACCTCTTTCTGTCATGAACAAAAAAGATGGGTTGATTACTGAAGATTATAATTTATTAAATCCGAACACGCCTCACTTAACTTTTGATGTTGCCTATGCACGTCGCAGTCCATCGCGCGGAGATACATTGAGTGTCTTTGCATCGCTTGATTGTGGACATACATGGACATTGATTTGGAAAAGAGGATCGGCGCAATTGGCGACTACCACAGATGATTTGACAACTATTTTCTATCCAACCAATACCCAATGGCAAAACTATCTTATCAATTTATCTCCCTTTGGTAATGCGGATAAAATTCGTTTTAAGTTCGAGAATTTCTCGCAGGTGGGCAATCGACTCTTTTTAGATAATGTGAATCTAAAATCCTATGGTGTTTCTATTCAAAATTTAAGCGAGACACATCAGGTCAATATCTTCCCAAATCCAGTAGATGAAAGCGTTCATTTAGAACTTTCTGATTATTTCAAATTGCCTGTTCAATACAGCATCAAGAATGTGTTGGGACAACAATTACAGGAGGGCAGTATCCATTCGAACATCAGTGCTGTAGCCACAGATCATTTGTTGGATGGATTGTATTTTATCAATATCGAAAGTGCCAATCACAAGTTTTACGCACAAAAAATATTGGTAAAACATCAATAGAATCGGATAGCGCTGCCCTTTTATTGCTCAGCAAGTTTTGGGCGTGCCGCTGTTGATGATAGCCTTAGCATGATTAGGACTTTCATTGCATTTCTCTTGTCACTTATGAAATACCTGAATAAACAGCGTCGTGCTGTTCACTCATAGTTAGGTGCAAGCCCCTAAGCTATCGTTGCCATCACTCACGCAACATTATGCTCATGAGTACATCTAAGGCAACAAGCAAATGACGATTTAACTATAGGCTGAAAGGGTTCAATAATAAAAGATTCAACTGAAGTCTCTTAGGATGTTTTGAATAGATAAAGACCTAAATAGGTAGCAAAAAGACCCAATAAAATACTACTTGTCACATATAAGGCAGCGTAGGTTAGCTTTCCATTTTGTATCAAAAAAATGGTTTGATAAGAGAAAGCGGAGAAGGTAGTAAATCCACCCAAGAGACCGGTAGCTAGAAAGTAACGACCTTCTTGTCCTAACAATGCTCGATCAGATAAGGCGAAGACCACTCCGATTAAAAAGCAACCAATAACATTGACCGCTAAGGTGCCCAGTGTAAAGGAGTTTCCCCACTTTTCGTCGATGAGTTGAGATAAGAAGTAACGAGATATACCACCAATAAAACTGCCAGCACCAATTAATAAAACGATTCTCATAACTAAAATCTGTAGACTATATAAATAAAAAGAAAATTGACGGAAACACTACCATGTACATTAGATTTTAATGTAGGAATGAACGCTAATATAACAAAGAAATAAAGGACTTACAAAGTAATTTAATTAAAAGGTAATAAAGCTGACATCTATCATAAAATCTTGTCATAGAATAATGGATTTGAAAATATAAAAATGCAGGTAGTAATCTTCGAATACTCTTATATCTTTGTTAAGATGAAAAACTATTGCAATTCGCGATATTATTCACATTTTTGTACATGAATTATGACACAATGAATAAGTTAGAAGAAATTATTGAAAAGTTGGAAGCGCTAGTGCAGCATGATTTAAATGATCAAGTAGTAACGAGCTTGGATAAAATCAAAATCTGGTTCAACGAAACCTATGCCGCAGTGGAAGAAAAGGAAGCTGATATGGAAGAGGCTTTGCTTGAAAAATATCATGAGCTTGTAGCAAAGGTGCAACAAAGAATCGAAAGCTCTAAAAACCAGAAAGCAAGTGAGGAGAGTAATAATCTTACATTAAAAAGAGAAATTATTGAAGCCTTAAAAAAATTAAGTGAAGAGGTGAATTCCTTAGGCGAGTCGTATAATTTGTTTAATGCTTTAAAAGATAAATGGAAAAGTATTGGCAATGTACCTGAGAAACAATATTTGAATCTTCAAAGAGATTATAGATTCTACAACGAAAAGTTTCATTACAATATTGGCTTGTACAAAGAATCTAAGGAAGTGGATTTAAAGAAAAATCTTCAACTAAAGGAAGAATTGTTAGAACGATTGAAGCAAATAAGTGAAAAAGTAAATATCAAAGAGATAGAAAATCAAGTACGCACTTTACAGAACGAGTGGGATGAAATTGGTCCTACTTTTAATGAAGAGTGGGAAAGATTACGCGATTTATTCAAAGAATATTTAAATACTGCTTATCAAAAAATACAAGAGCATCATCATGTTATTTTTGAAAGCATGATGGCTAACATGAAGCTAAAAATAGCCTTGGCAGAGAAGGTAGAGGCCATTGATATCAGCGCTTATAATAATCCTAAAAAATGGGAAGATGCCACAAAAGAAATACTAGCGATTCAAGAGGAATACAAAAAAATCGGTTTTGCTAGAAAACAAGACAATGAAAAAATTTGGGAAAGATTTAGAAAAGCATGCAATCATTTCTTTGACTCTAAAAAGACTTATTACGATTCTTTAAAGGAAAAAAATCAAGTTGGAAGATCTGAAAAGGAATCCTTGATAGAAAAGGTACAGAAATTTAAAGATAGTAATGATTGGGCTTATGCAACGGATGCCATTATTAAGCTTCAACAGTCGTGGAAACAAACTGCTACCGCTGGTCATCAAATGGACAATAAGCTATGGGAAACATTTCGCAATCATTGTGATGATTTTTTTAATGCCAAAAAACACTATTACGAAACTTTAGATGAAAGACAGGCAGATAATTTATCAAAAAAACAAGCAGTCATCGTTAAGATTCAAAACTTTAACGCTAGTGGTAATATAGAGCAAGACCTTACACAAATTGATGCCTTAAAACTTGAATTTGAAGCCATTGATTTTGTCCCTAAAAAAGACAAAGAAAAAATTAGTGCTTTATATAAAGACGCCATTGGGTCGATTTATAGCAAACTAAATATTGGAAAGGATGAGCTAGAGAACATGCGTTTTAATAGCAAATTAGAAGCCTTAAGAAACGCACCTAATGCCATCACAGAGATCAGAAATGAGATTCAATATTGGAGAGAAAGACAGCAAAAGATGGAGAATAGCATTAGTCAGAAAGAAAACAATATGGCTTTTTTCTCGAAGAATAAAAATACCTCCGATTTGTTGAGTGGTGTGCAAGAAGAGATAAACAGCGAAAAAGAAGCCCTTGTGATTGTGAAAGAAAAAATTAAAAAACTACGAGGCATTCTTCCTTCCAATGGTTGATCGTAAAATACTAAAGCCTTACAGCTACGGCATCTCTACCAATATCAGATACGTTATATCCCTTCTGAATAAGGAATATTTTACATTCATTAAATGCTGTGGTAGATAATCTCTCCGATTCAAAAGAAATAATCTTGGGTTTCATCAATTCAAAGGGAAACATTTTGATGACCTCAAAGTCAAAACCTTCTGTATCTATTTGTAATAAATCGATTTTCTGTATTTGATATTGCTGTATGATTTCTGAAAATGTGATGCAATTGACTTGTTGTGTATTTATGTAATCTGCTTTGCTCGATGGTGCTGTAGATTCATATTTTTTAATGCACTTGTCTATATATCCTTCGTTAATTTGAGCTTCTAATGATTCTTTCACAAATGTGGCAAGACCAGTAGCCCATCGCTCTGCAGAGAAGGAGATGGTATATAAGTCGCGCTTCTCAGACTTTGTACCAATAGCTGCATTCACTAGATGAATATCTTTATAGTGACTATACAAGGGCGTCAAATATTGATCAAAAACGAGTTTCTGTGGCTCTAAGAGCACTCCTTTCCATTTTCCCTTGCGAATCAATTTCACCAATGGGTCATTGATATATCCATCATTAGCACCGATTTGAAGGACAAAAAAATCTTTCATTTCGTCTGCCGTATCCCATAAGAATTCTTCTATAGAATTCGCTTTAGGTGTCCAGAATTCAATATATTTTTGAATCAAAAAAGAGTTCGAAGCATACATACTTCGGATCGTATCGTGCTTCAATTTTCTAAATCTATTACTGAGTTTCAAATTATTAGTTGTATTTAAATATGAAGATGCTTGACGTATTATTCAATTTCCATGATATAAGGCATACGGGCTTGAATAGATCTTGTTTGAATCAAATCTTTCAATTGCATCACTTGTTTGTATTGAGTGCCAAACTCTTTTTCTAAAATTTTGGTTTCCTGATTCTCATTAAATCCATCGAGCACGCGATCTATCAGAGCCTTTTCCTTTGGATATTCTGATACTTTATAATCTTTTATATTGGCCTTAGTTGCGGCGTAGTTGATTGCATCATTTAAGCCTCCAATTTGATCCACCAATCCTATTTTTATCGCTTGCACTCCACTCCAAACCCTTCCCTCCGCTTTGTTTTCAATATCTTCAAAACTTTGGTGACGACCAGTAGCCACTCTGGTTAAAAATGTTTCATAAGTAGAATCAATATTTCTTTGAATCACTTTACTTTCAAAATCATCCAATGGTTTCACCCCTAGATTGGTTACAGAATGTTTAGTGATTTTCACTTCATCAAAAGTAATTCCCAGTTTATCTGCAAACAGTCCTTGCGCATTAGGAATCAATCCAAAGACACCTATAGAGCCTGTGATAGTATTGGGTTGAGCAAAAATTCGATCCCCTGGACTTGCAATATAATAACCACCTGAAGCGGCTACATCTCCGAAGGAAATAATAAATGGTTTTTTCTTTTTGGCCAATGCTACTTCTCTCCAAATAATTTCAGAAGCAAGTGCAGAACCACCACCACTATTGATTCTCAATACAATTGCTTTCACGTCATCATCGACTCTTAGCTTTCTGATAATAGCAGCATATTTATCGCCGCCAATATTCTCATCATCACCTTGACCGTCTACAATGTTACCTTGAGCATAAATCACTGCGATCTGTGAACCAGAAAGTATTTCCATACTAGGTGTTGCTGTTTCAATATAATCTTTCATTTTCACAAAATTCACTTTAGCATCTTTGGCAATGCCCGATTTTTCGGCAAGTTCCGCTAATACCTCATCATAGTATTTAAGGCCGTCAATCATTTTATAATTATATGCATCACGAGGATTTTGAATCATCAAACTATCAATATACATGTTCAAGCTTGATGGATCAATATTTCTACTTTTACTGACTTCAGTCAAAAAATGCGCATACACATCGCTGAGCAATTCGGTGATTTGCTGTCTATTTGACTCGCTGATATCTGTCCTAACAAATGGATCAAAAGCACTTTTAAATTTACCTCTATGAAATGCTTGCACCTCAATGCCAATCTTATCTAATAATCCTTTGTAAAAAGTGAGCCGTGTGCCAAAGCCAGCTAACTCAATAAAGCCTTTCGGATTCATATAAATTTTATCTGACACGGATCCTAAATAATAACTTTTTTGTGTCGCAACATCCCCATAACTCAATACAAATTTTCCTGATTTTTTAAAGTCAATCAAGGCATCTCTCAATACCTCCGTGCTTGCCATCCCATTGCTGTATGACCCTAATGGAATATAAATCCCTTTTATATTATTATCTGTTTTTGCTTTGGCGATTGCTTTGGTTAGATCAGTTAGACCAAATGATTTTTTTGTAATAGAAGTCAAATCCATATAATCTAATGCTCCTTCTTTTGTCTGTTCCATGATCTCATAATTTAGATCAAGAAATAAAATGGAGTTGGATGCAATCTCTACTTTCTTTTCCTTGCTTGCCGTGGCAACCACACCTATCAACATAAAAAAACCAATGAATGTAAATAGTAAGAGACCAAGGATAACGGCTAGCACTGTCTTAAAAAACTGACCCATTTGTTAAAATTTTAATTGAGTTGCAAATCTACATAGAATAAGCAGAGAGATGAACTGTATATTAATTTTATGTATCATTTAATAACTTTTTAGCAAAAAATAACGTAGAACACAGTAGAGTTCATATGTTATATAATAATAATGACTAGCATCTCAGATTAAAAATTGTTATCTTTACAATAATGCGAAAATATTCTTCTTTTCTTTTATTTGTGCTCCTATTGATTATGGCGTCTTCTTGTAAAAAAGACCCTTTCATCGACGATAATTTTCCACCTGACTATCACAATGTCAGTACAGCAAAGATTAAAAATTACATCAATCGAATCTATATCGATTTATTGGGCAGAGAACCTTTAAAAGTAGAAATGGAAAGAGATTTAGATATGCTACAAACAGATAGCTTGTCCATAGACTCAAGACGCCTATTAATACAAACCTTACAAACAGATACTACTTTTCGTGACGGAGATACCAGTTATCAATATGCCTATTATAATCGCCTATATGAAACGCTGAAAGCACGATTGATCGAAGGAGTGGAAGATGACTATATCTATGAACAATTAGGACTTTCCCAAACTGGATTAGCCGCTGCACAATCTGCTGGAGATTCCTTTCAAATTGCATTGATCAGTGATGATATTGAAGAATTTCTTCGCGTGTTAAGCCTAAAAAATGAATTGAGATTAAAAAATATTGATTTTGCTATTGCACATAAAATACTCCTAGATAATTATATCTACGAAACCATCAACATGAATACATTCAATTTTGTGAACTCAACCTTCGACAATCTTTTATTCAGGTTTCCAACTGCTCAAGAAGCTACAGCAGGTTATAATATGATCGAATACAACATGAGTGGCAATATACTTGGCATGAATGGGAACTCAAGAGAAGATTACCTGAATATTCTTACGCAGTCGCCTGCCTTTAGAGAGGGACTCATCATTTGGACTTTTAGATCCTTATTACAAAGGGATCCTACAGATGCAGAAGTCTCCACCTTTATGAATGAATATGGCGCTAACATTGATTATGAATCGTTGCAAAAAACAATAATGTCAGGAGATGAATATGCACAATTTAATTAAATCATACAGATGAAAAGATTAGTCTACCCAATGATGTTGATGTCTTTTTGTTTCTTTTTTGTGGCTTGCAACAAAGAAAACAAAACTCAATATGGCATCACACAACAAAATATTTATAACAGCGCGCACGAAAAAACGAAACTAAAAACGGATCAACAGTTTATATCCATTCTTTATTCGAATCTGTTTCAGAAAAATATTTCACAAGCCAAAGCGAATGCGGTTGAACAGTTGGTGCGATCTATTGGTGACAAAACACTTGCCTATGAATTGGTGGTAAGCGATTTTATGAATAGTCCAGATATTCTCATCCCAGATCCAGCAACGATGCGCGCAGATATTCCGACTTTTGTTGACAATACCTATAGCCGCTTTTACCTGCGTCAACCGTCAGAAGCAGAAAGACAGTACTTTATTAATTTTATCGAAACCAATCCAAATATCACCCCAGAGCTCATTTATATTTCTTTTGCTACTTCGGATGAGTATTTTTATTATTAAACGAACTTAATGATCAATCATGGAAAGAAGAGAGTTTATTAAAAAAGCAGGTATAGTAGCAGCTGGCTCCATTGTGGCGCCCTATATCCTTCCGAGTGGAAGTTTATTTGCGAAAACGACGGCAGGAGCAGCAGAACATGTTGTCTTTGTTTTATTTGCAGGCGGTGTACGTCAACAGGAATCGGTGCTTCAAAGATATCTTTCAGATAGTCAAGGATTGGTTGGAAGCGCCTATGAAGGCAATATCATGTTCAATATGCTTAATGGCGGTTCACCGTCAGATAAAATAGTCTTTGGGACAGATCCTAGCATTGGTCTACCGGGCACAGTACCCATACCTAAAATATTGAGCAGCACTTTGCAATCGCAAGGTACTTTTTTCCCAGAGGTTGCAGCACAGGGCGTAGGTCACTATACTGGTTTAAATACGCTACTAACAGGGGTTAGTACCATAACACAAGGCTTAAGACAGAAGCCAATGTATCCGACCATTTTTGAATATGCCAGAAAATATCTTGATCTACCAGCCACTAAAACATGGTTTGTTGGTAATGGCATTGGCAATTCTATTCCTTTACTAAATTATTCTGATCATCCAGATTTTGGTGCAAAGTATGGAGCGAATTTTTTCGCCCCTAGTGTCACTTTTGGTGCTCAAGGTGAAACCTATATTCGCGATGCGAAACCTTATCATCCAGAAGAAGAATTAAGTCCGATGTATAAGTTACAAGGATTCTTAAACAATACTTTTGCATTAGAGCAAGGCATCATTGGTGGTGTACATAATACTGAAGAGGAAAAATATCTGATAAAGCTTTTCATAAAAGATATGTTTGCAAAAAAGGATGCCGGTACTATCGCCTTTCCTTCGGTAAATGATAATGGAGATTTAACTACGGTAGGTTATGGATGTGAGGTGATGAAGGCCTTCACTCCCACTCTCACTGTTATCAATCTAAGCGCGGTAGATGGTTGTCATTCTAATTTTACAGGATATCTTAAATCATTGCATAGAGCAGATCATGCCGTGGGACATATCTGGAATTATATTCAAACTCAAATTCCTACCATGAGCGGCAAAACAGCCATTATTGCTTGTCCAGAGCACGGTAGAAATTTGATGGGAAATAGTATTTTAGATCAGAATGATTGGAAAGCCTATGACCACAGTGATGTGAATTCTACTAGAGTTTTCAGCATGATGGCAGGACCGTCCATTCCTTCAAATTTAAGTGTTGGTTCGGCTGGTACTCCTATTGGAGACATCAGAGATTGTGTGTTAACGGTTGCTGAATTACTTGGCATCAAGAGTCAAATACAGGCAGCAGGGTATATTCCTTCAGGTATCGTTTCATTATTCGACAGAATTTAAATGTATGAAGAAGATTTTTCATCTAACTTTAATGATCTCTTTCGTTGCAATAGGCTTTGTGATGCAGTCTTGTAAAAAAGATCCTGTCATCAATCCATATGATCAATACAAGCCAAAGCCTGATAGCCTTGCGGGTGATAGTTTGGATCCAGCAAGTATTCAAGGTTTGCACAAAAATATTTTCAAGCCAACTTGTGCCAACTCAGGATGTCACGATGGTACCTTCGAACCAGATTATCGAACCATTGAAAGTACTTATAACTCTTTGGTATATCAAGGCATCATCAAAAACTATGTCAGCGCTCCACTTCAATATCGGGTAAAACCAGGTGATGCAGCCAATTCAATGTTGATGAAGAGAATCACAGAAGACATTGATGGGATCTCTGGCGTGATGCCACTTGTGATTGATCCCAAAAGTGACTGGCCAACAAAGAAAGAACAGTATATAGCTAATCTTAGCACATGGATCAATAATGGAGCAAAAGATGTCATGGGCAATGCGCCTAGCAATTTAAATTTACTTCCACAAATGAGTGGCTTTTATGTGGCCTCTATGGGCAGTACTACTTCTTTTTCTAGAAATACGAATGGTGTCTGTTTGATTCCTTCTTCATCAGATAATATCGACTTATACTTTAGTTTTTTAGATGATCAAACTAGTGCATCATCACTTACTGTAAATGAAATTTCATTTTCTTTATCAGCGAATCATTTTGCTGCTTCTACTCCATTTTCCTTAACAATAGTGACTCCATTTTCTGATAATGGCTTTTCAGGTATGCCAGTAAATTATACCCACAAATATAGTTTTTCAAATCTTAGAAGTACCTATCCAACTGGATCACAAGTATTTGTTAGAGTAAAAATTAAAGACGATGTTAACCCCGCTGTGAGTATTCCATCTGGAGAATCTCTGCCAGTGATTATTCAATACTTTTCATTTATTGTAGGATGAAAAAAAGAACGATTATTTATCTGCTAAGCATGCTCACGAGTATCATCCTTGTTTCATCAGCTTGTAAAAAAAAGGATGAAAACATTGGTACACCAGCACTCACTTTTAAAACACTTTCTTCCAACGATCTATTGGAGTTTTCTGATTCTCTGAACGTCACTTTTAGTTATGAAGATAGTGATGGTGACATAGGTTTTTATGAAGCAGATTCTTCTTCCGTATATATCCAGGATAAACGTCTTAGCAAGCCAGATTTATATTATATCAAACCTCTGAACCCTCCGAATGTACAGCCTTTCATTAAAGGTGATATTCAACTTGGATTAAAAAACATGTTTATGTTGGGAAGCGGTACCACAGAAAAAACGTCGTTTACCATTTGGTTGAAAGATAGAAAAGGACATATTAGTAACTCAATTGTGACACCAGAAATAACTATTCATCGTTGATAAAAAAACTACATATACTTTTCTTTTTAGGAATGACTTTTTCTGTGGTGTTACAAGCACAGACTACTTATAATATGTCGAATAATTCTATTGGCGATTGCAATGGAATCTTACTCGATAGCGATGGAAACCCTATCACAGCAGGCGACTACGGACATAACGAAAATTTTACTTTTACCATTTGTGTGCCAGGAGCAGATTCAATTATCATGAATTTTAGTTCCTTTTGTACAGAGTCGGGCCGAGATGTGATCACATTTTATGACGGTCCGGATACCTTGTCTCCCATGATAGGAATCCCGGTTTCTGGACCTTCTGCCATGCCTGGTACCATTATTGCCAGCAGTGGATGTTTAACCGTTCACTTTATTACTGATGCTTCGGTGAGTTGTACGGGATGGATGGCTAGTTGGCAAAGTGTCATTCATACACCTGCTACGCCTATCATTGCACCCATTGTTGTACCACCTTGTGGAGCGACTTCCATCACCATCACCTTAGATCAAGATTTGATTTGTGATTCTGTGGATGCATCTGACTTTGGCATCAGTGGTCCCATGTCACCTGCCATCATTTCTGCCATTCCGATTGGATGTGTTGGTGGTAAAACAAGAACAGTACAATTAAATTTTTCAACAGCCCTTAACGTCAATGGTACCTATTTCCTTGGCGTCAATGCTGTCTTTGTGGATGCTTGTGGAAATGTATGGAACCTTTCTACAGGGATTTCTTTTGTGATGAATACTTGTCCATTAAGTGTGGTCATTTCTGCAACAGATACTAACATATGCAGAGGTACCTGCACCTCACTTACGGCAAACATTTTAGGAAGTGTCACTGGAGTGGTTAATTATGCTTGGTCTGGCGGCATCCCTGCTTCTGCTGGTCCACACGTGGTTTGTCCCATGGTGACAACAACCTATTATGTAACAGTGACCAATGCCTTTGCTCCTCCAGGTTACGACACTTTTACCGTCGTAGTAACACCCCGCCCTGTGCTACCCAACGACACGGCACTTTGTCAATCGCATTATGCAGGTATTCCTTTGGTGGCGTCACCTGCTGGAGGGTTTTGGGGAGGCTATGGAATACCAGGAAGTGGCGTTGGATGGTTCTATCCCTCATGGGTATGGCCGAGTGTACAGCCCATCTGGTATACTGTTAATGGCTGTTCAGATACCATGCTCATCACTGTAAACGCTGCCTCCGCCGGCTCTGATATAGCAGCATGTCCTGGCGTTCCCCCTTTTATTTTAAGCGGTCAAAACCCTCTAGGTGGGCATTGGCGTGGATTAGGGGTGATTGATTCTATAACGGGATTGTTTAGTCCCGTGGTAGCGGGTATTGGAACGCATACGTTGTATTATACCATACCTGGTTGTCCTGATGCTCGAAGGAATATAAATATTGATACCTTAACAATACCAAAGGATACTTCTGTCTGTGACAATGCAGGTGTTTTTAATTTACAATTTTCTCCATATGCAGGAGTTTGGACAGGCCCTGGGATTGTGAATTGGTATTGGGGGACCTTTGATCCACTGCTTGCCGGACCTGGTAGACATAGATTACTTTTCACCATGAATGGTTGTGCAGACTCAATGTTCATCACGGTGAATGATGTTTGGGCAGGATGGGATAGAACGGCTTGTCCGACCATGAATGATGATACTTTGGCCTTACATACTGGTGCAAGTCCATTGGGAGGTGCATGGCGTGGTGTAGGGATTATTGATAGTGTGAGAGGGATTTTTGATCCACAATTTATGAGTGGTGCAAACTTTACGAGCAGCATTTATTATGTTTATCAAGGTTGCACTGATACGCTCAATATTTATAATTATTATACTGACATAGGTATAGAACCATTACCAGCCGAATGTCCTAATGATACAGCACTCTTATTGAGTTGGGAAACTACACAAAGAAATTTATGGGGAGGCATCTGGAATGGGCCTGGAATAACAGATTCAACAGACTATGGTGTATTCGATCCTACGGTAGCTGGCAGTGGCATACATTCACTTGTTTATTCATTGAATGGTTGTAAGGATACTGTCTTGGTTGAAGTATATGCGAATGCAAGTTTAAGAGATACTGATGTATGCCTGTTACAATCGCCATTTAATATACCTTCTAATGCGGTTGTTGGTCGATGGTCAGGTCCTGGAATCATCAATCCAGCTACAGGATTATTTAATGCATCTATTGCTGGAGTAGGGACACATAATATTGTTTTTGTGTCAGCTAACGGTTGTAAAGACACGATGTCATTGACCGTGAATCCTATGCCAGTGATCAATATTGCTGGACTTGCGACTAATTATTGTTTTAACGATAGTACAGTGATATTGACAGCAACGCCTACAGGTGGTGTATGGAGTGGCTTTCCATTAATCAACGATTCTATTTTTAATCCAATGCTTGCAGGGCCAGGTTTGCATTTCTTCACGTATACTTATGGAAGTGGCGATTGCATTGTAAGAAAAACAGTAAGCACCAATGTATATCCTCCTTTAAATATACGCACCACATTTGCTGATACAACGATGTGTTATAATACACAAGTTAGAATTGGTGCCTCTGGCTCAGGTGGTCCATCAGGCTTATATAATTTTAGTTGGGACCATGCTTTAGGAAATGGAAGTAGTCATGTCGTGAATAATTTAAGCAGCACTGTCTATTCAGTAGTATTATCTGACGGATGTAGTATGCCAGTATCAGGTACAGTGCAGGTTTTTGTTGTGCCGCCCTTTACATTTACAGTGGCAACAGATACGATGAAGTGCTATGATAAAGGTTCTTATGCTACAGTTCAAATTTTACCTGATTCAGGAAACTATGAGGTGATATGGGGCAAGACCACCATACATCATACTTTTTCTGAAGACTTATTTTATGGCAATGCTGGCAGATATTATAGTTTATCGATGAAAGATTTAAATTCAGGTTGCTTTGAAGACACTTCTATTTGGATGCCTGCTTTTGATGAAGTCATTGCGCACTTCACTCCTTCTCCTAATGAACAATGTTCAGATCCCAATGATCCAACTTTTGAGTTCTTAGATCAAAGTCAGGGTGGTACCAAAGGTATATGGAGCTTTGGTGATGGCTCTACCAGTGATTATTTAATATCGCAAAATAAAACACATACCTATCCTCGACCAGGATATTATCAAGTGATTTTGTCAATTAAAAATGAAGGAGAATGTGCAGACTTTATGGTGGACACTGTTTGTGTAGAGATTGCCCCTTTGATAACAGTACCAACGGCCTTTAGTCCGAACCAAGATGGGGTGAATGATAGATTTGGAATTCTGCGAACAAGAAATATTCAATTGATAAATGAGTTTGCCATCTTCGATAGATTTGGTGTAAAGGTATTTAGTACGAATGATATCAATCAAAGGTGGGACGGCACCTACAAAGGAAGAAATCAACCATTAGGGGCTTATGTTTGGATCGTAAAAGCCACTTCTTATGATGGGATTTTGGTGGAAGAGAAAGGACAATTTACTTTGTTGAGATAAGGATTAGTACTGATAAAAAACATTCACTCCTAATAAGCTGAATCCTGTTTAATATTTAGTTTTTCATTTACACTCTTTCACGATTTGTTATCATTCGGCTTTGATGAATCTTGAGGTAGCAATTAGTTTATTATTTTTATTGACAAGCTTGATAAAATACATGCCACTATTGAGTGAATTTACATCTACTGAATACATGTCTTCATTGACAAAGCAATTCTTACTTACATTAAAATCTTGCTCCATCAAAACACTTCCAATTTCATCATAAATAATTGCATGAGATACTTTATCAAATTGCGAATTAGTTTGCTCGAATGATATGTAAAGTGTCTCCTTTACAGGATTAGGAAATAAAACTATATTTGATTTTACATCCTTCACAATGTCCAAACCAACTGTACTGATTGTATCACAGCCAAAGGCGGTGGTATCTGCACCTAAAGTAAAACAAGGCATATTAGGGAAACAGTATGCCCCACATGCAGAACCAAGTTCAACACTGTTAATCCTATATCCACATGCTAAGCCAACACTATCAGGATGTTCTATGGTTGATAAATTATGCCCAATCCAAGAAGGCGTAATATAAATTTTACCATCTGGTGCTAAACGCATATCGCCAACATAACTATTAAAAGCAGCAGTATCAATAAAAATTCGAGAACTGTCTAAATTTGTTGCCCATAAATCATATTGAAATAACTTTCGAGTAAGACCCACATATAGATATCTATTATTTGGACTAATTGCTACTCCTTGAACTCTGGCGGCATAAGGATCAATTATATTTATCTTTCTTTGATTACTAAAAGTGCCGCTACATCTATCGAAGTCAAATACATCAAAATACCAAGGGGGTATATCAAATCTATTTCCCAAGCTAACACCAAATACAAAGGTTTTACCATCGTTGCTAAACATTGATTTGCCTGCTACGCCATATATCAAAGGAAGATTTAAACCAATTACTTGCTCCTTGACAGAATATCCATTTGGGGTTACTAGGATAATGAAAAATTTATTGCTTCTAAATTTACGTATAACAATCCACCAATCACTTCCGTTTGCATGTCTACATGCGGCTACTGGCAAACATAAAGTATCATCAACAACTTGGATTAATTCTTTGCCTGGTACAGCCTGTCCCAAACCTAAATTTTCATATTTATCAATGTAGGTGAGATAGGCTTTTGTTTGAAAATAATCTCCACCAAATGGAGGCATGGCACCTATATTCTCCATGAGAGTTCTAACACAAACCACTTTATCACTATTTGGAAAATCTAAGATGATATGGCCGTTCCAAGTTACTGGTGCTGAAATATCTGTGTTAATATCGGTAGTATTTTGAACTCTTATAAATGAGCTATCAGTTAATGAGAAATTATTATTTAAGAAACTCACTTTCCCTGTTGAATCACAAATAGAAGAGTAAGTATATGTAGGAGTAGGATAATGAGGTTTTGTAACTATCCTCAATGAGTCATTATTATAATCCATGACAACTGTATTAAGACCATCATATAAATACCATTGCCTGTCTTGATACTGAGACTTGGCTGTGGACAAAATTAACATAAAGAGAAAAAAAATAATTTTTCTGACCAATCTGAATTTTATCATCATCTTATCTTGCTATGTTAAACTTATATTGATGTTTTTGATTTGAGATACTAATCTCAATTATATAAATTCCTGCAGCAAAAAGACTAACATCAATTCTATCAGGCAATATAATGTTAGGAAGGCTTTTAAACACTATCTTTCCAAATATATCTCTGATAATATATTGACATCTTGAATCCGATTTATCCTGTACAATGAATAAAACATTATTAGTAGGATTTGGAAAGATACTAATGTGACTGTCAAAAGGTGCTTCTAGTGCATTGAGAGGATTCGATTTTCTGTAATCAATTCCCAAAACACATCTTTCATCATCATCCCAAAAGGCATTCAGGTCAAGGCTTGAGATGAATGATCGACAAGTAAACACTGATTTCCCTCCGCTAATCGGGCATTGATCTGCAATTGCATAAAGTTGATCCATTATGCCTTCAGTAAAACCAGTGAGTCCAAGATTTAACACAATTTCATTAATGATTTTTTCATTATTTTCAATATTATTATGTGGTATCACAGCACTATTTTTTATACGAGCATCAACACTTAAATCGTTCTCAATAGAAGTTCGTACCTCATAAAGTTTGCCGATATTATTTTCTTTCGCCGCAAGGTAAAAACTATCAATTGTATAGCTACTATCTCTCAAATTACTATCAATGTTTAGATCATAATAAAGTTCTTTTTTCAACCCCAGTTGATAATCTTCTTCATAAATATCACTTGCTATCAATTCGTGAATGATCTCTTCAGCAACAACTTTTTCATCACCACTTCCTTCTCCTCCGCCAGCCATTAAACCAGAACCCCCACCAGATCCTCCGTGTATATATGGATCACACTGATAGTTAGGTGTTGTAGAAGGTAATGGTGACAATGTAGATCCTACTCCAACCAAGACATTGATGAAAGGATAGAATGGTGCTATATTTTTCGCATAATAGAGATTTGCTCCAGCATAAGAATTGAATGCACATGTATTTGAGTTGAGATATGCCGATGAAGTAAATTCATTTGCCATTAACTTTGTTCCAACCAGTGGTGGGAAGACTCTACCAGTTTGAGATCCGATAATACCAGATGTTCGTAATGTCATCTGATCATAATGTCTCTTCATGGTATTTCCCGCAATATTGTTTGTACTTAAACAATTTCCCATAAATTCTAAACCCCAGGTCATTGTATCTGTTGTATTGCAATATACAGTATCATTGTGACTCATACTGAAATAAATAGCCTTGCTATTGGCATAGGTGCTACCTACTACTCCACCACTAGTATTATCACCTACGACAGAATTATCACTGTATAAGGTTCTTGTTGTATTGCTACTGCTAATTCCCATAATGGAGAAGCCAGTTGTACTATTCATTCTAATACTATTTCCTCTCACAATACTTTGCACTACATTATTCAAGCTGATACCCAATCTACCACTCACGATTTCATTATCAATAATTTCATAAATGGATGGATATAAACTTTGATTCACTAAGATACCTGTAATAACTGGTGTAAAGATTGATGGTGGGTTAGTTTGAAGTTTATTTCTTAGCATTTGAATCTTACTTCTTGTATTAAAATCCGCTTCAATTCCTCTGGTGTAATTTTTAATGACATTATCTTTTACAATACATAGTGATGGTTGATTTCCGAGTGGCGTAAAGGTGCTGTCTACCATAATTCCTGTAACACAATTATCCAAAGTATTATTCTGAATGGTACTTAAAACATTTCTACTAATGATGCCATAGCGACTATTGGTAAAATAATTGTTCTGAGAAATTAAATATCCACCTACTATCGTAGAATATGTAAGCATTGGGTCGGTTCCAAATGACTTATCCAACAAAATTCCTGCACCTGTATATGTTAGATTTGGTGCCATATTTGTAAATTCATTGTTAAAGATAGATATGTTTGTATTCATTGCATGAATTCCTGTGTAAGCATTATCAAAATAATTGGTGCAGGATATACATGGAGAGCCAATAGCAACAGATTGAACATGATCTAAAAAGATACATTCATGAGGTTTTAAAGCCCAATATGGATTGATTAATAAACCCAAATTATCTAATGGATCTGGGAAACTAAGGTAAGCACGCAATCCTAAATCTTTACAAATAAAACTACTTTTTATTACTTGTAATGGACTATAAAATCCAGCAAATGGTTTTACCACTATATCCTTTCTATTTTTATTAAAGGTATCTGCAATGCAATGTGTATAGGAGCCATTTAAAACAGTGATACCCGCAATAGCATCTTCGATAATACAATTTTTTGCAATAATGGTACCGTTGCCCCAAGCCAATGTGCCATTATTAATACCCTGCCACATAATGTTAGTACAAGCCGTCAAATAACAGCTATCAAGTCGTAAGGTATCACCATCTGTCACATCAATTTTTGCATAAGGTTGCATGTAGATGGCTGTATTTTTAAAAGTAAGATTCTGATCAATCAGCAATGTGCCATCAAAACTAACATCATTGCAGAACTGACAAGCCGATGAACCAAATATACCACTACTAAAATCAATATCATAAGAAATTAAAACTGCACTTCTTTGGTCACTGTAGATTTTTAACTTGTCTCTTCGACAACATTGATAAATAGTGATAGCCGTATCAAAAATACATGGAGATTTGCTGTCTGTTATATGTAAGGTAACTACATGAGATAAGGCAGCAGCATCAAGAATTGTTGTGAAGTAGGTTCCTGTATAAGTGCTAGGATAACCAGTCAATACATTGCTAACAGTCCAACTATATGTAAGATTTGATTTCGGATTAAGAATACTTAGAATTAGATTGGTATCGCAATTTGTATATGGCAAGGCGAGCATTTGCACATTAGCAGGACTATCATAGATAGTGGTTGAAGAAGTATAGGTTAGACCTGGAATTAGAGTACTTGTGACAATAAATGAATACACACCAATACTAGAAGGTGTATAAAATCGTAAAGTGCCAATAGGTCCTGGGATGGCAATTCCATCTTTATACCATTGAATAGTACCAAGGCTTCCTGCACCTGCATCCAGAGTAGGATAATTACTATTACAAAGTGAATAAAATTGTTGAAGATTACCACGGGGCATACTATCTGTTTTTATTAGTGAGACATCATCAATGTAGTAATACGCTAAATTCGAAATTGTATTAACAGTTGTGGAGACGAGTAAAGGCTTAAATGCAGTAACTTGGATGAGCGAAGTATCTGTAAAATTTCCAATTGTTAGAAAATTCAAGGTTGGATCTGTGCAAATAAATTCATGTGAAATTAAATTCCAATCTGGTGTGCTGGTAATATTTGATGGAGAATTATAAAATATAGAACCTGCTGGAGGAGGAATTGTGGTAGAATTATATGACATGGGGATAGCTCCGGTGGACAAAATAAAACCAATATGACAATAGATTCTACTAGAATCAGACAAAGAGGCATAATAAGAAAGTTTATACTTATCGCCAAGTATCATCGGATTTATTGAACTGCCAACATATTCTCTCCACTTTTCATTAACTCCACCATAAACACAATTACCTGTACTCAGGGAATATGCAATTATTCCAGAATAACCGCTTTGAGAACTATGATCATTTTGGAATCCTCCAAAATTCAAGGGGACATCAACAGGGGAAGTTGAAGTAGCACAAGAATTAAAATAATCTGATGTACATTGAGTATAACCGAAAGAACAAGGACCTTCATTTAGAAAAAATCTACTAACATTCAGCCATCCATTGCACATATATAGTTGGGAAAATGTAGTGGGGCAGGTCGAATAATTTTCAAAATTGCCATTTGTAACTAAATTGATCTGCGTAAATGCATCTAACGAAATAGTAAATAGCAAAACGTATATGCAAGCTAATAGTTTCGTCATTTTAGTTTTAGTTAAGGATTTCATACGAATATATTTTTTATACAATATAAACTAAAAAAAATAATATCAACGGATTCGTTTATTGTTTTTTTAATGAAGAACGATTCTGTTGGTTATTGCCAATGGATAAGTCTCCTTAAAATTATTTTACAAATAGGGACTTGGAGTAAAGGAATGTAGAAATAATAGAGGCCTCACTCTACGAAAGTTAGCCTATTCTATTGGCATGGATCCGCAATATATACATAGATTAGAGGTTGGTGGTGTAAATCCTTCCTTCATTTATCTTTCAGAGATATGCAAAGGTCTTGACATTGAGTTAAAAGAATTATAAGAAGACTTACCGGGATAGATTATTCAGTCATACATAGCTTCGTTTGAAAATTCATCTTCATTTATACACGATTAACTAAATGAGTTAAAAAAGAGAGCCACATACAAAATATATTTTTAATTTAAAACATCCATTCAATCGCAAACCCCGCATGAGGGACAGACAGCAGTAGCGCCTACTGCAGATGGCCCGACCCTGTCTGGCTTTTTGACAGGGGCATGCCCAAAAAAGATTTAAATTTTTAGGACAAAAAAATAATGAAAATTGGACGAAAAAAATGAAGTAAAATTTTGTTGCTACGCTAATCGATATTAGAATCTTTGGCACTGAAAACAGGAATTTTATGCGACTTACTTCCTTTATGATATTCTTTGTAGGCGTATCGCGCTATTCCGTCAGAAAGTCCTATTTTAGGGACATAGACGTTGTCAACTTTAGACCATTTCATCACATTAAGATAAATTTCTAATGCTGGAACAATCACGTCTGCTCTATCTGGGTTTAAGTCGAGATCCAACATTCTATCTTCATAACTTAAGGCACTAATATCTTTATACTGTTTGGCAAGATATTTATAATTCAAAGGTTTGCCGAGTTCTTTCATACTCATCTTGAACATTTTGTTGATGTTCCCTCCAGAGCCAATAATTGACAAATCTTTATAATCCGCGGCTATTTCTGCCAGCCAGATTTCCATTTTAAGCCAATCCTTTTCCGTAACCGTTTCTTCCAAAACACGTAAGGTACCGATGTTAAAAGACTTTGATTTTTTGGAAACACCTTTGTCAAACAAGGTTATTTCTGTGCTCCCTCCCCCGACATCAACATATAAAAAGTTATCTAAGCCAGTGAACAAGGCTTCCATGTGCGTGGAGAAAATAATCTCTGCTTCCAGTTTACCGCTAATCACTTCAATGTCAATTCCAGCTTCTTTTTTGATGCGCCGAATAAGTTCTTGACTATTGCTTGCGTCACGCATAGCAGAGGTGGCACAACCCTTGTAATGTACCACCTGATTTGCTTTCATCAAATGATAAAAAGCTTTCATCGACTCTACCAATCGATCAGATGTTTCCTCACCGATGCTCCCATGCATAAATGATTCAATCCCTAATCTCACGGGTACTCTAATCAAAGATGATTTCTTGTAGAAGACTTCTGTTTCTGTTTCCATAACATTCGATATGAGTAATCGAACGGCATTGGAACCGATATCTATAGCGGCGTAGCGAGTTATATTCATCATCTTCTATTGGTTAATTTCAAAGGTACTTTAGTATGTCAGATTCCATGTTAAGTAAAAATTAATATTCAGTTCAACTTCCAATGCACAACAGTACTATTTGGTCAATTTATTGGAAAGATTTTCATAGGTTGCATATTGAGATCGGAAAGCCTTACCATCTCTAATTTTCTTATGGTCATTCGCCAAGTTTTCGTCATGTATTCTTGCTTTTACATTGTCGCGCCATTGAATTTCAAGAATATCCCGCATCTCTTGTTTTACTTTTTGATCATAGATGGGACAGCTGACTTCCACTCTAAAATCGAGGTTTCTGGTCATCCAATCTGCCGAAGAGATATAGCAAATTTCTTCACCTCCATTCTCGAATATATAGACACGAGCATGTTCTAAAAATCTATCTACTACACCAATCGCCTTGATGTTTTCACTCAGTCCTTTTACACCAGGCTTCAAACAACAAATGCCTCTCACAATAAGTCTAATCTTGACGCCTGCCCTACTTGCTTCATACAATTTATTGATGAGTTGTTTGTCGGCAAGATTGTTCATCTTTAAAAAGATGCTTGCAGAACGGCCTCTTTTTGCATGCTTGATTTCATTATCAATAAGTCTTGTGAATGTTGTTCTGGTTCCTGTTGGGGAAACCAACAAGTGTTTGTATTGAAATTTCCTTTCATTGTCTTCAAAGAAGTTAAAGACCTGTTTTACTTCGTATGCAATCTTTTGATTGGTGGTAAAAAAGCTTTTATCGGTATAAATTTCAGCGGTCTTTTCATTAAAATTACCAGTCCCTACATTGGCATAGTAAAATGATTTACCATTTTCTTTTCTGGTGATTAAACATAACTTGCTATGCACCTTAAAGCCTTTGACACCATATATTACATTGACCCCATCTTCTTGCATTTTCTTTGCCCAATAGATATTATTTTCTTCATCAAAGCGCGCTTGTAATTCTATAATCACCACCACATTTTTTCCATTTTTGGCCGCATTGATTAGGGCATTTGTCACCTTAGAATTGACAGCCACTCTATAGAGTGTGATTCGAATAGAAGATACCAAAGGATCAATCGCAGCTTCGCGCAATAAATCGATAAAATAACTAAAGGATTGATAGGGATAATGCACCATGAAATCGCCTTCCCTCATTCGTTTCATAATACTCCCTGCAGAATCAATTTCCGGATGACTCAATGGCTTTTTAGAAGGATAGACCAAGTCTTTTCGACCAAAATCTGGTATGCCAATAAAATCTTTAAAATTATGATATCGGCCACCCGCAATGAGATTATCATCCTTCAATAAATGCATTCCTCTTTTTACCTTATTGTATAAATCGAGCGGTATGTCCTTATCATAGATAAAACGTACAGGATCGCCCGATTTTCTGTTCTTCACGCTCTTAGAAATTTTGTCTACAAAAGAATCAGCGATTTCTTCCCCAAGGTCCAACTCCGCATCCCTGGTGATTTTGATGGTATAAGCTTCGATATTTCTTGCATCCAAGGTTCTAAATAACTCGCTCAAATTATGTCGAATGATGTCATCTAGCATCATTACAAATAGCCTATCATCTTTACTTGGTACCTGTACAAATCTGGGCATCTTGTTTGGAATCTCTATGATCGCATACTTTGTAATATTGGCACCTGCCAACATTTTCACAGCAAAATAGATCGAATGCTCTTTCATCGCAGGAAATTGCTTCGCCTGATTGAGCATGATGGGAATGATATTGGAACGTACCGACTCAGCAAAATATTCTTTCACAAAAAGCGACTGCTCCTTGCTCAACTGATGTTCATTCAAAAAAAACACCTTTTGCTTTCGAAGTTCTGCAATGATTGAATTATACGTTGATTCAAAATCATTCTGCAGCTCTATGACTCGGTGATGGATTTCTTCTAACAATTGCTTAGGCGTATAACCAGCCAACTCTTGAATGAGCGATCTTCCTAGCGGCAACATTCTTTTTACAGAAGCCACGCGCACTCTAAAAAACTCATCCAAATTATTACTAAAAATACCTAAGAAACGCAGGCGCTCGAACAATGGATTATGCTTGTCCATCGCCTCTTGCATCACCCGGTGGTTGAAGGATAGCCAACTAAGTTCGCGATTTATATAATCAGACTTTTGGGGCATCGTCGATCGGTTTATCTGGAGAAATTTTTAATTGCTTCTCTTCTGTGATTTTGTCCATTACCTTTTTTAATGGAAAGATAAAGTAAGCGAGTTGATGCTTATTTTGAGCCAATTTTTTCCATGAATCAACATTGAGATGCACGCAAACAATACCACAGGTGGGTATTTCATTGGTATGAGAATCTAACAAATAATTGGCTAAATGTGTCATGGATGGATTATGTCCCACCAAAAAAACTTTCTGCACATCATCATTCACCTCTTCTAATACGGCCAATAAATTTTCTACATAAGCCTCATACACCGATTTGTTCAGTTGAATTTTTTCGAGGGGATAGCCAAGATTGGCTGCAAAAATATGAGCCGTTTGCAAGGCTCTAGCTGCTGGTGAGGCAATGATCAAATCTGGCAGCACCTTCTTCTCCTTCAAATCGCTCGAAACTTTATGTGCTTGTAAAACGCCTCTTGACTTTAATGGTCTATCGTAATCCTGTATGGTGATATAGTCTTCGCTTGCTTTCGCATGCCTTATAATATATAGTTCTTTCATAGTTGAATCATCTCATTTTTCTCTAACAACAAGATTACTAAAAAAAACAAAACAGTCTCATACAATTTATGCATAAGACTGTTGATAATTAAATTGATAAAAATTTACTTGGTGGTTCTCACCCATTTCGCCGTTCTACCGAAGGCTGGTAGGCCAACATAACCTCGAACATCTAAATTGTTTTTATCTAGAAGAGTCATCTTACAACTATAATCTTTTCCATTTTTAGGATCATACACATTACCATCCTGGTAATTTTTATCGTCTTCATCATAGATAAAGTTTCTCAAGATCACCAACATCATCACTTTGGTGCTTCTTTTAGAAGCATCTGGATTGTTTTTATCCACCTTTTCTTTACCTTCTTCATTCAAGGGCTCCTTCAACCAAACGATACGACCATAATACTTCTGGCCATTTTTAAAAATTTCAATTTTTGCTGACTTATCATCATTAAACCAAATACCCATGATATCATCCGCCCCTGCAAAGCTTAGCTTTGATAGAAATAACAAGCCCATTAACAGAAAGCTTGCATATAATTTTGATTGCTTTTTCATACTTAAATGTAGTTTTTTCAAAGATATAAAATTTAAAATACTTTGCTGAAATTTCCTTTACTTGTTACGTGATAGCCTGCTTAAGTAAGCCTAAATAATCTGCTCTATCGATCATCTCTGCACCCAAACTTTCTAAGTGTTCGGTGTAGACCTGACAGTCAATCAACCTCAATTGATATTGCTCTAGCAAGCAGATCAAGGCCCATTTAGAACAATTTGGCTCCTTGCTAAACATGGATTCACCGGCAAAAAAATGATGCAATAAAACACCATATAAGCCCCCTACCAACTCATTGCTTTCGTTCCATACTTCTACAGAGATGGCTACACCCTTTTCATGTAAAGAAATATAGGCTTCTTTCATCTCATCCACGATCCAAGTTCCATCCTGGTCTTTTCTTTCGATGGCACTGCAATGTTCAATCACTTCTTTAAAAGCATGATTAAAGGTAACATGATGCTTCTTCTTTTTTATCCACTGATGCATGCTCTTCGAAACCTTCAAATGATGGGGAAATAAAACAAAACGCGGATCAGGAGAGTGCCAAAGAATAGGCTCGCCTGCTGAATACCAAGGAAAAATACCTGAACGATAGGCCAATAATAATCTTTCTACAGACAAATCTCCACCGATGGCCAATAGTCCATCCTCTTCTGCCAAATGCACAGGAGGAAACTCAATAGTATGATTTAACCGAAAAATCAAAAGCTTTAAAATGAGGGCGTAAGAAATGTCTTGAGCAATGATAGCTCAAGGGTTTGATAGTGCAAGGCTACTCGATCGTAGCATTGATACCTCTTTCGCAGATGGCATCTTTATAAGGTTTTAGTTCCTCTAAAGAACCATTTTTTACGGCTGCTTTTCCTTTATAATGCACCAACATAGAGCATTGTTCTGCTTGTTCAAAGGTATGTTTACAAACCGATACCAAGGTTTCAATCACCCAGTCAAAGGTATTTACCTCATCATTATGTACAATCAGATTGCTTGTCTCTAAAATTTCTTCGAGTGTAAGTGTTTCTTCTTTTACAATTGTTTCAGTACTGTTTATCATCCGTGTTCTTTAATAATTTAATACAAAATTAACTAAAATATTTTAATAGTATAAGTACTTTTCTTTGTGGCGCCGGATTCTAAAGCAATAATCGCTTCTTTTTGCTGAATATCAACATATTGTCCTGTTGTATCGGCACAACCCAACCATGGTTCTACACATACATATTTCGCGGCAGGAATGGCCCAGATGCCGAGATAATCAAAATCTTTAAAATCTACTTGAACAAATTTATCGTGCGTTCTGGATTTTAAATACACAGTTCGGCTCTTCAATTCTTTTAAAATGATGGCATCTTCCTTAAACAAAGACTCTGTGATGGGAATGATATTTTGATTATTTAATAAGGCTGTTTGCACCCCATTGAACATACCCGTAGCTTTATCAATTCGATGCTGCGCAATGGTTTCCATTTCCTCAAATTCTATATAATAATCTTCTATGGTTTCGCCTGCTCTATAGGCAATCGCCAAAGCAGGATGCCCACCGACACTATAAAACATGGTGTCTTCACCCGTATTTTGCACGGTATAGGTGATATGTAACTCGTTATTTTCCACTTTGTACTTGATCCATAAATCAAAAGCATAAGGATAAATTTTAAGTGAGTCTATACTCGATGAAAGCATAAACTCTACCGATGTTTTCTCTTGTCTTAGAATATTGAACTCTGTTCGACGGGCAAAGCCATGCTTGGGCATCATGTATTTTTTACCATCGATACGCAATTCATCGTTTTCGCTCACACCAACAATTGGGAATAAAAGAGGTGCATGCCATGGCCAAACCAATGGATCTGCTTGCCACAAATGTTCTGTATGGTCTGTTAAATCATATATGCTGCACAATTCTGCCCCTAATGATTTTATCTTTATCTGTAAGGTATCGTTCCCTATTTTGATGGTATTTAATGACATTGTTTTCCTCCTTTTATTTGACAAATGTATAGTATCTTTGTATTATAACAACACCCATAAAAATGAAAAAAATATTAATTGCATTGCTTTCTGTCTTGATTTTCAATCAGACGATATCAGCGGCTACTACTGAACTATCCAAAGAAGAGAAAAAAGAGATTAAAACAAAGTTAAAGACCTTCAAGAAGGAGCCAGAAAAATATAAAAGTATGGTGAACAACTATACTAAATCTATTAAAGATAGAGACGTTGAATTAGAAAATACCAAAGCAGAACTTGCTCAATTAAAAGCCAGTACTGATAAAAAAATGCAAGAATGTAACGACTCATTAGCAGCGTTGCAAAACAGGTTAGCAGAAGCTTTGAAAAACGGATCAGGCATGGCAAAATTACCAGCAGGTGAATCTTATGGCGTTCAAATTGGCAATTATAAATTCTTTGATATCACCAAATATTTTGGCTCAGATAAATATTTAGGCAATATCGAAGCAGATGGTTCACATCAATATGTAGTGATGTATTTTACAGATCCTAGAAGCGCAGAGGCTTGTACCATGGACATTAAAAAACTAGGTGTTAAAGATGCATTTGTGACTAAATATGTAGATGGCAAGAGAGTTCCTTTCGATATCAATAGCCTTCCTAAATAGGCAACCAAAAAATAAATCTGTAAACCCATGGTAGCTTTTATCATGGGTTTTCTTTTTGCAATCTTTATCTTTGAATATGTTTTATTCTATCATCATTCCTACTTTTAAACGTGCCGACGAAGTCATCGAATGCCTCGAAAGCCTAACGCATCAAAGCTTCAAAGACTTCGAAATTATTTTAGCGGATGGTACACCTGGTGAAAGTCTCGAAAAATATGTCAAAGAATATTACACTAAATTAGACTTACATTTTTTATACGAAGAATATTTAGGCGTTAGCGAGGCTCGAAATCTCGGTGCCACAAAGGCTAAAGGCGAATACTTTATTTTCTTAGACAGCGATTGTATCTTCCCTCCTGATTATCTTAGCAAAGTAGATGCTGCACTCAAAAGCAATCATTTAGATGCTTATGGTGGCCCCGACGCTGCACATGCCTCTTTTACTGTTTTGCAAAAAGCCATTTCTTATACCATGACTTCTATCCTCACCACTGGTGGCATTCGTGGACAGAAAAAACATGTTGGTCAATTTCATCCACGTGGTTTTAATATGGGTATTTCTCGCAAAGCATTTGAAAAAGTGGGTGGCTACAGTACATTTAAATGTGGCGAAGATATTGAGTTGAGTATTCGTATTATCAAAGCCGGATTCAAAGTCGATCTTATTCCAGAAGCCTTTGTTTATCATAAACGCCGAAGTACCTTCAAACAATTTTACAAACAAGTGTTTCGTTTTGGAGCGGCACGCATCAATATTTGGAGCAGACATAAAGAAGAACTTAAACTCACGCATCTCTTTCCATCTCTGTTTATCATCGGTTTTATCAAATCATTTTTTTTGGCAATCATCGCTTTGTATTTTTGTTTTACCTGTTGTTGCCCTTGGTATTTGTTCATCCCCATTGCACTCTATAAAATTTATTTGATTGCCATTTTTGTCGATTCATCCATACAAAACAAAAGTATAAAAGTCGGAATCTATAGCATCGGTACTTGCCTTACACAGATGGCTGGCTATGGTTTTGGCTTCATCGCCAATGCCTTTGAAGTGATTGTAAAGGGCAATAAAAACGGTTTAAAATTATAAGCATTACAAATGCAAAATCTACGCTTTTTAGTTTTGGTTTTCACTATATCCGCATTTGCAACGCGGATGCTTTTAAATACAAAAAAATAGACATCCCCTTATGAATAAAATAATGATAAAAATTAGCTTCCTCTTTCTTTTATGTTTCTCGAGTACAAACCTAAATGCACAATGCTGCACCTATAGATTGTTTCTGCACGACAGTTATGGTGATGGATGGGATGGTGCCACCCTTCAATTGTTCATCAATAATGTTTCTGCTGGAACCTACAGCGCAAGCGGTTTTGGAAGTTCTGCTACTTTTTCGGTCTGTAACGGAGATAGTTTGGATCTAATTTATACGGCTGGTTCATATGAAAATGAGCATTCTTATGAGTTGCAGGATTCGTCATGGAATTTGGTTTTCCAAGATGGTCCTAATCCAGATACTGGTAACGTTTTCTCGTCACTAGGAGACTGTAATACGCCTTTACTGCCTGGAAGTCATCCATGCACTGCCATTCCTATTGATACAAATGGATGTATTTTTACAAACAATATAGGCTTCCCAGGCGCTGGACTTATTCCCAATTGCTCAGTTTATGCAGGTGGGGATATTTGGTTTACAATGCAGGTTCCTCCTTCTGGCAATTTAAGTTTTGAAACCGACAGCGGAGATATAAATGATACCGGCTTGGCAATCTGGACAGACAGTTCTTGCACCAATGCTCGTATTGTAGGATGTGATGATGATGGTGGTATGGGCTATTATTCTTTTCTGTTGCTCTATGACC
Source organism: Chitinophaga pinensis (assembly GCA_945897725.1). Lineage (GTDB taxonomy): Bacteria > Bacteroidota > Bacteroidia > Chitinophagales > CAMDFR01 > CAMDFR01. Next base: position 57,841 of record CAMDFR010000006.1, read on the forward strand.
TTACTCCTGGTGAAAACATTTACATACAAGTTTTTGGATATGGTGGTGCCAGAGGTAGCTTTCAAATTTGTGTAAAAGACATGGGAACAGTAACACTTGATAGCTCTGAATTGCCTATCGTAATGATTAACACACTAGGTCAAACCATTATCGAAGATACAAAAGTGAATTGCTTGATGGATATTAAATACAATGGTCCGGACAGCATTACACATGTAAGCGATAGTGCAAATATCTACAGTGGGAATATAGGAATTGAAATTCGTGGACTTACATCTGCTAGCTATCCACAGACTCCGTATGGAATTGAAACACGCGATTCCACTGGAGCCAATAACAATGTTTCCATTTTAGGAATGCCTTCCGAAAACGACTGGGTATTATTATCAAATTATAATGACCGTTCACTTCTCAAAAATCTAATGTCCTTCAAACTTTTTGGAGAAATGGGAAACTATAGTATACGAGCGCAACTTTGTGAGGTACTTGTCGACAGCTCTTATAAAGGTATTTATGTAATTGGAGAAAAAATAAAAAGGGATGCTAACCGTGTTGATATAGCAAAATTAACAGCAGCTGACACACTTGCCAACGACTTAACAGGTGGCTATATCCTTCAACAGAACTATTGGAATACTAACAACAGTTTTCAATCCAATTATTCACCCATTGACCATCCTGGTTTTGACGTTCATTTTATATATGAATATCCTGATGAGTTTACCATTCAACCCACTCAAAAAACCTATATAGCCTCTTATATAGATAGCCTAGAAACGGCACTTTATAGCCCCAATTTTTCTGATCCTATAACAGGATACCGAAATTTTATGGACGTTAAATCCTTCATAGATTATTTTATTGTCAACGAAGTAGCAAGAAGTGCCGATGGATTTAAAAAGAGTGTATTTTTTAATAAAGATAAATACTCAAATGGGGGTAAACTAAACGCAGGACCAGTTTGGGATTTCGACTGGGCTTGGAAAAGCATCGATATGTGTCCCATCTTTGGTGGCTATGACGGCGCTGGATGGGCGCATCATATTAATGATTGCTTTACCGATAATTATTCTACGGGTTGGTATATTCGTCTTTTACAAGATAGCAATTTCACAAACGAACTACGTTGCACCTACGAAGATTATAGACAATCCATTCTTGATACCGCAAATCTTTTTGCATACATTGATAGCATGGGTGCTCTTGTTCAAAATGCGCAAGAAAGACATTTCAAAAAGTGGCCTATTCTTGGCATTAGTGGGCCAGCACCTGATTATGGACCTGTTGCAACCTCCTATTATGCAGAATTAGATTCACTCAAGAATTGGATTGGCATCAGATTGCAATGGCTTGATGCAAATATTCCCGGACTTTGCATTCCATCAAGTTCAAGTGTTGAAGAATTTAATCCTTTGGTCAACATCCATTGTTATCCCAATCCTGCCAAGGACTATTTTATGATTGATTATTCCTTACCATCACAAATGAATATAGATTTTCGCCTTTATGATTATCTAGGTACAGAGGTGCTATCAAACCCACAAGAATCTAAGAGCTCCGGACAACATTCCAGCAAAATAGAAACATCAAATCTTTCAAATGGAATTTATATTCTAAAATTTAAAATAGGAACCACTATTATCTCTAAAAAAATAGTGATTCTATAATAATTTTATTTCCCCATGATGTGCGTAGTCTCCTGACTAATGTTTGTGTGGTATCAAATCTTCAGATTTGAATAATAAAAATATTTTACTACAGTAGTAGGTGTTTGAATTTTTACCTACCACATAGATTTTTGAGTTAAGTTAGATACTTCAATGCTATATCCTCATCACAACAAATTCTAGAATTATTCGCACACACGCTACTGAACGAAATGCCCGCAGCACCGGGTGAAAGCAGTACCTTGTACTGCAAAACACGGGATAGCTATGTAGGTTTTCTTTGCATAGCTAGCTGCCCAAAAAAATCAAGAATTATTCGCCCAAGCTATTGCTCAAAACTGCCAAGGTAATTCGGCTGATGCATACCAATTTGCCTTCTTCATTCTTGATATGTATGCTCCAGATATGTGTTTTTTTGCCGAGATGCACTGACGTACAAGTGCCGTAAACAAAGCCTTTGGTAGCTGAACGAATATGATTGGCATTGATTTCTAAACCAACCACGCGATGTGTTGACCTATCGATGCAAAGCACCCCAGCCACTGAACCAAGGGTCTCTGCCAATGCCACCGAAGCGCCACCATGCAAGATACCGAATGGCTGTGTTGTTCTTTTATCCACGGGCATTCTAGCCATTAGAAAATCCTCGCCCACCTCCATAAATTCGATGCCTAAATGTGTCGACATATTTTCTGGTGTATGCTCATTTAATTGCTCGGGTGTTGGTTTTGTTTTCCAAATCATGGTTCCAAATTTTATTTTTTAATCTACCAAGGTAATTTAATATTCTTTTTAATTTCGTTCTTTGCCTTATTCAACTGATCATTCACCGCTTTGGCGGCATCGGCTTTTGATTTATCTATTTGTTTTTGTGCTTCTATTTTTGCAGCGTCAATTTGTTTTTGCGCTTCTAGTTGCGCTTTCTCTTTCGCATCATCCACAATCTTAGTTACTTCTTGTTTGATGGTTTCAGTGGCCTGTTGTTGTATTGATTTTCCATTGGTACCTGCTGTCATTTTACCTAAGGTGACGGTTGGTTTTTCCATGGTGCCACCAATCTTCAAATTAAAAGTCAATACCTCTGGCAATAAGCCGTTAAGTCCGGGAATCGGTACTTTGGCAAGCAAACCTTGTGCTACTGATTTTGCATTTCCTAACTTATCTGCAGGTACATCGATAGACACATTGTAATCTATGGTTTTATCAAATCCGTTAGAGCCTGTAATGGTCATTGCATAATCTTGCACTTTAATCACATAAGGTTTTTCAATGTGCACTCTACCATTCTCAAACTTCAATTCTGTCCATGCATTTTTTACTTCCAATGGATTGAGCATTTGCAATTTGGTGACTTCTGCAATCTTCTGAATTGCCGGTAAATTAACGACCTTAGCATAATCAATCTTTACTTTCGCACTGCCTGTTAAGGTATTATAATTGGGCGTTAAATCTGGATTTAATTTGGTTGTTAAGTTCATATTTGTAGTCAACAAACCATTCAAATATTTAGCAATGGGTGCTAATTTTTGCATGCTTGGTACAGCCGCAAATGTTTTCTGAAAATCGATCCTGGTGATATCATAACTGAAGTTAATAGCAGGATCATTTATGTCTTTGGTGTCATACTTACCAGACAGTCGCAAAGAGCCACCTAATAAATCTGTTGTAAGATTTGAGATATCCAGACTCTTATCTTTAACAATAATGTTTCCAGACATATTGCTCATCACAATATCTTTAAAGGTAATTTTTGCAATATTTGAATTTAAGTTGAAATCTATATTGCCAGGAATTTCAATCACACTAGTCGCTGAACTCGCTGCAGCATCTGCCTTTGCTGGTGCGGCATCGGTACCCATGATTTCATTCAAATCAATATTTGCAGAGGTCAGGGTTAGATTTCCTTTGATGACATCATTGCTAAAAATATAAGGTAAAAAATTAGATAAACTACCTGTTGCATGAAAATCACTCTTCCCAATATTGCCATTAAAACCAGTCATCTCAACAGTCTTAGGATTAAATTTCAAATTCATATTCGCAACATGTACTGGCCAATCTAAATCCGTCGATTCATATATCAAGTTGGTGATATCAGCTGTTCCAGCCGCATACACATTTTGGTAATCTTCTTTTTGAATCTGACTCATCCTTGCCTTTGCTTGTACATCCACCAGCATCATTCCTTCTAGCTTTTTCAAACCTTCGATAGGATAAAATTCTGGTACTTTTTTGAGATTGATTTTACCTTTTAATGTACCATCGATATATGGATCACTCATCGGTGTACTGACAAATAAAACCATATCCACAGGTTCGTTGTCGATGGCTACATGCAGCTTTGGTATATTGATGGTCGTATTGTCTAAGCTTCCACCCTTCGCATTATTGACATCAACCAAAGCATTGATATTGCTCACTTTGGTAGGCAAGTCAGGATACTGAAACATCGCTTCATTGATCTTTGCATGCAATTTAAAAGAGGGATAAGAAGTCTCGGTATATTTTCCTTTTACCATCCCATTTAATTCTATCTTACCTGCCGTTTTTACTTTATCAAAGTCTTTTGCATAAATAGAAGGCACCAAAGAAAGTAAATTTTTAAAATCCGTTTTCTCAGCAGCAAATGTCAGATCCAAGTCTGTAGCATCCTCCAACAACTTTACATAACCATCAAAGTTGAGCATCAGATCATTGATGCTTAACTGACTTTTTTCGAAACTATATTTATCTTGAATTTGATCTACTTTAAAATCAGATTTTAAGGAAACTTTTGCCCTTTTAAGATAAGCTACATTAGCAGATTGATAGCTCAGTTCATCAATACTTGTATTGGTTACAAACTTGAAAACATCCTGACCAAAATCACCACCCCCTTCGAAGTTCAAGTGATTCAAGACAACAAACATATCACTTTGCAAATCTGAGTAGGCAATTTTTGCGTCTTTTAGTTGGATATTTTTTAAGGATAGTTTGAGAGGCTGACTTTCTGTCGGCTTGTTTTCAGCAGGCTTCAGAATATCCCAATTGGTTTTACCATCTGGCAGTACAATCGCATTTAGCTTCATTTCATTAATAGACACACCAAGCACTTTCATCACTTGTCCTGATTTTAGAATGGACATAATATCTACAGCAAGGTCCAATTCCTTGATAGAGGTCAAAGTATCATTTGCAAAATCTGCTTTCCCTACGATGGTAACATCATCAATGCTGAGCGAGAGTTTGGGGAAGGATCTAAAGATTGAAATACCGACATCCCCATAGAATACAGTCGCATTCAATTGTTCGTTAATGCTTGCTTTCACTGCTTTTTCTATTTTAGACTTAAATAAAAAAGGCAATGAAACCAGTGCGATTAATAATACAAGAATAAAGATGGCGATTCCTTTGATGACTTTTTTAAACATGCTGAATATTTTATGTAGAAAGACAAAAATAATGATTGTGTTGTAATATAAACGTTATTAAACTATAATTAATTCTATCCAAGAATGCCTCAAATCAATTATTTTTGTGATTAAGAGTTAAAATACCTATTCCAATGGCACAAACAAAAAAGACAGTTTCGAATCCAGTAGAAGTGAAAGCTGCTAGCATCGCTGCACCAACAACGCCACCCTTTGACTTTAAAAATATGGACTTTAAGAAAGATGCAAGGGTGCATTTTATGTTGGCGAGTGTCATCATCTTTCTCTTTTTATTGGTATTGGCAAAGAATACAGGTATCAATGCCGATGATAGATATCATGTGCCTTATACCAAAACCTTTGTTGATTACTATACCTCTTTTGGCAAGGACACCACCTATAGACAAATTCCAATGGATGAGTTCTGGAAAGCTCGTAATATGTTTGATATGGTGAATTATGGGGTGGCAAAGATATTAGGCGCTGACCCAGGAACGCCTAACAAAATTGGCAGCAAATATAATCCTGATTATATCTATGCAGACCTTTCCTATCATCATATTCGTCACTATTTATTAGCGATATTATCGTTTATTGGCATTGTCTTCGCGGGACTCACTGGAGCCAAGATGAGGAATTATCATTTTGGCATTGGCGTGATGGCATTGCTATGTATATCGCCTTGTTTTATTGGACATGCAGCCATGAATCCTAGAGATATTCCCTTCTTTGTCTATAGCACTATCGCGATTTATTTTATGTTTTTATTCTTGATGGAGTATCCAAAAATACGGTGGAGCAATATTATTGGAATCATGATTGGTGTTGGACTAGCACTCAATGTGCGTAATGGTGGCTTCTTAACTTTTGCTTATTTCGGCGCTTTTTCTTTTTCTGTTTGGTTCTATCACCTATTCTTTCTTAAAGACAAAAATGTTAATACTTGGGACCTTGTCATTAAAGGTTGTGTGGCCTTTTTTGGCGCCTATATCATCGGTTTATTCTTCTGGCCATATGGACAAACGGATCCTGTGTATGTGCCTATTTTTGAAGATTTATTACAAACATCTAAATTCCCTATCACTTTAAAACAGCTGTTTGAAGGCAAGTTGATTGACTCTGGTGCTTTACCTTGGTACTATCAAACAAAGCTCCTATTCATCACCACTCCTATCGTCATCTTGATTGGATTTTTCTCCTTCTTTGTTTTATATGTAAAAAATAGAACGACCACCAATCCAAAACTTATTTTAGCCACACTTTTCAGTGCCTTCTTCCCTATTCTTTATATCATTAAGGTAGATGCCAATGTGCATACAGGCTGGCGTCACGTTATTTTCTGCTATCCATATATGATCATCATGGCGATGTTGGGTTGGGAATACATCATGAATTTATTCAAGGATATAAAAATGAAATACGCCGTGATAGCTATCATTGTTGTAGGTAGCTTATTGCCTGCTGCCTTTATCGCAAGTAATATCAAACATTGCTATGTATACTTCAACGAGCTAGTTGGAGGAAATAAAGGTGCCTTTGGAAATTATGAAATGGATTATTGGTCGGTGAGTTTGAGCGAAAGTGCCGATTGGTTTAAGAAAGAAGTCTTGAGTAAAACAGATCAGCCAGTAACCGTTACATCCAACATGTGGGATAGCTTTGGCCCCTATTTAAAGAAAGAATTAAAAGATAAAAAGGTAAAACTTTCTGGTTCTAAAATTTACCGACGTTCGATTGATGATTGGGATTATGCCTTTTATTATGCAGCCTTTTTGGATGGTGATTTGTTACGAAACAAAAACTTCTGGCCACCCAAAAACTCTATTCATGTAGTCTATGCAGGTGGTGCGCCCATCGGTGCAATTGTTCAAAGAGATCCAGAAAAAAATGACTATAAAGGCTACTTAGCATTGGAAGCAAAGCAAGCGGATTCAGCCATCTACTTCTTAAAAAAGGCAGTAGCATGGGATAATGGGAATGATGAAAATTATGGTAGTCTTGCCTCTGCTTATCTTTTAAAAAATGATATGGTGAATGCCATCAGTGCCTTTGAAAATGCCTCTGCCATTAATCCAACGAATGCCAATTATTCGATGTATCTAGCGCAACTTTATTTTAGCACTGGTAAGAAAAATGAAGGCTATGATGCTTTAACAAAAATGATTGCTGCCGACGAAACCAATATGAATAATTTGAAAATGGCTGGCGATATTTGCAAACAAATTGGAGATGAAAGCACTTCAAACTACTACTATAACCTGTATAATGATCAACTGCAAATCATGCAGGAACAACAAGAAAACCAAGAGAACAAATAATGAACGCATTCAAACAAATAGATACTTTACTGACCCAAGGAACAAAAGAGGCCTTTGAAAAATTATATCAATATACACTCGAAGATCAACAGATCATCATACAAGAAACCAATGCCAATTTTACTGCAGACATAACGATTGCCGTATTTCCACTGATCAAATTTTCTAAAAAAAATCCCGAAGAAACAGCCAATGAGATTGGTCAATATCTAAAAGATAATATTGCGGAGATTGAAGATTTCAATGTCGTGAAAGGCTTTTTGAATATCATTTTCAGCAATACATACTGGTTATCCTTTTTTAGTTATTTACAGGAGAATACTTGTTACGAATTTTTAAAGCCTACGCATAAAAAAGTACTACTTGAGTACACAGGACCCAATTCTAATAAAGCTCTACACCTTGGCCATATCAGAAACATGATGCTAGGCTACTCCTTAGCTAATATCCTAAAAGCAGCAGGTGATGAAGTGGTAAAAGTGAATATCTATAACGATAGAGGCATAGCCATTTGCAAATCGATGTTGGCTTGGAAAAAATTAGGCAATAACGAAACACCTGATACAGCAGGCATTAAAGGAGATCACTTTGTTGGAAAATATTATCAACTTTTTGATAAAGTCTACAAAAGCGAAATCGAAACTTTATTAGCCAATGGCAGTTCTAAGGAAGAGGCAGAGAAAAATGCGCCGATCATGATAGAGGCACAGGACATGCTTTTAAAATGGGAAGCCGGTGATGAAAGCATTATCAATCTGTGGAAGATGATGAATGATTGGGTCTTTAAAGGCCATGACGAAACATTTAATAACTTAGGCATAGATTTTGAAAAAGTATATTTCGAGTCTGAGAATTATATGTTCGGTAAAGACATCGTATTAGAAGGATTAAAAAACGGAGTCTATAAAAAGCGTGCGGATGGCGCTGTAGTCGTTGATTTAACAGAGGATGGATTGGATGAGAAAGTATTGCTAAGAGCTGACGGAACTTCCATTTATTTAACGCAAGATTTAGGGGTAGCGCAACAAAGATACAACGACTACCATATGGATGATTCCTTGTATGTGGTAGGAAGCGAACAAGATTATCATTTCAAAGTATTAAAACTAGCCCTACAAAAGGCTGGCAAACCATACGCTGATGGTATCAAACATATCTCCTATGGTATGGTGGACTTGCCAAGTGGGAAAATGAAATCGCGTGAAGGTACCGTGGTGGAGGCCGACGATTTGATCACTGGTATGGTGGAGATTGCCAAACAACAAACCATTGAGCTTGGTAAAGTGAGTAGCATGAACGAAACTGAATTAGAAAATTTATATCGAGTGCTTGGTCTTGGTGCCCTTAAATTTTACATTTTAAAGGTGAATGCGAAGAAGAGAATCATGTTTAATCCAGAAGAATCAATCGACTTTCATGGCTTCACGGGTCCTTTCATTCAATATACCTATACACGAATCCGATCTATTCTTCGTAAAGCGGGTGAAGTGAAAACATTGAACAACATCGATTATATATTGCAACCTATAGAGCGAGAATTACTTTCGGTTTTATATAAAGCTCCAGAGGTATTGGCAGAATCTGCGAAACAGTATGATCCTTCTGTGATGGCAAACTATGTGTATTCAATAGCGAAGACCTACAATAAATTTTATGGAGAATGTCCCGTACTAGCAGCAGCTACTGAAGAAGAAAAAGAATGTAGAATTGCCTTATCTGCCTTGACAGGACGAATGATTAAGCATGGTTTAGGTTTGCTTGGGATCGAAGTTCCTGAAAGAATGTAAATGATAGATTGCTTCTACTTATCTTAATCTAGCTCAATTATACGCTCTTCATATCCGACTTAAATTTAAAATGGGCAACTGCCATTTTCAACTCCTTATAATTAAAACCTGCTGGTAATAAAGGCATCAGATCACTCAGGAATAAATTCGGATTTTTTTCAATCACTTCGAGGGCCTGATGTAATTTTGTTTCTGAAATAAATTGCAGCACATCAATGGAACCCAAGCCAACATAATAGGCTAGATGACCTTCGATAGTCGTTAATGCTAAGTGCCTTTCTGCAGCAATCTCATCGATACTTTTTCCAGCATTAAATAATTCGAAACTAATCTTTTTTGTGTCCGTCTTCTTTTCCTTTTTTTCTGCATCCACTTTAGGACTCTTAACGGTGTGGATGGTCATCTTTACCTCTCCGATAGTGGTTTTGATATGCTCATTGCGCACATTATGGTTCAATGCAAAATCTGCATCTGCTTTTGTGAATTCTTTATTCTCTATTGTATGGAACAGAATAGCTTCAGACTTTTTTATCTGTTCAATCTGTTTGTAAATAGCGGCATCTACCACCTGTAAATCCTTGATATATGTCTTTTTCTTTTTGTTGTTTTTATTCTCTGCTATTTGCTTTAAAACCAAAGTTGAATTTTCTTGAAGCAATGGTAGAAAATACTCTTTCGCTGACTTCACTCTATCGAGGAGTGTTGACATATAACTCATTTCTTTGAGCGCGAATAAATGTTTCAATTGTTTTACAAACTTTTCAGCATGCTGCGACATCCCATAAATATTATTCTTCAACAGCGAGGTAAAGGATTCGAAAATAGCATCATTCACCAGCTCATCTTTCGCATAGTCTTCTGCGTGATTTCTTACGGCATAATACAATCCCATAAAATCAAAACTCTTTAGTACGTATTCTTCCAAATAATTCAACGATTCTTCTTCTACAATTTTTTGCAAAGAAGCCGCTGACTCTTTTTTCTCTCCAAATGCAGTGATCTTTTCATCAATAGAAATGGAATTCTCATTGATATAAGAAAGTAAGATGAGACCACTCAAGGACTTTAATCGAGATAAAGCCACATAGACTTGACCAGGCGCAAAGGCTCTACCAATATCAACTACTGCCTTTTCAAAAGTCAAACCTTGACTCTTATGTACGGTGATGGCCCATGCCAATTTAATAGGATATTGTGTATAAGAGCCAAGAACTTCCTCCTCTATTTCATTGGTGGTTTCATTCAATCGATACCGAATGTTATCCCAAGTATGCTTTTCAATTTTAATCGTTTCCTTTCCCCCTTCAAACTCTGCCTCTATCTCATCTTCAGACAAATTAATAATAGTGGCTAGCTTACCATTAAAGAATCTTTTTTCTTCAGCGGTGTCATTTTTTATAAACATGATTTGCGCATTTACTTTTAGCGAAATCACTCTCTCCACAGGATAATTAAACTCCGAAAACTCATCTTCGATAATGGCTTCATAATTGTGAGTCTTGCCCCGCAGTTCTTCCAAGGATTGCAGATTGATACTATCTGCCCTTTTATTATGTGTTGTCAGCGTGATAATATTCTGATTAGAAACCGGCTGAAAGTCTGGATCATAGTGACGGTTCAAAATCTCAATGTCTTTTGATGTCACGGTATTGTTCCTTAAATTGTTCAAGATATCTATAAATTCTTGATCACTTTGTCGATATATTTTATCTAACTCCAAATAGATGGGTGGATTTTCTCTCAATGCAAGGGCATCAAAAAAATAAATACTATCATAATAAGATTTCAATAAGTCCCATTCATGATCCTTTACCACAGGCGATAACTGCAGCATGTCGCCAATAAACAAAATTTGCACGCCACCAAAGGGTACTCTTTTTTTAGTGATATGTTGCATCACCGTATTTAAAGCATCTAATAAGTCCGCCCTAAGCATGCTCACCTCATCAATAATCAATAATTCAATTTCCCTTAAAAGACGGCGCTTTCTATCCTGCATTTTCAGATTACGAATAAATGATTCTGGCGTATTGATGCGACCTTCCATCATGTTATCGCTGAGAAAGATATTTTGCGGTAAGAAGGTACCGAATGGTAATTGAAATAGAGAATGTATGGTCACACCACCAGCATTAATGGCTGCAATACCCGTAGGTGCCACCACAACTGCCTTTTTATGTGTATGGCTCATAATATGATGTAAAAAGGTAGTCTTTCCTGTACCGGCTTTACCAGTCAGAAAAATATGTCGATTTGTTTGATTAATAAATTTACTGGCGAGCTCCGCAATGCTTGTAAGGGTTAGTTTTGTATCAGTCACTATGCTTGGTTTTGACCCTTAAAACTAAATAAAAAGGTGGATACTTCCTTAATAAATTTATAATAGTACCTTTACAGTTCATAAACGAGAAAGAATATGTTAGACATGCTAGCAGAAAGAATAGCAACACTAGAAGAATCGGCCACGCTTCAGATGGCTGCACTTGTAAGAGAACTCAAAACAAAAGGAGAAGATATTATTGATTTAACATTGGGTGAACCAGATTTTGATACCCCTCAACATATTAAAGAGGCCGCAAAAATGGCTATTGATATGGGTTTCACAAAATACACGCCTGTTGCAGGTTACCTCGATTTAAGAAAAACGATCGTAGAAAAATTGAATCGAGACAATCAGCTGAGCTATTCCACAGAGCAAATCGTTGTCTCCACTGGTGCTAAACAATCTATTGCAAATGTGGTATTGAGTCTTATCAATCCGGGTGATGAGGTCATCATACCAGCACCCTATTGGGTTAGTTATAGTGCCATCACTCATTTGGCAGAAGGCAAGGTAGTTGAGATTGCTGCAACGATTGAGCATGATTTTAAGATCACGCCAGATCAGTTAGAAAAAGCCATCACGCCAAAAAGTCGATTATTTATTTTTAGTTCTCCTTGTAATCCAACTGGGGCAGTTTATACGATTGAAGAATTAGAAGGCTTAGTAAAGGTCTTTAGAAAATATCCTGATATTATCATCCTATCTGATGAAATATATGAGTATATCAATTTTATAGGCAAACATGCCAGCATTGCTTCTTTAGCAGATATGTACGAAAGAACAGTGCTTGTAAATGGCTTCTCCAAAGGATTTGCCATGACAGGCTGGAGATTGGGATATATCGCTGCTCCCCTTTGGATTGCTAAAGCATGTACAAAAATGCAAGGACAATTTACCAGTGGCACCTGCTCTATATCTCAAAAAGCTGGAGAGATGGCCATGACAGGCGACATGCAACCTACCAAAGATATGTGTGCTGCTTATCACAAAAGGAGAGATCTTGTCTTTAACTTACTAAAAGAAATACCGGGTGTGCAAACGAACCTACCTACTGGTGCGTTCTATTTCTTCCCTAATATCAGTAGTTTCTTTGGTAAGACGGATGGACATACCATTATCAAAAATTCAAGCGATATGAGCATGTATTTGCTAGGCGACGCCAAGGTATCGACGGTGAGTGGAGATGCTTTTGGCGACGATCATTGTATCCGTTTTTCTTATGCTACCTCTGAAGAGAAACTGCAGATTGCCATGGAAAGAATAAAACTATCTTTATCCAAATTGAAATAATCTATTTATTCGATGCAAAAAGAGACTGTCGAAGCATTTAAAAACGTTAATGTATTGGTGGTAGGTGATTTGATGCTTGATACTTATTATTGGGGATCGATCAATAGAATGAGTCCCGAAGCACCTGTTCCAATTGTATCTGTGAATAAGATTGAAAGAAGATTAGGAGGTGCGGGAAATGTTATCTCTAACTTAAAATCGTTAGGAGCCATACCATTTATTGCATCCGTTTTAGGAAAAGACAATACCTCTGAGTATATTCAATCACTCATCAGCCAAGAAGGTATTTCGATTGAAGCCATTTCTCATTCCGCAGAAAGAATCAGTACCGAAAAAATTCGTATCATCAACCATACTGATCATATTGTGCGATGCGATATTGAAAGCGAGAATGATTTATCAAAAGAGGAAGAACAAACACTCCTGAACAATATTAAGAACTGCTTACTCGAAAATCGCATTGGAGTAATTATTCTGCAGGATTACAATAAAGGAGTGCTCACAAAAAACATTATTGAATCTGTTATAGAACTAGCAAAAGAACATCAAATTCCAGTAACAGTGGATCCAAAGAAAAAGAATTTTTTCGCCTATAAAAATGTATTTCTTTTTAAGCCAAACCTAAAAGAAGTCAGAGAAGCATTGGATATGAATATCGATCCAAAAGACCAAGAGTCATTGGTTGCTGCGGCTAAGCAATTGTTTCAAGAACTGCATTGTGAAAATGTCTTTATCACCCTGTCTGAATATGGCGCCTTCTTTATGAACAGAAAAGGAAACTATAGAACCATTCCAGCTCACCAAAGAAATATTGTGGATGTCAGTGGTGCAGGAGATACCGTTATTAGCGTGGCAGCGCTTTGTGTCGCAAATGCTTTCCCTATTGAAGAAATAGCCTCTATTTCTAACCTAGCTGGAGGTATTGTATGCGAACAGCCTGGTGTAGCTTGCTTATCTTTGGATAAGTTGGTTTGCTATCTTTAGTAAAAGTTTTTGTATTCTAATTGCTTCTCATGGCATCTACAGGATGTAACCTAGAAGCCATTAGCGCTGGTATAATTCCAAAAATAATACCTAGAAAAATAGAAGTAAACAAGCCAATCAAAATGTTTTTGGTAGACACCACAAATACAAAATTGATTCCGCTCCCTTTGCTCAAACCATAGTTTGCCAAGGCAAAAAGTCCCAATACTAGGGCCAATCCAATGATTCCACCCACCAAACATAAAAGAATCGCCTCTATTAAAAATTCGATAAGTATGTACGAATTTCTTGCCCCAAGTGCTTTCTTCACACCGATCAAACTGGTTCTCTCCTTTACAGAAACAAACATGATGTTGGCGATTCCAAAACCACCCACCAGAATAGAGAATCCACCAATGATAAATCCAATGATGTATAGGATGAGAAAAACAGGATCAAAAATGGAGGTAATCATGCTGATTTGATTCAAAGCAAAATTGTCCACATCAAAAGGACTCAAGCGTCGAGTCGAACGTAAAATTCCTGTCAACTCAGACTTCAACTCATCAAGATCTATCCCCTCTTTTGGCTTTACCAATAATTGCTGTCTTACATTCATATTCTTTGGATCAAGAAAGCGAAGCAAATACCCTGTGGTGAGATAGGCGATATTGTCATTTGAATTTTGAAAAATATCTTTTCCTTCTTTCTTCAAAACACCAACCACTCTCAACTTATCGCCATGATACTTGACATATTTGCCAATAGCAGTACTGTCGTTAGGGAATAAAACACTTGCTATAGAATTGCCAAGAATAACAACTGCTTGATTGCTATAAAACTCAGTAGGCAAAAAGTACCTGCCTTCTTGATAGGAGAATTCTTTTAACTTCGAATAATCATCAGAAATTCCAGAGATAGAGACACCACTTGCCATATTTTCACTAGCCTCCAAATTTGAATTGGCTGCAAAAATTTGGTAGGCAACAGCATCTGCCAACTTAGATTTCGCTTGAACCAACTTTAACTCTGACGGAGAGACATTGGGTCTTCCTAAATATTTCCACCATGGATAATCTTGCTTGAACTCCCATGGCCATTTCTCTACAAATACTAAATTATTTCCAAAAGATTGAATGGTGCTTTTTATATTTCTCTCTAGAGAATCCACTGCGGTAAAAACAGAAATGATACAGAGAATACCTATCGCGATACCTGTAAGTGATAACAATGCTCTAAGCTTATTATTATAAAGCTCTTGAGTAGCTAAAACAGTGCTTTGTGTAATTACTTTAAATATCATTGGCTATAAAAATACAAACTTAGGTATATTTTAGTATCTTTTATCAAGTGAAAATAGATAGAAGCCCTATATTTGCATCTCAATTTTTATTCCGTAAAATAAAATCTACATTAAAATGAAATTATCCGCATTTGATTACAAGCTTCCTAAGGAACTAATCAGCCAATATCCAACTCCCAATAGAGAAGATTCAAGACTGATGATTGTCGATCGCAAAACTGGCAAATTTGAACACAAACATTTCAGAGACATCTTAAACATCTTCAATGAAGATGATTTGTTAATTGTTAATAATACCAAGGTTTTCCCCGCACGTATGTTTGGTAAAAAAGAGAAGACAGGAGCAAGTATTGAAGTCTTTTTGTTAAGAGAACTAAACGGAGATAACTTATTGTGGGACGTATTGGTTGATCCAGCGAGAAAAATTAGGGTTGGAAACAAACTATATTTCGGTGACAACGATATGCTGGTAGCTGAAGTAGTAGATAATACAACCTCTAGAGGAAGAACGATTCGCTTTTTGTTTGATGGCACTAAAGATGAATTTCGTCAAATCTTACACACGCTTGGAGAAACACCACTTCCTAAATATATCAAAAGAAAAGAAGAAGCTAGCGATAAAGAAAGATATCAAACCATTTATGCAAAGCACGAAGGAGCCGTGGCTGCACCTACTGCTGGTTTACATTTCTCTCCAGAATTATATAAAAAGCTACAAATCAAAGGGGTAAACTTTGCTGAAATAACCCTTCATACTGGTTTAGGATCTTTCCGCTCCATTGATGTAGAAGACTTAACCAAGCATAAAATGGAAGCTGAATTTTTCCAAATTGAACAAGCAACCGCCGATCTAGTGAATGAAGCGAAAGCAAATCATAAGAGAATTTGCGCCGTTGGAACAACTTCGATGAGGGCTATTGAAACAGCAGTAACTGCTAATGATGAGTTAAAAGCTGCCGGAGGTTGGACCAATACCTTTATTCATCCACCTCATAAATTCAGTATTGCGAATTGCATGATTACAAATATGCATTTACCTAAATCTAGTTTATTAATCATGGTGTCTGCTTTTGCTGGTTTCGACCTAACGATGGCGGCTTATGAAGAGGCTGTGAAAGAAGAATATAGATTCTTTTCTTATGGTGATGCCATGCTTATCCTTTAAAATTGATTTGTAAATACTAATATTTAATCCAATGCAAAACGATAAAAAAAATCCAAACGAACAACAAATCAATATTGAATTGAGTGAGGAGATTGCTGAAGGTATTTACTCTAATTTGGCTATCATCGGACATTTCAATCAAGAGTTTATCATCGACTTCGTAAAAGTGGTACCTGGTTTACCTAAGGCAAAAGTTAAATCTAGAATTATACTCACCCCACAACATGCTAAAAGATTATTGAGAGCGATGGCAGAAAATGTTAAGAAATACGAAGAAATGCATGGAGAAATAATCGAACATGAAATTTATCCCAACATGCCAATGAATTTTGGAGGTCCTACTGGATTAGCATAAATTAATTTGGAATATTATTCAATTGAATTACATTTGTACTATTAATAAATTAAATCTTAAAATTTAACGATGAAAAAAATATTCCTTACCTCATTAATGACATTTGGTGTACTTATTTCCTTATTAGCTTCTAATCCAGAAGTTACGAAACAATTAGCTAAGGTAAATACTGCTGTTCATTTAACGTCTCAACAATTACCTCAAGTAGAAGCCATCATGAACGTTTTTAGTGCAAGAAGAGCTTCTTTAACTGCTAGCATTAAAGATACCGAAAAACTAAAAACAGCGATTCGTATTGAGCAAAAAACTTACTTAGATAAGTTAATGATGATCTTAACTGAACCACAAAAAAAATTGTATTTAGCTAATCGTCCTAAATAAGACAATTCAGACAATATTTATAAACCCTCCGACTTTTCGGGGGGTTTTTATTTTGCCCAATACGAAATCAAAAAAACAATATCTTTATATACACAACCGAACTTATGAAGAAAATATACATTAGCCTAGTTTTTATCCTTTATCTTTTCTTACCTACACTTGCGCAAAATATTACACAAAATATCAGAGGACATATTGTGGACAAAGAATCGCAAGCTCCGCTATCTTTCGTCACTATTGCTGTATATGCCGAAAATAAGTTAACAGGCTCGGGATCAACAGACGATCAAGGCTATTTTAGCATAGCAAATATTCCTGTGGGCAGGATAAATATAGCTGCCTCATTGGTTGGATATAAAAAAGTGATGTTGCCAAACATACTCATAAACGCGTCTAAGGAAGTATTGCTGAACATTGAAATGGAAAATTCTGGCATCATGACAGAAGTCGTTGTTTCAGGTACTAAAAAGGGCGAAACCATCAACGAAATGGCGACAGTTAGTGCCCACACTTTTACTGTCGAAGAAACCAATAGATACGCAGGCAGCAGAGGCGACCCAGCAAGAATGGCAACGAATTTTGCAGGTGTGAGCGGTACCGATGATTCCAGAAATGATATTGTAATAAGAGGCAATTCGCCCTTTGGCATCTTATATCGCTTAGAAGGTGTGAATATTCCCAACCCAACGCATTTCGCGGTGGCTGGAAGCACTGGTGGACCGGTTGGAATGTTGAACAATAAAGTCTTGGCAAATTCAGATTTTATGACTGGAGCTTTCCCTTCCGAATATGGAAATTCTATGGCGGGTGTCTTCGATATTCGTATGAAAAGCGGTAATGACCAAACCTACGAAGGAACCGCTCAATTCGGAGTCCTAGGTGCCGAAGCCTTTCTTGAAGGACCACTCAGCAAAAAAAAGAAATCCTCGTTTATCTTCAATTATAGATATGCTACTTTGGGTCTGCTTGTAAAAATGGGGATTGACATCGGTACTGCTGCCATTCCTAAATATCAAGATTTTCAATTCAAGCTTAACTTCCCTCAACGCAAAGGTGGTACCATTTCGTTCTTCGGATTGGGTGGACTAGCCAAGGTCAATCTTATAAGAAGTGATGACAAAACACCTGAAAGAGATATCTATAGTTCACGCGACCAAGACGAATACTTTAGAACCAAAATGGGGGTTATCGGATTTAATTACCTTAAACCAATCAATGACAAAACCTATGCTAAATTGAGCATTGCTGCTTCATCGCAGTACCTCAACAACAAGTTTAATCGATACTTTAGACACATCGATTCCTCCATCAACGAATATGTTTTAGATACTTTATTCGACAAATCTTATTACAAATTTCAAGAGTCAAAAGTGACCGTTTCTTACCTCACAAATACAAAAATAAGTGGAACGGCTTCCTTAAGATATGGTCTCATCGCAGATCTGCTTTTTTTCAATTATGTAGACAGTAACTATAATGAATCCTCCTACCAATGGGTAAAAAGAATGAACTATCGAGGCGTACATTATCAATTTCAACCTTATATTCAAACCAAATTTAATTTAGGATCTAAAGTGACTGTCAACGCTGGTTTACACGGACAGTGGTTCACATTAAACAACTCATGGTCCATAGAGCCCAGAGCCGGACTAAAATACCAAATGCGCGACAATCAAAGTTTAAGTTTGGGTGTTGGCTTTCACAGTCAAACACAACCCTATTATATCTATTTCTTGCAATCGCAAAGACCTGATGGTAGCTATTATAAAGCAAATAAAAACCTTGATTTTTCAAGAAGTTTTCATGTGGTGGCCTCTTATGATATCTTCTTCAAAAAAGATGTAAGAATCAAGCTAGAAGCCTATTACCAGAATTTATATAATATTCCAGTGGATACTTTTTCCAGCTCATACAGTTTAATTAATGAAGGCGGTACTTTCGATAGATTCTTCCCGAGTTTGTTAGAGAACAGAGGCAAAGGAAGAAATTATGGTATTGAACTCACCGTCGAAAAATTCTTTACCCATCATTGGTTTATCATGTTTTCGGGCTCGCTTTTCGACTCTAAATATACTGGCAGCGATGGCATTTGGAGAAATACCGATTTCAACAATCACTATGTGATGAATTTGCTAGGCACCAAAGAATTTCAGTGGGGCAAGAAAAGAAAAAATGTCATTGGCATAGGAGGTAAAATCACCTATGGCGGTGGACGCAATTATTCGCCTTACGATTTAGCTGCCTCGCAGTATACCGAAGATCCTGTGATCATCGATGCTAAGAGAAATTCTTTGCACTTCAAAGACTATTTTAGAATGGATGTGAAACTCAACTATACACTAAATACCAAGAAAGGTATGACCCACGAAATTGGAATCGATTTAGTGAATGTAACCGGCAATAAGAACCTCCTAAAATTATCTTATGTTGGTGGTACGAATCCAGTTCAGAAAGTCTATCAGCTGGGCTTTTTACCATTGTTTTACTACAAGTTTGATTTTAGTATCAAAGGAAAAAACTAGTTTTTTATTAGCATGTATGTGGGCGTGTCCCCAGTACAAAAGCCACTGGGGGCGAGCCTTCTGCACTACGCGGTAGTGCTGCCAGTCTCTCACGCAGCTACCCGATGTTCAATCTATTTTTTGGATCATGGATAAACTCCAATGCTTTGAACGAAATGCGGCATAAAGGAACACTAATACTCATTTGTAGAATTTTTGTGTAACTCTATTAGCAAACATTGAAGCGTTTAATATCTGGAAACGAATGCTGCGTGCGCGATAGCAGCGATAGCCCACAGCATGAAATGGAATTAAATGCGAGGACTATAAGCGAATAGCGCGTAACACGCCCAAGAAACTAAGAAAGATATTGATTGCTTTCGTTACTTTCGCGCTTCATTCTAAATATATTAAATGAATCCTACTGAAATCATGGGCTATGCTGCTTCTCTTGGTGTATTGCTTTCTTTCTTAATGAAAGATATTAAAACGCTTCGCGTGGTCAACAGCATTGGTTGTGCCCTCTTTATAATCTACGGTTATATGCTACATTATTCTTTTCCAGTGATCATCACTAATGTGGCCATCATCATCATCAATATCTACTTTTTGATGAAGGACAGAAAAAAAACAAATCCTTAAAATTTGGATAACTTTGCAGCATGAAATCAAAAGTCCTTTTTTATCTCTGTTGCCTAGTTTTTTTTTCGCAATCATTGCAGGCAAAAGAGCAAAATCATTCTGCAAAAAAAGTGCATTGGTTTCAGACAGCCGACTCCTTTTACAATCAACGCATTTGGATGTCATGGGGCTATAACAGAGCTTGGTTTGGCAAGTCTGACGTACATTTCAAAGGACCTGGCTATGATTTTACGGTAGACAAATTAATAGCAAGAGATCGACCAGCACCCTTTTCATGGAAGCTTTATTTTAATCCAAACACCTCCTCTATCCCCCAATACAATTGGCATTTGGGCTTTTTTATAAAAAAACGTTTTTTTGTGACAGCCGGTATGGATCATATGAAATACGTGATGGTACCTGATCAATTGGCCAATGTTAGTGGCACGATCGATGCATCAAAATCGACCAAATATCAAGGAGAATATAATGCCAGCAGCATGAAGATGTCAGAAGACTTCTTACGATTTGAACATACCAATGGCTTAAATCTGGTTTCTATAGATGGTGGCTACTTAGCGCCTATTTTTAGAACAGAAAAAGATATCATTCGAATCAATGCAAATGTCGGTTTGGGAATAGGAATGCTCATCTGTAAAACAGATGTGAAGGTCTTAGACTATGGATTAGACAATCGTTTTCACCTTTCAGGTATGAGCATTCATGCGTCTGCCGGCTTAAGAGTAGATGTTTGGAAGTACTTTTTTGTAGCCTCCGAATTCAAAGGAGGTTTTATAAACTTACCTAATGTATTGATACATAACAATAAGACTGATTTGGCAAATCATCATTTCACTTTTCTACAATATCAGATTACAGCGGGCTTATCTTGTAGGTTTTGGTATCTACAAGGTCATCGTACAAAGACGAAAACCATATAAATAAAGCCTCTTGCTACCTAGGAAAGCTTTTATTAAGAAGTCCAACAATGATTCGATATTTTAATCCACATGATGTGCTTTAAATATTTTGACATAAAACTTTAATACTAGCTTTTATATTATATTTTTGCACTAACATAATAGTATTGTATGCAAACACCCAGTAACTATTTTCCGCTCATCCTTCAGATGGCAGTTGCGCTAGGATTTATTTTAACCACCATTATACTGACCCATATCCTCGGTCCGAAAAGGAAAAGTAAAATCAAAGATGAAACCTTTGAGTGTGGCATTGAAGTGCAAGGAAACGCCAGAGTACCCTTTTCAGTAAAATATTTTATGACCGCCATTTTGTTTGTGTTGTTCGATGTGGAGGTTATTTTCTTTTATCCTTATGCCGTCAATTTTAAACATTTCGGTTTGCATGGTTTTTTAGCCGTGGTAATGTTTGTTGCTTTCTTTTTGATAGGCTTCGCTTATGTCTATAAGAAAGGAGCTTTAGAATGGGATAAATAAGAAAAGAAGTAGTATCAGATTTGTAAATTAATTTATAATAAATGACAAATATCATTCAATCACCTCCAGGCTATGAAGGTCCAGGTTTCTTTGCTACCAGTGCTTCTAAGGTAGTAGGCATGGCAAGAGCAAATTCATTATGGCCTTTACCATTTGCTACTTCTTGTTGTGGAATAGAGTTCATGGCTACCATGGCTTCTGATTATGACTTATCTAGATTTGGGATGGAGCGATTGAGCTTCTCACCACGTCAGGCAGATTTATTAATGGTGATGGGAACCATTGCAAAAAAAATGGGTCCAGTTTTAAAACAAGTATACGAGCAAATGGCTGAACCACGTTGGGTGATTGCTGTTGGCGCTTGCGCAAGTAGCGGTGGTATTTTTGATACCTATTCTGTTTTGCAAGGAATAGATAAAATTATTCCAGTAGATGTTTATGTGCCCGGCTGTCCACCACGTCCAGAGCAGATCTTAGATGGTATCATGCAAATTCAAGATTTAGCAAGAAATGAAGATTTAAGAAGAAGAAATCAACCGGAATATCAGGCATTAATGGAAAGTTACGATATCAAATAAGATGATAACAATAGATAATAATTATTTAAAAGAACAGATTGCCTCTCATTTGGGGAAACAACTATTGTATAGTGAAGAGACCTATGGTATGCTCTGTGTTGAAACCACCAAGGAATCTATCATTTCTTTACTGCAATTTTTAAAAGAACATTCAGAATTGCAAATGAGTTTTCTTACGACGATGTGTGGCATTCACTATCCAGACCACAAAGGCAAAGAGTTGGGTGTCACCTATCACTTGCATAGCTTGGTAAATAATATTCGTGTGAGAGTAAAAATATTTTTTTCTGAACATGATTGTGTCGTTCCTACTGCAACAACTTTGTTTGACACAGCCAATTGGATGGAAAGAGAAGCATTCGATTTTTATGGAATTAAGTTTGAAGGACATCCGAATCTGAAAAGGATTTTGAATGTAGAGCATATGAATTATCATCCCTTACGAAAGGAGTATCCGCTTGAGGATGCAACAAGAACGGATAAGGATGATCATTTTTTTGGAAGGTAGGTATTAATTTAAATAAATTTTCAAATTAAACGGAATTGAACGATATAGCAAACATACCGAATAACAATAAGGCTGCAAAGGGCGGTGACTCGAAGGAAAGTATTTCTGGCGAGTTTACTACATTGAATTTAGGGCCTACCCATCCTGCCACTCATGGTATTTTCCAGAATATATTACAAATGGATGGAGAGAGAATTCATTCTACGGAACAAACTATAGGCTATATTCATCGAGCCTTTGAGAAATTAGCTGAGAGAAGACCCTATAATCAAATTACGCCTATCACTGATAGATTAAACTATTGTTCTTCGCCTATCAATAATATCGGATGGCAATTGACCGTAGAAAAGTTGATACAAGCAGACATACCAAAGCGTGTAGATTATATGCGTGTTATCATTATGGAGTTGGCGCGTATTGCCGATCACATCATCTGTAATTCCGTGATTGGTGTGGATACTGGTGCTATGACAGGTTTCCTTTATATTTTTCAGTGGCGAGAAAAAATTTATGAGTTATATGAAGAAGCTTGTGGAACAAGATTAACAACAAATGTTGGTCGTATCGGAGGTTTCGAACGTGACTTCTCTCCTACTTTTCATACCAAATTAAAACAGTTTATCAAAGATTTCCCTCAAGGACTACAGGAGTTTTCGAATCTCTTAGAAAGAAATAGAATTTTTATGGACCGTGTCATTAATTGCGGACCAATAAGTGCTGAACGTGCCTTAGCATATGGATTTACTGGACCTAATTTAAGAGCGGCTGGGGTTGATTATGATGTTAGGGTAATGAATCCTTATTGTTCTTATAATGATTTTGATTTTACCATTCCTTTGGGCACACAAGGAGATACTTATGATAGATTCATGGTTCGTCAGCAAGAGATGTGGGAGAGTTTAAAGATCATCAAGGCCGCTTATGAAAATCTTCCAGAAGGCAAGTATCATGCAGATTTACCAGATTTTTATCTTCCACCAAAAGATCAGGTATATCACAATATGGAAGCATTGATTTATCATTTCAAAATCGTGATGGGCGAAACGAAAATGCCAGCTGGTGAGGTATATCATAGCGTTGAAGGTGGCAATGGTGAATTAGGATATTATTTAGTGAGCGATGGCGGCAGAACGCCCTATAGATTGCATTTCAGAAGACCTTGTTTTATATATTATCAAGCATATCCTGAAATGATCAAAGGTGCTTTACTTTCAGATGCAATTCTTACCATGAGTAGCATGAATGTAATAGCTGGAGAATTGGATGCCTAATAATGCTAAAACGAAATTGATTTAAAGATATTAAATACATAAAATGAGTCATAGTTACGATATTAGAGTGAGTAATGTTACTGCCAAAATCCCCTTTCCACAGGAGGTATTGGATAAGATAACAGAAATTCAAACACATTATCCTGAGGGTAAACAGAAATCTGCTTTATTACCTGTATTGCATTTAGCTCAGAAACAAAATGAGGGATGGTTGAGCATTCCAGTCATGGAATATGTTGCTCAGTTATTAAAGATCACAGCCATTGAAGTATTTGAGGTAGCTACTTTCTATAGCATGTATAATTTAAAACCTGTTGGCAAATATGTGTTGGAAGTTTGTAGAACGGGACCATGTTGTTTGAATGGTGCTGAAAAAGCCATTGAATATATTGAGAAAAAAATTGGTTGTAAGGCCGGGGAAACCTCGCCAGATAAAATGTTTACTTTAAAAACGGTGGAGTGCCTAGGAGCATGCGGTTATGCACCGATGTTGCAATTGGGTGATAGTTTTGTGGAGTTTTTGACAGAAGAAAAAATAGATACTTTATTGGCTGACTTAAGAAGTAAAGCTTAAAAAGATGACCAAGGCAGGAATATTAGATTTTATACGAAGTAACAAAACTTTTTTACAAAGCCATTTCTTTGTCAAAACAATTGGTATTTTTGGCTCTTATGCGCAGGACAAGGCAAGTGAAAATAGTGATATTGATTTTTTGATAGAATTTGAGGATGGTGATTTAGATATTTATTCATTAAAGCAAAATCTAAAAGAATTTTTACAAAAAAAATTAGGAAAGCGAATAGATATTGCCAATCCAAAGTATTTGAAACCATTTGTTAAAAATAAAATACTAGATAGCGCAATTTATGCATGAGAAGGATGTCATCAATATAAAGGATTGTTTATTCGCTATAGAGAAGATAAACAAATACCTCAGTGACATTAACTCGGAAGAAGAGTTCTTTAGTGATATAGAAACTTATGATGCAGTCTTGATGAATTTCATAGTAATATCAGAAGCTTGTGGCAGATTAAGTAATGATTTGAAAGAAGAAAACAAAAAAATTGAATGGAAGAAAATAAAAGGTTTTAGAAATTTGATAGCGCATGATTATTTTGGACTAGATGTAAGAGAAATTTGGTCAATAATAATAAAATATCTACCGTCATTAAAATTGGATTTAGAAAGAATAGTAAATAGTTAATTTAGAATTAATGAGCAAAAAATTATTATTAGAACATATAGATGTCCCAGGCATCAATACTTATGAGGTGTATCGCCAAAAAGGTGGTTATGCTTCTGTAGAAAAAGCATTGAAGTCTATGACTCCTGAAACAATAGTGGAGGAAGTTAAAAAATCGGGATTAAGAGGGCGTGGTGGCGCAGGATTCCCAGCAGGTATGAAATGGAGTTTCTTAGCCAAACCTGATGGAGTGCCACGTCACTTACTTTGTAACGCAGATGAAAGTGAACCTGGTACTTTTAAGGATAGATATTTAATGGAAAAAATTCCTCATCTTTTGATTGAAGGAATGATTGTTTCCAGTTTTGCATTGGGTGCGAATGTTTCGTATATATACATCAGAGGAGAATACATGTGGGTCTCGTTTATTTTAGAAAGAGCCATAGCAGAAGCCAAAGCGAATGGTTTTTTAGGTAAAAATATTTTGGGTTCTGGTTACGATTTAGAACTGTATGTGCAAGTGGGTGGTGGAGCTTATATCTGTGGCGAAGAGACTGCCTTGATCGAATCATTAGAAGGCAAACGTGGTAATCCAAGAATGAAACCACCGTTTCCAGCAGTAAAAGGATTATGGCAAAGACCAACGGTTGTAAACAATGTTGAAACAATTGCAGCGGTTGTTTGGATACTAAATAATAGCGGTGAAGATTATGCCAAAATTGGCATCGGAAAAAGTACTGGCACCAAATTGATTTCTGCTAGTGGTAATATTAAAAGACAAGGCGTTTATGAAATAGAATTAGGATTACCTGTAGATGAATTTTTAAATTCTGATGAGTATTGTGGAGGCATGGCTAATGGAAAAAGATTAAAAGCAGTGGTGCCTGGAGGATCTTCTGTACCTATCCTTCCTGCAGAATTATTTTACAAAACTGCCAATGGTGATGCAAGATTGATGAGTTATGAAAGTCTTGCTGATGGCGGATTTGCGACTGGTTCTATGTTAGGTTCTGGAGGCTTTGTTGTTTATGACGAGGATGCATGTATCGTAAGAAACACTTGGAATTTTACTCGTTTTTATAATCATGAAAGTTGCGGACAATGTTCGCCATGCAGAGAAGGTACGGGCTGGATGTTGAAGGTCTTAAATAAATTGGAACATGGACAAGGTTCTATGGAAGATATAGATTTATTATGGGACATTCAACGCAGAATTGAAGGAAATACCATTTGTCCATTGGGTGATGCTGCGGCGTGGCCTGTTGCTGCGGCGATTCGTCACTTTAGAGAAGAATTTGAATGGCATGTAAAAAATCCAAAACTTTGTATGGAAAGAAATTATGGATTATTAGAAAGCACTAAAAAATTTGAACTGGTTAGTTAATACAGATATAGTAATTAAAATAAAATGGCTTTAATAAAAGTAACAATAGACGGAATTGAAACGCAGGTAGAAGAAGGCACGAGCATCCTTAACGCGGCACGGAGCATTGGTGGAAAAATCGTTCCTCCAGCAATGTGCTATTACTCTTCATTGAAAGGTAGCGGTGGTAAATGTCGTACTTGCTTGGTTAAGGTAACGCAAGGTTCTGAAAAGGATCCCCGTCCAATGCCTAAGTTAGTGGCCTCTTGTTCTACCAATGTAATGGATGGTATGGTGGTTGAAAATACGGCAAGTCAAGATGTGATAGACGCTCGAAAATCAATTGTTGAAATGCTTTTGGTGAATCATCCATTGGATTGTCCTGTTTGCGATCAGGCAGGCGAATGTTCTTTACAAGATTTAAGTTATGAGCATGGATTGTCTACAACTCGCTATGAATTTGAAAGAAGAAAATTTGATCCAATTGATATTGGTGATCATATAAAATTGCATATGAATCGTTGTATTCTGTGCTATCGTTGCTTGATGGTGGGCGATCAGTTGACCAATGAAAGAGAACATGGCATCATAGGTCGCGGTGATCATGCGGAAATTTCTACTTACCTCGAAAAGTCAGTAGATAACGAGTTTTCTGGAAATGTAATTGATGTATGTCCAGTAGGTGCATTAACCGACAGAACCTTCCGATTTAAAAGTAGAGTATGGTTTAGTAAACCATTGAATGCACATAGAGAATGTACAACGGACAAATGCTCAGGTAAATCAGTATTATGGATGAGTGACAATGATGTGCTAAGAGTTACCGCTAGAAAAGATCAAAACAACGAGGTCAAAGAATTTATTTGTAATACTTGTCGCTTTGATAAAAAAGATGTGAAAGATTGGGTTATTGAAGGACCTGCTCATATTTCTAGAGATTCCGTGATTTCACAAAATCACTATGAACTACCTATTACTCATAAATATAAAGCGTTGGAAAACACCGCAAAACCACAATAGCATTAAAGTATGGAAGTAGAATTGATATTTAAAATTAGTTTGGTTATAGTGATGTTCGCTATCTCTTTAGGGATTGCTGCTTATGCTACCTATGGGGAGAGAAAGTTTGCAGCCTGGTTTCAGGATCGAATGGGACCAAGCAATGCAGGACCTTGGGGTTTATTGCAACCACTAGCCGATGGAGGAAAAATGTTCTTCAAAGAAGATTTCATTCCTGCCGCTTCAGAGAAGTTTTTATTTATTCTCGCACCTTGTATTGCCATGCTTACGGCATTGATGACAAGTGCAGTGATTCCTTGGACCACCGACGTAGTGGTGATGGGACAAATACTTAGTGTTCAGGTTGCTGACTTGGATATAGGTATTCTTTATGTTTTGGGATTTGTTTCGATTGGGGTATATGGCATTATGATTGGTGGATGGTCATCAAATAATAAGTATTCCTTGATGGGTGCTGTTAGAGCGTCTTCTCAAATGATTTCTTATGAATTGGCTATGGGATTATCCTTATTAGCCATCATCATCATGACAGGATCTTTAGGATTGAGAGAAATAGTGGATGGACAAACAGGTAGCTTTTTAGGCTTTCTTCCAAACTGGAATGTGTTCAAGCAACCCTTGGGCTTTTTATTGTTTTTGATTTGTGCCTTTGCCGAAACCAACAGAGCACCTTTTGATTTACCTGAGTGCGAAACTGAATTGGTGGGTGGTTATCATACAGAGTATTCATCGATGAAACTAGGATTTTTCTTGTTCGCCGAATATATCAATATGTTTATTTCATCTGCAGTGATTGCCACTGTTTATTTTGGTGGTTACCATTTCCCTTACTTAAATAGAATGATAAGTGATCCAAACATGCTTGCAGCTGCCGGATTTGCTGTATTCTTTGCAAAAATATTTTTCTTTATTTTCTTATACATGTGGGTGAGATGGACTTTACCTCGATTCAGATACGATCAATTGATGCACTTAGGATGGAAGACTTTGATTCCAATAGCTGTATTGAATTTATTGTTGACTGGAGCGGTGATGATTTTGAAAGATTATATATAAGATTTAAAGGAAGAAATAAGAAATAATAGCTAATAGAAAATTATAAAAGCGTATTCATGCAGTCATTAACAAACAGATCTAAAATAGTTTCAAATAAGAAAATGACCTTTTCTGAAAGCATCTATTTAGTGGCCATCCTCAAGGGTATGTTTATCACCATACAACATTTCTTTAAGAAGAAGGTGACTTTGGATTATCCAAAGATGAAAAAACCGGTGGTTGCCAATTATCGTGGACAACATATTTTAAAACGTGATGACCAAGGTGCTGAAAGATGTACTGCCTGTGGTTTATGTGCCGTAGCTTGTCCAGCTGAGGCCATTACAATGGTAGCTGCAGAGCGTAAAAAAGGTGAAGAGAATTTGTATAGAGAAGAAAAGTATGCTTCCATGTATGAGATCAATATGCTTCGTTGTATTTTCTGCGGACTCTGTGAAGAAGCATGTCCTAAAGAAGCGATATTCCTCACAGATATGATTGTGAGCCCTGATCAACAAAGAGACAAATTCATTTATGGCAAAGATATTCTTGTTGAAAAAATGGAGAAACGATATGATACTTCAAAACGTCAAAAACATTTATTAGAAAAATAGTATGAGTGAAATATTAACATATATTTTAGGAGGTATTTCCATTGCAACTGCCTTATTGGTCGTATTCTCAAAGAATCCAGTACATAGCGTCTTGTATCTGATTCTTACTTTTTTTAGTATCGCTGGACAATATATTTTGCTTAACGCTCAATTTCTTTTTATTGTTCAAGTGATTGTGTATTCTGGAGCAATTATGGTTTTGTTTTTATTTGTGCTGATGCTCTTAAATTTAAATAAAGACACAGAGCCACAAAAAGAAAACATGTTTAAACTTATGGGCGTTGTTGCAGGCGGTTTGTTACTTGTATCTATCGTTGGCATGTTAAAAGGAATAGGACATATCAACTTACCCGAAAATCCAGATTCACAAATTGGAATGGTTAAAAACCTTGGGTTGGTCTTGTTTTCTGATTACGTTGTTCCATTTGAATTGTCTTCCATCTTATTTTTAAGTGGTATGGTTGGTGCTGTATTGATTGGTAAAAAAGAAAGTACAGACATTAATTAAATAAAAACGCTAACAATGAAAAAGCAGTCAAACAAATACATTGCGCTTATTATTTTTTTATTAGTGAATGTGTGCATGACCACAACTGCACAAACAAGTGCTGAATTTAAGAAACTCATTTGCAAAGATTGGAAAGTAAATTTCTATGAACTGAATGGCGAAAAGTTGAAGGTGAGTGAAGAACAACAAAATGCAGTGATACAGTATAATGCCAATAATACCATGACTATGTCGCAAGTGACTGTGGTAAGACATGGGAATTGGGTATATGATGGAAAAGAAAAAATCGTGACGGTAGATTATGTAAATCCAGTAGGACAAGATGTTTTTCATGTCATTAAAATTGATGAGAAAGAACTTATTTTGGAAATCAATGATATGAATAGAGGAACCATTAGATTCAATTTTTTAATAGCAACTAAGTAAGCACTCAAATGACAGAAGTATTAAAGCATGTAAGTATCGATTATTACATTTATCTAAGCACCATCTTGTTTTGCATCGGGGTGATGGGTGTATTGATCAGAAGAAATGCCATCATTGTGTTGATGTGCGTGGAATTAATGTTAAACTCTGTAAACCTTTTATTTGCAGCATTCTCTGCATATAGAGGCGATGCCAATGGTCAACTCTTCGTATTCTTTATCATGGTAGTGGCGGCAGCAGAAGTTGCAGTAGGATTGGCTATTTTGGTAATGATGTATCGAAACACAAAATCAGTAGACGTTAGTTTGTTAGATAAATTAAAACATTAAAAAGAAATGAAATGATGGATGAATCATTAACATATGATAAAACATCCTTTATTTTTTAACTCAACATATATGGAACAAATCATTTTTTTAATACCACTTCTTCCCTTGATTGGCTTTCTCATCAATGGCTTGTTAGGAAAAAAACTCCCTAAGACAATCGTGGGTATCATTGCCACAACAATGGTTTTCGTACCTTTTGTTTTATCACTCCTTTTATTTGCTAATCTCTCCCATGAGAGAACGGTATTTCTTCAACATCTTTTTAGCTGGATAAAATTTGGTAGTACCGAAATTAATTTTTCTTTTCAAGTAGATGCTTTGTCGGTAATGATGATGCTGATTATCACTGGAATTGGGACCTTGATTCACCTTTACTCAATGAGTTACATGCATGATGATGAAGGATTTTATAAGTTTTTTGCTTATTTAAATTTATTCATTTTCTCGATGTTATTGCTTGTGATGGGCTCTAACTTTATCGTGCTGTTCTTTGGTTGGGAAGGCGTCGGACTCTGCTCCTACTTGCTTATCGGCTTTTGGTACAAAAATATTGAATATGGTAAAGCTGCTCGAAAAGCTTTTATCATGAATAGAATTGGAGATCTCGGCTTATTATTAGGCGTATTTCTAATTTGGAATCAATTTGGTTCATTAGAGTATCAAAAAGTATTTGAATTAGCTGCTACCACCGGTGGTTCAACGACATTAACCATTGCCACGCTTTGTCTATTCATTGGAGCAATGGGTAAATCTGCTCAAATTCCTTTATACACTTGGTTACCTGATGCGATGGCTGGTCCAACTCCTGTATCTGCCTTAATACACGCCGCTACGATGGTTACTGCGGGAATCTATATGATTGTGCGTTGTAACGTTTTGTTTGATGCTTGCCCAGATACACTACACTTTATTGCCATCATAGGTATTGCTACTTCATTGTTTGCTGCTATCATCGGACTTAGACAAAATGATATCAAGAAAGTGCTCGCTTATTCTACCGTTTCTCAACTTGGCTTATTATTTTTAGCATTAGGTGTTGGCGCCTATACTAGCGCTATGTTTCACTTAATGACACATGCCTTCTTTAAAGCCTTATTGTTCTTGGGTGCAGGAAGTGTACTCCATGGATTACATCATGAACAAGACATCAGAAAAATGGGTGGCCTTAAAAAATTGATGCCAATCACCTATTGGACATTTTTGATTGGAACTCTTGCTATCTGTGGCTTTCCATTATTCTCTGGTTTCTTCTCAAAGGATGAAATTCTTGCAGATGTCTTCAAAGAAAGTCCCTTTCTTTGGGCCTTGGCCTTGATTAGTGCCACAATCACTTCCTTCTATATGTTGCGTTTATTCTTACTTACTTTTCATGGTACCTATAGAGGCACTGAAGAACAGAAACATCATATCCATGAGTCACCTGCTTTAATAACGATTCCATTGATTATACTTGCCATATTATCTGTTATTGGTGGGGTATTCAATTTACCTCCGTTCATGGGTGAATCCATTAGTCATGGATTAAAACATATGCTCACCCCAGTTCTTGGTGAACACACAGAAGAAACTTTATCTTATGGTCTACAGGCGATGCTAGCAGGTAGTACCGTCCTTGCATTGATTATTGCATATTTCTATTCAAAAAATAAATATATTGATAAAGCGGAAATTCCGGTGATAGATCAACAACAAACAGGAGCGCTTAAATTGATTGCAAACAAGTTTTACGTAGATGAAATCTATGATCGACTTTTTGTAAAACCTATTGAATGGACTGGCGAAATGTTTCATAAAACAATAGAAACAAAATGGATTGATGGCATGGTAAATGGGACTGGAACTTTGATTAATAAGGGCAGTGAGCTATTCAGATGGTTACAAAACGGGAATATCGAATACTATCTATTGGGCATGACAGTAGGCATGGTACTAATTTTTTTATTTAAATTATTATTTTAATATAGTGGGAATCATATTACTTCTTCTACCGCTTCTCTTCTCTTTATTCCTATTTGGAATCAAAGGAAAAACAGCGAAAACAATTGCCCTATTGGGTTCATTGATAACACTAGGTTTCAATCTTTTCTTGCTGAGTATTTGGAAGCAAAATGAAGCCTACGATTTTTACGAAAATTATACTTGGATACATGATCTAGGCATTAACTTTTGCATAGGGGTAGACGGCCTAACCATGGTGATGCTGCTTCTCACCAATATCCTCACGCCTATCATCATTCTTTCTTCATTTAATAATATAGAGAAACCATACCAAAATTCTTTCTACGCCTTAATTCTGTTGATGCAGTTTGGCTTGAATGGTGTATTTATGTCTTTAGACGGCATCTTGTTTTATATGTTTTGGGAAATTACCTTAATACCGATTTGGTTTATCTGTGCCATATGGGGAGGTGAAAACAGAATTAAAGTAACACTTAAGTTCTTTATCTATACCTTCTTTGGATCATTGTTTATGCTTTTAGGTTTAATCTATTTATATCTACACACACCTGACCATAGTTTTCATTATGATGCTCTATACGCTGCTCAATTGGATGGACCAGGAATGTTGTTTGTATATGGTTCTTTCTTCCTTGCATTCGCTATTAAAATGCCTATTTTCCCTTTTCATACTTGGCAACCAGATACCTATACCACTTCTCCAACACAAGGTACCATGCTACTTTCCGGTATTATGTTGAAAATGGGAATCTATGGTGTGATGCGTTGGATGATGCCGATGACTCCAGAAGCATGGGCACACGTTGGTCATTGGTTTGTTATCCTAGCTATCATTGGAATTGTTTATGCGTCTTTGATTGCTATCAGACAACATAATATCAAACGTTTGTTTGCATACTCCTCTATTGCCCACGTTGGAATGATTGGTGCAGGATTATTTACTTTACAAGCAGATGCTTGGCAAGGCGCTACCATTCAAATGTTGGCGCATGGAATCAATATTGTTGGCTTATTCTATGTAGCAGATATCATTGAAAAAAGATTGAAGACAAATGATTTGAAAGTCATGGGTGGTATTGCTAAAGTGGCTCCTAAACTTGCTGTCTTATTTATGGTTATCATGCTAGGCTCTGTGGCTGTGCCACTAACCAATGGATTCCCTGGTGAGTTTTTATTATTGAAGGGAATATTTTCTTATCATCCCATTGCAGGAGCCATTGCAGGAACGAGTATTATTCTTTGTGCTGTTTATATGCTAAGAGTATATCAACTCAGTATGTTTGGGGAAACCAATGATCTTACAAAGAACTTTGAAGATGTGAGCACGCTTGAATTTACAGTGTTATGTATTCTAGCTATCATGGTTCTAGTACTTGGTTTTTATCCGA
This sequence comes from Chitinophaga pinensis, assembly GCA_945897725.1. GTDB lineage: Bacteria > Bacteroidota > Bacteroidia > Chitinophagales > CAMDFR01 > CAMDFR01. Next base: position 91,566 of record CAMDFR010000006.1, read on the forward strand.
ATCTTATTTTTGAGATCAGTGCCACTTCTGTCTCAAATATCTTAATGCATTCAATAGCACAATAAGGATGAGAAAAGATATTTTCAAAGATACTTTTGAAAGAGCTTTAAATAGTTCACAACAGGAATTAGCACTATTTGTACAGGAGAAAAACAATGATAGAAGCGTGTTAACAATAAAATAGAAAAATACAACATAGCATTGAATAGATCAGATAGTTATTAGAATCACATTCTATTCAAATTTAAAAATTAATAAAATATACATGGTTGCGATAATTATTCTGGCTTTTTTTGGTGTCATTCTCCTGTTTGCAGGTATTTTCGATATGCGCAAATCTATTATGCCTATTGGCGTTTTGGCTATTCTGATGGCCCTAGTGTTTACTTTACAAGATATCGATGGCTTGTTCAACGACTATACGAATATGTTTCTCTTTGATACCTTTGCTCGAGCGTTTACGGTGGTCTGCTTGGTGAGTACTTTACTTATCTTTCTCTTAGGTGGCGAGTTTTTAAAGGACGATATACATCATAAAGGAGATAAATATGCCCTAATGCTTTTTGCACTTTGTGGTGCCATCACCATGTTATCTGCACAAAATTTATTGATGATATTTTTAGGAATAGAAATTTTATCCATACCTCTCTATATTCTTGCAGGCAGTCAAAAAGATGATATGCATAGCAACGAAGCGGGAATGAAATATTTTTTGATGGGTGCTTTTGCAACGGGCATTCTATTGTTTGGTATGGCGATGATTTATGGTGCCACTGGACAAATTCAACTCAGCGCTATTTGGACAAATGTGATAGCTGATTCTTATAATCACAACTTGATGAATGTAGGTATTATCATGCTTATTGTTGCTTTTTGTTTTAAAATTTCTGCAGCACCATTTCATTTTTGGAGTCCAGATGTGTACGACGGAACGCCTACCCTTTTCACTTCGTTTATGGCAACGGTAGTAAAAACCGCCGCTTTCGCTACCTTCTTTAAATTGTTCTTGACTTGCTTTACAGAGATTGGCGGTCAATGGACTACAATCATTGCGGTGATTGCAGCATTGAGCATGGTATTGGCCAATGTTACTGCAATCTATCAAAGGAGTTTTAAACGTATGATGGCCTATTCAAGTATCTCGCATGCAGGCTATCTTTTGTTAGCGTTAATTAGCCTAAATTTTAAGGAGGGACAATCGGCTATTCTATTGTACTTAGCTGCTTATTCTATGGCTACAATCGCAGCATTTACAGTATTTACGATGATACAACAACAAACAGGAAGAAGCGATTTTGAGGTCTTCAATGGTTTAGGCAAAAGAAAAAGATTGTTGGCTGTAACCATGACTATTGCAATGTTATCCTTAGCAGGTATTCCACTTACTGCAGGCTTCTTTGGTAAATATTATTTATTCTCCATTGCTATTCATCAATACATGCCTTTGGTGATTATCGCTATTCTTAATTCTGCTATTAGTATCTATTACTATTTTAGAGTGATTGTTGCTATGTGGTTTAAAGAGAGCGAACATCATGCCATCTCCCTTGAAACAAGTCCTATCTATTCTATGGTGGCTATTGTAACTTCCATGGCCATTATTGTCATTGGTATCTTACCGAGTATCGTTATTGAGTTGTTTTGGTAAATTAGTACTAAAGGAACTTGGCCTGCCTGCCGCTGCTTATAGTTCAACAACAACCAAGATTTACAGTCGGCAGTCCCGCTCTTCGCTTTTATCTTTTTTGAGATACAAACAAAAAAGGATAGCCGCTGCGATCGGTCAGGCATTGATTAGAAGTCTTAGTTTACCGGTTCATCCAACTTTGTGCGGATGAGCTGGGTACACAGAAAAATGAGAAGCATATACCTTTAAAACCTAGAAATTTTATACCTTGCTGATTGAAATTAGATGATTACAAAATTAAGTTTAACTGCCTTTCTTGAAGCCTCGCAACATCAATTGATTGCTGACGTGCGAACGCCTGCAGAGTTTGAGCAAGGGCATCTTCAGAATGCTTTCAATCTACCATTATTCACAAATGAGGAAAGGGTGATTATTGGAACCACCTATAAACAGAAAGGCAAGGAAACAGCCATTTTACAAGCTTTTGAATTGATTGGTCCGCGTTGGGCTGACTATATCAGAGAGGCAGAAAAAAAATGTCCGAACAAAAAAATCTTAGTGCATTGCTGGCGTGGTGGCATGAGAAGTGCTTCTATGGCCTGGGCTTTGAATATGTATGGCTTCGAGGTTGGTCTCCTAGAAAATGGCTATAAAGCTTATAGAACTTATTGTTTACACTTGTTAGAAAAAGAATATCCCCTTCTTATTTTAGGAGGTGCAACAGGATCTGCAAAAACCGAAACCTTACAAGCCATGAAAACATTAGGGGAACAAGTCATCGATCTTGAAATGCTTGCCAATCATCAAGGCTCTTCGTTTGGGTCGATGGGTAAGCATATTCAACCCAGTCAAGAACAATTTGAAAATACGCTCGCAATAGAATTGAGTCAAATGGATTTGAGCAAAAATATTTGGCTAGAAAATGAAAGTGTATTAATTGGCAAGAGGGTGATTCCGAAAAAGCTATTCACACAAATGAATGAAGCGAAGGTGGTGAATATTTATATAAATCAAACAGAAAGAATTGAATTTTTAAATAAAGTCTATGGTGTATTAGACAAGGAGTTTTTGAAAGAGTCTGTCTTAAAAATTTCTAAACGTTTGGGACCCAACGAAAGCAAATTGAGCATTCAAGCCATTGAAGAAGGCAATATGAAAGAATTTATCAGATTGGTATTGGTGTATTATGACAAGACATATGCCAATGGCCTTTCTAAGCGAAAAAAAGAGCATGTTTATGAAATCAATTTTGAGTCTATAGATGCTCATAAAAACGCGAAAGCAATTATCGACTTTTGTCATCAAACATTAAAGAATTAAAATGGAAGAAATTAAATTAACACAATACTCTCATGGGGCAGGTTGCGGCTGCAAAATATCGCCAGCAGTATTAGATAAAATTTTACATAGCAATGTGATTCATCCAAAGGATAGTAAACTTTTGGTGGGCAATGATACACGTGATGATGCCGCTGTGTTTGATTTAGGAAATGGCACGGCTTTAATTTCAACCACCGATTTTTTTATGCCCATCGTAGATGATGCTTATGACTTTGGAAGAATCGCTTCTGCCAATGCCATTAGTGATGTGTACGCTATGGGTGGCAAGCCAATTCTTGCCATTGCAATACTCGGTTGGCCCATAGATAAATTAGCACCAGAAGTCGCACAAAGAGTTTTAGAAGGCGCTCGTTCTATTTGTGCAGAAGCGGGTATCACATTAGCTGGTGGACATAGCATCGATTGTCCAGAACCTGTGTTTGGTTTGGCGGTGAATGGTATCGTCGATATCAAACATTTAAAACAAAATTCAACTGCGACAGAAGGATGTATTTTATATTTGACAAAACCTTTAGGTGTTGGTATTTTGACGACTGCACAAAAAAAAGGAATGTTGGCAGAGGCGCATAAAAATATTGCACCGAACTCCATGGCAACACTTAATAAACTTGGAGAAGTGTTTGGACAATTGGATTATATCAAAGCCATGACAGATGTTACAGGTTTTGGTTTACTTGGTCATCTTTCTGAAATGTGCGAAGGTAGTGACTTACAGGCGGTGATTGATTTTGACAAAGTGCCCAAGATTGATGTGATAGACGCCTACTTAGAGAAAGGTTGTATACCTGGTGGAACGAACAGAAATTGGTCAAGTTATGGACATAAGATAGCGGCCATTTCAGAAAGAGAAAAACATATTTTAGCTGACCCACAAACAAGCGGAGGCTTATTGGTAGCGGTAGATGCAGCCTATGCAGAAAATTTTGAAAAATTGCTAAGCGAGAATCAATTGGCAAGTGCTTGCTGTATCTCTTTTGGGAAATTAATCAAACGCGATTCGGAGCATTTAATTAGGTTGTTGAACTAGATTTGCAGCAAGGGGCCCCGATAAGTCATCGGGATAATGCGAAACACCTGGCGCCATTGCTCCTTGATTTGAGCTATGGCAGCTGCCCCAATCAGCAAATTAAAATTGCTTATTTTTTATTCCTTGTGGTAAAAGAGTGCTGACTCTATTTTAGATCTCTTTAGAAGCAGACGGAGATAAGAAGCAAACATCGCTATTCATAAAGATCAATGATGGCAGATGACTATTGTAAAGAAGCAAGAATGGAAGTTTTCAAATTTAACGCAATACTTCTATTTTATACTTTTTTCCTTTCATTTTTTGCTCTTTAATGGCCTGAAGAAAGGCGGGTACTTTATTTTTTTTAACAGCGGCAAAGGACATAAAATCCTTGACTTCAATAAGCTGAATATCACTTTTATCGAGTCGGCCTTTTTGAATAAAAAAGCCCACAATATCTGTCTTGTTTAATTTGTTTTTTTTCCCTCCACTAATGTAAATGGTTTCATACGTTGGTGGATTGGGTAATGCTCCATCTAATGGCGGAATAAAGCTTTCAAGATCAGCCTCTATAAAATTGGGGAGTATTTCCTCTTTCGAAAGTATTATAAATGAATTTCCAAGAGCATGCATTCGAGCAGTACGCCCATTTCTATGAATAAACTCATTCTCGAACTTTGGCAGATGATAATGAATGACATGTTGTATGGAGGAGATATCGAGTCCGCGTGCCGCAATATCGGTGGCTACCAAATAATTGATGGATCCATTTCTGAATCTGCTGATGGCCCTTTCGCGGTCGTCTTGATCCATCCCCCCATGATAAAAAGCTGTTAAAATACCTGCTTTATTGAGCAATTGGGCTGCCCTTTCGGTGGCATCTCGGTGATTGAAAAAAATCAGTGCTGGCTCAGAATCTAAGGAACATAATAATCTCAGTAAGATATCGAACTTATCTTTGTCATCGGTTCTCACCAATTTTAAGGATAGCTTTTCATTCACGGCATTTGGCACAGAGAAATCAAGAATATCAAGTGCTTTGACCCCTGTAAAAGCAGGAATTTCAACACTTTTAGTAGCAGAAACCAGAATGCGTTTTTCGATATTCGGAATAGAGGCAATGATCGCTGCTATTTCTTCGTGAAAGCCAACTTCTAAAGATTTATCAAATTCATCTAATACTAATATTTTGATAGCATTGGTATCGAAAGATCTTTTCTGAATATGGTCTAAGATCCTGCCTGGTGTTCCAATAAGTACAGTTGGAGCTTGAGCAAGATTTTTTATTTCTACATCAATAGAATGTCCACCGTAACAAACATTTACCTTATATCCTGTTCGCATACGCTTCCAAACCTGTTCTATCTGAATCGCCAATTCTCGGGTGGGCAATAAAATAAGGCATTGAGTGCCGTTGATTTGCTCCTCTAAAAGTTGCAATGTGGCCAATAAAAAAGCTAATGTTTTACCAGATCCTGTTGGCGAAACCAATAATACACTATCTGACTTAAGAATCGATTCTTGAGCCGTTATCTGCATTTCATTTAACTGCCCAATCTCAAGGGTGGCTAAGATTCTTTCGTTCGTATGTAGCATGCTCAAAGTTACTTATAATATCTTGTTGATTTGGAAGAAGCCTTAAAATTCCACAAATGTGTATAAGGTAAGTACCATATTACTTCAAGTAAACATATTTTTGTGGGGTGAGTCTATATAAATACATCTGCATTGAAGGAAATATTGGAGCTGGGAAAACCACTTTTGCAACCAAGTATGCAAAGGATGTTAACGCCCGTTTAATCCTTGAAAAATTTGCCGACAATCCATTTCTTCCTAAATTTTATCAAGATAGCAAAAGGTACTCTTTTCCATTAGAATTGTCCTTTATGGCAGAAAGGTATCGGCAACTAAAAACAGAGGTGGAGCATCAGGATTTGTTTTATCCCATTACAGTATCCGACTACGTTTTCTATAAATGTTTAATATTTGCAAGTGTGAATCTTGAAGAGGATGAGGTGAAATTATACAAAACATTATTTCAGATTATTTATCAGAATTTACCAACGCCAGATATTATTTTGTTCTTTAAAAGGAGCCCAGAAAAATTGCTTCAGAACATCAAAAAAAGAGGTAGAAGCTATGAACAAAATATCCAGGCATCGTATTTAGAGGCAGTGAATGACATGTATTTCGAATTTTTTAAGCATCAAGACAAAAGTAGAATCCTCATTTTGGATACGAATGAATTGGATTTCCATAATAACGAAGAGACGTACCAAAAAATAAAAAATTTATTGGACCAACCCTATGAACTTGGCTTGCATTATGTAAGTATTGAACCATCTGTTAATCACAATTCTATTTAGATGCAACCCAAATACTCCCTCCTATTTATTGCATTGCTTTCTGTTTTTTTATGGGCTTGTCCCACGCCAGTTAATAATAACAAAATGAGTCATCAGGAATATACAAATCACCTTTCCAAAGAATCTAGTCCATACTTACTTCAACATGCTCATAATCCCGTGGATTGGTATCCTTGGAATAAGACTGCTTTAGAAAAAGCTGCCAAAGAAGATAAATTACTCATCATCAGCATAGGGTATGCCGCTTGTCATTGGTGCCATGTCATGGAGCACGAAAGCTTTGAAGACACTGCTATTGCCAATATCATGAACGAGCATTTTGTTTCCATTAAAGTAGACCGAGAAGAAAGACCAGACCTCGATCATGTCTACATGGAGGCATGTCAAACCATTACTGGTAGCGGAGGTTGGCCATTAAATATTATCGCATTACCTGACGGTAGGCCAGTGTATGCGGGCACTTATTTCAACAAAGAAAAATGGGCGCAGCTGCTGCTATACTTTACAGATTTATATGCTAAGGATAAAACAAAATTGTTGGAGCAGGCTACAGCGGTGGCCATGCATTCGAAACAAATGCAGTTCAAGCCTGCTGTTACTTCTATTGATTCATCGATGAAAGAAATCGATTCTACTGTAACGGGATGGATGGGTCAGGTCGATATGAAAAATGGTGGAAGCATGAATGCACCTAAGTTTCCAATGCCTGCTAATTTTCAATTTTTGTTTGAATATTATTATCAGACAAAAAACAAACAGGTATTTGACTATACGAAGTTGAGCATAGACAAAATGTGTAATGGAGGAATTTATGATCAGCTCGGGGGTGGTTTCTCGCGCTATTCGGTGGATGATAAATGGTTGGTTCCTCATTTTGAGAAAATGCTGTACGATAATAGTCAGCTTGTTTCACTATATGCAAATGCATATCGATATACCGGAAACAAAAGATACGCCACGGTTGTAGAACAAACACTTTCCTGGATAAAATCAGACCTAACCTCACATGAAGGAGGTTTCTTTTCATCCATAGATGCGGATAGTGATGACGAGGAAGGAAAATTTTATGTATGGAAATATGATGAGATTGAAAATCTCTTAGGCAATGACGCCACCTTGATTCTTGAATTTTACAATATCAGTCCGCCAGGTAATTGGGAGCATGGCAATAATATTCTTCACCGCGAACAATCTATAAAAAAGTTTGCGATGATCAATGGTTTGAAAGAAGAAGAGTTAAATACAATGATTGAAAAAGCAAATACCATTTTGCTTTCAGAACGAAAGAAGCGCCATAAGCCTGCCACAGATGATAAGATCATCAGCGCTTGGAATGCTTTAATGATTACAGCGTACCTCGATGCTTATAAGGCTTTTCATAAAAAAGAATATCTGGAATCTGCTATCAAAAATGCAGAATTTTTGATGATTAAGTGTATGACAAGTGAATATAGACTCAACAGAAATTATAAGAATGGACATTCAAACATCAATGCTTTTTTAGATGACTATGCATTCACTATTGCGGCATTTATGGATCTATATGATGCCACATTGGAAAGCAGATGGCTGACTACCGCCCATAACTTAAATGAATATACCATTCAACATTTTTATAACAAGAAGCAAGGTATTTTTAATTATACTTCGTCGTTAGATAAACCATTAATAACAAACAAAATTGAAATTGAAGATAACGTAATACCCTCTTCTAATTCAGTTATGGCGAATAATCTAATGCATCTAGGTATGTTATATGATAATAAAGCTTACATAGAAATGTCGAAGAAAATGACAAATAATGTTAGAGATAAAATGCTTCGATTTCCTGGTTACTTTGCCAATTGGAGCAGTTGTTTATTGAAACAAGTACATATGCCTTTTGAGATTGCTATCGTTGGTGATGCTGCTTTAGATTTAAAAAAAGCTTTGGATGCCTATTATTTGCCGAATGTGATTGTTTGTGGATCTAAGAAAGGGAACTCAACTCTGCCATTGCTTAAGAATAAGTATGTGGCTGGCAAAACATTGATCTATGTATGCCAAGGTAAAACTTGTCAACTGCCAGTAGAAAGCATCGAAGAAGCCTTACAACTGATTGCCTGGAAAGAAGATGAATACAGTCGTTTTACCCCATAGATTTTTTGTCTACAGACACTTTTAAATGATTGCATTGAAAAAACAATACGCCTATTTCTTATTCCTTCTTTTGATGCTGTTTTCGAATTGCAAAAATGAGCAAGCGATTAGAGTATATAATATCAATAGATACAAGTCGCTATCTCAAATTTTGGAAACGAAAAAGCTCATTTTAGGTACCACTATTAATCCAATTAGCTTTTACTTTTATCGCAATTCTTATGCAGGTTTTGAATATGAGATTGCAAAATATATTTCTACAAAACTAAAGGTAGAACTGGAGGTCCTACCAGTAAGCAATGATTCGATGTTGTATGATTTATTACAGAGAGGTGAGATTGACCTTGCTGCCAATAACTACCTGAGTTTAAATCATAGTTATCCAGATCAATTTTCCTACACGGCGCCATATTTTAAGTCTAATTTAATTGCAATTATCTTCAATCAAGATACCTTAAAAAGCAATTCTATGAAGCATTTAGGCTATTCGAAGATATTTATACCTACCAATGATTTGGAGCATATTCCTTACAAAAAGATGAAAGATATTTACCATACAAAATATCAAGTGCTGTTGGATGATTCCAGTTCATCTTTTGAGCTAATGAGAAAACTAATCAAAAAGGATTCTGTGGCCATCATCACTTGGGATTATTTGTTGAAGCTCTCTAACCTAGAAGATTTGAGCAAGGTGCAAACCTTTAAAATCAATACCGATTGCAACATGAGTTTTCTAACCTCTTTTGACAATCATAGCTTGATAGACACTGTTAATTCAATTATCGATGATTTATTACCCAGCAATAGATATAAAGAAATTTCAAATCGATATTTTAGCAATCATAAAATTTTAACCATCGAAGATCCCACAGACCCTGCAAAATCAGGCAAAAAGAATAGATTCAAGATGGGCTCGATATCTCCATATGATGAGCTTTTTAAGACCTATGCTAAGCAATATCACTTCGAATGGAAATTGATTGCTGCGATTGCTTTTAAAGAATCAAATTTTAATCCAGATATTGAATCTCCCTATGGTGCAGCAGGCTTGATGCAACTCATGCCAGAAACTGGTAAAAAATTTGGTGCAGACAATCTTTTTAATCCAGCTCAAAATATTAAGGCTGGTGTTGGTTATCTGAATTATCTCAGAAATTATTGGGATAAAAAAGTAGAAGACTCCACCCAAGTCATGTATTTTGTCATTGCCTCCTATAACAGTGGACAAGGACATATCATTGATGCCCAAAAGCTTGCAAAAAAATATGGTGCGAATCCGAATGCTTGGTTCGATAATGTAGAACTGTATCTCTCGCTTCTCATGGAACCTAAATATTATAAAGATCCAGAATGTAAGCTTGGATACTGCAAAGCGACAGAGACCATTAATTTTGTCAAGAATGTAGATGGCAAGCATCAATTTTACATCGAACATTTTAAATAATTCAATAGCATCGCATCTCAGATGATTCTATGGCTTTGTTGTGAAAGGGGTATTTTGAGAGGTTAATACTTGAAATATTAACAACTTTTAAAAGTATCAGATAGTCTTTACTACTTAGTTTTGTAACATTAAGTAAATTTAAAGACCCCATTATTTTCAGCAATGAAACTTCTCCTATTATTTATTTCATGCTCCTTTTCACTGACCAATTGCAGTTTAAAAACTCATCAAAATGAGGCGGGTCAGGTCAATCATCAAATAGCAGAGAAGGATTCGAACTACTCCAATTTAACCGAAGCAGCCTATCATGTTTGTCACGATAAAGGCACCGAGGCTCCCTATAGCGGTATCTATGATAATCACTGGAAAAAAGGCACCTATAAATGCACCATTTGTCAAGTACCTTTATTCTCATCAGACACAAAATTCCATAGTGGCAGTGGATGGCCAAGTTTTTACAATCAAATTGATGACCACGTAAAAATGTGTTCCGATACCAGTCACGGGATGCTTAGAGAAGAAATTCTCTGCAAAAAATGTGGTTCACATCTAGGACATGTCTTCAAAGACGGTCCAAAACCAACAGGATTAAGGTATTGTGTTAACTCTGTTGCCCTCAGCTTTCAGGCTATAAAATGATAAGTCAACATTTTATGGTATGATTATTGTAGATAAACCTACAAATTATATAAATTGTTTTTTAAGTTAAATAGCACTCCATGAAAAAGATTTTTTCTACATTTTGTTTACTGTTTGTTTTTAGCTCCACTATTTTATTGGCCCAAAAAAAAGGGTTTGAAATTAAATTCAAAATAAATGGCTTGGCTTCAGAGCCTTTAGTGATGGCCTATCGATATGGCGACAATCAATATATCAAAGACACCATCTATCTTGATTCAAAAGGAATGGGCACTTATAAAGGTGATACTGCTCTTCAACGTGGTGTTTATTTAGCGGTGGTGCCGAGTATGAAAAATAATTACTTTGAGTTTCTAATTAACGAACAATTTTTTTCTTTAGAAACGGATAAGGCTGATTTAAATAAATTTATGAAGGTTACGGGCTCCAAAGAAAATACTGTTTTTTTTGAAGACCTAATCTACATGGCATCACAACGAGAAATCGCGGACCAATTGACAAAATTATACAAAGCCTACCCAGAAAATTCTGACTCAGCCAATGTGTACAAAAACAAATTGATTGCTCTAGAAGAGATGGTTAAAAAATATCGTCAAGATATTATGGACAAAAATCCAACGCTTTTGTATTCTAAGATATTAGGTGGTCTTAAAGAAATTGAGCAACCTGAAACTCCTAGAAAGAAAGATGGTTCGGCAGTAGACACCAATTTTCAATACAATTATTATCATGCCAACTATTGGAAATACACCGATTTATCAGAAGAAGGCTTGCTAAGATCTCCTGTCTATCATCAAAAATTGGATAATTATTTTGAGAAAGTAATCGTTCAAGTACCTGACTCCATTATACCTGAATGTGACAAGATTATAGCAGCCACAAGAAAGAATACTGAAATGTTCAAATATACTTTGGTATTTCTGTTGAATAAATATGCCTCCAGTAAGTTTATGGGTATGGATGCTGTTTATGTGCATTTGGTAGATAAATATTATGCCACTGGCCAAGCTTTTTGGATGAAAAATGACACGGTCTCTTTATATAAGATGATGGATAGATCGAGTAAAATTAAACCTACCTTGATTGGAGCAAAAGCTCCAAATCTAATTCTATCTGATACTTCACTTAAAAGACCCTATTCCTTATACGATCTGAAATCAAAGTATACCATTTTGGTGTTTTGGGATCATGATTGCGGTCACTGCAAGAAAGAAATTCCTGAGTTGGCGAAAGAATATGACAAGTTAAAAAGTTTAGGTGCAACAGTCTATGCAGTATCCACTTGTAGTTACGAAGAAATAGACAAGTGGGAAAAATTTATCACTGAAAATGCTTGTAATTGGATAAATGTTGGAGATCCTTATTTTCAGCAGAAACCGAACTTTAGAACACTTTATGATATCAGCTCTACGCCAGTGATTTATGTTCTTGATAAAGACAAAATTATTAGAGCTAAAAGAATTAGTGTGAATCAAATCGAAGATTTTATTACTAAGTATGATTCCTTTCAAAAAGAGAGTAAATAATTTCTCAAAATAAGAAGTTGAAATCTTCTACATCCAAACATAAAAAAGCCATTGCAATTGCAATGGCTTTTTCTTTATACATTATTTGATATCGATTAATTCAAACTATCATCTTCCTTGTATCTCATAATTTGATCTAAGGCATCTGGGACCACATCACTGATGATGGTGATAAAAGAATCCTTAATAGCATTTTTTATGGCAAAATCGATGGCTTCGCTTTCCTTTTGTATGACTGTAATTTTTTTGTTAGGATCTATATTCGTAATTCCTTTTTTAAGCAAGTTGATGATTTCAATGTCACTCTTGCCTCTTAGATTTTTGTCTTGTCTAATAATGATCTCATCAAATACTTTTGCCACTTCCTCGCCCAACTCTATGGTGTCTTCATCCCTCCTATCGCCCACTCCAGCAACGATTCCTACTTTTATACTTGCATCTACTTTTTGTACAAATTTACCAACCGCTCTCATGCCATGCGAATTATGGGCATAATCACACATCACAGTGAAATTTTTAAATTTGAATATATTCATTCTTCCTGGTGTTTGAGCAGGAGATGCTACAAAGGTTTGCAACGCCAATTTGATATCTTCAATTTTAAAATCTCTTACATAAGCTGCAAGAACTGCACCCATCACATTTGCGATATTAAACTCCGCTTTCCCATCAAAAGTGATAGGAATATTAGTTACTTTCTCTACGCGTATCTTCCATGTTCCCTTTAAAATCGTGATGTATTGATGTTCAAATACACAAGCCAATCCTCCTGCGATGCAATGCTTTTTAATTCTTGGATTATTTTCATCCAAACTGAAATAGGCAACTTTACACGATAACTCCTCTGCCATTTTATATACCAAATCATCATCTGCATTTAGGATAGCATATCCTTCAGGCAACACCGTATTGGGTACAACTGCTTTTACTCTTGCCAGTTTCTCAAGGGTATCAATCCCTCCTATGCCTAGGTGATCGCCGGCAACATTTGTCACCACAGATACATCACAATTATGAAAGCCAAGTCCGGAACGCAAAATTCCCCCTCTAGCAGATTCTAATACTGCAAAATCAACCGTTGGATCCTTGAGCACAAACTCAGCAGACTTAGGTCCTGTGCAATCTCCACGCATCATTAATTGATTTTGAATATACACACCATCGGTTGTAGTATAGCCTACTTTATAACCCATTTGTTTAACTATATGAGCAATAAGTCTTGTGGTAGTGGTTTTTCCATTTGTCCCAGAAACAGCGATGATAGGAATTCTAGCACTAGTGCCAGGAGGATACAGCATATCAATAACTGGCTCAGCTACATTTCGTGGCAAGCCATCTGTAGGATCCAAGTGCATTCGAAAACCTGGTGCTGCATTCACTTCTAGAATAGAACCTCCCGTTTCAGACAAAGGCTCAGTAAGGTTCTCAGCCATAATATCTATACCACAAATATCTAAGCCAATAATTCGAGCAATGCGCTCACACATAAAAACATTACTCGGATGCACCAAATCAGTAACATCAGTGGCCGTACCGCCTGTGCTAAGATTAGCGGTTGGTTTCAACCACAACTCCTCATCCTTTTTAATGATGGTTTCGAGTGTATAGTTTTTGTCTGCCAACATATTCATTGTAAAATCATCAATTTTAATGGCAGTCAAAACCTTCTCATGTCCATAACCTCTGCGTGGATCGCTATTTACCTTTTCTATCAACTCATTGATGGTACTAATACCGTCACCAATCACTGCAGCTGGGGTTCTAATTGCGGCAGCAACAAACTTATAATTGATCACCAAAATTCTATGATCACGGCCTGTTATAAATTTTTCACAAATAATAGCACGGCCATACTTTTGGGCAGCTGCCAAGGCCTCTACTGCTTCTTCCCATGTTTTAATATTGGTGGTAGCTCCTTTACCATGATTGCCATTGACTGGTTTCAGTACAATTGGATACTGAATCTTTTTGATGGATGCTTCTAAATCTTCTTCATCATAGACAATGGTTCCTTTTGGAACAGGGATTTCAGCAGCTTCTAATAAATTTTTAGTTTCTTCTTTATTGCACGCAATTTCTACAGCAATACTAGAGGTAGTGCTTGCAATGGTTGCCTGAATTCGTTTCTGATTAATTCCATAACCCAATTGCACCAATGATCTTTTATTTAATCTTATAAAAGGTATCTTTCTTTTAATGGCTTCTTCCACTATAGAACCTGTAGAAGGACCCAATCGATCGTCCTCACGTATCTCTCTCAATTGTTGAATATCATCCGCCAAATTATATTCCACACCGTCCACTAAGGCCTGTGCAATTCGAACCGAAGCCCTTGCTGCAAAGATGCCCGCTTTCTCTTCCCAATATGAAAAAACAACATGATATACCCCAGGTGTTGAACTCTCTCGAGTTCTACCAAATCCACATTCCATACCAGCCAATGTTTGTATTTCTAGAGCAATATGTTCGATCACATGCCCCATCCAAGTACCTTCTTCTACACGATAGAAAAAACCACCAGGGGCTCCTTCACTGCATCGATGTTCATACATGCTAGGAAATAGTGCTTTGATTCTTTCCAAAAAACCTGGTATTTTATTCGTAGGTTTCTCTTCTAAGTCTTCTATATCTAACAACATAACAATAAGCTCTTTTCTTCTCACAGACCAAAAGTTTGGTCCTTTCATTGCTTTAATCTCAAGAATTTTCATAAATGATTTAATAGTTGGTTGGGATATGAATAATAATTAAGTTTAAATATATAGAGTTTAGCACAAGAACAAGAATTAAGTGAATAAATAATATTCTTCATCAAATTAATATTAATATTTTTGCAGCAATCATAACCAAATATTAATATAGTATGACACCAAAGGGGATTTTAGTATCAGTGGGGGGAGCAGAAGATAAAGGAACAGATTTAGAATTAGGTATCATTTCCAGAAATAATTTGAACTTTATGGAAATGGGTATTTTAAAAAATATTGTCAATTTACTAAAAGATCAAGAAGCTCGAATTGAAGTAGTCACCACGGCTAGCAGCATTCCTGAAGAAGTGGGTGAAAATTATTTTGATGCCTTTTCGAAACTGGGTTGCAATAATGTTGGACACCTAAAAATCAGAAATAGAGAAGATGCTATTTTACCAGAATACCTAGAAAGGCTTAAAGCTTGCGACGCTATTATGTTTTCAGGAGGAAATCAACTTAGACTTTCCTCTATCTTTGGAGGCACAGAATTCTTAGATATACTGCACCAAAGATTTAATGATGAAAGAATCATCATTGCTGGAACTAGTGCAGGAGCCATGGCCATGAGTAATACAATGATTTATGAAGGCAATGCAACAAACGCACACTTGAAAGGTGAAGTAAGAATCACTACTGGACTTGCATTCATGAAAGGTGTTATTATCGACTCTCACTTCAATAAACGAGGCCGCTTTCCTAGATTAGCTCAAGCAGTAGCCTCTAACCCAGGCACCATCGGTATTGGCTTAGGTGAAGATACGGGTGTTATCGTTAGAAACGGGGAAGAGTTAGAAGCCATTGGAAGCGGGGCTGTCATCATCATTGATGGCAGAAAAATTGGAACGAATAATATCGCAGACATCGATTTTGGCGAACCCATCAGTGTCGAAAATATTGTTGTACACATCCTTAGCAAGGGAAATATTTACCATGTTGGAACACATACTTTTGAGGAAAGCAGGGTACTTACTGACACCCAAGCATAATCCAATTCGATTGCTTTAAGCCAAACAACTTTTCATAAATCTTTAATTTTGGGCGTGCCATCAGTGTAAAAAACCACTGATGTCGTGCCTTCTGTCGTACACGGTACTCCTGCCAGTCACTCACGCAATATTCTGTTTGATACAAGAAGATATGTACTCCTATTTATAAATCATTATTGTTCGCTCACCCTTGCTATTTATAGATCCTCTAAACATACCTTCACTATTAAATGGCATTTCAATATTCCCTCCTTGATCAATAGCAATCAAGCCTCCTTCCCCTCCTATTTTTACAAGTTTGTCATACACTACAATATTACATGCCTCATGTAGGGTAAGTCCCTTGTATTCCATCAAGCAAGAAATATCATAGGCCACAACACTTCTGATAAATAATTCCCCATGACCTGTGCATGAAATGGCACATGTACGGTTGTTTGCGTAGGTGCCTGCACCAATCATTGGACTATCTCCTACTCTTCCATACTTTTTATTGGTCATACCACCTGTGGAGGTTGCGGCTGCAAGCTGACCATTCTCGCACAGGGCAACAGCCCCTACCGTTCCAAATTTTTTCTCAGAATGATCCAGCTGAAAGGAATCTCCATCTTTTATTTCTAGCCATTGCTGATGTCTGAACTCATTATAAAAGTAAGCATCCTCCTCCATTGCGATGCCTTCCTGTTTGGCAAATTTTAAAGCGCCATCTCCACTCAAAAAAACATGTTCAGTTTTCTCCATGATGGCTCTTGCAAGCACAACCGGGTTTTTGATGTTAGATACACCAGAAACGGCACCTGCCCTCAGCTGAGTACCTTCCATGATGGAGGCATCCATTTCGTGTTTACCTTGACTATTAAAAACACTTCCCTTGCCCGCATTAAACATTGGATAATTCTCCAATTCAAATACTGCACGCTCCACAGCATCAAGACTTGTTCCACCCTTTTTTAAAATAGCATACGCAGCGTCCAAGGCTGTTTCTAAACCAAGCTTATAGTCTCTTTCAAGTGCGGGTGTCATATCACTTTTTCTTAGAGTCCCGGCACCACCATGTATGGCTATAGCAATCATATTTTCATCAATTTAATTATTGTTAAGAGTATATTTTACAAATCTACATCGAATACCAGAAAATGAATGTTACAAAATAATTTAAGAGCACTATCTAACTTGCACTATAGTCTCAAAAAAAAAAGCCATTTCAAAAAATGAAATGGCTTTTCTTGATTATATGATTCTTAATTATCTTCTAGAGATATTTAATTTTTTAACTGCAGTACCTTTTTCTGTTTCGATACGAACCATGTAGATACCAACCTCTAAGTTAGATACGTCAATTTTCTCAGTAGTTGATCCATTTACAGTTCCAAGAAACTTGCTGTATACCTTTGCACCTAGCATGTTAACAATGCTAATATTAACGTTTTTAGAAGCGTTCAAATCTAAAGAAACTGATACAACATCAGAAGCAGGATTTGGATAAACTTCAATATTATTGTTCAAGTTAACATCATTGATACCTGTAAACTCATCCGTTACAACACTAGCACATGTTACATTACCAGAGTTATCAGCATTGATTACAATAGTGCAACTTCCAGAACAAGTACCAGCCGAATTTCTAGCGGTAAAGCTCACGTTATAAGTTCCAGCAGCAATATAAGTGTGATTCAACAATCCACTTGTGCTAAGACTTACTCCAGATAAATCTCCATAGTTCCAATCCCAGTTTGTTGCTAATGCAGAAGGGTTAGTATATGTGAAAGAGAATTTACGAACAACAGCATTACTTGGTGTAATGTCGAAAGTACAAATTGGTGTAGTAATCACTCTTACCACTCTAACAGCAGTTGCAGTATTACCAGCAGCATCTGTAACAGTATAATAAATTGTATCAAACCCTAATGTAGCTGTATTGATTGAACCAGTTACAATAATTGAGCTAGTCAAATCACCACCAGAGCAATCGAATGCAGTTGCGCCTAAGTCTGTATATACAGAACCTTGAAGTACAGGTGCAATTGAATCTGTACCATCCACAGCAACGCCACCAATAACAGTGATTGTAGGAGGAGTATTGTCTAAGTTAGTTAAAAACTCAGCATCAGTCACATCAATATTCTGAACATAGAAGAAATAGCAAGTATCCAATTCAGGAGTTACTAATTGAGTATTCATTCTTGCGAATACTGTAGGAATATTATTTGTTGAACCTGTTGTTTTAGCGATTGGTGAAGTTGTTGGCCAAATAACATTACCACTCCAAGTTACGTCTGAAGAGGTGTAATTTTTAACCGCTGTTCTTTTATTGTTTTCAATATCCAAACCAATTAATTTGAAATCAGGAAACTCATTATCTGAGTTTGCAGATCCAGAAACCATAGAATCTGTATCTACCCAAGTAACAAACACTTTTTTACCATCTGCAGTACGTGACATTCTAATATAGTTATCACAACTTAACTGACCTGTTACTACCTCTTTTCTCAATGAATTTACATAATCAAGGTTAATCGCTCTCCACTGACAATCAGCACTAAGGCTTGGATCGTAAGTGATGTCATAAATATATTTATCAGGAGCGGCTCCTAATATTGAATACGGAGTAGTATTAGAACCAGGTAATACAACGGTTGCTAAATGGGGATTTCCATTAAAATCTACTGTTAATGAAATATCAAATGATGTTGACGCAGGACCATTGATTGGATCATACACGATACCGTTAATACTATCTAAATCGATGATAATTGGACCCATCCAAGTAGATCCACCATCAGTTGAGTGATAGAAAAAAGGATCACTTGTATATTCTGCATCATCCTTTAAATCACCAGTTGCAGCAATCCAACCATTTGCTCCACTTGGATCAAATGCGATGGTATAACTTACAATATGTTTTTTACTATCAGCGCCTAAGTCAAATACAGGCGGATACAATACTGTTGGAGCAGTCCAAACAACCATCATTGAATCTGCATTCCAAGTACCTTTGTAAACAGAAATACCTTGAGGATTTGTTCCATCTGTAGTAGTGATAAACTGATCAACACCCCAAAAAGTACCAGGTACTGATTCACAAACACCAGTGATGATATTTGTATTACTTGTATTTGGCTCCCAACGTCTTTCACTAAAAGTTGAAGGGGCATTATCTAATCTTGCTCCACCATAGCAATAGCCTCTCCAATCTGCACTTGAACCTCCATCATGGAAACTACCAATATAGTTAAGGTATGAGCTATCAGGATTGGTATTTCCTGCTGGATTATAATTCACTGCATTTGGGAAACGACAAGCAAAACCTGTTTGAGAACCACTTGGATTCAACAAACCACGATCAATAGCCCAACTTGCACCACCATCTCTAGATACATCATAACGATACTGACTGTTATTTGCATCATCTGTCAAGTAAATCTGATGAGTCGTTCTATGTACGAAGAATACTTGATTCGTTGCAGCGATATAACTGACTTGATTCACATTATTGTTAATGACACCATAAGGATTACCAGAAGTTCCAATTGGAATAGTTGTTACTGATCTGCTCGTACCTCTTGCACCTACTCTTACAGGTGATAAAGATCTTCCAATGCCACTACCCGCAGTAGTTTCATTTGTTGAATATTTTGCAGGTCCTAGAATTTTTGAATCGCCTGATGCTGATGATTGAGACATCATAACCATTGATACAAATAAAGCAGAAGCTGAAAGTAATAATTTTTTCATTTTGCTGGTTTGATTTATTTAATAGTGAAGTAATAATTATTTAATGGGCAAAGTTAATTGTTTTTTTGACAAATACACAAATTGTCTACCTAAAATAGACGTTAATTTGCTCCTTTAAGTGGCAAATGAATGTCCTAAAAATGTAATAATAAGGAGTAAGCTATCTTATGCCGTTGACTTACTTTTTCTTTTTGTTGTTTTGTGCTGCCAATTGAGCTTGTTGCTGTTTTTGCATATCTTCAATCTTTTGCATCCAACCACCTTTTTTAGGCTCCTTTGTTTTTTTGTCCGCTATTTCTTCTCTCAACTTATCTTCATTAAAGTAGAATTTTTTTATCAGATAGGTCTGAATGATGGAGAATAGATTAAACAAAAGATAATAGTATGTCAAAGCCGCAGGAAAGTTATTAAACATAAATAACAACATGATGGGGAAGAAATAAGGCATATACTTCATCGCAGGATTATCTTGTTGACCTGGTTGTGGGGTGATGAAGGCATTTGCCAAGGATGTAATGGTCATCAAAACAGTAAATAAACTGATGTGGTCGATCCCGAATAAAATCGGTTTAAAAGCCCAAATAGCATCATAAGTAGATAAATCATTTGCCCATAAAAAATGAGCTTGTCTTAAATCAATGGATGCTGGAAAGAAATTATACATGGCAATCAAAATCGGCATCTGTAAAAGCATAGGAAGACAGCCACTTAATGGACTCGCCCCAACCTTCGACATCAATTTCATTTGCTCTGCGCTAAATTTGGTAGGATCATCTTTGTACTTATCTTTCAGCTTATCTAAATCCGGCTTCATAATCTGCATTACCATACTTTGACGGGTTTGTTGTATGGTGAAAGGGGTAAGAATTAATTTAATAAGCAAGGCGATAATAAAGATAACAATGCCATAATTTGTTGTAAAATTTTTCAATACATTGAATAGTGGTATAATACCGTATTCATTAACGAATCCCATCCAACTGAAAATTTTCCATGTGGAAGCCAATGGCATAATATGCTGCATTCCATTCTCCATCTTCTTTAAAGCATTGTAATCATTTGGTCCAAAATAATATTGGAAACTTAATTTACTGTTAGCACTAGGTAACGTAAGTTTTAATTCTGCAGCATATTTTTTAGTATACGATTTATCCTCTGGATCAACAACGGTAGAAATTTTCTTTGGTGACATTCCATCCTTGTAGAGCAAGGTCATGTTAAAAAACTGCTGTTTAAATGAAATCCATTTAATGGTTGTAAGATTTGAAATTTCCTCATTTTTCACTCCAGTAAGTTCTTCCACATCGCCATTTTGATATTGATAATAGATACCAGAATATCTTCTTTCATTGTCAATACTTTTTTCTATTTCTCTAGTGGTTTGGTTCCACTTAAGCGTAAGGTCTGTAGCCCCTGCAGGAATGATATTATTCAGATTGACAAAATTAATATTATAGTCAAGTAAAAAACTATTCCCCTTCAATGTATAAATCTGCTCAAAATATTCCGTGGCGCTAGCTTTAACTTTTAGTGAGATACTCTTCTGCTCGTTGCCACTAACAACTATAGGAGCGCTTGCATCCGTTTCATAAATCAATTCATCTGACAGGATATAGGCATTTTTAATATTGAATCCCAATGATGTTTTATTATCTGCATTGATAGTCAAAATCAAAGGTTTTTGATCCCAGGTCTTAAATTTTTTCAGTTCAATCGACTTCAAGACAGCACCTTTTGTAGAAACAGTCAACTTCATCACTTCATTTTCAATAGTAATGTCCTTTACTACATTGCTCGTATTGGAAGAAAATGCACCAAATTTTTCTACTAATTGTTCTTTGGCACTTGAATCATTAACAGCTACAGGTGATGCTACAGAGGCCGTAAGAACAGGGCTTTGAGGCTTCTGAATACTTTTTTCTTTAAAACTTTTAATTGAATCAGCAACAAATGCAGTTCTTTGAATCAGTTGTTCCTTCTGCGACTTATTCTGTGATTGGATAACAAATGCAATAAAAAAGGCAATAGATAAGGTGATTCCTATAATTGTATTACGGTCAAACATGTAATGTAAAATTGTGTTGATTAAAATGCGGGGCGAAAATACGATAATTTATATCGCAGAGACAAAAAACTATAATTGCATTCGATTAATTGAGGATATAACCGTCTTCCAAAATAAATTTTACTTTGGTCCCTCCATTTGGATTGTCTTCTATTTGAATCTGTCCACCTAGCGAATTGACAATTTTTTTACTTACGGATAAACCAACACCCCAACCCTCAAACTCATTAGTTTTATTGATTTTTCGGAATAAATCAAACACTTTTTCCTTATCATCATCCGCAATGCCGATACCATTATCAGATACAGAAAATTCATGTTGATTATTCTTCTTGGTATAGTCAATTTTGACGATGGGTGTATTATGATTGAATTTAATGGCATTTTCAACCAAATTATAGAACAAAACATTGAATACATCCTTACAAGCCTTTACATTCGGTAAGTTGGAGGATACCACTATTGCCTTTTTGTCATCAATATCACTCGACAATTCATGTTTGACTTCGTCGAGTACCTCATTTAAATTTAATTCTGCCACTTCGCAAGTTTCTGTATCTAGTTGAATATATTTCAAAAGATTATCGATATGCCCTGACATTTTCGTAGCACTGTTGAGAATAAACTGAATGTATTCCTTGTCTTTATCAGAATGCGTTTGGCTGATATTTTTCTGCAATAAACTTGCAAATGAATTGATGACTCTTATAGGTTCTTTAAAATCATGTGATAACAATTCGACCAAGCGATCATTTTCTTCTTTAGATACAATTAACTTATTTTTCAGTTCACTAATTTCGATATTGTTTTTTTCTTGAATGAGTAATTCTAACTCATACTTCTCAAACAAATTAAGCACTTGATTTTTTGAATGGACCAGTTCCTTTTCAATCATGGAGAGATTAAACCTCAACTCCATGGCCATTTTATCGTATTGATGTGCTTCAGAAGCTTGATTCAACTTTGTATAACATTCTACCAACAAAGAAAACTGATTGATATAAATCTGTAGATTTTCTTTCGTAAAATTATAGCCTTCTACGCCACATAAGCAATGAATAGCGTCTTCAATTTTATTTTGTTTGAACAGCCCTTTTGCTCTTACATAACTAATTTCAGAAAGTAAGTTCGCATTTTCAGAGAGGAATACTTTATCACTTGCTAAATTTAAATACCATTCCGATTCCCTATGGTTAGAAATCTCAGCATTTGTCTCTGCTATTCTCAAGTAACACTTTGCTATAGAGCTAGTATGTCCACCCAATTGAAAACTCTGCGCTGCTAGTTTATAATTTTCTAAGGCAGAAATAAAATTCTTTTGATTGCCATAGAAATTAGCTTTTAGGTATAAACATTCTCCAATTCCCTTTTGATCTGAGAGTTGTGTATATAAGTCAACAGCTTTTTTGAAATGAGTGCTCTTATCTATGGAGGTATAATTGCAAAGAAAAACTTTGGCTAACTCAAAATGAATATAGGCATTTAAAAAGGCGATCTCAGTAGAATCATGATCTTCGGAGCAATAATTATCGAGCACTTGTTCAAAATAGTTATGCGCCTTTTCAAGATTGTCACAGTATGCATTGATCACACCAGAAACTAAGACATGCACTGGATTATTCTCAAACAAAAACTGAAAATCGGCCTTCTTTCTGGCATCAATATAAGCTGGTACACCCTTGATGATATCATGATCTACCAGAATAAGACTAACAGCAGCAGAAAAAGCCTCCTCATTGGTGCGTTTGTGCTCCTTGCTATATTTTTGCAGAGAATTAAATAAATGATTAATGGGCACTTTTAAATTTTGTTATGTAAATATAATCAAATAATGTTAAACTACTATTAAATTGAGCTTATTTTACTTTAAAGGACCAAAGAAAGTCAAAAATTGCTATCTCCTCGTTCTGAGCCGAATAGCCAATACTCCTTATTTCTAGGCTGACTGCCTCCTTGCTTCGTTTTGCTTCTTCAATGGCCTCTTGAATTTTATTGCCTTCGTCGCAAATAAATCGATTGATGCCAACAGCCTTTTTCATGAAAGAAGCTTTTACACCAACCACAAGCATGCTTACTTTTATTTGGTCGTCCTGTACATACATCATACAAAGCAGACCTGTGCTGAGCTCCGCAGCCATCGCCAAAACAGCAAAATAAATGGATTGAAAAGGATTCTGATTAAACCATCTATGCTTTACAGAAACGATTGCGTTTGCATTTGTCAATGACACTACTTTTAATCCAGCAAACCAAGCCGCAGGCAATTTAAGCAATAAGAAAAGCTGAAAAACAAGATGGTGATTGACAGATCTAAGAAATTTATGTTGCTTAGCAGTTAAATCGATTTCAGGATTCATACATCAAGAAATTTTAATGATTAATTCTATTGCTTTTTCTGAAAGAGATGCAAGGGCCCTTTCCTTGTCCATTTCTTTAGATGGCAGTATGAAATCTACCGTTCTAAGTTGATAAAAGGGTTGCTTCTGAAATAAGCAGGCATAGGCACATCCCAAGCCATTTGAAGTTTCCACATGAATATTAAAATCTTCTTTTCTATGCATCAAGTCTGCGGCACCTCTATTCTGATGATTTACTGTAACTGAAGCCACTTTTCTAATGTCTAAAAAAACATTGAAATAGGCATTGGTTAAATTAATAAATCCACTTCTATTGTGCGGATAAGCATCAATCTGATATTGGTTAGATTCATAGGCATTCGAAAAGGAATGCTCATCTTGAATACCTACATCGCCTGCTTTATCATTGATTACGCTCACCAATTCACCGATTTCTAACTTCGCATCATACGAAGTGCATAAGCCTAATTGCAGCACTAGATGGTACTTTTTATGACTCAGAATTCTTCCAAGTTGGAAAGAGACGTCCATCATCGTATTTCCTGTAATCACCAAATCAATATCCATATCTGCTTGGCGAAAGCTATAGTGAGATTCGGGGCTTTGTTGAAACAAATATTTTATTTCTGAATCAAACGCTCCTCCTTTTTTCAACCAATCGAGTAGTAATTTGGCTTCATGCAAATTAGAGAACAGAATCAACAACTTCATTCGACTTTATTATTTATTTTTGCACTAAATTATACCTTCTGTCCTTATTAATTTAGTATTGATATTTAAAAATGATTTATTTAACAAGAAAAGAGCATTTTAACGCAGCGCATCAATTGTATAACCCAGATTGGGATATTGCAAAAAATCAAATTGTGTTTGGGAAATGTGCCAACAAACATTTTCATGGACATAATTATGATTTGTATGTAACCGTGAAAGGATTGCCAGACAAGGAAACTGGCTTTATAATGAATGTGAAGGAACTGAGCCAAATCATCAAAAAAGAAGTGTGTTTACTACTCGATCATAAGAATCTCAATCTTGATGTGCTTGAATTAAAAGGGGTGATGGTTTCTACTGAAAATTTAGCCGTTTTTATCTGGCAAAAACTTTTACCACATATCAAAGGCTGTCAACTACATTCTATTAAGTTGTATGAAACTGAGAATATTTATGTAGAGTATTACGGAGAATAAATCTTCTAAAACTTTTATCCTAATTTATGGTTAGTTAGAAGTGAATCAATAAAAAGAATGACATGAATGCAAATGAAAATAAAATGAAAAAAGAAGAACAAGATTTGAACTACAGAAGAGATGATCAATATAACTGGGAGAAGGTAGATACAATGGCAGCACACTACCAAGGCATACTAAGCACCTTGGGCGAAGACATTAGTCGTGAAGGCTTAGAGAAAACACCGATGCGCGTCGCTAAATCCATGCAATTTCTAACGCAGGGCTATGCCATCAATCCGCATGATATATTGAAATCAGCACTTTTTACTCAGACTACCCATGAGATGATTATTGTGAAAGATATTGAACTATACTCTTTGTGTGAACACCACATGTTGCCTTTTTTTGGAAGAGCCCATATTGCCTATATTCCCAATGGAAAAATCACAGGATTAAGTAAATTTGCAAGAGTGGTTGATGCCTACTCCAGAAGATTACAAGTGCAAGAAAGATTAACTAGACAGATTTTAGACTGTGTTCAAGAAAGTCTTCAACCACTTGGTGTGGCTGTGGTGATAGAGGCAAAGCATCTTTGTATGATGATGAGAGGTGTCGAAAAACAAAATAGCGTAACAACTACTTCTGCTTTTATTGGAGAATTTGAAAAACAAAGCACAAGAAGCGAATTCATTAATTTATTGACAGGTAAGCTTAGTTAAAAAATTTATAAAAACTCCCACACAATATGAAGGCATATATTTTCCCTGGCCAAGGTGCTCAATTTCCTGGAATGGCAAAAGACCTATATGATACCAATACTGTATCAAAACAACTTATAGATAAGGCCAATGAGTTATTAGGATTTAAAATTTCTGACTTGATGTTCAGTGGTTCAGAGGAGGATTTAAAAAGAACGGATGTTACCCAACCGGCTGTATTTATTCACTCCATGGCTAGCTATTTTAGTCAAGAGGGCTTAAAACCTGACATGACCGCAGGGCATTCTCTTGGAGAATTTTCCGCTATTGTAGCTGCAGGCGTATTATCTTTTGAAGATGCTTTACTCTTAGTAAAACTAAGAGCCGATGCAATGAAAAGAGCTTGCGATGTTCAGGTAAGCACCATGGCTGCTGTTATTGGAATGGACGATAAAATCGTAGAGGATATCTGTGACACTATTCAAGATGAAATTGTGGTAGCAGCTAATTATAATTCACCAGGGCAGTTGGTCATTTCTGGGACAATCAAAGGCATTGATATGGCCATTGAAAAGTTAAGCGCAGCTGGTTGTAGAAGAGCGATAAAATTGCCTGTTGGTGGTGCTTTTCATTCTCCGTGTATGGAACCAGCGAGAAAAGAATTGGCAGAAGCCATTCACAAGCTTCATTTCAATGATGCGATATGCCCTGTTTATCAAAATGTGAGCGCCTCTCCTATCTCAGATGCAAATCAGATAAAAAACAATTTGATTCTTCAGCTTACAGCTCCTGTTCGATGGACACAAAGTGTAGAGCAGATGATCAAAGATGGCGCTACAGAATTTATTGAAGTTGGACCAGGTAAAGTTTTACAAGGTCTAGTAAAAAAAATCAATAAAGAAGTTCTGGCTTCTTCTCTCTAGAGCATTTACTGCCTCATTAATTTACTGTTCACTTACTTTGTGTAGCAAAAAAGCATACCCTGCATGTAAGATTCCCTCATGCCTACTCATAGCATATGTGGTAATGCACCAGTTTCGCATAGATTCATATTATAGATAAGTAGGAGAACATCATACTATTCTTCCCTATCTCCTCGTCAATAGAACATGGAAGCCTTTTGTCGATTCGTCAATCATTATTAAAATAAGTCATTCTAGATGAATGCATTTTACTGTAATACAATAAAGAATCGTGTCTGATTTGCTGGACTCGTTTACACAAGAATAGTAAATGCGAGACACATTGATAAGAATGTTTACAATGACTAGACAAAAAAAAATCCCCTCCAAATGGAGGGGATTTAATATCATTATAAGTGATAATCTTAGTTGATTACTAATTTCTTAGTAGTTACACTAACACCACTTTGAACTTTTACGAAATAAACACCTTTAGACGCTTTGCTCATATCTAAAGTTTTAACTAAAGAGTTTGTTTTTGCTTCAGAAGAAGTGTATACTGTTTGACCTTTAGAATCGAAGATTGTGATTTCAATTGTTTCGTTAGCACCTTCAACGTTTAATTCAAAAGTACCGTTGTTTGGATTTGGATAGATAGTTACATTGTTTGCAAAAATCTGATCATCGATGCTGAACGCTCTACATAAAGGATCAGAAGCTGCTTTTACAACAACATTTGCTTGTGTAGAATATACACAACCAGCTTTTTCAGCAGTTAATTTGATTGTTACTGGACCAGCAGTTGAAAAAATTAAGTTACCATCCTCTGTAAAAGTTGTTGCAGAAGTAGATAAGTTAGTCCAAGTAAAATTCCAACCAGTTTTCACTAAAGAAGTGTTAGGGAATATGTTTCCATATGTTGAAGAAGCACAAATTGGAGAAGGAACTGCGAAACCAACTGTATTTGTTTCACCTGGGTGAGTTACAACAACAACATCAGTTGCAGAACAACCTTTATTATTAGTAACAGTAATAGTGTAAGTACCACCATCAACACCAGAGTTAGCAGAAGTAGTTTTACCATTGCTCCAAGAGTAAGTAATACCAGTTGTAACACCAGAAGCTACGGCAGATAAGTTAGCCGTTGCACCACAAGCTACAGTTTGATCAGCACCTGCATTAACAGTAACACCATTTGATTTCAATACAAATGTTGCAGTAGTAACATTCACACCATTAGTGATTGTAGCAGTATAAGTAACAGTACCAGATGCAGGAATAGTGATATTCACATCTTCAGCTGCAGGATTGTCAACACCAGTTGTTGGAGTCCAAGCAACAGTAGAAGCACCAGACGCGCCATAGATTGATAAATCAACCGCAGCAACTTCACCTGGACAACCTTCAGTTCTGTCAGCGATGATATTTCCACTAAATTCAACAACTGCAGTTACCTTAGGATAGATTGCATAATTTTGAATGTAGAAATTCTCACAGTTAGCATCATCTACAACGCTGTTTGAATTACAATCGATGTTTACGTTATGGTTGAAAGCTTGGAAACCTGTTCCAGTAGCTGGCTTATAAACAAACTCACCCCAGCTATTCATACCACTACCAAATCTTGAACCAACTTGAGACATGTTACCAGCACAAGCCGCAGCACATGCATCTCTGTAACCAGCTAATACGTAGAACTCATCAGATACTGGACCATAGAAATCAACTTGAACTGAGAAAGTAGAACCTGTAGGTAAAGCGATACCTGGCGCAAATACTAAAGTACCTGTATTCACGGTACCTGGACCAGAACCTGGACCAGTCATTGAAGTATCAACGATGATTGTTTGAGACCATACTTGTTCAGCAGAGATACCAGTTGCTTGTAACAAAGTATTTAACGTATCATTTTTGAACAATCTAACTACAATTGTATCAGGACTTGTACCTGCACCAACAGCAACAGTTTTGATGTGACCATATCTAACTAAGATTGTATCCACAGTCAATTGAGTTGAAGCTGTAGGATATCTGTCGAAAGGATATACTGTATTTGTTGTGTAGTCAAACAGCGTATCAAAAATTTGAGCTGCCCAACGAATGGTAAATGAAGAGTCATTAGGAAATCTTCTGTTCAATCCCCAAATAAATTGGCTATAATCAGAAGGAGAAGGTAATGCAATATTTGCATATTCATTATCTACACCATCGTAGTCTAAATAGAAAGAGTAAGTAGCCGCTCTAGAACTAGATGCAGAAGCATGACTGTTTAAGTTCAAATGAGGATAAGCTGCAATTGTTCTTTTAGGAACAAATTCACCACCTGGGATATGTCTAGAACCACCGGAGAGTCCCTGAGCATTAACAGCAAAAGCAGTTACTAATGCTATCAAGAGTAAAATGTTTTTTTTCATTCTTAATGATTTTTTTTGATTGAGTTAATTAATAGTTAAAATTTTCAGAAAGCAAATGTACAACTTTTTAATAAAAAAACAACTTGACATTCACTTCGCTTTTATGTGATGACGAACTTTATTCATTCAAAGTTACAACCTGTTCCCAAACTTTTGTCACAAATTAGTAAAAAAATGAATTATTGGTCTTTTTTGATATAACAAGAACGACAACGTGGTTCATAACTTTCTTTTTCTCCCAGCATCACTTTTTCCTCATTTGCGCCCAAACGATAGGAATGATGGGCAATATCACCACACCTTACACAAATGGCATGCACTTTTGTAATGTAATCGGCAGTAGCTAATAAGTGAGGGATGGGACCAAATGGTTTTCCCAAAAAATCCATATCTAGACCCGCAATAATGACCCTAATGCCACTATTGGCTAATTTTTCGCAAACATCTGGTAGCTCCATATCGAAAAACTGAGCCTCGTCAATACCAACTACATCCATGCCTTGAGCCAATAAAAGTATATGTTGAGAATTACTAATTGGCGTAGACAAGATAGAATTATCATTATGCGATACTATTTTTTGAACATCATATCTGGTATCTATCATCGGTTTAAATATTTCGACTTTCAGATTAGCAAATTGTGCCCTCTTTAGTCTACGAATAAGCTCTTCCGTTTTGCCAGAAAACATCGAGCCACATACCACTTCAATCCAGCCTTTTTTATTTTGATGAAACCTTGGTTCTATAAACATAATATATGTTGAAAATATAGCGTTACACTATAGATTAATGTTCGTTTTTTTGTAAAATTAAAAATTAAATATCTATGCGCTTGAATAATTTCAATGAAAAGCTACATGATTTACAAGAAACCTTGCAAATTTTACATAAAAAATCTATACAGAATAATGGTTTGAGTGGAATTGATCAAGAAGTAATTAAATTTAAACTGATTGAGTTTTATGAAACTTTTTTTATAAAAGAAGGTCCGACACCCCTCTCATCAGAAATAAAAGAAGGCATCACCGAGGTCCATTCAAAAGAGGCCGAAGCAGTTTCCATGAAAGAAGTTGAGAAAGTAGTAGAGCAAGAAGCTAACGTGCTTACAAGTCCAGAAATAGAAGCCATTCCAAGTAGATCACATGAGGTAGAAACAATAGAAGTAGTGAAAACAACGGAGGAGCCGATTATTGAAGCGCCTCTCATTGAAGTTAGCATGGCTAGCCACTTAACTAATCCATCTTCAAATCTGATAGAGGAAGTATTTTCAGAGGTATTGACATCCACTCCTCCTATAGCAGAAAGCAAAAGTGAAGCAAAAGCAATGCATACAGCACCTACCAAGGGTTTAAATGATCGTTTTTCACATATTCAATCTGGGAATTCATTAAATGAAAGATTCAAATCAAATAGTGGTGCGCAAGGCACAGAGAGATTTAATGCCCCAGTTAGCTCGATGAACGAAATGCTCGATCTTAATAAAAAGCTATTATATGTCACACAACTTTTTGGTGGTAATCATGAATTATTTCAACAAGTATTGCGACAGATTGATGCCTTTAACACCTCTGTTGAAGCCATTCACTTTATGGAACATAACAAGCCTAAGTTAAATTTATCAGAAAAACAGGAAGATATTTATCTCAATTTTTTAGAAGTAATCAAAAGGAAATTCTAAGAAAAGGATCCAATATAATAAGGAAGGATATTGACAATTTGGTCAGTATCCTTTTTTTATGTTGGTGCTTCTATGGATCAAAACCTTAGTTTATTAACAATTCATCAAAGACTCAATAGACCTCAACAATTAAAAAAATAGGCCGTAACCATTGATATTGAATAATTACAGGCAAAAAAATAGACGTTCTATACAAGTTAAGTTATACACATTTTGGATAACTATGTAACCATAAATAGCTGAAGCCCGTATATGTCCGTATTACAATTACAATTTAAATATTATCAAAGTGCGTCAATCAAATCTACTTTTAGTCATCGCAATTTTCTCCTTAACTACCAGCTTCTCACAATCCTCTATCCCATTAAATGATAGCAGGTGCCGTCCCTTCAATATCTCCTCAAGAGGGTATTTTGATGCCAATGCAGAAGCCAATTTAGGAACTAGTAATCCTGATCAAGCTAATATCAGGGGCACAAATAGAGGCGCCACTTCCGAGATAGGCGAAGTTTTTGGCTCTGCTTCTGGTGCTACAGGCAAACAACAAACTGTTTGGTACGAGATGACTGCTCCCACTTGTGGCGCTAATAGCATTAGATTTTCAACAAGCCATTTAAGAACAAATTTTGATACCAGAATAAGCGTATACAATAGAGTCATTCTTGATGATTGTACAGGTAGATACGAGGAGTTGGCATCCAACAATGATGATTACTTAGGCATCTTAGGTGGTAAAACATCAACCATTGAAATGCCGCAAGGTTCTGGACTACGCAGATCAAATACTTTTAGTCTAGGTCAAAAATTATTTATTCAATTATCAGGTAGTGATGGCGCAACAGGTAATTATGGCTTGATTGTAGATGTAAATTCTCCAAACATTAGTATTGGAACAGTTGGAACAAGTGAAGTTGAAGTCCTTTTCCCAATCGCAGAATTGGCTTCCGGACCAGTTGCTCAAATTGCTGTTAGATATAGAGTAACAGGAAGTGACCCTTCTACTTATTCGGAAGTAATGGTTGCAGGCACTGCTAGTTCATATAACTTAACTGGCTTGAGCAGTGGAACATCTTATGATATTTGGGTAGTGTACAGATGTGCTGCAGGAGATAATTGGGTTTCTCAAAAAGAAATGATTTCTACTGCTCTTCCATCTCCACCACGTGTTCCAAGTTTAGTGATTACTCCTATCGATTCTGTATGCAATGCCGTAATCGTGTCATGGCTTACTGGTTCAGAAGATGCTACTTATACACTTTATTATACCTTAGCAGGTGCTCATAGAGCAGCAGATTCAATTGTAATAGCTGCTCCAGCTTCTATGCTAAACACAGGTCCAGTTCTATTACCCGCTGCGAACTATCTATTTTGGATGAAAACCCTATTCAGAGATGGAACATCAAATTCGACTGCTGAGTTTGTCTATACCACATGCGGTGCAATGGCAAGAATGGAACAAGAAACACCTGCTTCAGCTGAAATTTCTTCAGATATCGCAAATGCACAAACAGATGCAAACACCGCTACCAATGAAAACGCAAAGGCCAATATCACTGAAATGGATATCGCTCCAAATCCAGCAATAGATGAGACCAACATTAGCTATGAAATCAGCAACACTAGCAATCCTATCAACATCAAAATGTTTTCAATAGATGGAAAAGAAATGTACCAAGACATTATTTCTTCACCAAGTTTAAAAGGAACTTATCATCTCTCTTTACAACAATTTGGTGCAGGCATCTACTTTGTACAAATAGAAACCAATGGCACGCTTCAATCAAAAAAGCTAATTGTAAAATAAGATTCATTTTAAAGTAGAAAGATATAAAGAGCGAAAGTCTAGTCCTAGATTTTCGCTCTTTGCGCGTTCAGTAAGCACTTTGGACAAGTTACCCTTTTACAAAAATGAATTTGAATAAAGACAAAAAAAGAAAGCACACCAAAATTGGTGTGCTTTCCCGCGGAGTGGAAATGAGCGAACTCTGCTCGTATTCATTCATTCAGGACCTCAACAAAATGTCGATTTTAAGAGAGCTACTTCGGGTGAAAAACAATGGAGAAGAATGGTTTAGTACTTAGAGATGATTTGGGAATGTTTTTTAAAAATTATTGAGATCAAATAGGGATTTAATAGGTAGGAAAGTTCAGAAAGAATACAAACCAAAATTATTTTTTTGAGATAAATAAAATCTACCCATAACAGCAATCACCTTCAATTTAGGCTTCTTCGTCAAGCTGATTTTTTCTGTAAAGTTATTTTTTAGAATATTAAAAAAATGCAGATATAAATCCCGTATAGTCTGATGCCTGGAAACCACAGATACTTAAAAATGTGCATTCAAAATTTACAAAGTTTTGCATGATTTACTGACAAAAAGTCAATAATGTTTTGTTTTTATTATTAATAATATTAATATTGTAGCATTTAGAACTTGAATCTTGCCTTACAAATTCAACACTTAAAATACAAGTTGCTGACGGCAAAACATATGATATACCACAAGGAAAAATTACTTTGTATGGTGTTGCCTTGAAAACTTTATCTAATATGCTACCTTATGAAAATGTAGAGGATTAAAATAAAAATAGAGTAGAGATAGATGCTTACAGGTATGCATTAAAATTCTAAAAAGATTACTAAAACTTATAAAAACTTCATGAAAACAAATCTTCTCACAGTAATATTTCTCATAAGTTGCCTTTCTGCTAGTGCTCAAGCCCCTAAGGCCAAAATTCCGGCGAGTGCAAAACTGATAAGTCAAGGTATAAAATCACCTGAATACACCGCAGAATTATTAGGTGAAATCAAACCTATTTCTATTGATCTTACATGGCGCCCCTTACTAAACAACGTTTGCATCAAACACAACTCTGAAGATGATAGTCTACTTGAACAAATCAAAAATCAGAAGATGCTTTTGAAAACTAATGCTGCGCATAAACAAGCAGGAACAGAGAGTAGTGTTGCTGCGACAGCAATAACACCTGTTGTTAACACAAATTTCTTAGGGAATACGAATACCGGTAATTCCCCGATGGATAATTCAATTGCAATTTCTAACAGTGGAGATATTGTAAGCGTAGCAAATAACTCAATTGAGTTTTATGATGCAAGTGGAACAATGACTTTTACAAATACCATTGATGGATTTTTCAATGACCCTACAATTACAAATGTGTGCGACCCTGTAATTATTTACGATAGTGGCTCAGACAAGTTTATTTTTTTCGCTCAAGAATGTTCTGGTGCCTCTTTAAATACTAATTTATTAATTTGTTTTTCAGAGACGAACGATCCAAATGGTAGCTGGTGGAACTACAAACTTACAGGTAATCCCGTTATGAATAGCACATGGTTTGATTACCCTAAACTTGCTGTCTCTGACAATGAACTTTATATAACTGGAAATTCATTCAACGATATGGGTGAATTTCAAGAATCTCTCTTATTTCAGATAGAGAAAAACAACGGTTTCATAGGTGCATCCTTAAATTGGCAATATTGGCATAACATTTCTGGAAGCCCATTTACATTGCTTCCAGTTTCTTACGGACAACAAGGAAATTACGGCCCTGGTTGTTACTTGGTTGCTACAAAAGCAGAAGGTGCATCAATTATTCACTTTTACGACCTTACAGGCGATATGAGTAGTGCAAGCGAACAATTAAATCATTATACCATTTCAACAACTTCTTACTCACCAGCGGCTAATGGTGATCAGTTAGGAACTTCTACACTTTTAGACAACGGTGATTGTAGAACATTATCGGGTTTTTATCTCAATGGCATTATTCATTTTGTTTTTCACTCTGACTATACGGGTGGCTACAACGGTATAAATTACAACCGACTTGACGTTACGGCACAGACAAATACATCATCAAAATTTGGATTGAATGGTTATGAATATTCTTATCCTTCTGTTGCTTCATGTGCAACAACTCCAACTGACAAATCAGTTATGATTGGTTTTGGTAGAACTGGTTCAACCATTTATCCAGAGGCAAGAGTAGTGAGTTGCGATAACAGTATGACTTGGGGTTCATCAGTACTTGTAAAAGCAGGAGAAGGATATTCGGAATATACTGCTTCTGGTGGTAGCGCTGAAAGGTGGGGTGATTATACAGGTATTTCTCGAAAACATAATAGTTCAGTAGCCACTGTTTGGATGAATGGAATGTTTGGTACAACTTCTAATGATTGGAATACTTGGATAGCAGAGATTACAGGTATTGGTGGAGAGACTGGGATAGACAATCTTTCAAATTCTAATGACTTCAAAGTTTATCCTAACCCGATATATCAAGAGTTTAAAACAGAATTTGAGCTTACATTCGCTTCAAAAATAAATATTGAAATTTACAACAATCAAGGAGAGTTAGTAAAGAAATTATTTACTGGTTCTGCAAATACAGGGAGGAATCAATTTACTTTTAACAAATCTAATTTACTTGATGGAACATATTTTATAAGAATTACTTCAAATGATAAAACTTTAAAAAATGAAAAAATTATTATTACTAGCTAGTTGCATATCTCTAATTGCTTTGCTTTTATCTTATCAAACACCAACAACCATATCTCCTAAAAGCAATTTAACAACGACAACAACTTCTGCTAATCTAGACAGTATATCTAAAAGTAAAGTTGTGATACAACATGATACGACTAAGGCTATCAATAATACTTCTGTGCATAGCGATAAACAGTCAACGAAGCCCAATTCTACCAATTCTTCAACTCAAGGGAAAACGAAAACAACCGAAACGAAAAGAATTGAACATGGTAGTAATAATCAAGCGAAACTGGACAGTATAAAAACTGCAAAATTGAAACTTAAAAATAAATAAAAGTAAGGACTTTACTAAACGAGGCGATAGCCGTAAAGCCAAATGAGTAAATAATAATCAAAATTTTGTTAACATGAAAGCATTGTCCATTATTTCAGTTGTACTCGCAAGTATTTTTATTCTTTTTTGTATAGTAACTCTGGATGTTTCAGGTTCGGTTTGTAGCGGCTGTACACATAAGTTATCATTGATCAGTCTGTTTTTTGCATTTTGTTATTTAGGATTTTCTATTGTGGGACTTCTCATCACTAACAAAAATAAAAAGGTAAATTAATTACAGGTTAATCATCAAATAAATGAGTAAATCTGCAATTAAAGCTTCGGCATAATTCTTGAGTAGATATACAAATTTAAAAGTGTAATCCAAAAACCTTTTAAAAAACGGGCCAAATTCTGAAATCCATATTAGTAAGAAAATAAATTATGTTTAATGAAAAAAGTAAATCTAATCTTGTGTTGTTTTTTATTGATAACCTCACTTTATGCACAAAAATCCTTCAGATGTTTTGACTGTGATAATAATATCAAATTGAAGATTTCTGTAGAATATTTAAACGACACTCCTATTTCTGTAAAATATAAAGGACAGACTTCATCAATTCCTTTGAAATTAATTAAAGGTAGCCAAAAAACAGTCACTGGATATAGTACAACCGAGGAATCTTATAATGAAATACTAAATGGTCAAATAAATGGCAAATATATTTTCACTCATTCTGGTAATTGGGATTACATCGTCTACATAAGGAAAGACGATGTAAAATTTAATTTTACAATCAATCTAAACGAGTCAATAAAACCTAGTGGTGATGGATATCGCGAAACTCCCTGCTACTGATCAAGAAGCCGAACTTAAAAGTCTATCTAAACTTAGATGTATAAACAAAAACTGAAATTCATTTTAGACTTGTTTTTAATAGCGAAATAAACCAGTCCTTCATAGTTATGACAAAAGAAAAGAACACAAGTTTAAAGACGGATAAACTGGTTTGACAAAAAAATCAAACCGAAAATTTATTCTAACCTATCACAGTATTTTAATAAGCAAGTAAACCAATCTATAAAATATAAGCAATGAAGCTCAATAAAAACTCACAAACCAAATTAAGGACAACCATATTTATTGTTACCTTCCTTACTTTTTTTTCAATAAATGCAAAAAGCCAAAATAGTTTTACGTTACCAAACGGCTATAAAACTTATAAAGATTATGATGGAAGAGAATCAAGAACAGATGTTGATTTTGATGGCGATGGAGTTAAGGACCTAGCAATTGTTTGTACAGACAAAAATGACAACAAAATTATTGTAGTCTATTTAGCTTCCAATTGGCTTGTTGACCAAAGCTATTGGTGGTTTCCATGGAATTACCCCACAAATAAGCTAAGTTTCGCAAACAATGTTTTAAATATTGATTCGGATGATGAATATAATTACATTAACCTAAAACTAAAATATTACTCAAATTTAAAAAACATGAAGTTAATCGGTTATTCCCGAACATACTATTTTCGCCATCCAACAACTTTGGTTGGTTCTAACAGTATAAATTTAAATACAGGTGAATATTCCGTTAATGGTGGGATAAATAAAAAAATTGATATTGCTACCATAACCCTTTCAAATATTGAAAAATATTTCGATTACTTGAGCAATATAGGCGGTGTTTTTGGCGAATAAAAGAATTAAACGATAAATAATTAAATTTTTGACCTAAAACTTGGCGAGAAAGTAACTCTGAAAGCAAAAATATGAAAATTAAACTCCTAATATTAATATTACTCATTTCGACATTCTGCAAGGCAGACCAGTTAGCTGCTTTAACAAAAGATGAAGCTTTAAAAGCTACAGAATATCTAAGAAGTCAATCAACTTTAATATTATGGTGTGCATGTTGCGAAGATAATAGTCCAAAACAAATCGCAAAGGTTTCAAATGTTTATTATGAAGCAACAGGTATTGATCAACTATATCATGTAATGCTTGTGGGAACAGACAATAATCAAAAAAGCGTCAAAGAAGAATTAGATTTAGCATATGTTCACATTAATAAAAATGGCATGGCTGTTTGTTTAGGAAAAGAATTAGGATATGAATGCACGCCTTGTACTGATCCTTTTCCATATTATAATTTAAATATTGGAGAAAATACACAAGTCTTTTTTGAAGGCACCAAAGAGTTCTGCGATTCAGATGATTCCTGGCGGTATTCTGTAACAATTGTTGGACAAAATATTACATTAAAATTATACCCAGGAGCCAATAATAATTTTTATAAAAATAAGACAATTGCTATGGAAACTATTCATGGGCAGGTTCAAGCCAATAGAATAATTACCAAAGATGCACCAGAGTACTTAATGAATAGGTTTAGATACAAAAATGGTATTTTATATGAAATCAATAACGAAGGGGGTGATAATGAATATAAAGTTTGCCAGTAAACATAAATTAATAATTAAACTAAAAGTTTAAGTCATAATAATGGAGTATTTTATAGAAAAAGATGTCAAGAACGTTGTGAAATATACAAGAATTTAATTGGTCAAGAATTTCGATTTGACCAATGTAATTCAAGATTTAATTTTTAGACATAGACGTATTTAAGTAAAAACATTCAAAACACATTATTAAATAAATAAATATATTGACAACTAAACTCATTCTAACAATATCAGTTGCTATCTTAGTGACAGCCATCGCTTCCGGACAAAACCAAAATGATGAAGCTGCTTTGATGAAAAAACACTTACAATATTTGACACCAAGACTTGATGGACGAATAGCAAAAATGACAATCCTCTTTGGTGATTTAAATGGTGATGGAGTTAACGATGCATTCATTGATTGGTGCATAGAAGCAACCGAAAACGATCAAGATGTAGGAGGTGCCAATGCCTTAATGTTTTTAAAGTGCGTGGAGGAAGGCTTTTCTGTATACATGAAGACAGGTAACGATTATCTGCTGAAAGCAGATAAAAGAAAGGATAATTTTAATGACGAAGGGTTTTTATATTGTGCTGATAAAATTGAAAACAGAAAAATAATTTGCTCCAGCACGTCATATGCAGAGGATGATCCTCGTTGTTGTCCTTCACTTAAGCGGATATTCTATTTAGTTTTTGAGAATGATGAAATTTTGAAGCCAGGCCAAAAAGTAAAGGTAATCAAACAATAAGACTGACTTTTGGGCTTGACAAAATGAGTGTAAAAGAATATGATTTACACACAAAAGGAACTCTTGACAAACTGTATAACGCCAAAAAACAATAGATACAATTAATAAAGAGTGCTTCTATATTGATCATACCTTTTATGCTGTCGAATATTTTTTTTGCATTTTCTGCATTAGTAAAGATTTTTGATAAGATAGCCTTCTTGATTATAATTAATTGGTGAATACAGCTGAGAATATCAACTCCAATTCTGTTGCAAATCGTAAGTCATATTTAAACTTCTTTTCGTGATTTAACCAATTGAAAAAAAGTATTTACTTGATTTTATAATCGTTAGACCTAGAAATAGCCTTAAAATTGTTGTATCAATTAAAATTGAAGTTTTGTCAAAACAAAGTAAAACCTTAAATTTAAAAACTAAATTAAATAAAATAATGAAATCAAATGTTATAAATTCTTATGCTTTATTAATTGGTATGCTAATTTTCACTTCATTATCAATCAGTATTAATGCACAAACAAAATCAAACAATGCTGTAATAAAGAAATCAATATCTAATGATAGTATTCAGAAAAAAGAATTAGTATATCTTTATGCGGCAAACGCTGGAATGGTTGGATATTATACTGATGGTTCAGTTGTTGTTTGTCCAAGATGTGATTTTTGTAGTAGTAATATATTAGGCATGTCAAAAGAACAACCAACTGGGAAATGGGACTTAAAAAAACCAGAAAATTTTGTGTCATACGAAGAAGATAAGGGTTGGGTTCTGACAAACTATGAATGGAAAGAAAAAGTACCTCAATTCTAAATAAAAATAAATCCCATGGAAAATGCAAGCATTACTCCTAACTCATATATAATATTTATACATGAGAAACCTGTCAAGTATAGAATTATTAATTATCTTCACATGATAAGCATATCAAGTAAAAACGTTTTACGATACAAAAAGTAAAAATAATATTGTTTGCTGCCGCTGGTGCTGAAGCAGATTAACAAGGATGCAAAACAGCATGAGCTCTGAAACAATCAGTAGCGTGCAAGAAAATAAGGGTTAGACAAAAGGATAATCATTAAAGGATGCATACATTTAAGAATGAAAAATCTTTACTTGGATATTGACGGAGTTTTATTGACAGCAGACACTTAAAAAAACAATGCACTCACTCGCAGATTTATATGGTTACGTCAATATTCCAAAAGGAACGCTTTTGTATAGAGGACATAAAGATTCTGCATATAATGATTGCATGTTCTTTGCAACTAATGCTTTTGTCGCTGGTGCATTTGATAACAATATTCAAATTTGGGAAACCACAAAAAATATCCAAGTCTTATTCTTAGTTGAATATCTAAATAAATACAGTCACGCCATTTCTAGCTTGCCTAGACTATTTAACACACTATTTCCTTTCGAGCCTAACTCCTCTTTGGATGATCTTGACATTAAACATTGGAATATTGATAGGAGAAATAAACTGATTCAGCATTTATTCGAAAAACATAGTATCGCTGGATGGTTTACATCCTTAGAAAACATGGCTGATCTTGAAGTTTGCCTCTTTGATAGTCGAGCGAACGCACAACAGATTTCATTCATAGAAAATACGAAGAAAGTTAGACAAAACCTTACAATAGATAGTTTGAAGGAATTTGATTTCTTCTTACCCCAAGACTTTTACAAACGGACATTGGAGGTCATTGGTGAAGGCAATATTGGCGACACCAATCCAAGATATAACTTGAGAACGAAATTGAATATTTAGCATTGAAAATACTTTACTTGGATATTGACGAAGTTTTATTGACAGCAAAGCAAACGCTTCATTAGCGCGAGTGTTTTAGTTGTAAGAAATGCCCCAATAGATTCCAGTAAATTTTTATATCTTTGAATTGATGAATTTAATAAATCAAAATATAAATACTATAGTTAAGCTTTGTGAGTCACATAAGGTTAATCATCTTTATGCCTTTGGTTCTATTTTGA
This sequence comes from Chitinophaga pinensis, assembly GCA_945897725.1. GTDB lineage: Bacteria > Bacteroidota > Bacteroidia > Chitinophagales > CAMDFR01 > CAMDFR01. The sequence goes on from CAMDFR010000006.1 coordinate 132,432, forward strand.
GTGACAAATTTTCTGACAAGAGTGATATCGATTTGATTGTTACTTTTAAAGAAATTGAACTTCTTAGATATGCTGATAATTATTTTGATTTCAAATTCTCGCTAGAGGATATTCTTAAAAGGCCAGTGGATTTGCTTGAAGAAAAAGCAATCAGAAATCCATATTTCAAAAAATCGGTGGACCTACAAAAAAAGTTGATTTATGGATAACTCTCCATTAGCGCGAGTGTTTTTCACTCGTGCATCATAATTATACAACTTTACCATTAGCGCAAGTCTTTTAGTTACAAGCAACCCAAAAGAAACACTAGCAACTTTTAAATTATATTAAAAATGAAGGAAAGCGAAGAAATAATACAAGCACTTTTGAAATTCAGAAATGAAAGAGATTGGGAACAGTTTCATAATCCTAAGGACTTGGCGCTTGCCATAAATATTGAAGCAGGAGAATTGTTGGAGGTTTTTTTATGGAAAAATGCTGAAGATGCTAGTCCAGAAAAAATTAAAGAGGAATTAGCTGATGTTTTTGCTTTTGCTTTTCTTCT
>CAMDFR010000007.1 GCA_945897725.1 Chitinophaga pinensis
CCATAACCCTGATAAGGTTATCATCAGTTCTTATACTGATGCAGAGATGGTGGAGGATTCTTTACCATTTTAGCAATACAAGGTCAGGGTAGCTGATTTTGATTGCCTACACTCTAATGTATACTCCTGTGGTTGGTGTTTGACTCTTCACCGACCACAACTAACTATAAAATTACCCACACTCAGAGTCACTCCTTAGAGGACTCTGAGCAATTTTTTTACCAAAAACTATACCCCTGAAAATTTATTTATACCAAATGGTATTATACCAAATGGTATAAAATTATAAAAAGCCATCCTACATTAGCTAGATACTTTTAATATAATCTTCATTAAAGTATTGCTTCTTAAACCAAAGCTCGAAGGCTGGATCCAAAAATTCGTATTTATGATCTATCTCGTGAATGAGGTCGAGGTTGATGAGGATGCTTTTGTTCTTGCTTACATTTCGGGGTGTGCCCAATAAATATTTTTGCATCACTGCCGTGCTAGTGAACTGTGTCTCTGCTTTTGCCACCGCTTTCAGCAAATTCAATTGGGTATGACTGATATTTTCTGTCTCCTTTTGATACAAAGGGGAATTGGCATTGATTAATTCACTAAGTGCGATATTCAATTCTTTGATTGTTGCTTTCTTATGAGTTAAATTCCATGTATAATGCGCCAACTGTTGCACATACCAGGAGTGATTTTTCATCAGCTTTGGAATCATTTCAGCAATTTTGGGGTCTATCAGTTTCTGTGTTCCAACAAAACTTTTTGTAATAAAGGAGATCCATTTTTTTTCTTCAATTTTTTGTAGGAGCATGATATCTCCGAAGCGATAGAATGGTTTCGATGGATTATTGAATATATCAGACATCATATGCCTTTTGCTTCCATACAGACAATAGGTCACTGATTTCTGCCGCTGCCAGCAAGCTCGAAGTTTTTTTTCGAAGTCGAGATAATCGTTAAAGGAAGCTAGGTTTTGAAATTCATCTAGGCAAATGATAAACTTGATGCCTTTTTTTTTGGCAATGCTTTCTGCTAAGTTCAATACTTCATCACTGTTTTTTTTCAGTTCGTTCCAATCGAAACTCAAGCTGAAGTCATTATAGGGGTCGATGCCTAAGCTTAATTTGGGAATCAATTTTTTGAAGAATAAAGAACCACTTGTCATCCATTCTTGCCATCTGGTGGAGGATGCTTTGATAACTTCCCGAGCATAGGTTTCAAGAAACTCTTCTTCGCTACCCACCGAAAATAAATCGATCATCACTGTCTTTATTTTTTTGTCTTTGCGATGAATATCAGCCATCACTTTTTCTACTAAGGATGATTTGCCCCATCTTCTTGGGGATATAAGCATCGTATTGATACCATTCAAGAGATTGGCTTTAAGCTTCAGTGTTTCTTTCTCTCTGTTGGTAAAGGAGTGTGTACTCACTGTAGTACCATATATAAAGGGTGAATCTTTCATAAAGCAAATATAATATTTTATACCAAATAGTATTATACCAAAAGGTATAAAATTATTTTTAAAGCGATTCGTTATGGCGCTTGATAGAATTTTTGCATGGACAGGAATGCCTGCGTGAGCGATAGAGGCGATAGCCCGCAGCCGAGGCAGGGCCGAGGCGAGGACTATAAGCCGAAAGCGCGACCTGAAGGGGCACGCCCCAATACCTGCTTTCATAAAAGTAAAACCTTGACTTTGTATCGCTATTTTGTGTCTGTTTTTGTTTTATGGATGTTTCTGCAGTTCCTCTTTAGATAGGCCTTCAGCAGCAACTCTGTTCATTATAGGGATTGATTTTTAAAAATAAGGAGCATCCGTAATCTATCGAATAATACTAAGTAGGTGTATGCTATTTCTTATGAAAATGGCAATCGATTGATAGTCTTTTTTTATTGATTTTGTTGAAGATATGTTTAAAAATATCTTGATCAACGCATGGTACTCGTTCAAATAAAAATTACTTTTGTCTTTTTTAAATCTAATAATCAATCAAAATGAGAAAAAAATTACTGGGATTTATTTCCATCAGTCTGCTTTCCACAGCAGCATTTTGCCAAACCTATTTTACTGAAAACTTTGATGCCGGAGTGATACCTGCTGGTTGGACACAAACAACACTCGCATCTGATGGTGGATGGAAATTCGGAACAAGTGCCTCTTTATCAAGCACTAGTTTTACTTTCCCAAGTACTGGTTCAAACATTGTAGCAACCAATGATGATGCCTGCAATTGTGATAAAAGTGCGGACAGATTGATATTGCCTTCTGTGGATTTAACAACAACTACCGCTCCCTTTTTATTATACGATCAGTTTTATTTTGCAGGGACTTATGGCGGCGCAACAGAAATCTGTCGCATAGAAGCTTCTATTGATTCTGGAGCAACTTGGTCATTGGTTTCTGTGATGACAAGTAATGCATCAGGTGCTGCATTCGAATCGAAAGCTGCGTCATTGGCAACTTATGTTGGTCAACCAAGTGTCAAGGTATCTATTCTGTATAATGATGGTGCTGGATTTTTATTCGGTGCTGGATTGGACAATGTTAGCATTGTCGAGCCACCAGTAGGTCGCGACCTAGCTGTACAAAGCTTATCGAGTGCAATGTATCTACCTGTGATTCCTGCTTATGTTTCTGCAAGTGCAGTAGGCGTTGGACAGAAAATTGAATTTGGATTCAATGTAAAAAACACTAAATCAACCATGATTACTTCTTTTGATGCAACCGTTTCTGCTTCTGGTGGTGGAAGTAGATCTCAAACTTTTACCGGCTTATCTTTAGGGTATTTGGCTGCCATTGATTTACAGTTTGATAGCAGTTTAGCGGCTCTTGCAGGATTAAACAACTATACTTTAACTATTTCTAATATCAATGGTACTGGTGCTGATGATGATGTTTCAAACAATACTGGTACTGCAACAGCAACCGCCTATACTTTAAATCCTACGAAGAAATTTGTAGTAGAAGAAGGTACTGGTACATGGTGTGGCTATTGTCCAAGAGGTGCTGTAATGGTAGATTATCTTTCAACAGCATACCCTGATAACTTTATTGGAATCGCTGTACATAATTCAGATCCAATGATAGTTCCTGAATATGACACTTATTTGGGTACAAAAATTGGAGGTTATCCTTCATGTTTAGGAGACAGACAAGGAACAGAATGTGATCCTTCTCCGCAATACGATCCATCTATCTATGGTAGAATGTTTGAAAGAGCTTCTATCGCTCCATTAGCTACTGTTGCACTGACGGCAGAAATGAATTCAGCGAGCAGAGCTTTAGTCGTAAATTCTACTGCTACTTACACAACGAACTTAAGTGGCGACTATAGAATTAATGTGGTGTTAACCGAAGATGGTATTACGGGTGATGGTACAGCACCTTGGAATCAAACCAATTATTATGCAGGTGGTGGTATAGGACCAATGGGTGGTATAGAAAGCCTTGCGAATCCTATTGTAGGATTCGAATATAATCATGTAGCTAGAGCTATTTTAGGTGGTATCAATGGTACTACTGCTAGTTTACCAGCTTCTGGAACTTCTGGATCATCTTATTCTTATGCCTATAGCTACACTGTTCCTGCAGAGTACAATGCAAGCAATATGAAAGCCATTGCCATGGTTATCAATGCAACTACTGGCGAGATTGTAAATGCTCAATCAGCATCACTTACAATCGTTGCAGGTATCAATGACAAATCAACAGATGCTTCTTTAAATGTATATCCAAATCCGACTACAGGTAAAGTAATCGTTGATTTAAACTTGGCTAATTCAATGGATGCTTCTGTGAAAGTATATAGCGTATTAGGTGCTATGGTTGCTCAAAAAGACCTAGGCACAATGCATGCAGGTACAAACAGCAACTCTATTGATTTAACAAATCTTGACAATGGTGTGTACATGATTCAAGTAACAACTGGTGATCAGGTTACTACAAGAAGAGTCGTTTTGAATAAATAATCTTTCTGAAATACGAATTAAAGAGGCTGCATCATTTCTGATGCAGCCTCTTTTTTTTGTTTCAAGAGCGATGGTGGCATCGTCCTAGCCATCGATTTTTGAGTCATAAATTTGGATAGGACGAATTAGAAAAGTTCAGGTATTGCAAATGATGTCTTATCCTTTTACTTTCTGGATGATTTCTTTCAGTGAAGGGTCTTCAAAGAATCGCTTAAAGAATTGGTCAAACGTATCATTACCAACCAATGGGTTAAAACCATTCAAATAAATAATATTGGCTCAAAACGATTTTGGATAATTTTTTATTCATTGAATATTCATTTTTTGTTATGAAGTGCAATCAGGTCAAAATTAAGAAAGATTTTTATTGGAGATTTTTTTGCTGGGCGTTTTGCTCCTATGGGTCGCAAACGAGCTATTCACTTATAGTCCTCGCTGCTCGTTCCTCGCTGCTGCGGGCTATCGTTGCTATCTCTAACGCAATGTAGTGCTCCATGCCAAGCTGCTGTTCTTTGTATGGATTGCTCGTTTTTTTTGTACATAAAAAAACCTCAGATTTCTCTGAGGTTTTTTGCGGACCGGACGGGATTCGAACCCGCGACCTCCGCCGTGACAGGGCGGCATTCTAACCAGCTGAACTACCGATCCAAAGCCCACTAATTTTCAAAAGTGGAATGCAAAGGTACGTTTTTTTTTTGTTTCTCAAAACCTTTTTTTCTTTTTTGATATAGCATGCCTTTCCTCGGCGCCTGTTATTGTGGTTTTATCGCTGTTAACGAGACTTTTGCAAGAAAATAATCTTGAAAAAAAAGAGCAAAATAGCCATCGGAATCATGATTGTTTTCTATTTTAGAAAGTGGATAAACAATCGCCTATCCTTTCTGTTTACATTAGTAAAATAGGCTAAAATTCAATAAATTTGCAGGGTAACAAAAACAATTTTTATGTCAAAAATTAATTTAAACAATACAGATTCATTTTCCTCACGCCATATCGGTCCCAATGCCAGAGAGACCAAAAAAATGTTAGATGTTATTGGGATTGGTTCAGTAGATGCGCTCATTTCTGAAACAGTGCCAAGCTCTATCAGAAGAGATGGTGATTTGAATATTCCGGATGCCTTAAGTGAATTTCAATACTTAAATGAGTTGAAACAAACGGCTGGTCTGAATAAAGTTTTTAAAAGTTATATTGGCTTAGGTTATTATAATACCATTACGCCTGCAGTCATAAGAAGAAATGTACTGGAAAATCCAGGATGGTATACTCAATACACGCCTTATCAGGCAGAAATTGCACAAGGACGATTGGAGGCGATTTTGAATTTTCAAACGATGATCTGTGACCTAACATCGATGCCTATTGCAAATGCTTCATTATTAGATGAAGGTACAGCAGCAGCAGAGGCGATGAATATGTTTTTTCATACTAAAAATAAAAAGGGAAGCGAGTTCAATAAAATTTTTGTTTCAGAAGAATGTTTCCCTCAAACCATTGATGTTATTAGGACACGTGCGATGCCTCTAGGTATTGAAGTGGTGGTTGGCAATCATGCATCTGCTTCTATTGATCATTCTTATTTTGCAGTTGTTCTTCAATATCCTGCAAAATCTGGTGAGGTGTATGATTATAAAAATATAGTGGATGCCATCCATGCCGTGAATGGTTATGTAGTAGCAGCAGCAGATATGATGAGCTTAGCATTATTGACGCCTCCAGGCGAATGGGGTGCTGATTGTGTGGTAGGAAATTCACAAAGATTTGGTGTGCCGATGGGTTACGGCGGTCCTCATGCAGCATACTTTGCTACCACAGAAGAATTTAAAAGAGTATTGCCAGGTAGAATCATCGGTGTTTCTATCGACAGAAATAATAACCGTGCTTTGCGTATGGCATTGCAGACTAGAGAGCAGCATATTCGTAGAGAAAAAGCCACTTCTAATATCTGTACCGCTCAAGCGCTACTTGCCATCATGGCGAGCATGTATGCCGTCTATCATGGTCAAGAAGGTGTAAAAAATATCGCTACCAGAATTCATGGTTTAACCCAAACATTGGCAGAACAATTAACCAACGGTGGATGTAAGATCTTGACCAATCATTTCTTCGATACCTTAACAGTAGAGGTTTCTGATATTGAAGCGATCAGAGCAAGAGCTCTTCAGCATCAAATGAACTTTAATTATGGTAACAATACAGTTGGTATTGCATTAGATGAGACGACTCAGGTAGCTGATGTAGCGAAAATTGTTGCTGTAATGACAGGCAATGCCGTTTCAGCAATGGCCGAAGAAAGAGAGATGAGTCAACTTTCTTTAGCGAAAAATTCGGTAAGAACAAGTCCTATTTTATCGAACGAGATTTTTAATGTTTATCATTCTGAAAGCAGAATGTTGCGTTATATCAAGTCTCTTGAAGATAAAGATTTATCCTTAACCAAATCAATGATTGCACTTGGTTCGTGTACCATGAAATTGAATGCTACTGCAGAGTTGGAGCCCATTAGTTGGCCAGAATTTGCGCACATGCATCCATTTGCGCCATTAGATCAAGCAGCAGGCTATCAAAAAATGATTAAGGAATTAGAGAGCTATTTAAATGAAATCACTGGTTTTGATGCGACCTCATTGCAGCCAAACAGTGGTGCACAAGGTGAATATGCAGGATTGATGGTGATTCGCGCTTATCAAAAAGATAGAGGTGAATCTCATCGCAATGTTATTTTGATTCCTTCTTCTGCTCATGGTACCAATCCAGCTAGTGCGGCTATGACGGGTGCATCTATTGTTGTGACCGCTTGTGATGATGAAGGAAATATCGATGTGGCAGATCTAAAGGCAAAAGCAGAATTGCACTCAGCAAACCTATGTGGATTGATGGTTACATATCCTTCTACTCATGGTGTTTTTGAAAGCAGTATCAAAGAAGTTTGTCAGATTATACATGACAATGGAGGCCAAGTATACATGGATGGTGCCAACATGAATGCACAGGTAGGACTTACTAGTCCTGGATTGATTGGAGCTGATGTATGCCATTTAAATTTACATAAAACATTTGCCATTCCACATGGTGGTGGTGGACCAGGTATGGGCCCGATCTGTGTGAAGGCACATCTAGCACCATTTTTGCCAGGCAATCCTATGGTGAAAACAGGTGGTGACAAAGCTATACACGCCATTAGCGCAGCACCTTGGGGCTCGGCATCTATTCTGCTTATTTCTTATGGCTATATCAAGATGCTAGGTAAAAAAGGCGTTACTGATGCTACCAAATATGCCATCCTAAATGCAAATTATATCAAAGAAAGATTGGGTAAAACATATGATGTACTGTATGTAGGAAAAGAGCATGGAAGAGTAGCGCATGAGTTGATTTTAGATTTCCGTCCTTTCAAACATACGCTTAATGTAGAGGTGGAAGATGTAGCGAAAAGATTGATGGATTACGGTTTTCATGCACCTACCGTTTCTTTCCCTGTGGCAGGAACGATCATGATTGAGCCAACAGAGAGTGAAGATTTGATGGAGTTGGATAGATTTTGTGATGCGATGTTATCGATACGAGAGGAGATTAGAGCGATAGAAAATGGGGCAGATAAGAACAATAATGTATTGAAGAATGCACCACATACGATGGGAGATTGTTTTAATGAAAATTGGAGCTTCCCTTATAGCAAGCATCAGGCAGCCTTTCCTTTGCCATATGTAAGTGTGGCTAAATTTTGGCCATCTGTTGCTCGTGTGAATGGATCATTCGGTGATAGAAATTTGATTTGTACTTGTGCGCCAATCGAAGCATATATGGATCAAGCTGTAGAAGCTTAGATATTACATTAAACAGAAATAAAAAAGACAGCACATCATGTGCTGTCTTTTTTTATGTAGGTATACCATTTTATGAACGGCATAACTATGATGTTCAAGTATGGACAAAATAAAAAGCAAGTTCACGGCGATTTATTCTTAAAATTTTTACCAATTTCCTATCCAATCAAGAGCCTAGGAACCTTTGTAGGAAAGTAGCTTAGCCTATAATGAATTTATAAAAATTATTTCTTTAGAAGCAATCGTGCTGAGAAGTGTTAGGGTTTGCATATTTCCAACTAAACCAATATTCTCTATATACATTTATGTGTGTTAATTCCTTTTTTCTACTCTTTAAATTAAGTCCAGTAAAGTCATAAGGTACATTTTCAATGAAAATAGTATCCTGACTAATCTTAGCTAATTGTGAAGAATGATTTTCAAAAGCTGCAGCGCTTCTATTATCATTTGAAACAACCAAAAGAATTTTTTTAGTGCCAATACTATCATTAATTATTCTCTTTCTTAATAAGTAATGCCAATCATAGGCTTTTGCTAAATGTTCGCTTCTGACACCCAGTATAAAGGTTCGGGGTGTCCAATCCTTAATTCTTACAAGGTTATCTGAACTCGATGTGTTTTTTGCATAATAATCATTGGAAAAATAGATATCCTTAAATGCTGGGTCAGCCTGCATAATTTGCACATCAGGATACAATTCAATGCACTTATTTATGGTAAACCTTCTAGTATTAATAAGCGTCAGGGATTCGCCAAGCAATTTGCCTGCAATGCAGATTCCCGTTTCTTGACTCCACCAACTATGTGTGGTTTCGTCTTCTAACATTGCGTTCCTATTGTTCATTCCCACCAACCTAAATTTTGTGTAAACTCCTTTGATGTATGGTAGATAGAAGCGTCCTGTTTGGCAGGCTGGGCAATAAGTAGCAAGAATAGCTTGACCTCCAACACTATCCCGAATCTGATGATGGTATTCAACAAATTCGACGGTGTATGCTTTTGCTTTTCCATTTTTTTCTACTAGAATAGCCATCTTATTTAGATCAACTTCATTCTCTTTGGCTGATTCAAAAATTAAGTTTTTAGGTTGTTGAAAGCGATGCTCAGCAGTAAAGATGAAATTGGTAAATATATATATAGATGCTGCCATTAAAATTGAAAACAATGGCATCCATTTATATTTGTTTCTAATCAAAATGGTGGCGGAAAAAAGTATGGGAATCAACAAGAATATTTCGAACAATAATTTTCTTTGAAACAGAAAATAAGTCAAGGAAAGTGAGTCAAGTTCTTGACTACCTGGAACTGGCATCAGCAGATAATCAATCAAAACCTCAAGTATTACAAAAAGAGATAGCAAGATATAAAAAAGAATACCTAGCTTACTGATATTGGATTTACTATGACTGAAATGCATATTGCTAAGAATTGGCTACCGGTCAAAGATACTGAAAAACAAATAATATCGATGTGAACTTTATTTTGTTTTATGTCTATACATGTGAAGATGGAAGCATAAAATCTTTTGTAATGAACATCATTTAGGTTGGTATTGTATCGTATTTGGATGCGCATTTTTCCAACTGAACCAGAACTCTCTATAAGCCTTTATGGATATGAGTTCTTTTTTTCCTGTCAGTAGATTAATACCTGCAAAGTTATGAGGCACGTTATTGAAGAATAGGGTGTCGTTTCTCAATTCAATATTTGCTTGTAGATTATTTTCGAAGGCCACAAAACTTTTATTGTCATTAGCAAGTGCCAGTATGTATGGAATTCTTGCAATATTATCTTTAATGATTTTGTTTTTTAGTAGATTATTCCATTCAATAGCTTTTGAAACCCCGCCTTTTGAAATACCAATGACAAAGGAGTGCGCCGACCAGGTGCCGCCTGACGAAGGCGTGTTTGGGTTCTCTATATTCTCTACATAATAATCATGATACGGATACCGATGTGCATAGGCAGGATCTGGCTGCATAATCTCTGTATTTGGGTATAATTCTATCCATTTTTGTAAAGTCATGTTGTGGACAGTCATTTCTTCTAGCATTGTGCCTTTTAGCTGACCGGCGATACATGTTCCAGACTCCTGACTCCACCAACTTTTTGTTAAGTAATCTTCCAACATGGCATTATTATGATTGATGCCAACCAATCGAAATGTTGTGTATTTACCATTGATATAAGGCAGAAAGAAACGTCCTGTTCTACAAAGACCACAATAAGTAGCTATATATTTTTGTCCATCAAGGCTATCAATGATTTGATGGTGATAGTCGATGAATGGAACGGGATAGGCTTTTGATTTTCCGTGAAATTCAATACCCACTATCATTTCATTCTTGTCCACTTTATTTTTATTGACATCAGCAAAGAGCAAATTTTTAGGCTGATGAAAAATATTGGAGGCAACAAAAATGAAATTTAGAAAGATGAAGAAGAATAGACTAAGGCATATCGCAACAATGGCTATGCCTCTTTTTTTTTCTTTGAACAGAGGTATCGCAAAATAGATCAATGCTACGATGCAAATGATGTCGAAATACATTTTATAGTAAGAGAGAAGATGAGCGAGCGATACACTATCCAGTTGTTGGCTCCCTAAAAATGGTCTCAATAAATAACTGAGCACTAGTTGATACAGCGTAAAAAGAAAGAGTGTAAGGAAAAATTTTATTCTCATTTTTTTATTTAATGTCTTTTACACAAAACGAGAGACTTGCAAATTGTAAAGCCTTACTCCACCCAATCTGCAATAAATAAATTCGTGTCTCTAGTACCTTTATTATTTCTGTTGGATGAAAAAATAATTTTTTTACCATCAGGAGAAAACATAGGAAAAGCATCAAAAGCTTTGTCAGCACTTATTTTTTCTATACCAGTTCCATCAATATTGATCATGTATAAATTAAACTGAAATCCATGAGTCCCAGCATGGTTAGAGCTGAATATAATTTTATTGCCACTAGGATGATAGAAAGGAGCCCAGTTAGCGGAACCTAAGTGGGTAATTTGTTTCAAATCACTTCCATCGACATTGCAGGTATAAATCTCCATGCGAACTGGAGCAACCAATCCTTTTGCTAAATAATCTTTATATTCTTTAATGTCTTCTGGTGTCGTTGGTCTTGAAGAGCGGAATACTAATTTTTGACCATCTGGTGAAAAGAAAGCGCCACCATCATATCCCAATCCGCTCGTAATTTGTTTTTGATTGCTTCCATCGATATTCATTGTCCATAACTCAAGATCGCCGCTTCTGGTAGATGTAAAAACGATTTTATCTCCTTTTGGAGAAATAGTTGCCTCTGCATCGTAACCAGCTGAATTGGTTAACTGCTTCACAATGTTTCCCTTCAAATCAGAAACAAAAATATCATAAGTATCATACACATTCCATAAGTATGGGCCGCCTTTTACTCTTGGTGCTTCTGTAGGACACGCCTTATTACCGAGGTGGGTTGAAGCAAATAAAATATGTTTGTTATCTGGCATAAAATAGGAGCAGGTGGTTCTTCCTTCACTAGTAGAAATCATTTGAGGCATCTTTTGTCTAGCATCAAATTTATTGATAGGCATGGTGAATATTTGATCACAACCCATGGTCCAAGCCTTATTGTTCGATTGAAAAGTGATTTTTTTTCCATCGAAGCTAAAGTAAGCCTCTGCATTATCAGCTGCGAAGGTTAGTTGACGAACATTTTTGAAATGCACTTCCGATGAATAGAGAATAGAATCTCCAGTGCTGCTAGATTTTTCTTCAGTAGCAATAGTTTTATTGCTGAAAGAAAATAAAAGCATTGATATGAATAGGGCTGAGATAAATAGGGTGCCTGACCAAAATATTCGCATGAAAGTATGTTTGACTGAGTTGCAAAATTACGAAAATGAAAATGATAATTCTATGATTTTTGTTGGTAAAAGTCGAAAACAATCAAGTTCTATCGAGTATAGGAACTCAGTAGTATGTCCTATTTGACAAAATTTTCATACTATGTAGTTGGTGTATGAATGTGTCATTGTTTAACATTAAATGAGAAAAGGGAATATCCAATACCAAAGGATATCCAAGGCTTATTTTTGTATGTCCATTCATATTTCTGTTGATTGCTATTAGATATTAGATCAAGGCCCAAAAACACCCCAAGTTGTGCATTTCCAAATTCTAATACCATCCCTATCGAACTTGTAAAGGAGAGTATATCTGCTGCATCATCAACTTTTTTTAAGGAGGCTGCACTATCTATACGAAGCGATGTAATTCCTATAGCGATCAGTGCATCGACTGATGTGGTCTGATTTTCAGTAAAGGAGTATTTAGCACCAAAAGTGGTCCCAACACTGATGTCTTTGGCAAAGTCAAAAGGTTTGAATCTGAGTTTGATTGGGGTAAAGATATTGCCTACCAATAGATTTAAATTTGACCTCTTGATGGATGAGGCTTTAAAGTCGAGTTGGGCTTTGGTGATGATGAAGTAAGTATAGGTGGTGAAGTCATCCTTACTATACAAAGGTGCTATCACTTTTCTGCTATTTGGTAATAAGGTAAATCGAATGATATACTGTGTGGCAAGCATTTCAACCAGTGTAAATTTGGCGTTCGGAGGGGCTACGAGCAAGGTGCTATCTGTTATTTTGCCACTGATATCACATTTGTACATTGGACATTCGATGTTGAATTCGTACAAATGGGCAGGCGCTTCGAAGGCATTCTGCGATAATGCGATACAGCAGGTGCAACACAAGGTCATGCAAACCAAATGTTTTTTAAAAACTAAGTACATAGGTATCGCTGGTGGCAATGACTTTATACTTGCCTGCTTTAATCACTTTGTTTTTCAAAGAAAGCGCCTTACTTACTACGTATGGTAGTGTATAATCGGTATCTAAAACAAAAAATCCTGTTGAAAAAAATTTGAGGAAAGCCTTATCGCTTATACTATTTTTAAAGAATTCAAATTCTATTCTTCCGTCCCTAAGTCGGATAGAAACCCTTGCCTGATTCTCCTCTTTTTCGAAACTGATATCTTCAGAGATATTGCAGATATTATATCCTGCGCAATTTTCTCCTTTGCCAAATGTGAGAATATAAATGGGTGAAACTGTTGTTTGAAAGAATATGATCAACAGTTGCACATAAAAAAATAATAATTTCATGTAAGAATTTTAAATGGTAAATAATAGTATCCATACCAGTGCTCTCTGCTTGGTATGATGCCGTTGCAATAAATCATAGTATCTAAATAGTGGCTAATTCAGTAGTCTAAAAAGGGCAGGTGTTACCGGAAAGAATAGAGTTTCAATCATTTTGTATGTCCAAAAGAATTGATTAGAAAAGTGTATGTTGCTTTTTTTTCTTCATGTGCCATTCTGTTCTTTTATCGCAATTGACTAGGTATAGTTTGAAGGCAGGCTCCTTTGCCAATCGATCTCTCAATGGAAAAAGTTTCCTTCTATTCAAGCCAGGCATCCACATAGGATAATAGTAAATCAGATAATAATTTTGATGAGATAAGTGACTATCTACGCTACTTCCATCGCTATGCCTGAAATGCATAAGTTCTTCTTGAAGGTGGGAGGTCGTGTCGAGCGTGAAATAATGCTTATTGTTCTTTAGTGTGTCTTCAAAGCCTTTTAACAGTTCAAAGCAGCTGTGAAATTTTAGTTGAAGTCCATTGTGATCGTACAAATACATTTTAGGAAACTGACCTGCGCCTCTTGTTCTAAGAGAGGCACTGTCAATCATGTAGATTTCATCTGTAGGAATATGATTCTTTAAAGCATAAGCAATAATTTCTTCTTTGCTTCTTTCTTTGCCCATTAGGAAAGGGTTATATCCTGCCACAAGAAATATAAATCCATAATACACTAGATAGCCCAGACATAGCGTTGCCATCAGGATAATCAATGTTTTTTTTAATGTACTTTTCATGATGTAAAATTTTTGGGAGCCTGTACAAAGACAGACCCCCATGGATAAATTAAAGCATTAATTCGAATGTATTATTCGTAGCATTCTTTGTCACCTTGTATATGCCTTTTTTGATGGTATATGGACTGCTCAATTTTAAGAGCTGCATCACCTCTGGAGAGGTGGTATAGTCTGCGTCTAGCTTAAAAGTATTATTGCTGAAATTTTTGGCTAATGTTTCAGCATTCATGGATTGAGCATTGAAAACCAACTTAATTTTGCCATCCTTTGTTAGTATCATATCTGCATTTGCTGCATTCACCATATCGCTAAAAAGGTCCCCCGTGATGGAGCAAATGCCTACCCCAATGCAACCATTTGCTGTTGGTGCACCAAAATGGATGGTGATATTGAAGGCATAAGTGTTTAGATTGCTCACTAATAGAATAGTGATTACTGTTAATATTCCGAAAATCTTTTTCATGTGATTGTTTTTTTGTTTTTGAATGATTGTTTGATTTTTTTGTAAAGGTTTGAAGTAAACTGAGGTATTACAAGCCACCAGTCGTCCGATTGTGCTTTGTCAATGAGGCGACTATTTCTTTTTTCTTCTTTTCTTCTTTTCTGTTTTTTATTTAGGGTGAATAATAATATATAAGGGTTTTAGGTTTGAACTTGAGATCATTCTATTGTTATTGCTCTGTATTGATAGTGCGAATATGTGGACTTCTCCAAAAGTCTGATACTCATAATTGATAAATGGCAATGAATAATTGATAAAAGGTCTAGGCATGGTAGATTGCTGTGGAGCATTGTATGAGCACCTCTGTTTTAAGAGCGTTAGGGTGATTCAATCAAAGTAATTTTACCAATATGAACTTTCGTCTTTAATTGTTGTTTAAGATTGTAATGAATGAAGCATGAGTATAATTGAAATATCAAATCTTAGAAAAAAATACGATACAGTCACTGCTCTAGAGGATCTTAGTTTATCCGTGAAGCAAGGAGAAATTTATGGTTTATTAGGTCCCAATGGCTCAGGGAAAAGCACCACCATGCGCTGTCTTCTCTCACTGGTGAAACCTACATCTGGCAGTATCAAATTATTTGATAAGGAGTTGCATAAAAATAGGAGAGCAGTGCTTTCTAAAATCGGCTATCTCATCGAAAAGCCTGATTTTTATGGTTATTTGTCTGCCAAAAGAAATTTACAGCTGCTAGCTGCTTATTGCGATAAAACCATCTCTGAGTTAAGAATCGATGAGGTCTTGGAACAAGTTGGATTGAAAGGTCGAGAAAAAGATTTGGTAAAGACCTACTCCCATGGTATGAAACAAAGATTGGGATTAGCTCAAGTAATCATGCATCAACCCGACTTGGTGATTTTAGATGAGCCCAACACAGGCTTAGATCCGTCTGGCATTATCGATTTGAGGGTATTTATTCAACAGCTAAAAGCAGAAGGAAAAACCATTGTATTGTCCTCGCATATATTGAATGAAATTGAATTGATTGCCGACAGAATGGTCATCATTAACAAAGGGAAAGTAGTCTTGGAAGGGTCTGTAGAAGCACTCCTTCATCAGAATGACTTAAATGTAAGATTCGAAATGATAGACAGCCATGCAGCCATGCAAGTGATTTCTGAATCTCATTGGAAAAGCAAGCTGAGCAATCAGGAAGACCAATCTTTAAGCTTTATCATCACTCAAGCAGAGATTGCTTCATTAAATCAATTTTTCAATCAACAAGGTGTTTTAATTTCTGGGATTACTCACAGACGTCGATTAGAAGAATTATATATGGAAATCACTCAAAAAAATTAAGCGCTTATTATGTTGAAATTGATTTATGCCGAGTTATTTAAAATTGCTTCTAAACCTCGAAGTTATTTGGGTCTGTTAGCCATCACTATGATTGTTGGATTGATTCATATGGCCATGCTTTCGGATGGTAAAAATTATATTGATTTTTTATTCAACTCTTTCTCTCAAACTTTTGATATTTCTGGGAAAATTATCAATGGTAATCTTATCGCTTTTATTATTTTACAAATGTTGGTGGTGCAAATGCCCTTGCTCGTTGCCTTCGTTACGGGAGATATTATCAGTGGTGAATCTGCAGGAGGTACGCTGAGATTACTAGCAGGAAAGCCTTTCAGCAGAACGCAGCTTTTCTTTGCAAAATATATTGCCAGCGCTATTTATACAGCCGTTTTAATCTTATGGCTAGGAATTTTATCACTCATTGTGGGCCGAATTTTATTCGGTGATGGTGATATGATGGTGTTAAAGTCAGATGGGTTGACCGTCTTACGTGCCAATGATGTCCTGTGGCGATATGGATTTGCCTTTATTATCGCCTTTCTCAGCTTGATGTTGATTGCCAGCTATTCCTTTTGCATTTCTGCATTTGCAGAGAACTCGATCACGCCAATTGTTATTTGTATGGCTACTATCATCATCTTCACCATTATAGGTACTTTAGAAATTCCATTCTTCGATTATATCAAGCCTGCTTTGTTTACCACCCACATGATTATTTGGCGAAATGTTTTTTACAATCCAATTGAATGGAATGAAATTATACTATCAGTAGCTGTCATGCTTGGCTATATCGCTGCATTTACTGGCGTGGCTTGGTATCATTTTAAAACAAAAGATATTTTATCATGAAAAAGAAAGCAAGCATCCTTTTACTATTTTGTTTCTTCATCGCCATGCAACAATCAATGGCTCAAGATGCAAAGGCAATCATCCGTCTAGCCTACAAGAATTTTGCACCCATCAGTGATTATTCTTGCAAAACATTTATCAATTTTGATATTCCAGGACTCAATATCGAACATATAGATGGCATGATTTTTTATAAGAAGCCCTCTAAGTTTAGAGTTCGTTGCAATGGTATCGTCTTTTTACCAAAGCAAAATCCAAATCAAATTCTGTCTATCATTTCTGATACCCTTAGTTTTATGCCGGTATTCATGGGCAAAGAAACAGTGAATGCCATCTCCTGTGATATTGTTCAACTCATCCCTCTGAAAGATCAAGATATAGTGGCCGCTAAAATATATATTGATTCAAAAGGTTTGGTTCAGAAAGCACAAATCACTTCCAAAGAAAATGGCACAGCAAATGTCATCAACACTTTCGATGCGAGCTCAAAATATGGAATGCCAGCAAAGACGATGATCACTTTTGATATGAAAAAATTTAAAGTACCGAAAATGGTGAGTGTGGATATCAATTCAAAATCGCCTACAAAGACCGCTGGTCCTCTTAAAACCACCGGTTCTGTTACCTTGACTTTTAGTGCTTATAAATTCAACCAAAAATTATCTGATACTGTTTTTACAGAGAAAGATTAAGGAGCGGCAGTGTTCTTACTCAATCATCAAATTACAACCTCTTAAAGCTGCGTTATCAATTCTTCCTATAATCTCAAAACTCCCATCTGCATAGCTTTTACCCATGTCTGATGTGCCGATAAAGGAGCATGAATAGATGTTGGCTAAGTCTATTATATTCATTCTACCTGTGCTAAGTGATTCATTTTTTTCGAATGGATCATAGATATCTGTGACAATTATTTTCATCCATGATGGAGCCTTATAGATGCCTTCTCCTAATGAATACGCTTGCGATAACAATTCTGTCATGCCGTATTCTGAATGTATGTGCGACACATGAAAGGCAGCTTTTAGTGTGTCATGTAATTCTTTTTTTGTCAGTTCTTTTCTTCTACCCTTCATTCCACCTGTCTCCATGATGGTGATGTTTTCGAGCGATTGCGGAAAGCTTTCTGCAAAATCCAATAAAGCATAGCTTACGCCTATCAAAAGCGTTTTTCTATTGCTGGCTTCATTCAAATCTTTTAAAGTAGAGGCCAAACTTGCCATATCATGAAGATAAAATTGACTCAATTCACTATTTGTCAAACGCATCAATTCCTTGCACATATAGACCAAAGAGGCATTTCCTTTTTCTACATAAGAAGGTAATAAAGCAAGAATATGCCAATCTTCTAGCGCACCATAACTATTGACAAAAGATTGAATAAAACTTTCCTTGTACAAGGTTTCATCGGCTATATAATGCTTCGAATTAATTGAACCAGAGGTTCCGCTGCTTTCAAATACATGCTGTGTCTGCTTTTCGTCAGATAATATTTGATGCGTCTTAAATAATTCTATCGGCAAAAAGGGAATATCTTGATAGGATTGAATGGCGGCGCTATCGATTTTTAGCAAAGAACAATATTCTCGATACACCACACAATGCTTTAGCTGATATTGAAACACTTCAAGCGCCAATTCGTTAAATTCGCTTTCCTCTTTTATCGCAAAGATTCTTTTATGTATATTTGTTTCTAATGACAAAAACCATGATTTTAAAATACATGCAAAGTAAACAAACACTTTTCATTTTAATGCTTTTTATTGTGCTCTTTGTTACGTTTTCATGTAAGAAAAGACAGACTTTTTCGTCCACACCAGCCATCGATTTTGTCAATTTCACCAAGGATACCGTCAATCAAGGCGATAGTTTATTAATCAGTATTCATTTTCAAGATGGTGACGGAGATTTTGGTTATTCTTATACCTCTACCCAAACCTGTGATCTTTGTAGAACGGATACTTCCACCAGTTGCTTGTATCATCCAACCTGGTCACTTTTTTTATTAGACAAACGCGATAGTTGTCTCGAATTTTTTAAAATGCCTTATATCGATAATCGTGGTTCTGTAAAGGATATAGAGGGTACCATCGATATTGAAAAGTACAATATGTGTTGCAAAAAAATAGGATTTCAAGCCTGTGAGCCAATTGCAGCCAACGTTTACGATACTGCCTATTATTATGTGATACTCAAAGATAGGGCAGGACATTTTAGTAATAGCCTCGCCTTGCCTCCGCTGTATGTAAGGTGTCAGTAGCATCTTAGCTTTTTATAATCCTCTGCATTTGTTATATTAAGATTTAAGAAATTATTTTTTTTTGGGCGACTGCTCTTGCACAAAATACAAGATGCAAGAACACCGGGTGTTTTGTCGTAGCCCGAAAAATTTCGGGGCTACTCTCTTCACCCCCTGTCGCGGATTTCGGTCAATCAAATCTAAAGAAGTCAAATAAATATTTTTGGAATACAGTTATGCTATTTATCTTTAACACCATATCTGAGAATAGATATGGCTATGTGTTTCAAATCAGTACCTGACTGTTTAAACCTTAACGAAACATTATAGTCAAACAAAAATTATATCATTAAAAAATAGGCATGAAATTATTTATACTTAACTTCCTCATAAGTATCCTTGTTTTCAGGACACAGGCACAAATAGTGAATACTACATATGGACAAATTTCTGGTAGCTTGAATGGCACAGTGCATCAGTTTTTGGGCATTCCATTTGCCAAAGCACCTCTTGATACACTTCGATGGAAAGCTCCTCAAGAGCCAGCAACTTGGGCTGGCGTATTGTCCACTACTAGCTTTGCACCTGTATGTCCACAGAAGCATTTTAATCAAGGCGATACTACCTATACCTTAGAAGGAAATGAAGATTGTTTGTACTTAAATGTATGGACACCCGCAGTTGGCGCAGGAAGCCGACCAGTCTTGGTTTTTATTCATGGTGGAGGTAATCAGCAAGGAGGAGCCAGTGAAACGGGCGGAGGAACACAAATGTTTTTTGGTAAGAATATGTCAGCGCGTGGCGATGCTGTTGTAGTTACCATTCAATATAGACTAGGACCCTTGGGCTTTTTGGTGCATCCAGGATTGGAGTTAGAAAATGCAAATAGTATTGCGGGAAATTATGCTGTACTCGATCAAATCTTAGCCTTGACATGGGTAAAAAACAATATTGCCAATTTTGGAGGAGATGCTTCGAAAGTGATGATTTTTGGCGAGAGTGCTGGAGGTGTTGATGTAGCGAATCTTCTGACTTCACCCTTGGCGGCAGGATTGTTTCAACGTGCATGTATTCAAAGTGCTGTACCAATGGTAGGAGATTATACTACTGTCAAAAACAAAGGTATTGCGTTTGTAGATAGCTTTACAAGTGTTGGAACTCCGGCACAAAAAATCACCTATATGCGTGCTTTGTCAGCTGATTCAATCATTAGTGGAGAGACAGCTCCATTGTCAGGTGGAGCAGTTCAAATGAATTGGCAGGCAGTAAAGGATGATGTAGTGTTTACTGATTTTCCATTTCAAAGTTTTCAGAGTGGTAACTTTAATAAAGTGCCTTTGATGCTCGGCTCTAATGCTGATGAGATGAGTCTTTCAGTACCTCCAGTTGTGATACCAGCGATGGTGACAGCACTGATAAATTCAAGTGTTCCTTCTGCCTTGAGAGCACAAGCCAATATCTTGTATCCACCGGGTAGCACCAATGCAGAGGCGAAGGCATCCTATATTGGCATTTTGACTGATGCTCAGTTTACAGCTACAGTAAGACGTACTGCACAATGTGTGAGTCAAAATCAAACGGAACCAGTATGGCGTTATTTCTTTACGCATAAACATACCTTCGCCCCTTTGACACCATTGGGTAGTTATCATGGCATGGAATTGTTTTATGTGTTTAATAATTGGGAGAATGCCACTGCTGGTACAGGTGTTTTGTTCAAGCCAGCTGATGATTCTGTGCAACAAGCTATGTTGAATTATTGGGTCAATTTTGCGAGGACAGGTAATCCCAATGCAAGTGGCATGGAAGCATGGCCGGTGTATAATAGTAGCACAGATTGTTATCTAGAAATTAAAGCAACACCCAATGGAACTGCTTGTGGACTAAGAACAGCGCAGTCTGATTTATGGGATGATGCCATCAATTTTGTACCCTGTACTTCGTCAGTGAATATCTCAGAGACAAATGATTTTACTCAATTACAAGTCTATCCTAATCCAACAGATGCATGGATTCATATAGCTAGAAATGATGGCAAGACGGACTTTTCGTGCGAGTTGTTTGATTTAGCTGGTCAATCTATGTTGCAGACATTCGATAGAGAAGCATTTGATATGAGTCCTTTTGCTGCTGGTGTGTATGTTTTGAAAGTGAATCAGGATGCGCATTCTAGCTTTGTGAAGGTGGTGAGGAAATAGGTAATACTTTTTACTTGTTGGTGAATAACACCAACAAGGGCGGGCGAGACTCACAAGTTACGCTTCGCTAAACTTGCGAGAGCCTTAGGAATTACTTTTTTGACTTGTTGGTGAATAACACCAACAAGGGCGGGGAAAGAAATAGGGGGGATTTCAAATTGAAGTTAGAAACTTCAATGGTTTGGACTCACAAGTTACGCTTTGCTAAACTTGCGAGAGCCTTAGGAGCCTGATAGAAATTTTTATTAATCATCATTGTTTTTAATTTATTGTAAACTCTACTTTAATACTATTTTGATTGCGTTTCAGAGGAGGAGTTTGCTTCACTTTTTAAAATACAGAGAAAGTTCGCAATGACGGTCCGAGTAAAAAAATCTCATGCTTGAAGCTATGATTCCGGAAGTTAGTAAAATTTTGTTAATATTTTATATTTCACTAATTCTCTTTACTTTTTTTATTCTTTTATAGTTAAGGGTATATGACATTTGAATTGCCCAGAAATTGTTTTTGTAATCAATAAGACCATAGCTATCATGATCTTTACCAACATTCATAAAAAAATACTCGCCCTCTAATGTCGGTGTAAGGCATATGTTAGCTAGGATTGACATTTTGAAAAAATCTCCACTCCTTAATTTTTTAGCATATCCAATATTAAATCCAAACTCTGGAGCATATTTATACTTACCAATATTTTCTATGACACTTGTGAAATATGTAATTTCTGTACCAATATTCGTGTATACATTCTCAGAACCCAATCTACGGTCCCCGTTAATAACATTGTTTAAAATGAGTTCAAGGAAAACATGCTGTTTTTTTTTAATTATGAGTGTGGTTCCAACGCCAACAGGAAAAGATCTATTAAAAAAAAATGAGAATTTTTTTGATTTTTTTCAAAACCATAATCTTTGAACTTCTCGGGAAAATAATTTTTATATGTTCCAAAATCCCAGTGGAATTGTGTTGGAATATTTTCGAATGCAAAACCGATGATACAATAAATATTCTTATGAAGATAGTAATTATATTTTACCGCAAAACCAAAGCTGGGCATTACGTTGGAATAAAGACGCAACGGACCAGAGACGCTTGTTATTTTTAAATTAGTATGGAAAGAATGACTTGCTGTAATGTCAAAATGGGATTTCGACTGTAAATATTCTAAACTAGTTTTAGCTATTAGAATATTTATGAAACTAAACAGTGATAGAGAAAATGTGATTAATTTTTTCATTTGATGCATTGCTATATAAAAGTAACATATCTGCTCTTTATTGTGCAGATGTGTTAAATATAATATTAATATCCGTGATTGTAGTAACCACTAATAGATACGATATATCCTATGTTTGCAAATTGATTTTCGCCACGATAGGAATATCTTTGTCCTCCAGAAGTCCAAGAGGTACGATTTGAGTATGATCTCCATGCAATTCCGCCACCTGACGAAGCAGGTACAATTCCGAAACTTGAATTAGAGCAATCAGTAAAATGTGACCATCCCGAAACTGCTATGCTATGTTGAAGAACTCCACCCAACCATAATGAACCTGATTTATATTGTGCCCAGCTTTCGCAAAAGTGTCTTTGACGACCACTTCCCCAATATTGAAACCCAACCCAAGTTTGCAGTTGGTGAGTTCCATATTGGGCAAGTCACTACTGTTCGTGATGATCAAAAAAAGTTCCAAACATTTTTTGATACGTCTTATTTTTTTTATAAAAGAAAGGACCCATGTAAATTAATTTATAGAATAATATTAATTGAAATATTATCAAACCTGGAGCCAATCCAACATAAACGAAATATTTTTGATTCCCTTGATTGTAAAACTCTATTGCCCTCAATAAAAATAATGTTAAAATAATTGGAGAAGTAAGGTTAAAAAATAGTGCAAGTATTATATCAATTACTTTTTTCATGTTAACTTAATTTTTCCAATATGAATAACTGTGTAAAGATAGACTAATTATCTGTAGTATTGCCGCTTTTTGAGCACTAGTTATGCCTGAATTTGAGACTGTAATGCAAAAATTCTTAGTATAATCATTAACGATACTATCAGACAGGTCTTTATAAAGAATTTTGGCATATTGTTTCGAGGCATTAAGTACAATTGTACTATCAGATGGAATTAAGCTATTCGAAACAGCACTGGAATAAAAGTCTTTAACACTATTAGTGTCGGTAGTAAAGCCTGCATCGGTTAAATCACATGCAGAATAGAATTTCAGACGCATCGAGTCTAATCCTGTGATATTGTAATTTCCACCAAGACTATCGTTCAAGAATTGAAAATAACCTTCGATTCCATTAAAAAGTTCTTCTTTGGTAACTCGATTTTGAATATAATCCAAGGCAATATTATGCTTAACACCAAACTCACGATACGGGTTAAAATTGTCAAAATCATAAAATAAAGTTGAATTATACCAATGAGCATTGGTTAAGACCCAATTGCTATTGTTTGTAATGTAATTTAATGGGTATGTAGGGGCTGGTTTTTTTAGCGCACTGCATCCAATACCCCAAGCAATGCCGCAAAATGCACCACCGATTGGTGTTGTTGTTGCACTACCTAATGCAAACCCTAATCCCGCACCTCCTAAATCTCGATCCCAATTCCAATTTGTCTTGTAATAGTTTGGTGACTGGTATTGACTGTATTTCTCATTCAATAAATTAAGTTCTTGCGTTAGATTTGATGTCTTAGGCAATTGAACTTCAACTTTTTTACAAGCGTTTAGTGAAATTAAAATCACTGATAAACCTAAAATTGCTTTTTTCATGTTTTTTTTGTACTTTAAATTATCCTTACTTTGATTTGTGGCGTGTTCAGGAATTCGCCAAATACTAATTCTTTAATAAAAGACTCTAAAATAGATTTAAGTCTTCTTTATAGATTAGTATACAACATCAATATTGTTGTATTCTAGCCAATTATTCTGCTGAAAATTTAGATACTTTTAGCCCGTAAAATGATAGTAAAAATTTAATGAATTTTCTTATTAAAGTCTGAAAATGTTATATATCAATATATACAGCTATAGTCTAATAACATAAATTATGATATTTTTCGTCAATAAAAAAGTGTATTCATGAAAGTTTATTTTAAATTACTTGAATCAATAATTTAGATTTGGCCTGTTAACAATTCAGGTTATATAACTTATTACCCGGAAGGCCTTCCATAAACATTTTAAAAATTAAAATTTTATGGAATTACAATTTAAAACTCGAAATTTATTACTGACGTTGTTATTTACAGCAATTGTAAATTATAGCTTTGCTTATGCTTATCAACCCTTGCCACTACTTGATCCTAGTGGTAGTATCGCAATTGTTGATGATGATATCTTTGTGGATACGCAGGATTCGAATAACCCAGTTGCTACAACTAAGATATTTGATGTAAATCTAAACTTGGTGCATACATTTTCTTGGTGTCATAGTCAATCTTGCCGGTATAATATCTCACAATTAAGTGCTGGTATATACACTATTGTAGTAACAACCAATTCTGGTTACAGCTTTGCAATTACGCAATATATTCAATAGAGAGGCTTTTATCAAAAGGGCGGGAATTATTTACCCGCCTTTTCTTTCATTTTTTTAATTAACCAAGGTTTTTCCGAGACAGGATTTTCAAGTTGTAAAGCTTTCAAAAAATTTAAGTATTGTTCAGGACTTTTCCTTTTAGTAAGCACTTTAGCATATTTTATAAAATTATACGTTTTTTCCTGATTTGTTTTCCCGATTTTAGATGACCTAAGCAAATACAAAAGTTTATTAAAAATACCATTTAAATATTCCTTGTCCTTACTAGGCGCACCTATTTTTAATTCAATCGCTATTTGAATTTGTAGTTGCATAAAATTAATTTTCAACAAAACATCCAGAGCCTTCAGGCTGACATTACTTGTTTTTGACCAAGCCAATTGAAAGTTACCCTTGTTAAAATGAAATAAGGCCTCTATATACGCTGTGCCTACTTCTTTTATATCAGTATCTATAAACTTTTTATAGTTGCCATAAAAGGATTCTGACCACTCAAGCTGACCCAGTTTTATTGATGCAGAAACGATAGATTTCATTAGAGAAAAAGAAATGATCCCTTGTTCTAGAATTAGATTTTTTTCTTTCATAAAGTCAATTACACGTAGTAAAAGTACTGCCACACTTAAGTTGTCTTTTTTTTGCTCATTAAGACAGATATTAATAAGATAAGTAGCGATGGTGATATTATCACCACGTAACTCAAAGTTAAATGGTAGTGTTTTGTATAGATTAAAGAGTTGAAGAAATACTTTGGGGGTGATTTTCGGTTTATAAAGAAAAATACGTATAAAATCGCCATACAATCTAATAAGTAAGTTTATTCCCTTGTATTTTTCAGCATTTGCTATTTGTGTTTCAATATATTCTTGATTAATGGTTCCTGCAAGAATTTTATTACGATTAATCAATTCGCAACAAACCTTTAACTTCTCTATATAATATGCAATATCCAGATAAATGATGTATTCGATTTCCTTATTTTTAATTCCTCGCCCTGCTTTGATTGTTTCATGCACTTCTGTTGATTTTAATAACAAATAATAATATCTATTTTCATCAGAGGAGATAACTTGGTGTTTATTTTGCGTTACTCTTTTTATTTTTGTAAGTATTGAATTGTAATGTCTTTTTAAATGCAGCCTGCTATATAAGCCAAGTAAGCCATACAATTTTTCTATTTCACTAGATGGTTTAATGGTTATATTGATGAGATATTCTTCGACATGCATCAAAATTTTATTCATTAAATCGTCAATTCTATTTTGATGCAAACCAAGTTCTTTTATAATCGTTGTTTGAAGTCTATCCTCCCTCCTCGAATAAAGAAATAAAATCTTCAACACAATTTGTTGTTGTGGTTTAAGATTTGTTCCGGGTGCAAGCAATAAAGATTTCATTTTCTTTAGCTCTTCCTTGTCTAACGAATTTAATAGTTCAACGACTTTATATGATTGGATATTCACTGTAGTGTAATAATTAGTTGAATGTAGAACAATTAAATTCAAAATTCGGCAAAAAATGACAATAGCGTTTCTTTTCGTTATTTTTCAAATGGCGTGTCGAAGTATAGAGAAAAGGGCATTTCCCAATACCAATTCTACAATCACTGTTCACTCACATGCAAACAAAAAAGCAACCCAACTGTCAAAACTACAAAGTCCTTTTTATTCAAATTCCATATCAATGACAGATCTGGCCGGTGCTATCTATCGTGTAAAAATGGTTTGGTATACTGCGATTAAAGAATTTATATTTACAGGTATCTCCATAGGCCTTCACCGTATCGATTTTCATGCTTCACTTCGCTTGCCAGCACTAATAAAAAAACTCATCATTCATAACTCATACCTACTAACTCATCATTCTAAACTCCTCACTCACCACAATTCCTAGAGCCCTAGCCCTGATAGCAGCCGGCATCCTTTTTTGGCAGTAAGGAATAGGATGGCGTGGCACACGCTGCTAGTAGATTTGAAAGCCAGAAAAGATAGAGGCGAATAGCAGGAATAGCTTCAAAAAAAGGAGATATGAAGGGATTATTAAATGCTCCTGAATGTCTGACAAATTATGTAGTTTTGACCTGTAAATATGACAAAAGTTCAGTAAAATTCCATTGGCATAATAAATGCTAAGGAGAGTATATAATTATTTATCCAAAAAATTAAAATAAAATGGCAGAATTAAACATCAAACCTTTGGCTGACAGAGTGGTAATTAAAGCAGCAGAAGCAGAAGAAAAAACGAAAAGTGGCTTGTATATTCCAGACAATGCCAAAGAAAAACCGCAACGTGGGGTTGTAATGGCCGCTGGTCCGGGTAAAAAAGACGAACCAACCGTTGTAAAAGTGGGTGATACTGTATTGTATGGCAAATATGCCGGTACTGAAATTACAGTAGATGGCGAA
Source organism: Chitinophaga pinensis (assembly GCA_945897725.1). GTDB lineage: Bacteria > Bacteroidota > Bacteroidia > Chitinophagales > CAMDFR01 > CAMDFR01. Next base: position 26,790 of record CAMDFR010000007.1, read on the forward strand.
GAATTATTGATTATGCGTGAGAGCGATATTTTCGCAATCGTATAAGCAGAGGTTTGGCCTCCAAGACTAAGAATTAAATTATAAAAATAAAATAGATAAGCAATGTCAAAAATAATTTCGTTTAATACAGACGCAAGAGAAAAATTGAAAAGTGGTGTTGACCAATTGGCCAATGCAGTAAAAGTAACCTTAGGACCTAAGGGTAGAAATGTGGTGATTGAAAAAAAATATGGTGCCCCACAAATTACTAAAGATGGTGTAACGGTAGCCAAAGAAATTGAATTGGAAGATCCCATTGAAAATATGGGTGCACAAATGATAAAAGAAGTCGCTTCTAAAACGGCTGATGCAGCAGGTGATGGTACTACAACGGCAACCGTTTTGGCGCAAGCGATTGTAACACCAGGTTTGAAATCATTGGCAAGTGGTGCGAATCCAATGGATTTGAAAAGAGGAATGGATAAAGCGGTGAAAGCGATTGTGACTGAATTGAAAGCCATGAGCGAAACTGTTGGAGATGATAACAAAAAGATTGAAGCGATTGCTACTATTTCTGCCAACAACGATAGCACGATTGGAAAATTGATTGCTGATGCGATGGCTAAAGTGGGTAAAGAAGGTGTGATTACTGTAGAAGAAGCGAAAGGCACCGAAACTGAAGTAAAAACGGTAGAAGGCATGCAATTCGATAGAGGGTATTTGTCACCATACTTTGTAACGAATACAGAGAAAATGGAAGTAGAATTGGCGAATGCATTGGTATTGATTTATGATAAGAAAGTAAGCAATATGAAAGAGTTATTGCCTATTCTTGAAAAATCAGTTCAAACAGGCCGTCCTTTGTTGATTGTAGCTGAAGATGTAGAAGGTGAAGCATTGACTACTTTGGTGGTGAATAAATTAAGAGGTACTTTGAAAATCGCTGCAGTAAAGGCTCCTGGCTTTGGCGATAGAAGAAAAGCAATGTTAGAAGATATCGCTATTCTTACTGGTGGAACTTTGATCAGCGAAGAGAGAGGATATAAATTAGAGAATGTAGAATTGGAAATGTTGGGTACTGCAGAAAATATCAGCATCGATAAAGACAATACTACTATTGTGGGTGGTGCTGGTAAGAAAGAAGATATTCAAGCAAGAATCGGTCAGATTAAAGCGCAGATTGAAACAACAACATCTGATTATGATAAAGAAAAGTTGCAAGAAAGATTGGCTAAATTGGCTGGTGGCGTAGCAGTTCTTTACATTGGTGCTGCGACTGAAATTGAAATGAAAGAGAAAAAAGATAGAGTGGATGATGCCTTACATGCAACGAGAGCTGCCGTAGAAGAAGGTATTGTTGCTGGTGGTGGTGTTGCGTATATCAGAGCATTGGGTAGTTTAACTGCTTTGAAAGGTGACAATGAAGATGAAAATACAGGTATCGCTATCATCAGAAGAGCTGTTGAAGAGCCATTGCGTCAAATTGCTGCTAATGCAGGATTAGAAGGTTCTATCATCGTTCAAAAAGTGAAAGAAGGCACTTCTGATTTTGGTTATAATGCACGTTCAGATAAGTATGAAAACTTAAAGGCAGCGGGTGTAATTGATCCTACTAAAGTAACTAGAGTAGCGTTAGAAAATGCATCTTCTATTGCAGGTATGTTATTGACAACAGAATGTACCATCGTTGACAAACCAAAAGAAGAACCAGCAATGCCTTCTATGCCAGGTGGCGGAATGGGAGGGATGATGTAATCCTTTCTTTAAAACATTTAATTATAGAAAAACCAATCCGATGTCGGGTTGGTTTTTTTTTGTCGTGTACTTTGCCTGAGCAGCATCCAAAGATTTTAAGAACCGTTTATGAGTCATTTTTGCTCCCATAGAAAGCCTCGCCTTCTTTGAAATTGAAGGCTATGACGGTATTGACTTTTTTACAAATTTGATGTATTCTCGCTCATCGCTTGATATACAACATTAGATATTTGACTTAGTACAGCGGGTAATTTTTGTGGATTGGCACCACGGGTCATGACTGTCAATATGTAGGTTTTATTTTGTAAATAGATGATCGCTGATTCATGCAGTTGTTGTTCTGTAGCGATCCCACTCTCACCAAATTTGTGTGCTATTTTTGTATTGGACGGAAGTCCATTAAGGATGCCATTTTTAAAGTCACAATGAGTCATAAGTTCTGTTGCAAACTCAGAATCCTTACTAGATAAATAACAACCATTATACAAGGCTCGAAGGAACATGGAATAATGCTTAGCAGTGATGGGATAGTCACTCGAATTCCAATCTGGTGCTTCTAATCCAAGGTCTGTAAATGTTTTTTGGAAGGTAGGAACATCAATAATATCATTCAGAAGTTTCGTGGCATTATTGTCGGAATATGTAATCATGTAGGTGAGCAATTCCCTGATGGTATAGGTGTGCCCCACTTCGATGGATTTTGAAAGATACAATCCTTTTTTCTTGAGATCGAAAGCACGGCTATACGTAATTTTTCTATCTAATAAACCAGGTTGTTTTTCATTCATTTTTAAAAAGGTAATCAGTTCTGGTACTTTTAGCAAGGAGCCTGGCTTATAGGATTCATCCTCATTGATGGCAAACCACTCGTTTAAGGAGATATCTCTTAAATAAACAGAGGCCGCATTGACGGTGCCGGATTTTTTGAAATTGTCGATCAAGGAAACGACTGTCTCTTTCATGGGCAAAAGGTTATCGGATTGACATTTGTCATCCACAAATAAAATGGGTCTAATATACTGATAGCCATTTATTCGTTGCACTTCATAATTACATGAACGAGCTATTTGGGTATTGGCTTGTAATAGATCACTGCTTGCAATTGATTGTTCCATTTGCAATTCAGCTTGATTTTCTTTCGAAAAATAGTTTGTTAGAAAAAAGGTGCCTGCTGTGCAGCCGGCCATCAATAGAATGGTATAAATCAGAGAAATTTTTTTTTGAAGGATTGTTTTCATTGCATAAAAGTTACGTTTACGAAGATACAATTGTTTTCATCTTATTAAGGAATTCCATTCTTTCAAAAGTCACTCTTATTTTCATTGACTTGGTAGATGCGCCATGTCGCTTTCCTTATCTCATATTTGATGTATCCTAAGAATCGTAAAACGAATTCTTATCGTGAATGAAGGGTTCTAGGTCGAATATTTGTATTCTAATTTTTGGGAAGACAAGTTTTTATCCACCTTGGCATAACTAAGTCTTGCGAGATGTTGCGTACGATGATATCGATCGAGTCCGCTACAGGTGATGCTTTGTGCCTTTTCAATATCTATAAACCCATCCACGCAGAAACATTCTTTTGGAAAATAAATGGCTTGTATCTCGCCAATCACGAATTGGCAGGCATTTATACTGAGCTCATGTTTTTCTCTAAAGGACACAGCCATTTGAATATGACTTTCTTTTACAAATGGTGCCTTACAATTTCCTTTGTACTCTTCCGTTAATTGGGTGGCATCAAACTCCGATATCTCTTTAGGATAACGGGCGGAAGTTTGATGTGCCTGTTGCATGATGTTTTCATTGATATGATTGATGGTAAAGGAAGCCGTTTCCATAATATTAGTCAGCGTATGCCTGTCAACACAGTCCGGTCGTACAACCAATCCAATCAATGGTGGACTTGCGCCTAGGTGTACAATGGAACTAAAGATGGCCAGATTGCTTTCTTTTTTATCATTGATGCTGCCTATCAAAGCCACACTCTTAAATCCAAGAATTGAGTTGATCACATTCACCCTCAGGGATTGTTCCATGCTCATGAGTTCTTCATGCGTGAATACACAAGTATGATGCTTATCCATTCTTCAGATGATTCATCCCACCATCAATAGCCATTACCTGTCCAGTCATCCAAGCCGATTCGTCGAGGAGTAAGAAGGAGACAGCATTTGCAATATCAAGTGCAGAGCCAATCTTATGCATCGGATTTCTTTTTTCCATCAGCTCTATTTTTTCTGGCGTATTCAAAAACTTATTGCCCAAAGGTGTATTGACCAATGATGGTGCAATGCAATTCACTCTTATGTTTGGTGCCAACTCAGCAGCCAACGATTTGCTAAGGGCTTCAATAGCACCTTTTGCCATAGAGATAGATGCATGAAAAGGAAGGCCTGTACTTGCCGCGACCGAGCTGATGAAAACAATGGAAGCATGATCTACCATCTTTAGATTTTTAAGATATGCCTGCGCAAAAGCAACAGCACCCAAGGCATTAATCTCATAATCAGTTCGGAATTCTGCAGCCGATAATCTACCGAAAGGTTTCAGATTGATGGTGCCTGGAAAATAAACTAGGCCATCTATTTTTTCCTCTATAGCTGGAAAAGAGCCAAAATCGTAATTGATGACTTCATACAAATCGTCATAATTGGCATGATCCGATTTGGTACTGATACCAATTACACGGTGTCCTTTACTTTGAAGGAGGAGCGAAGTTTCTTTTGCAATGGCACTAGAGGCGCCTGCAAATAAAAATGTTTTTTGTTGACTCATTATCGTTTGGATATTTTATTGCTTGTTATATTTTTTTGTTGTTTGCTTTTAAAGCGACCTATTGTAGGAACTCTTTTGGCCCTATGTTTGGTAGCGCATTGTTCTACCCGTTCCCTCCACAATTTGTAACTACTATATTTGAGTTCTTTTTTCATCAAGGCTTTCACCTCATCTTCCCTTAATCCAAATTGATAGTGTATGGCATCGAAGGGTGTTCTATCTTCCCATGCCATTTCAATGATTCTGTCAAGCTCTAGAGCGGTGAATGTCACAGACATTTCCTCAACTTCTATGTATGCAGACGGAGAAGGTAATCCGCTGTAGTGGCAAAAATTGATATCGTTTATATTCATTTGTGAAATTTCAAAAGCAATCTTTTCTAGAGATATATAACAATGTTCTCTTGCGAATGTTTAAGAAAAATGGTGGAGCCGTCAAAGCATGTTATTTTTTGTTTGGGCGTGCCAGCGGAGTAGCAGCCGCCGCTGTCCTGCTATACACTGCAAGCTGCTGTAAGAAAACAACAGCAGGCTTTTCGTTGCTATCAGTCACGCAATAATATACATTTCATAGAAAGCATTCATTCCATGCTTCACAAAATTGGAATCAGATTGTTTTATTGTTTGATGAGCTTTTTTATAGCGATAGCATCATCACCATATATTTTGACAAGGTATGAGCCAGATTTTAATTCGCTTAGATCCAATCTATGATTGAGCGGCATCGTTTTGATTTGTTGTAGCAAGCGTCCTTGTAAATCTAAAATCTCGACCTTATTATATTCAATGCCGTCCATTATCACATATTGATTGCAAGGATTTGGATACATGAAAATATCTTTTTGTTTTTCTGTGAATGTATTTTCTATGTCGAGCAGTTGTGTTGGTACACATCTGTAGAAAGCACTGGTATTCGACATTAGTGATTCTGTAAATGTCTGTTGGGTTCCTGTGGCGGTAAAGTATTGAGTGGAATAAGCTCCAGCTGCATTAAAATGCGAAGAAGGAATAAGAGAGAAAACATTGTACCTTAAAAGAGCATAATTTTCGCCAGCAGTGAGTGAGTCAATTTTGATGGTGGCAGTGATCAATTCAGGCGCTTCACCAATACTTACATTCGGTTCGTCCCATCTATTGATAGATAATTGTACTGGTTTGGTGACATGCTCATCATCTTTAATACCAGTTACCGCACATGCATAATCAATGTTTTGTGGAATACAATAAGTAAAGCTGGCACCATTTCCCATCATACTTCTATTATCCCATATAGATTGAAAAGTCCTATTTACAGAGGAAGGATCGTAGCATGTATTATAGATGAGTTCGTCGGTGCTAATAAAGGTAGTGGTATCTACCGATGTGAAACCTATGGCCGGAATGATGTGGTCATATTCTGTGTTTGTCTCTCCATTTACATAGACAGCGATGATGACTGGATGTGCTTTAGCTAATTGTTTTTTAAGCCAAACTAGATAATTTTGATATTGAGGCGCTGGTTTGGTATAGTCCCAAACCTCAATATTGAACGCCATTTTATCTAATGCTACTTCAGCATTGTCATTGCCAATTAAAACTTCTCCACCAGCGATTTCTCTACACATATTTTGAGAAATATAATTGCCATAATAAAGTCCTATCATTTGTATAGAAGTCTCGCCACAATAGCCGCCGTCATTATCCCATTGTAGTCGTGCGGGGATATTTAAATGACGACTTACTTGACTTGATACTGCAATACTAGAGAGCAGTAATACGAGTACATAATAAAATTTTTGTTTCATGTCGAACTTTGCTTGATGAACAAAATTAATGAAATAAATGAAGAAGAGGCTGCTTATTGAAGACAGCTGTGGCAGTGTATTAGCTGAGGATTTGGTTTAACCAGCTTTTGATTTGCTTTTTTAAGCTAGCATTCAGTATTAATATCTCTACTCTTCTGATCTTTAGCGCTTTCCCTTTGAGCAGTTGATTTGGATCTTCTAATATATGACCATTAAAAAAGCCCAATTCAATATGTTTATTGATCGCCTTTATGCAGATAAATGCTAGGTCGGTATCTGCTTTGTAAAAAGTAATTCTACCAAATTTAATCTTCTCTTTGATGTCTTTATTTGAAGTGCGTATCACCTCTCTAATTGCCAAAACCAACTCTAATTTGGCATCATCCAACTGCACTATTATACTTTGAATATTTGAATCTAACGAAAAGGGCATTTTAAGAATAGCTTATTGAAGTGAGGACCTCAGAAGCTTTCCAAAGTTTGCTTGCATTTTCTTTTGTTAAGAATACACTATCGGTCTGCACCAAAATGGGATCACCTTTCATCTCTCTTCTTCCATTTGGGCCATAATAGTCTCGGCCCTTTGTTGTTGGATCTACCGACGCACGAAGTTCAGGTAATGTGCCCCTTCTGGCTTCCTGCATCATCAAAAGCATCAAGGGTCTGAGGAATGTTGTTAGCCATGCTGGCGCAAGATGACTAAACAAATTCGTGTCTGACACCCCTGGATGTGCCGATACAGCCATACAATCTATCTGCTGCGTTTCAAAAAAAGTTTGCAATCCATCAGTGAATAGTAGATTGGCCAATTTAGAGCTTCGGTATGCTTGATAAGGAGAATAATTTATGCCATCCTTACAAAGTAGGTTATCAAAATCGATGCTGGCTTTTTTATGTGCAATGCTACTTACATTGACAACTCTTGATTTTGGACAGTTTTTTAAACAATCAAGTAAGAGACCAGTAAGTGCAAAATGTCCAAGATGATTGGTCCCTAACTGACTTTCAAAACCATCTTTTGTCAATTGATAGGGAGTCATCATGATTCCTGCATTATTCAATAAAATGTCCAATGTTGGATGGTTTTTTTTAAAGTCTACAGCGAATGTTCTGATCGAAGCTAGATCAGCTAAGTCAAGTTTTGAAACCGTAATATTCGCCTTGGGATTTAGTTTCAAGACTTCTTGTTTCGCTTTTTCTCCTTTTGCAGTAGAACGACAAGCCATAATGATATTGGCATTTTTAGCAGCATAGGCATGTATTGCTTCCAAGCCTAATCCACTATTGCCACCTGTTACAATAATTGTTTTGCTTGTAAGATCGGGAATGTTGTCAGTAGTCCAAGTAGTTGCACTCATAGATGGTGTGATTATAGATTAAATGATTCGCAATGATAAATCAATAAAATCTATCAGCGCATTATGTTTACAGAAAATTATAATAAATAGTTCAATTTTTTTTAAAAATAAAGACATTGTATGCGAATGAATCTGTTGTTGTCAAAGGCATTACAAAAGTCGTTTCAATCTTTTGTAAACACAGCAAATGGCCCACTTATTTTTCGCTTTGTAGATTTTTGATATCTTCCGCCAATCCTTTCATTTCAAGGCTTAGCGTACCATTATAAATACCACGAATTCTTTTATTCTTGTCGACTAAAATCAAATGCTCTGTGTGTAAAAAATCAGTACTGTCTTTGCTAAATCCAATTTCTTCTTCTGCGTAATAAGAAGTCCGCGCCAATTGATAAATATCATTTTTGTTACCTGTTAAGAAATGCCATTGATCATTGTTGATTTGATTGTCTTTTTTATACCTTTTTAAAACGAAGGCTTTGTCTATCCATGGTGTTACTGAATAAGATAAAAAAACGACCGACGCATCACCTCGAAATTGATCACTCACCAACTTTAAGTTTCTTGTCATTGTTGGACATATACTACCACATGAAGTAAATATAAAATTAGCAACATGAATTTTCCCTTCGATATCTTTTTGCGTAACGAGGTTACTATCTTGATCTAAGAATGTAAAATCCCTGATTTGATGTTGAATTTTACCAGCGATGTCTTGTTCATTCTGAATGAAAATGGGACTAAACTCGGGCTCGTTATAATAAGGCAGTGCAATCCTTGCAGGCTTTTTATCAATGCAAGCCAATAACAACAAACTACTGAACAACAAAAATACTATCCGATACATTTTTACAATTTTTTGTTCCTAATAAGCCATATCGTTTTCCATTGATGATGATGTAATTGGCTTTTATTTTTCCATTCTCATACCAAAATTTTTGTTCTCCTTCTTCTTGTCCATTTTTAAAATGCGCCAAATGACTTAACTGTCCATCGATTGTCCATTCTTTCATGACGCCTTCATATCTATCATCCTTGGCTACAAATTCGAATTTCTTATGTCCATTTTCCCAATAGGCTACTTGAGCTCCATTTTTTTGCCCATCACTGTAAAATCGCTGTTCCTTGAGGTGCTGTTTCGAATAGAATTTTTGTGTGATGCCTTCCTCTTTTCCATTTAGATAGGAAACAATAGAGACGGTATCTTTACTGAGCGTGTCTATTTCGTATAGAAATCCATTATAAGGTTTGTCTCCCTTGAAGACAATTCCATTTTTGATTGTGATATCTGCAGCGCAAATAGGATAATAGACCTTCGGAATCTGTCCTTTGGTGTAGAGGAAAGCATTTGATTTCCAATCTTTGCATGAACTTAGAACAAAAAACAGTAGAATGAAAAACGAATAGTTCATCTTTATTTTGAAACGGTTCCTGCATCACCATAGAATCCATTCCCATTAAGATAGGGAGCTTCGGTCGTAAAATGATAATGATAAATGCCATCGGGATAATCTACTGTTGCATGCGTGTGCCCGTGATAATCATCCAACATACTATTGGTAACACTTGTGCCATCTTCTTCTTCAGGACCATAGACAGGAAACCCATCTAATAAAAAACCTAAGAGTCCAGATTTGGTTGATTTTACTGTAGTCAGATATAAAGGCTCCACATGATAATGATATTGTCCGGAGTTTTGTGGATGTCCCCAATATTGATCAAATCCATTGATTTCATTGGTAAGTGTTGCACCCATGGCAGCATACTGATTAAAAAATGGAACACCATTCAAAGATACACCAATAGGACCACCCGGCGTAGAGGCGTGATTGCTCGCCACTTTCGGATTCACAGGTATTTTAAATGTTAGGCTCTGTTCTGAAATGCTGTTCGGATTTTTTGCAAATGTATTACCACCATAGGTAGTGCCGCTAAAGGCTTCGTATAAAGCATTGGAGCTTGAATAGTAAACACTTTTGTGATCGGGTAATCCCTTTGTTTTAATGGTGATAAAACTCCCATCGTTGGTGATGCTTGTAGCCCCATAGATTTTATTATAAATGGCGGGCACCTCTTGTGATTCTTTCTTACAAGCTACACCTACTATTGTCATAAATACGCCAATGAAGATGATATTTATAATGGATTGTGGACTTTTCATATGTATGTTTTTAAATGATTTAATTATCGCTGCTTTACATTTAGAAGTCGAATTGATTATTTTCCTTCGCTCTTAGAATCATTAATTTTTGTTAAGTACTCATTTACTCCGCAGAAAGTTCTGCCAAATAAAATTGTTTAGCGGAAGCGATGAGTTGAAATTTTCTGATACTCCCGTCATCATCTGGAAAGCTTATAATACAAGTGTTTTCATCCTTCCAGTCGAATTTTATGGTTGTTTCAGAAAGGGTCTTTGCCTGTTGTTCAAAGTGTAAACTGCCTTTCTCAAAACCATAAACCTTCGCAGATAAATCGACAGCCCAAGGATCGAGAGGACTTATTTTTGAGGCATCTACCGTAATGATTACCTTACCCTCCTTATAGTTATTACTGAAGTTTATATGTTGAGGCTTGCATGAACTTAGAAAGAATAGAAAGCTGATCACGAAGGAAAGTGAAAAAATATTTTTCATAACATTGAATTTGATGTGAAGAATGAAGAGAGTTTTGAATGGTATTTAACAAAGCGTCATCACATAACAAACTTAGCTTAATTCTTAAAAATGGCTGATTTTAATTTGGACTTATCTTTATTTATATAAATGGTCTTTGACCTTGTAATAGGGTGTTTATGTACTAAAAAAAAATATTAAATTCTCAAATCAAAATTTAGATAAAAGATAACATTTGAGTCAATGTAGCGTTACGAAATATCTTTTAATCTTCTACATCAAAAGTATGGACTATTTCTTCCTCAGAAGCTAAAGGACTCGTGAATAAATCATCTTCGATGATCTTTGTTTCCCATATTTTTTTTGCATCAGGCTTGATGAAGGAAATATTTACCCCCGGCATCCTCTCCAATTCATCGAGTAATTCATTATTCAAATTGATTTTCGACTTCTTATAAATGGTGTCTACTACAAATTGATTGCCTTTGTCGATAAGCATAATTTTTACAAATTTTGTACCATTGTATTTTGTAAATAAGGCTTGTAAATTTTCAATCAATACAGAATTCACCTTCTCATAGTCTATGCTGATAAAAAGTTCCTTGGTTAATTTATCTTTCACCTCGCTTAATAATTCCATGCTCAGAATCTCAATTTCGTGTTCGCCATTTTCTTTCCATTTACTTTTCATATAGTTACAACTCACAAAGATCAAGTTTCCTGCCTCATCAATAAAATTTTTGAAGTCGAGGTATTTCTTTTTAAACAACATAAATTCTCGGCTACCAGAAAAGTCTTCAATCACAAATCGACCATACTTATTCCCAGATTTATCAAACTTGGTGGTAGCTGAGGTAACTATACCAGCGATTTTAAATTGGTTTCCTTTTCTGTTTTCGATGTCACTGATTTTACAGTTGGCATAGGTATTGATTTCACGCGTATAATCATCCAGGGGATGACCACTAATATAGATGCCTGTTACTTCTTTTTCTTTGTTCAATTTGTCCATCAAAGTCCACTCGTCGCATTTCGGTATCGCTGGCTCTGATGTTGAATCCATAACGCTTTCGCCAAACAAAGAGTTTTGCATAGAGTTTAAAGATGCTTGTATTTGATTGCCATATTTGATGGCTCTTTCAATCACAGAATCTCCAGGATTAACTTCAAAGAAATATTGTGCTCGATGCATATTATTAAAGCAATCAAAGCCACCACCATAGGCCAAACCATCATATGCTTTTTTATTTACACTACGTGTATTTACCCTTTTAGCAACATCGAAAATACTTTTATAGGGGCCATTTACTGTTCTTTCTTTTATTAATTCTTCTACGGCAGCACCTCCAACGCCTTTTAGGGCTGTCAATGCAAAGCGAACGGCTCCTTGTCTATTGACTGCAAAATTTACATCACTCTCATTCACATCTGGTCCCAATACTTTTAGTCCCATACGTTTACATTCTTGTAAAAAGAATTTGACGTTGGTGATGTCATGCATATTATGAGTCAACACAGACGACATAAATTCGGCAGGATAATGCGCTTTTAAATAGGCCGTTTGAAAAGCTAAGAAGGCATAACAAGTTGAATGCGATTTATTGAAAGCATACGAGGCAAAGGCTTCCCAGTCTGTCCAAACTTTATCACAAGTTTTTTCTTCATGACCGTTGCTTTTGCAACCTTCCATAAATTTAGCCTTCATTTTGTCTAGCACATCCTTCTGTTTCTTACCCATGGCTTTTCTCAAGACATCAGCTTCACCTTTTGTAAAGTTGGCAAGCTTTTGAGAAAGTAACATCACCTGTTCTTGATAGACAGTAATACCATAGGTCTCAGCCAAAAATTCATCCATCCCTACTAAATCATACTTAATAGTTTCTCTTCCATGTCTACGATTCACAAAATCTGGAATATACTTGATAGGACCTGGGCGATACAAGGCATTCATGGCAATCAAATCTTCAAACTTATCAGGTTTTAAATCCCTCAAATATTTCTGCATACCAGGACTTTCATACTGAAAAATACCAACGGTTTCTCCGCGCTGAAAGAGCTCGTATGTTTTCTCGTCATCCAATGGAATTTCATCAGCTTCTATCGAAATACCATGGCCCTTTTCAACCAATTTAATAGCATCTTTAATAATCGTTAAAGTTCGAAGACCGAGGAAATCCATCTTTAACAATCCTGATTTTTCAATAACACTATTATCAAATTGAGTTACTAATAAATCAGAATCCTTAGCTCTAGTAACAGGAATATATTTTGTGATATCATCTGGTGTGATGATGATTCCACAAGCATGGATACCTGTATTTCTAACAGAACCTTCTAGTTTAACGGCGATGTTAATCATCTCCGCAATATCATCTGTGCCTTCTGCTAATTTTCGAAAATCGTTTGCGGCTTTCAGTTGCTCGCTATTTAAGTCGCCTTTTAATTTTTCGTCAATACCGCCTTTCTTCAATACTTTGCGTAAAGAAGCACTGAGGTGGTCTGGAAATGCTTTGGTCACGGCAGTCACCTCACTTAATGGAATATTCAAAACCCTTCCTACATCTTTAATAGAAGATTTTGCGGCCATACTTCCATAAGTAATGATTTGGGCTACTTGGTTCTGGCCATATTTTTTAACCACATAGTCAATCACTTTTTCTCGTCCTTCATCATCAAAATCGATATCGATATCGGGCATGGATACCCTTTCTGGATTTAAGAAACGCTCAAAAAGTAAATTGTATTTTATAGGGTCAACATTGGTGATGCCTAATGCATAAGCTACCGCAGAGCCCGCAGCAGAGCCCCTTCCAGGCCCAACAGATACATGCTGTCTTCTTGCTTCGGATGTAAAATCTTGTACAATTAAAAAGTAGCCTTCATAACCCGACGAGAGAATGACTTTTAACTCAAAATTTAATCGCTCTTCAACTTCTGCAAGGATGACACCATATTTTTTCTTTGCCCCTTCGAATGTTAAGAAGGTTAGGTAATCGCCTTGTGTTGCAAAGCCTTCAGGCAATACATAATTGGGCAATAAAATATCTCTACTCAGTTTTGGAGTTGTTATCGAATCAACAATAATATTTGTATTATCTAATGCTTGAGGAATATCATGGAAAATTTTTTCCATCTCAGCTGTTGTCTTAAAGAAATATTGATTGTTTGGAAATGCAAATCGAAATCCCTTGCCTTCACCTTTTGGGGTACTGCGTTGGTCGCCTGTATTTACACAAAGTAAGATATCGTGGGCATCTGCATCATCCTCATTGATATAATGCGAATCATTGGTGGCAATAACAGGAATGCCATACTTGTTGGAGAAACCCAATAACACCTGATTGACATCTTCTTGCGACATACCTGTACCATCGAGATTGAGTAGATCATGTCTCTGTAATTCTATAAAATAATTGCCTTCCCCAAAAATGTCTAACCATTCCCGAAAAATAAGTTCTGCTTCTTCCACTCCTTTTTTAAGAATCGCTTGTGGCACTTCTGCACCAATGCAACAGGTCGTGGCAATCAATCCTTCGCTATATTGTTTAATCAATTCTTTATCTATACGTGGATACTTGCCATAGAGGCCTTCTAAAAAGCCCAAAGAACAAAGCTTAGAAAGATTTTCGTAGCCAATCTGATTTTTTGCTAAAATCAATTGGTGATAACGGACATCTTTTTCTGCTTTCGTGAAACTTTGTATCCTTCTGTCTTTTACTACATAAAATTCACAACCGATAATAGGCTTGATACCAGCTTTTTCCGCTTCATTCACAAATTGAAAAGCACCAAACATGTTTCCATGATCGGTTAAGGCTACAGCACGCATGCCATCTGCTTTCGCTTTGGCCATCATGCCAGGAATACTAGCAGCACCATCGAGTAAGGAAAACTGTGAATGACAATGTAAATGACTAAACTGCATGAAGCTTTAAATTTCTGTTTGAATGATAAATGAAATGTTGGAATAGTAAAAGAATCGGGCCTTGATAATTCATTACAAAGGAACAAAATATCCTTATATTTATGTTTTAATTCAAAGACTAATTTTCAACATGATTGTGGATTACTTAAGTCAAACTTAAATTATACCTAATGAGAAATATTTTTATTTTAATGCTACTTTGCTGTAGCTTTTTTTTAGTAGAGGCACAATCCAATATTACCAAGTCATTTGTCTTCGGTGGACTTACTCGAGATTATATCATACATCTTCCAACCGGTTATTCAACCTCCACTAAATATCCGGTGGTTTTTAATTTGCATGGTTATTCTTCTAATGCTACAGAAGAGCAATTCTATACAAAGATGGATAATGTGGCAAATACCGATGCTCAGCGTTTTATTGTGATATATCCTAATGGTGTTGCAAATGCTTGGAATTCTTGGTTAGCAGGTGGCATTGACGATGTAGGATTTATTTCTGAAATCATAGATTCCATGAATGCGCAGTATAATATAGATTTGAATAGAGTATACTCCTGTGGAATGAGCAATGGTGGTTTTCAAAGTTATCGCATGGCTTGCGAGTTGAGTAATAGGATTGTTGCTATAGCAAGTGTTACAGGAAGTATGTCAAATTATGTATATGCCAATTGCAATCCTTCTCGTGCCGTTCCTGTTTTGGAAATCCATGGCACCGCAGATATCACAGTACCTTATAATGGTTTAACGGGAAGCAAGAATACTGAAACGGTTGTTCAGTTTTGGAAAGATCATAATGCTTGTGGCACATCTGACACTACTGCGGTTGCTAATATTTCTTTAACGGATAACTGTACGGTCGATAAAATTAAATACAATACTTGTAACGAAGCTTCCAAAGTATGGTTATTCAAAGTATGGGATGGCGGCCATACTTGGCCAGATGCTTTAATCGATATTGTTGGAATCAATACCAATCATGATATCAATGCTAGTCAAGAAATATGGGATTTTTTCAAACAATTTTCATTTAGTGAGGCTACTGGAATGAACTCTGAAATACAAAATATAGCTAAGTTACAGCTGTTTCCCAATCCTGCCAATGACCAATTCACCATCAGTGCAGATAGTCCTTTACAAAAAATTATAGTGTGTGATGTATTCGGTAATATGGTTCAAACAATATCGCTACAGAATGAGTTTGAATCAAGGCTTTCGATCTTAAATCTAGCAAACGGTGTTTATACAGTACAGGTGATTAACGCCGAGAATATGTCAAGCACGCAGAAGTTGTTTGTCTTGCATTAATCAATGGTTTCTTGGGCGTATCAGTGGCTTTGAAAATAACGCTACGATGCAGCATCAAAGTATTCAAAAGCTTTTGCTATAGACCGCCACTGTCGGGTGTTTCGTTTCTATCTTTTTATGGAATAGGCAGTGTAAATAGCAAGTTTACCAAATAAAAAGGATAACACTTCACCCCCTTACGCAATGCTCAGACAAAGGGGTTCAATTGTGCATAAAAGTTTAACCTTTCTTTTTTACTTTATACTTTTTGGCAATTAAAAGGTCGTAGATTTTTTCTTTTAATTCTCCTTGAATCATGATACAGCCATCCTTTACAGCACCGCCAGTACCACATTTGTTTTTTAACTCTTTGCCTAGTATCTCTAAATCTTCTGTGCTTCCAATAAAACCTTCAATCAAGGTGACCGATTTTCCGGCTCTTTGTTTTCTGTCGATAGAGACGTATAAATTTTGTTGTTGCGGAGGTAAGGTTTGCATTGATTCTTCAGGCTCCTGTTCAAAGGCGAACTCAGGATTGGTGGAGTATACAATATTTGATTTAGACTTGTTTTTTTGTCCCATTTTCTTCTGACTGCGCGAATATAGTGAAATGCTACTCTTCTTTTTATTGATTAGCTGCCAAACAAAATATATAGGAATTCCAAGGAGTACGATCACTAGACTGCCGATTGCAAATTTAGGCTTGGCAATAAGTAAATTAATACAGAAAAAGGAAGCAAGAATAATGTAAAAAATTTGCATATAAGGATAACCAAATGCTTTATAAGGTCTTTCTACATCTTTCATTTTTTTACGGAGAATAAAAATGCCAATTATGGTAAGTATATAAAATAATATAACTGCGAACATCACATAGTCTAGGAGATCATTATACTTTCCTGAAAGGCATAATAATGCAGACCAAATAAATTGAATCCATAGAGCAAAACCTGGTACTCCATTTTTATTATTATTTTTCATTCTATCAAAGAATAAACCATCTTTCGCCATTTCTTGATATACCCGAACAGACGATAATACAATTCCATTATTGCAACCAAAGGTTGAAATCATGATGAGAATCGCCATGATGATAACAGCAGGATTTCCAAAGATCTGCATTGCTGCAGCCACGCCCACTCTATCCTGTGCAGCAAATTTAATCCCTGCGTGTAAGGTATCCGTAGCATCGGGCGTTCCGTGAATCGGTAATAGACATAAATAAGCGATGTTTGCCATGAAATACAGGAAACATACGATTAATGTACCTGTTAATAAACTCAACGGTATATTCTTCTTTGGATTTTTGATATCTCCTGCTATGAAAGTGACATTATTCCATGCATCACTGCTAAACAATGAACCCACCAATCCTGCACCAATCGCACTTATCAATGCCATTCCACCAATATCAATATATTTACCTGTTTGATAACTGTAGGTTGTTGCATGCCAAGCGTCCTGCCAGTTTGCATGCCATATATCTATTTTGCCAAATACAAAAATACCTAGCACAATAATACCAAACAATGCAACGAGTTTTGTACTGTTGAAAATAAAATTAACAGCATTACCGTACTTCATTCCCGCACGATTGATAAGGGTTAGAATCAGTATTGAAAAGATGCCTGTGATTTGTGCTGCATTGATCGAGAAATTGTCGCTTATTTGCCAAAGAACATTTTTCTCTCCAAGTTCTGGCATCAGTACACTAGCGAACTTTGCGAATGCAACCGCAATGGCAGCAATGCTTCCGCATTGAATGACCACAAATAAAGTCCATCCATATAAAAAAGCAGTGAATGAATTAAAAGATTCTTTTAGATAGATGTACTGGCCACCTGCCTTTGGCATCATACCTGCAAGTTCTCCATAACTTAGTGCAGCAAGCATCGTCATTATTCCTGAGATGAGCCAAAGTATGAGAAGCCAGCCCGTACTCCCTACTGTTCTTGCCATATCACTACTTACAAGAAAAATACCAGAGCCAATCATACTGCCTGATACAATCAGGGTGGCATCAATAAAATTTAATTTTTTCATGAAATAAAAACGTCTATTTATGAAGGATCACTTTCTGTTTTGTTCATTTTACTGTTCTTTTTGCTATAGACAAAATAAATCACTAAACCGATGGCCAACCAGACAATCAATCGTAACCAATTCGTCCAGCCAAGACCTGCAATCATGGCCAAACAAAACAAGATACCCAAAATGGGAACCAATGGAACCAAAGGTGTCTTGAACTGACGTGGCATATCCGGATCCGTTTTTCTTAAAATAATGACACCCGCACAAACAAGAATAAATGCGAATAATGTACCTATACTTGACATATCTCCGACAATATCCCCGGGAACAAAAGCAGCAAAAAATCCAACAATTAAAAAGATCATGATGTTTGCTTTATAAGGTGTTTTGAAGGTAGGATGTAAAGTTGATAAACTAAAAGGCAATAATCCATCTTTACTCATCGAGTAAAAAACCCTTGACTGTCCTAATAGAAGTACCAGAATGACAGATGAAAATCCAGCTAGAATGGCAACCGTAACAAAACTTGCAAGCCAGGAATAACCTGTCATATATTTTGAAATGACAAATACAACAGATGCTTCTTTTCCTTCTGTTCTGAAGTCTTCTGTGGTGGCTACCCCGGTCAGAACATGTGCAAACAAAATATATAAAACAGTACAAATAGCTAATGAGCCAAGAATACCGATCGGCATATCTCTTTTGGGATTTTTTGCTTCCTGTGCGGCTGTACTAACGGCATCAAATCCAATAAATGCAAAGAATACTACTCCAGCTGCACCGAGTACACCCATGATACCTCCAAAACTTTTGGATACGCCATGCGGATCTACATATGTTGTGGCAACGGGAATATAAGGAGTATGATTGGCAGGATTGATAAATTGCCATCCGATAAAAATAATAAGAAGTACGATAGCTACCTTCATAATCACAATTAGATTATTGATCAGTGCACTTTCTTTTGTACCTTTTATAAGAAGTAAACTTAAAACAAGGATGATAAATAAAGCAGGTAGATTGATAATACCGTGAACGCCTTCTAGTGAAGTTAAAAATGGGGAATGGCACCATTGATAGGGTATGGCGCTTATATGCAGCACATTCACCAAAAGATTATTCAGATATTCACTCCAGGCAATACCTACCGTGGCAGCTCCTACCGCATATTCAAGAATGAGATCCCAACCGATGATCCACGCTACCAATTCACCCATGGTAGCATAGGAATAAGTATATGCGCTACCTGAAATTGGAATGGTTGAAGAAAATTCAGCATAACAGAGACCAGCGAAAGCACAACCCATAGCAGCTATAATAAATCCTAAAGTGACTGCGGGTCCTGCATGTTCTGCTGAAGCAGCGGCCGTTCTAACAAATAGACCAGCACCAATAATTGCTCCGATTCCTAAGGCAATTAGCGAGCCTGCTCCAAGCGTCCGTTTCATGCCTTTTGATGTCTCTTTTGATTCTTCTAAGAGATCCTGAATATTTTTCTTTCTGAATAAGTTTGTCATAGAAAAGATTGAATTTATTATAATTTAACAAGATATAAATAAAGTGAAAGTAAACAAAAATAATTATTAGCCGAAAAATAATGCCTAAATCGTATTTTTTTTACCAAAAAACTCTTTGGCAATGCCGTAAATGAATGGAAGTATAGAAATGATCAAAATGACAGTGGTTATCTTCTTAAAATGTTCTTGCACCCAAGGAATACTGCTCAAAAAATAGCCTCCTAACAAAAAAGGGGTTACCCATGCCACAGCTCCAATCAATGTATAAGTCAAGAACTTTTTTCTGTTCATGTAGCCTAGCCCTGCCACAAAGGGAACAAAAGTTCTTACAAAAGGCGTGAACCTGCCCATGATGATAGCAAATGCACCGTTTTTTTCATAATACGCATGCGCACTCTGTAAATGTTTCTTTTTTATAAAGGGAATCTTCTCCCTTTCCAATATAGAAGGACCTACCCATCTGCCAATAGAATAGTTTACGACATTGCCTAGAGCAGCAGCAAAAACTAAAAGGATGAAAAGAAGACCAATATTCAAATCACCCAAACCCACGACTATACCCGCACCAAAAAGTAAAGAATCCCCAGGAAGAAAAGGGGTAACTACTAATCCTGTTTCTGCAAAAATAATAAGCATTAAGATGATAAAAATAAAGCTATCATGTTGTTTAAAAAGTTCTTTTAAAGATTCTAAATCGCCCAATTTATGAATGAAGTCGTATAACATATGTATCAAATCCATGAGAGAAAAACTATTTAATGTAATGAATGATTAAAAAATAAAGTTAAGGTTTTCAATAGTAAATACAAGATATCATTTTTTAGTAGGCTTATAATTATCAGATAAACAATACATTATTACAATATTAAAAACTTGGCATAGCACTTGTTATCAATCAATAACAATCATCAAATTAAAAAGGAGAAACCAATCATGAAACGCCAAATTTTACTATCAGCAGCAATACTATTCGTAAGTTTTGTATCCTTTGGACAAGTAAGATATCAAAGCAATGCTGCCCCAGTTGTATTATCCAATGTAAATGTTAGAATGGAAAATAATATACCATTTCAAATGAGTATGGATGGTATCAATTACTTGACCAATTTGAGTGTTCATCAGTTGAAGCAAGTGAATCCAGGTAACCACAGCATTCAAATTTTTAGAACTTATTTTAATGGGTATAGATATGTTAGGCAGTTGATTCTAAGTACAACTATTGTTGTACCTTATGCAACTGAACAATCCTTGGTATTAGATCGATACAATCGACTTAACCTAGAACATCAGATTGCACTCATTGAGCCACAACCTGATCATCAGAATACAGCGTATTATGATCCATACGAGCCTTATCAGCAATACAATACTCCTGCTCCACGTCCAATGCCAGATCATAACTGTTGGATTAGACAAATGAATGATGCAGCTTTTACTCAGTTACTTGGAGTTATTGATAGGGCAAGTTTCGAAAGTTCAAAGATTGAGATTGCAAAGCAAGCATTGAGATCAAACTATTTGACTTCTCGACAGGTAGCCACTTTGATGCAAGCATTTAGTTTTGAAAGCTCTAAACTTGAGATTGCTAAATGCTCTTTCAATAAGACAGTTGATAAGAATAACTACTATGTTGTAAATGATGCATTTTACTTTAGCAGTAGCATCTCAGCTTTACAAGAATATATTTCAACACTATCATAGAAAAAATATTTGGGGTATAGTCAGGAGGGCCGGAAAGAGATTTCCGGTCTTTTTATGTTCTCTCATGTAGCCATAAACATTCCTTCATTATCTCTTGTTGTTTATGAGATAATTGTGTATTTATTCCTTAATTTCGCACTTTAATTATTTAAATTATTTTATAATGAGAGAAGTATATGTTATGTCTATGGCTCGCACGCCAATAGGAAGTATGAGTGGATCTTTGGCTTCCGTTTCGGCAACGGAATTGGGTGCACAAAGTATCAAAAAAGCAATGGAAAGAGCTGGTATTACAGGCGAACAAGTGGAGGAAGTAATCATGGGCAATGTGATTCAAGCAAATGTTGGTCAAGCTCCAGCCCGTCAAGCAGCCATTGCAGCCGGTGTTCATACTTCAGCAACATGTACAACTGTAAATAAGGTTTGCGCAAGCGGAATGAAAGCAGTCATCCTAGCGGCTCAATCAATTATGTTAGGCGATAAGAATGTAGTAGTGGCTGGTGGTATGGAAAGCATGAGCAATGCGCCATTTATGTTAGCCTCTGCCCGTAATGGTTATCGCTATGGAAATAGCGAAGTGATAGATGCCATCGTTAGAGATGCCTTACAAGATCCATACAGTAAAGAAATGATGGGAAGCAGTGGTGATAGATGTGCTGTTCAATTTAATTTTTCTCGTGAAGATCAAGATGCTTTTTCAGTTGAGTCTTACAGAAGGGCAAATGAAGCATATGCAAGCAATGCTTTTGCCGATGAACTTTTTGAGGTAGAGGTGAAAGGTAGGGGAGAAAGCACTTTTGTAAAAGAAGATGAAGAATATAAAAAATTGCGTGCTGATAAGGTGGCTACATTGAAACCTGCATTTTCAAAGGATGGAACGGTAACAGCAGTGAATGCCTCAAAAATCAATGATGGTGCATCTGCGTTAGTGTTGATGAGCAAAGAAAAAGCGAATGAGCTAGGATTGAAGCCAATTGCCATTATTAGAGGTTATGCAGATGCTGAACAAGCACCAAATGATTTCACAACTACCCCTTCGCTTGCCATTCCATTGGCTGTAAAAAAAGCGGGTTTAGAGATGACACAAATAGAATATGTAGAAATCAATGAAGCGTTTGCGAATGTTACGATGGCAAATACTAAAATTTTAGGTTTCGATCCAGCTAACGTAAATGTATATGGTGGTGCTGTAGCCTTGGGTCATCCAGTAGGCTCCAGTGGTTCTAGAATTATTTGTACACTTATTTCTGTATTAAAGAATAAAAATGCTACCTATGGAACAGCAGCCATTTGCAATGGTGGTGGCGGTGCTTCTGCGATTGTAATTGAGAAATGTTAGTGCTTAAATAACGATTATAAAAAAGCCGATATCCATTGATATCGGCTTTTTTTGTCTTTGACTTCAATTTCTAGAACTTATATCTTGCTTGTAATGTAAAGCTAATTGGGGCATCGGCACGTCCAATTCTTGCTGCATATAATCTGTTGGTAAAATTTTTAACTAAAAAGGTCAGGCTTAAGTGTTCATTTGGTGTATAGCCCATTCTTAAATCCATGATGGCATCGCCTCGTTTGTGTTTCTCTGCATAAGCGGCTAAGGATTGTTTACCATTGTCTAATGAATTGAAAACGGCATAGTATTTAGCTGGAATAACTTCGCCGAAACTATTGTAATTTAAGCAATAGCCAAACATTACTTTTTTATATTTTAATTCCACATCAACGCGAATCATATGTCGAGTACGATATTGTAAGATGCTTGTTTGGCCAGTGCGATTGGTATCGATAAAATTATAGTCGCTAGCTTCCATTCGTTTGAACATATATTTAAAGGTATTCTTATAAAAATCTTTGAATTTTTGATTTGGAGAATTGGTGGTAGAATTGCCTGGGAAATTATAAGTATAGCCAATCAAACTATTTAACTCTACCGCTCCAATTTTACCTTGACTCACCATAGAGGCTTCATAGCCCATAACACGTGCATCTGGTGTATTAAAGGGCTTGAATCCAAAAATATAATCCCCTTGATCTTTGAATATCTTTTCGCCGTTATCATATTTGTTTTCATACACATTTACATTGTATTCCACTAAGTTTTTGTATTGCTGTAAGAATACAGAGAAATCGAATAGTGCTTTCCAATTCTTTTTTACCATCAACACTTGTTTAACACCTGCTTCGAAATTCCATGCTTTTTCTGTTTTTAACTCTCTGTTTGGAAGTACATAATTGGAGCCAATTAAATTCGCGTACAAGTATTTTTCTGCAAGGCTTGGCATTCTGTAGCCTTGTCCCCATGAAGCTCTGACAAAAGTAGATTTGGTCGCCTGGTAGTTGGCGCCTACTCTAAACACAGGTAAATTGTATTCTACTTTTTCAACTACTTTTTGGATTTCGTATCGAATTCCTCCTACAATATCGAATCTATTTAATTTAAGTTCGGCTTGTACGTATGCGGCAACATTGTAGGTGTATAAATGAGAAAAACCTTCAAATAGATTACTAATATTATTGGTGATAGTGAAAGGTAAACCACTGGTGATGGTAATAAATTTATCGGTGCCAAGAGTGATTTTTTTTTGATGTTGTATATCTATATTGTACGACCAAGATGAGGCAGGGATAATACCTGCACTACCGAAACGATATACATTTAACAAACGTGCAAGTATGCTAAATTTATTATTTCTTTTAGCTGTATAGATCAAGTGAGGATCTATTGCTAATCGAAAATATCTATCGTCGGAGCCCGCGGAACGTCTATAAATATTAGTGTCGGCATCTTGAGATAGAAAAAATCGGCCGCTATTCTCATACATGCTATTGATGTCTATACCCATGATAAGTCCAGCCACTTTTTTAGGACTCCATTTTGTTTTTACTGCGACACGAAATCTAATTTCGTCGTTGCCTGTCAAAAAACTTTTTAACTGATAATAATTTGCAGAAGCCACGTAGTTGAATGTTTTTATTTTTTGCTTTGAGAGCAAAGACAAGCCCACCTCGTGTGGCTGTGCATTAGCCCACCACGCAGCTGGTTTGAGCGAAGGATTTCCATAAAGTGTATAAAAGGAAGTAAGTTCGTTATAAGCTTTATCTGTACCCCAACCTGTTCGCATATTTACCACGCCATTGAGCGCACTAGAACCGTATATTACAGAAGCTGCTCCTTTAATAATTTCAACCTGTTCAGCCATTTCTAAAGGTGCAAACTTTAATTGTGCATCATTTAAATCGCCACTCAAATAGTTCAATCCATCTACCAATACGGCAGTTCTGCTTCCAGCACCATAGGCATAACTGCTACCGCCACGAATACTAATTTGACCATCCTGCACCTGCACACCTGGCGACTTTGCAACAACATCACCTAATTGCACAGCATTCGTGTTTTTAACAATGCCTTTGCCTAAAACATCCATGGATATGGTTTCTTGGGTAAGTTTCTTTTCATATTGAGAAGCAGAAACCACAATGATGTCCAAGGTAGCTGTAGGTTCTAAAACGATATCTACTTTTTTGTTTTCATTAGTTTTGAAATCTAGCTCCACACTATAGTTCTGATAACCAATGCAGCTAAAGTCAAGGAGGTGGTGTCCTTCTGTAAGTTCAATGGAATAGCTTCCATCCAAACTAGTGCTCCCCGTGTTTTTATGATCTATAGAAATGAGCACACCCGGAATAGGAAGATTATCTTTTTTAGCTTGGATAAGTCCACTCATAGATTGAGAAAAACTATGGACAGTAAAAAATAAAAGTATAACTATGGTTGTGATTAATCTTTTCAAAGCATCATTATTAAGTGAATAATATCATGAAATACAAAGATAATTGATTGTGTAAAAAAGCTATAACTTTTCATTCTACAAATGTCTATTATAATCGCAATCTAGGTTGAGTCTGGCTGTTTAATATTTAGTAAAGGAAAGACTATCTTTGAAAGTACAATTTTTAAAAGTGAAGATAAAGTTAGCCAAAATTTCTACGAGCGCTCCGAAGAAACTTGATAAGGAGAAAACAAAGTTAAAAACAATTGATTTATGTGCTAAAATCGGAGCATTACAGAATCTTCTTTATGCAGCCTCTAAGCACTCAGTATTGATTGTTATACAGGGCATGGATGCTAGCGGAAAAGATGGTTTGGTAAAGCGTATTTGTGCAGATATCAATCCATCGGGCGTAAGAGTACATCCATTCAAAAAGCCAACAGATTTAGAAATGGCGCATGATTTTTTATGGAGAGTGCATCAGGTAGTTCCGGAAAAAGGAATCATACAGATATTTAATCGTTCTCATTATGAAGATATATTGATACAAAGAGTTCATGAGTGGATTAGCATGGATGTGGTAAAACAAAGAATGAATCATATCAATGCTTTTGAACAAATGTTGACAGAAAATGGAACCACCATTCTAAAGTTTTACCTGCACATCTCACCAGAGGAACAACAAAAACGATTGCTTGAGCGAATGAATGACATGAGCAAAAAATGGAAGTATAATGTGCAGGATCAGGTGGAAAGTAAATTGTGGCACAGCTATATAAATGCTTATGAGGATGCCATTAATCTTTGCAACCAGGCTGCAGCATGGCAAGTGATTCCTTCTGACCAAAATTGGTATAAAGAATATTTGGTGGCCTCAAGAATAGTCGAAGAATTAACTAAACTTAAAATGAAATTTCCAAATCCTGTGATTAAATGAACTTTTTATCCATAGGATTGTTTTTATCCATTGTATGAATGAATGTTCTATAATATATCCCAAGTCTATTATGCTTCCGGCCAATTATCAAATAGAGTGTTATGATAATGCCCATGCACTGCATCATACAGCATGGTCTACCTTGACCAAAGATGATTTATTTTATCAGATAGATTATCTAGAAGAGGTGGAAAAAACTTGCAAAGAATTTTTAAAACCTCATTACGGAATTGCCTATGATAATGGTGAAGCAGTAGGTGCTTTCTATTTTCAGTTGGTTCAGTTTAAAGGAGAACAATTGCTGTCTTTTTTTTCTAAAGAGCATCAGAAACTTTGGTTTAAGCTATGTATTCAGAAACCCATTTCTTTTTTGTTAAAAAAAATAGATACACCTCTGTTGGTATTGGGTAATCTCTTACAGACAAATCATGGAGGTATTTTTTTTAGTGATGATATTTCCAGTCCTAAAGAAAAAGCAGCAATAGTTGAGGCACTTTGTCGTAAGACTCAATTGCAATGTCATGCATCTGCCATACTCATCACAAACATCTATGATAGTGATGAGCATTTTTTAAAAAGTCTGAATCCGACCTTTCATATGTTTCATAGCGAACCAGATTTGCAAATGAATCTAGCCAAGGAATGGAAAACGTTTGATGATTATGTACAGACCTTACAATCTAAGTATAGAGTAAGAGCAAAGAAAATTTTGAAAGAAAGTGCCGGAATAGAAACGAGGTTGTTAAGCTTAACAGAAATTGAATATTATCAAAAACAGATTTTCCAACTCAATAGAAATGTGATGAAGCATGTTAAGTTTAGTTTGGGTGATATCTCAGAGAGCTACTTTTATGATGTGGCAAAGTATTTTGGAGATAAGTTTAGCATCAATGCATATTTTAAAGATGGAGAACTCATAGGTTTTTCAAGTATGATTACAGAAAAGCGCATTCTCAATTCCCATTTTATAGGGATGAATTATGATTTTGTAAATACACATAAGTTGTATAATCGTATTTTATACGATAATCTGTGCTTTGCCTTGGAACGTGGTCTTGAGGTGGTAAAATATGGACGAACGGCAACAGAAATCAAGACAACTATTGGTGCGAAACCTTTTCCGATGATAAACTATCTTAAACATCGGAACCCCTTGATCAATTTCTTTGTGCCTAGAGCGTTAAAATTGCTTAAAGCCCCTGAATTTACCTCTAGAAACCCTTTTAAATAATACTTTTACATCTGATATTTATTTCATAAATTTATATTAATATTTTACATCTAAAAACAAATGACATGGGCTTAATGGATTTTATCAAGAATGAACTTATAGAAATCATTGAATGGGTGGAACAAGACCCAAGGATGGTGATGTATAAGTTTCAAGACAAAGGCAATAATATTAAATATGGTGCTCAATTAACTGTTCGCGAATCTCAGATGGCAATCATTGTAAACGAAGGACAGATCGCGGATGTTTTCGCTCCTGGTCGTCACGAATTAGTCACTGCCAATGTTCCGATCTTAACGACGCTGAAAGGATGGAAATACGGCTTTCAATCACCATTTAAAGTGGATATTTATTTTGTGAGTACAAAACAATTCACGAATTTAAAATGGGGAACGCCAAACCCAGTGTTAATGCGTGATCCAGAGTTTAAACAAGTACGTGTGAAAGCCTTTGGAACTTATTTTATCAAGGTAAAAGATCCCAAGTTATTTTTTAATGAATATGCGGGCACCTATCCAGTATTAATGATTGATAATATTGAGGATCATATGCGAGATATCGTTTCACCTAAATTTGCTGAAGCACTGGGTGAGGCTAAAGTTGCGGTGCTCGACATGGTTTCTAATTACACAGAATTAGGTACTGTTATCGCACCTATCTTGCAAAAAGATTTTGATCCATTTGGTATTGAGTTAACAAAGTTCCAAATTACTTCTACTACCTTACCTGAAGAAGTGTTGGCCTTCTACGATAAGATGACAAGCATTAATATGGTCGGTGATATGAATAAATTTGCTCAATTTCAATCTGCCAATGCGATTGAAGATGCAGCGAAAAATCCTGGTGGCGCTGCTGGTGCTGGTGTTGGAATCGGTGCTGGAATTGGCTTAGGTAATATGATGGCACAAAATATGATGAATGCACAGGCAAACCAAAACGCAGCCGCGGCTGCTCCTGTAGCTCCTGCAAAGGATGATATTATGAAAATGCTAAAGGACTTGGGCGAGTTAAAAGCAGCAGGTATTTTGACAGAAGAAGAATTTGCAGCAAAGAAAACGGAATTACTAGCGAAGCTCTAGTGATCTGTTTTATGAATACAAAAATGGCTTCGAAGATGCAGCTGTCTTTTCTTTTGTATTATTTGCAGTCGGTGCCATCATTCCTGTTTTTCCCTTTATGTTTTTAAAAGGAAATTCCGCCATTTTGATAAGTGTCTTCTCAAGTGCCTTTGGGCTATTTTTGATCGGAGCTGCGATTACTTTATTTACAGGAAGAAGTATTTGGTATTCAGGGTTTCGACAAGTATTGTTTGGACTAGTGGCAGCCGCCATTACCTTTGGTATTGGAAAGTTGATAGGTGTTAGTTTAGCTGCTTAACTAAAAGATCTATTTTTTTACTTGCATAAAAAACATATATAGATAGAATTTATTCATCTATTCCTTGTAATTGTCATAAGCACTTTATTAAGTACTTCAAATTGCTTACTTTTACAATGATGCAATGATTAGATATTGTTATTGGAATATCTAGACATTGCAATTTTTTTCACACCCGATATCATTCATTTATATGAATTCATTTAAAAAGAACAACATGTCAACTTCGCTAAGATTATTTGTTTTGATTGCATCTGTATGCCTTTCTAGCTTGTCTTTCGGACAACTGTCTGAAAAGAATTATAAAATCTATTCTGTAAAAGCGGGTAAAGAAGTTACCCTAAATGACATTGCAGAAGATATGAAAACCGCACAAGTGCTTTTTTATGGTGAAGAACATAATGACTCAGTAACACATTATTTAGAAAATAAAATGTTGGTGACCCTTCATCAAATGTTTGGTGCAAATATTGCACTCTCGATGGAGATGTTTGATAGGGATGTACAACCTGTGATGAACGAATATTTGAATGGCGATATTCGGGAAAAATATTTTATCAAAGACGCAAAGGTCTGGAGCAATTATAAAGATTATAAACCAATGGTTGAGTTTGCCAAAGCAAATAAGCTAGATGTCGTTTGCGCCAACGCACCATCAAGATATACGAACATTGCAGGAAGAAAAGGTGAGCAGGGCTTGATGTCATTGTCGCCCGAATCTAAAAAGTTTTTTGCTCCATTACCCTATGACACTGCCTCTGGTAAGTATTACGAGAAGCTAATGAATTTAACCTCTCACGATCCAGCACCAGCACCTAGCACGGACACAACAAAGAAAATGGTAGCACCTATAGGTATGGGAGGCTTTAATTTAGTGCTAGGACAATCTTTATGGGATGCTACGATGGCATATTCCATTGCCCAATATTTGAAAGCCCACAAGGATAAAAAGCTGATGCAAGTCAATGGTCGTTTTCATAGCGATGAAGGATTTGCGATTGTCACCCAATTAAAAAAATATAGCCCTAAAACAAAAGTCCTTATCATTTCTACTGGTTCAGATGAATCATTCCCGAACATCAATTGGAATGATTTTAAAATGCAAGGAGACTATATCATCGTCACGGATCCGAATATTCCAAAGACCTTTGAAGATTAATAGAAGATTACCGAATAAATGTAGGAGAATGCAATGAGTTCGCATAAAGACAACACATCGAGACTGATGAAATTCTGGAAATTGCTAGGTCCAGGATTGATTACGGGAGCTAGTGATGATGACCCCTCAGGTATTGCGACTTATTCACAGGCGGGTGCAGCATATGGCCTATCAACCCTCTGGACAGCATTGATCGCCTTTCCCCTTATGGCTGCTATCCAAAAAATGTGTGCCACTATTGGGATTGTTACCTCGCAAGGTCTTACAGGCACCTTAAAAAAGCATTATCCAAAATCGATTTTATATTTGATGGTGCTCTTTAGTTTTCCTGGTATCGTCTTGAATATTGGTGCGGATATAGCAGGCATGGGTGCTGTGGGTAATTTATTGTTTCCAAAAATAGAATCTACCTATTTCAGCGTTTTTTTTACCATATTACTTTTGGTGCTCATCATCTACCTACCTTATCAAAAGATTGCCTCTATTCTTAAATATTTGTGCATCGTACTGCTCGTTTATTTAGTAGTTCCATTTTTGTATAAGCAAGATGTTTTACTGATTCTAAAATCAGCAGTCATTCCAAGTTTGCAATTCAATAAAAAATATGTGGCTATCCTTGTTGGAATACTTGGTACGACAATCTCTCCTTATTTATTTTTTTGGCAAGCATCCATGGAGGTAGAAGAGATGAAACACAAGACAAAACATTTGGTGGTCAACAAAAACATCATTCATGACATGAAACAAGATGTCGATTTTGGAATGTCCTTTTCTGGAATCGTTATGTTTTTTATTATTCTCACAACGGGAACTGTTTTATATAATAATGGAATACATCAAATAGACACCGTGGAGCAGGCAGCACTTGCGCTCAAACCTTTGGCGGGAAATTTTGCCTACCTACTTTTTGCAATTGGAGTCATTGGAACGGGACTTTTGGCTATACCGGTTTTGAGTGGATCACTATCCTATATTATAAGCGAAACTTTTGGATGGGAGCAAGGCTTGGATAAAAAATTTCATGAAGCAAAAGCTTTTTATCTTGTTATTGCCGTTTCATTAATGTTGGGACTATCTCTCAGTTACATTGGTATTACACCTATACAGGCTTTAATTTATTCTGCCATTTTGTACGGACTTACAGCGCCAGTTTTAATCGCCATTATCCTTCATATTTCTAATAATAAGGAAGTGATGGGTATATACACAAATAACAAACTAACGAATGTATTAGGTTTTATCACCTTATTTTTGATGACAATTGCAGCAATCACATTGCTCTATTTTCAGTTTTTTGCAGCAGAATGAGCCACGCTTAGTAGTTATTATTTAACATTTCTTGTAGCTTATCGGCTAACACTCATATGCTTTGAGTCGTTATCTTTATAATCATTAAAAAAAATATGATGGACAGAAAAAAATTTTTAGCACAAGTTGGAATGGGTGCAGCAGCATTATTAGTCCCAGCATGTATGGGTGGTTTATCAAGTTGTAAAAAAACAGATACCAACCCTACGAAGGATTTTACAGTAGATGTTAGTTCAGGTTCATTAGCTACCAATGGTGGATTTATGGTGAGTAATGGTGTCATCATTGCCCGCACCAATTCAGGATCTTTTTTGGCTGTAGCTGCAGCATGTACTCATGAAGGTACAAATATCAACTACAATCCTAGTGGGAATAATTTTATATGTCCAAATCATGGCGCTCAATTTGACAGTACTGGGAATGTTACCCAAGGTCCTGCATCAAACAATCTCACAAGGTATAATACGACACTTACAGGAAATAGTCTCAGAGTATTTTCATAGTCTGTTGAGGTTTTGAATATAAGTTGTCAAATAGCTTTTTCAACTTATTTCTACCGCCAAGATCGATTTAAAAAATAGGGACTTTTGATTTATGTTTATTGAGGAAAATAGCTGCCTTAGACCTTTGTCTTACAGAAAATTTCTGCCATCATGCAAAGCTTATAAAGCACCCTTGCACCAACATTTCCATCCCATTCGCTGGAGCCAACTTCTACAAGGTCAAAACCAATAATTTTTCGTCCACTTTCTTCAATTTTCCCAATCAAATAATGAACCATTTCTAGCTCTAAACCTCCAGGAACAGGCGTTCCTGTGCCAGGACAAAGTTTTGGATCCAAACCATCAATATCATAACTTACATATACAAGACTTGGTAATTCTTTCACAATTTTTTCGCAGAGAAAATCCCAATTCTTACCAAGAAAAAGTTGTTCTTTAAGATACGGATCAAAGAAGCTGACAATTCTGCCTTCACTATCATTAATGGCATTCATTTCTTCATGACTGATATCACGAACGCCCACTTGCACCAGTTTACTAATGTTTGGAAGTTTCATGGCATTGTACATGATGGAGGCATGACTGTATTCGAATCCTTCATAGGCTTCTCTTAAATCCGCGTGCGCATCAATATGAAGCACTCCAAATTTTTCATATTTATTGTTGAGGGCTTGTAAGTAACCCAGCGGCGTGCTGTGATCACCTCCTACTAGCCCTACCATTTTGCCCCTCGCCATTAAAGATGTTGTTTGTTCACAAACCCAGCTAACCATTTCAGCACATGCTTCATTTACCTCTTCCAAATTTTTTGATAAAGTTGGATTCGATTGAATATCGCCTCCTTTTTCTAAATATTTGATAATTTCATTGGCTTTCATTCTATTGTTTTTGCCTTTGGCTATCATCTCTTCTGAAATATCCAACATAAAAATCCCAGATTCCCAACCGTCAGGATTATCAAAATCATACAAATCTACTTGCTGAGAAGCGTCTAAAATAGCTTGTGGTCCTTCGTGTGTTCCATAGCCATACGATACTGTTACATCCCAAGGCACTGGCAGTAATACAATATTCGATTCTTCAAAATTGAAGGGAAGGCCATATATACTGCCTTCTTTTCCTACACCACTAGGGTCGTATTGGCTGATTTTTTCGTTTTTGTCCATCTTAATCGATACTATAATTTGTAAGAATCAAAGTTAAAATTTATTATTAAGATTTTTTAGGTTTTTATTTCCTTATCTAATAACCTTTTCATTTACTTTTGTATCATCGTAACAAACTTAGGTCGTATGAAAAAATTACATATTGTTGGTTTAGTGATGGTGGCTATCAGTATTGTTATCATTATACTTTTGTCCCAAGATTATACAACCTATGAGGCTTTTAGTGGTGCTATTAAAAATGAAGGCAAAGATGTGAAGGTGGTGGGCAATCTTGTACTAACTAAAGAAATTGCTTATGATCCCAAAACAGATGCGAACTATTTTTCCTTTTACATGAAAGATAAGGAAGGTGGCGAAAACAAAGTGATCTTCAAAGGAGCACAGCCTCAAGATTTTCGCCGTTCCGAACAATTAGTATTAACTGGAAAAATGAAGGATGGTGTTTTCTATGCTTCGAATATCTTAATGAAATGTCCTTCCAAATATGTCAATAACGAGATAAAGGTGGTGCAGGAAGCCAGTCTAATCAAAAAGTAATATGTCCTTAATTCTAATGAATAAATAATTAAATATTTAATAGCCCATTCTAGAAGAATGGGCTATCAAATTTTTTATATCCTCCAAATAATGATGCAAATGACTATACACTATCAACCGCTTATGCTTTCAATTGGTGATTTTTTTATCAAACGATTTGGTGCGGGTGACTTTAAAAATGAGAATTTATGGCCCGCTCACATTGGCCAATTTTTAATTCTACTAAGTTTCTTTGCATCTATACTAGCGACCATTACCTATATTTTCGCAGCTTTTAGTAAAGAAGAACAAGAACAATCCGCTTGGAATAAAATTGCAAGGTGGAGTTTTTATATTCATGGTTTCTCTATCCTATCGATCTTTGGAACGCTCTTCTACATCATTTTAAATCATCAATTCGAATACTATTATGCATGGCGACATTCCTCTACTACCTTGCCTATTAAGTACATCATTTCATGCTTTTGGGAAGGTCAAGAGGGAAGTTTTCTTTTATGGCAGTTTTGGCATTTTGTACTAGGTGTGGTACTTATTAGAACAGCGAAGACATGGGAGAATCATACCATGGCATTTGTGAGTTTTACACAAGCGGTGATTGGAAGCATGTTGCTGGGCATTTATCTTTTTGGTAAAAAAATTGGTGTCAACCCATTTATGTTACTGCGCAATGAGATGATTGGTGCTCCTATCTTTCAGCAACCAAACTATTTGGCCATGATCAAAGATGGCAATGGCTTAAATAAATTACTTCAAAATTATTGGATGACAATTCATCCACCTGTGCTTTTCCTTGGTTTTGCTTCTACCACCATTCCTGCAGCTTTTGCCGTGGCTGCCTTAATCAAAAAAGATTTTTCTGGTTGGATCGCTAAATCTTTGCCATGGTCGGTCTTTAATGTGGCCGCCTTAGGTACTGGTATTATTATGGGAGGTGCATGGGCATATGAAGCATTGAGCTTCGGTGGTTTTTGGGCTTGGGATCCTGTTGAAAATGCTTCTTTGGTACCTTGGCTTATCGCAGTAGCTGGACTACATTCGCTCCTCATTTATCGCAATACTAAAAATGGTCTTCAATTCGGATTTGTATTTGTTGTCTTGGCCTTTTTATTCATCTTGTATTCAACCTTTTTAACAAGATCAGGTGTCTTGGGAGAAAGTTCGGTGCACTCTTTTACCGACGAAGGTTTGGGTTGGCAACTAGCTGCCATGGTACTTATTTTTCTGATCCCAATTGCCTTTTTATACACAAGGAGATTGTTTCAGATGACCGTGAATAAAGAGGAGGAGAATATGGGTTCCAGAGAGTTTTGGATGTTCATAGGAACTATG
Organism: Chitinophaga pinensis; assembly: GCA_945897725.1. Classification (GTDB taxonomy): domain Bacteria; phylum Bacteroidota; class Bacteroidia; order Chitinophagales; family CAMDFR01; genus CAMDFR01. The sequence continues at coordinate 60,829 of CAMDFR010000007.1, forward strand.
TTGCTTTTATTGGCTTCTTTCTTTATCATTAAAACAACCTCACTTGAATTATGGAATAAGATTTTTGGGACTAAATATTCTCAACCAGTAGATATCAAATTTCATTACAATAAAATCCAAGTGCTCTTCGCTATTATTGTAGCATTCTTAACGGCTTTTATCCAGTTTTTTGGCTATAAGAGAAGCAATTATAAAGGCATTGTATGGCTTTGGTCCTCAGCAGCTGTTGCCATTATACTTACTGCGATATCTGTGTACATTTATCATTTTTTACCTGATTTGAAAATGAAGCCGCAATTGGCTGATTGGTATATGTCCATTGGTAATAGCCTTTTATTATTCTGTGCTTATTTCTCCTTACTCGCCAATGTTAGCTATCTTTTTTCTCAATTGAAAGGCAAGGTATTATTGATGGGTGGTTCCATCTCTCATGCTGGATTTGCATTGATGCTCATTGGGATTGTAATATCACAATATAAGCAACAAGTGATCTCCACCAATATTGAAAGAATTGACTATGGAAAAGATTTTGATGAAAAGTCTAAAGAGGACAATAGATTGATGTATGCCAATGTTCCAGTACCTATGGATGATTATCTCGTAACCTATACCGGAAAATATACCAATAACGAAATGCTTTTCTTTAAAGTGAATTATCATAATTGGAAAGATTCTAGCTCTAAAGATTTTAGTCTAGAACCATTCATGCAATTGGATAATAAGTCTGGCAGTCAGGTCGCTAATCCTTCCACAAAGCATTATTGGAACAAAGATATATTTACAAATTTAAGCTCTTATAGCACTGACAATGGAAAGGAGGGAGAGGCTGTTTTTGATACAGTGGCCATACACGACACTTTTTATTCGGCTAAAACTTTTATTGTGTTGGATAGCCTAATTGCAAATCCTCCTTCCGATAGTTTTGCATACGCAGAAGGTATTTTTGCTGTTGGTACCTCCTTAAAAATAGGCGACATGAATGGTAAAGTGTACGAAGCAATGCCAGTGTATGTAATAGATACCAAAGGTGGCAATGAAGTCAATTCTTATCAATATTCTAATCCAGAGGCTGGCGTAAGAATAGCTATCATTCGCATTTTACCCGCAGAACAGAAAGTAATTTTTAGTCACACGGATATTACCAAACCAGATGATTTCATCATTATGCGGGCGATCGTCTTCCCTCAAATTAATTTGCTATGGATTGGTGCTATTGTAATGGTTGCAGGTGCTTTGCTTGCAGTACTTAGAAGAGTGCTCGACAATAAGAGGATGAATATTTAAGATAAAGTTTTTTCTCTATTTTGTAAAAAAATGTAGACATGAAAGTTGTAATTATTGGATCGGGAAATGTAGCTTGGCATTTAGTGAATGCCATTCATTCGACTACGCACCAGTTGATTCAATTGGTTAATTTGAATACTCATAAAATTTCTGAAGATTTTGAAAGGTTTAATATTCCTGTTGCTTGTCAGCCATCAGAAATTAATCTTAGCGCGGACATTTACATTATCGCAGTAAGTGACAATAGTATTGAAAACCTTAGCTTACCTATTTTTCAGAACAAACAAATAGTTCTGCATACTTCAGGCATCGCCGACATCAATACACTTAAAAATTATGGGAGTAATTATGGTTGCCTTTATCCTGTTCAATCGCTAACAAAAGGCATTGCAGTCGATTTTAGTAAGATCCCTCTCATCATTGAATCTTCCAATGAAATGACCAAAGAGCTGTTGATGAACTTTGCTTTGTCCTTAAGTCCTTATATCCTATCCTTGCCGCTGCATAAAAGAAGCGTATTGCACCTTGCTGCTGTGCTTGTCAATAATTTCACAAATCATTTATTCGTGCAGGCGAAAGAATTGATGGATAAAGAACGCATGTCTTTCGATCTTTTAAAACCTTTGATCGCTGAAACAGTGAATAAGTTAAATAATCTGACACCTCTTGATGCACAAACAGGTCCCGCGAAAAGAAATGATGAAAGTACCATCAGATTGCATGAAAACTTAATGCAAGACAATCAACGCTTACTTCGTATTTATGAACTCATGACGCTTTCTATTCAACATCAATCCAATCAATAGATGACTATCATTCATTGGTTCACATTGATACGATGGAAGAATATAGTAATGCTCCTTTGCACCATATTGCTTTTTAGGTATGCTGTGATAATTCCTCTTGCTGAGAATAATCTTGTTCTTAGCAATCCTTTTTTTTATTTACTACTCTTAGTTGTTTTATTAGTTGCAGCAGCAGGCTACATGATTAACGATGTTTATGACCGCGCAATCGATGCTGTGAACAATCCAGCAAGAGTACTCATAGGCAAAAGCCATGCCCTTATCAAACATATTTTTTTAGTGTATTATTTGCTCAACTTCTTGGCAAGCATACTGGCATTCGTGGTATGTTGGAAACTTCAAAAGTTGAATGTCTTTATGATGGTCCTTTCTTGTATTGTGTTTTTATGGCTTTATGCTATTCGGTTAAAGAAAATGCTACTCATAGGCAACTTGGTCATTTCATTGCTTGCTGCACTCAGTATCATCATCATTGGAATCTTTGAACAGGAAATTAAAATCATTTTAGCATCGTATATCTTGGGTGCTTTTGCATTTTTAACTACCTTATTGCGTGAGTACATCAAAGACGTAGAAGATATTGATGGTGATAGAAGATTTGGTGTTACTTCCTTACCAATTGTGATGGGAGTGAAGCGTTCTAAGTATTATGGTTTTCTTGTGCTACTCTCAATAGTATCATCACTCGTTTTTATTGCACAAATTTTAATTACGAAGCACCTTCTATGGTTAGCATGCTCTATCATCTTATTGCTTATTCTTCCTTATATTCTTCTTGCTTTTTTGTTATGGAAAGCAACAGTTAAAAAAGATTACAGTAGGCTAAGTTTCTTCAGCAAAGTGCTTATGTTGCTAGGGCTGCTCTCTTTATTATTCACTACTTTTGTACTCTAATGACACAACATAAAAAATTAATTCTTGCTTCTAAGTCGCCTCGCCGAAAAGACTTATTGTTCAATGCCAACGTAGCTTTTGAAATCAGAACAAAGGATACTGAAGAACATTATCCTGCAGATATTGCCCTTAGGGAGGTACCTGTTTATTTAGCACAGCTTAAAGCAGCAGCCATGATGGATGAGTTACAAAGTGACGAAACATTATTAACTGCAGACACTATTGTACTTCTTAATGGAAAAATTTATGGTAAGCCAGAGGATTTTAACGATGCTGTTTCCATCTTACAAGCTTTATCTGGCAACACGCATGAAGTGATCACTGGCGTTTGTTTAAAGAGTCATGAAAAGGAGAAAGTTTTTTCTGAAACAACGCATGTTACTTTTAAAGAACTCAGCTTAGATGAAATTAAGTTTTATATAGAAAATTATACACCCTTTGATAAAGCTGGTGCCTATGCCATCCAAGAATGGATTGGCTTGATTGGTATTACAGGTATTAGAGGTGATTATTATAATATTGTAGGATTGCCGATTCAACGAGTATTGACTGAACTAAAAACATTCTAACTTGTTGTTGTAATCGAAATGTTTGTACCATATGCAGTTTAAAACAATCAATCCTATAAATAATCAGTTGTCTGTTTCGTTTCCAATGTTGAGCGAAATCGAATTGAACACATGCATCGAGTCTTCGCATAATGCATTTAAAGACTGGAAATATTTGCCTGCATCCGATAAAAAGTCCTTGCTTGAAGCACTTTCCGCATCGATAGAAAAGGATGCAAGCGATTGTGCAAGGCTCATCACTGAGGAAATGGGTAAACCGTTGGCAGAGTCCATTGCTGAAGTTAAGAAGTGTGCTGACTTATGTGCGTTTTATGCGACTCATTTTGAACAATTTCTTGCACCTCAGCAGCTAAATGAAAGAGCGGTTGTTTATTATGAACCCCTCGGGATAATCTTAGGGATCATGCCATGGAATTTCCCCTTTTGGCAAGTTTTTCGTTTTGCTATCCCGGCACTATTAGCCGGTAATACGGTCCTCTTGAAACATGCTCCCAATACACCGCAATGCGCCATTAGAATTGCGAGCTTCTTTCAGAAAGCAGGATTTCCTTCTGCCATTTTTCAGTCCATATTCGTTGGAATTGATCAAGTGGAATCAATCATAGCAAATCCTTATGTGCAGGGTGTTTCATTGACTGGTAGTACAGTTGCGGGTCAATCAGTTGCAATGCTCGCTGGAAAATATTTAAAGAAATGTGTGCTTGAGTTGGGAGGTAATGATGCTTTTTTAATCACAAAAAATTCGAATGTAGACAAGGTTGTAGAGAAAGCAGTTCAAGCACGCTGTAGAAATAATGGTCAGAGCTGTGTCGCCGCGAAAAGATTTATTGTTGATCACGAAGTGTATGATATGTTTAAAGCAAAATTGATCGAGGCTTTACATCATTTGAAGATTGGCAATCCTAATGAAGCAGTGAATACCAATGGTCCCTTGGCAAGACGAGATTTGTTTGAAAAAGTGCTTGGTCAAATAGAGTTATTGAAACAGAAAAATGCTACACTGGTTTTCGAGTTACAGAATCATTCAAATATGGAAAATGTAATAGCTCCAGCCATCTGGGAAGTTGATGAAATATTTGATGATGAAATATTTGCACCCATTTTTTTATTGTATAAATCTAGGAATATACATGAAATGATTGATTTGACAAATCAGTCAAAATATGGCTTAGGAACTAGTATTTGGACAACAGATACGGAGGAAGCTGCCATGCTTTCCTCTCAAATACATACAGGTATGGTTTACATCAATGAGATTGTGTACTCAGATCCTTCACTACCTTTTGGTGGCATCAAGCATAGTGGATTGGGAAAAGAACTTGGTCAGGATGGCATCAAAGAATTTACCAATCAAAAACTCATCTTCACTAAATAAGTTAGTCTGCAGATAGTTGTCTTTGGTTTCTAATAATCTCTGTTATGTACCTTTTCAGCCATGACACGTAGAATTTCTTTTTGTGTATTGTCAACACTAATACTTTCAAGATGTCCTAGAGAAGAAGTATACAACTCTTCAATTTTATCACATGTTGACTCAACAATACCATATTTTCTCATGATGGCAACGACTCCGTCAATCTTTTTCTGCTCTTCGGTTTCATCTAATAATTGAAGCAAATGGGTCTTGTCTTCACCTTGAGCTGCAAGCAATGTATTGATCAGTAAAAATGTCTTTTTGTTATTTAAAATATCACCACCAATGCGTTTCCCAACTTTCGCACCTTCACCAAATGTATCTAAAAAATCATCCTTAATCTGAAAGCTAAGCCCCAGGTCAAGACCGAATTGATATATCTTTAATTGATCTGCTTTACTAGCGTTGGCAATGATAGCGCCTATCTGCATGCTTCCAGCAAGTAGAACAGAAGTTTTGAATTTAATCATTTTTAGATATTCCTCTACCGTCACATCCATTCTCGTCTCAAAATCTACATCCAACTGTTGTCCTTCATAAATTTCTATACTGGTTTGATTAAACACCTCTAGGGCCTCTGCAAGATACCTGGTGGGCATTTTACACAAATACTTATAAGCATACGACAACATAACATCTCCAGCTAAAATACCAGCATTGATACCGTACACTTTATGGACAGTTGGTTTGCCTCTTCTAATGTCAGCTTTATCCATAATGTCGTCATGCACTAAGGTGAAATTATGAAATATTTCCATAGCAAATGCTGCTTCTAACGCATCCTCAACTTTGCCACCAAACAATTCACATGACATCATTAGGAGGGTTGGTCTTATTCGTTTTCCTGGAATAGACATGATATGTTTAACGGGCTCATAAAGTCCAACAGGTTCAAAATCAAAATCTTTAATACTAAATTTTTGTTCGTATAACGAAAATAACTCTTCGGCGGAATGCTGCATAATCAATGGATGGTCGTTTACTTCCATATTGTTAGAAAAAGAATCTTCAGAATCTAATAATAATGTCGTGATAAATAATTTACAATTATAGATAAAAAATCTAACAACTGAATGAAGAAATTGTTCAGATGATGTGTTTAATTATCAATGTTTTGCTCAGAATCAGATGCAAATATCAATTGGCATTTTGCACTTTTATGTAAAATCTCTACTATTCTTATACTCTAATGTCTAAAGTGCTTTGCCACTCAAGCACAAAATGTTTCAAATAGAAATGATGCTCTTAAGCTATACTGTCATCAATTGATTATGATTTTTGGGTGTATCCCCATGGTAAAAACCCATGGGGTCGTGCTATTCGCCTTACTTCGTGCCGGCTGCTATCACTTACACATCATCTGTTTCCATCTTTTGTTTGTTCATCAATGCTTGATTCTCTTTGTTAGAGACCTCTTATCATAAAAGAATAAACATAAAAAAAGCCAACTGAATTTCAGTTGGCTTTCTTATCTAGTATTATGTTGATTATTGTTTAGAGATAAATAGTTTAGTAGAGTATTTAGAATTTCCATCTTGTAAAACAACAAAATAGTATCCATTCACTAAGTCATTTGTATTTATTTCAACTTGGTTTAGCCCAGGAGATACGCTAAATGGAGCATGGCTTAACAATCCACCCATTGCATTGTAAATAGAAACCATGGCAACCGCATCTACATCTGAATTATAACTCACCACAAAATGATCATTGGCAGGGTTTGGATAAACAATAAAACCAGTATTCTCATCAACAATATCTATTATATCGCCATCTGTCTCTGTTTCACTTGTTCGAAGCGATGAAGAACTAGTTGTTGCTCTCAGGGTATATCTTAGACTTGGGCTCGTAGCTCCACTGTATCCAATCACCCTAATATAATAATTGCCAACGGTACCTCGATTTCTAGTATAGCGTTCACTGGTTGTACCGCTACGTGTTGAAGAGCCAAGCAAGGTTCCTGAAGAACTATAGACATACAAATCGTAATCCAAAGGCAAAGTCGTAAGATCTATTCTGAAATTTCTTGCCGCAGAAGTAGTGGTAAAGCGATACCAATCTTCGTCTCCAGTAGGACAGATATAAGCAAGGTAATTTGTATTGGTTGAAATAGCTCTGTAAGTGCCCAAACTATTATTTGGCTCATATGAATCTACACCACAGCTAGGCACAGCAGCGCTAGTAGTAAAAGTAGCACTTGTAGAATATACCGAACTTGATGATGAGCTACAAACTGTCTGTATTTGATAGTTATAGGTGCTACTAGCTACTAATGATGTAAGAACCTTAGAAGGAGTGGTGGAAGTTGTTGTTGTCCAACTAAGAGCACCTGATAACTTATATTGAATATTGTAACTAGTTGCTCCAGTAACGGCTGTCCAACTAAGGGTAGCCCCGCTAGAGGTGATCGAACCCGCGGCTAGCCCAGATGGAGTGGCACAAGGATCAACAACAGCCGGAGGAGTGCAGCCATTAGAGCTTACTAAGCTAACTCTGGCGCCACCTGTAGCAAAAAGGGCCTGAGCTCTTGTTTTCTGACCAGTCGTGAACATATACATACATCTATCATCAGTATAATCCATATAATTCATCCACATGTCACCATTAGGACCATTACTGCACGTTACATGTGGAAAGGCAGGACAACCAAAGTTAGAAGTAGATTGTGTAGGAGTATCTGTTACTAAGTCAGAACCACAAGAGGCATCACCCCAAATATGGCGAAGATTTAACCAATGCCCAACTTCATGTGTTGCTGTTCTACCTAGATTATAAGGAGAAGCTGCAGTACCTATATTGCCGAATGCCGTATAAGCAATCACAATACCATCTGTAGAGCTAGACCCTCCAGGAAATTGAGCATATCCTAATAGACCACTTCCTAAATTACAAACCCAAATATTTAAATATTTAGTAGCATCCCAAACATTGGCACCACCTGTTGAAGAGGATTTTACTCTGTCATTATCAATGAAAGAAGTCGTAGCAGTCGAGACTCTATCTATACCGTTTGTGGCAAGACCCGCCGGGGTTCTTTGTGCCATGCAAAAAGATATTTCACAATCAGAGGCTAGACTAGAAAATACTGCAGGAACAGAAGTCCTATCAGCATTTAATTTTCTAAAATCATTATTTAAAATGGTGATTTGTGATGCTATCTGAGCATCACTTATGTTTTGAGTGGAATTATTGTAGACCACATGCACTACCACTGGAATTGTAATCACTGCACGTTCGCCACCAAAAGGATGCGTTGCACGGTATTCATCGGTGAATGTCTCTATTGCATTCATATTGTCAACGATGGAAGGATCGATCGTTTTGAGCCTTTCTAAATTCTGCATGGTATTGCAACCTCTACTACCTTGTGCATTTATTTGTAGATGCAATAAAAGGGAAAGAAAAATGGCTAGTGATATCTGTTTCATAAGTTAGTTTAAGTTATTTTAATAGTAGACTCTTTTACTCTAAAAACCTTCCTAAGGTTACATTTATTTGAAGATAGCTTACTTTTTCTTTGTTATACGAAATAATGTATATGTTTATTTGTTTGCTTTTTAAAAAAAATACCTCAATGAAACGCTATTGATTATTATTGAGGTATTTATTTCTATTTTGATAAAATAGGCTTCAATTTATGGACAAGTAATCAATCCGCTATAATTCACAAGTGTCGTATTCGTGCTTGTATAAAATGGATCTGTGTTGAACGATAGACCTGAATAACTTGACGGGCTATATGATGATGTTGGTTGTATGTTAATCATAGAAACATTTGCTGCACCAGAGCAAGCAGGATTTTCTTGAAAATGCAACCAAGTGGACAATAATACTGGCTGATTAAACATGGCGGGATCAAAAACATAAGATTTAACTCCGGTAGGTGTTTTAACGTTTATCAATGGAGCCACATGATACCACCAATTGATACAACATCCACCCCATTTGTCACCACGAACACTTAGACTGCTTCCACCAGAATTAGCAAAGCTGAAAATTTTGTGCGTGTCAAAATGATATTTGTTATTGATAACATAACACATTTTATGAGCACGAGCATAACAACCATCTTGACAATATTGAAATGAAATACAACGATCTAAAGAATATGGTCCACCAATTGCACAGCATTGCGTTGTTAAATAATTAAACATGGCTTGTGCAGTTGCAAGATCAGGAACAACATTTGTTAAGCCTGTAGAGGTGGTAATATTAATGATACCCATACTTGCTACATCATCAATAGATTCGTTTGTTGTGGTTGCTAAATTAATAGTTCTTGATGTCCCAACACTAGTAACAAATTCACCACCACTGGTTCTTGTTAACTCCTGAACGCTTGGTTTTGATACCTCCTTGATGTTTGCTTGCCAAGGATCAAAGGTTACTTGAACTTTAGTATTTTTTGAAAAAGCAGTTTTAAGTCCTTCTAGAACAGGCCCTTCGCTTACTTGAAATATTTCTGCATTTTCCAAAAACATCACTTCAGAAATACCTGAGGCATCCGAAGGACGAATTTGAGCAACGGTCAGAAGTTGTGTTAATGGCTCATTCTGAACGGCTGGATTTACTTCTGCAACTGTTTGTTTCATTACATCATCAGATTTCATACAATCCATATGATTAGCTGTTTTTTTGCATGAGCTAAGAACAGTTAAACTGATAGAGAATCCAAATACCAAAGCTTTGCTTACATTCGAAATTTTTCTTGACATAATGTTATTTATTTGATTAGTTGTTTTAATTAGAAGGCTAGTTGCAAAAGCTACTAGATTACTATACAATATTAATATATAATGATAAGACTTCAAAATTTATTTTGCAATTCAAAACATTTATTATTTAGAAAAAAAGCAGAATAGTTTTAGCTTTACATGTCGTTAATTATAGTCTTGAATCCTTAAAACCCAAAGCTCTATGAAAAAAAACATCACATTATTCTTATTGGTTTTGTCTTTGCACACCATGATTGCTCAAATTAGCATCTCAGATGCAGAGAAAATCAAGATGCATTCGACATTTGTTTCCAAAATGATGCAATCTCAAACAATTCGCGTAAATGAAATGCACAAAACAGATGGTTTTATCACTTCACGTCGCGTAGTCAGTCAAAGTAAACACGATAATACTTTAGTAAGTTTGGAAGATTCTGTAAAAGTAACTTATACAGGCGAGTCCTCTTCTACCTATGACTATAATACCATGGTGTATGCTTATAACTATCCCTACAATACCTCACCTTTCTTTGGCTTTAATGGCATTTTCACGAAACCTCAGATTCAATATGCTCATTATACACATTGGCAAATCAATCCTAATACATTGGTTTATGGGTTCTATCAAAAAGATGATGTAACTTATGATGCCTCTAAAAACCTACTCAGTGACACTGCTTTTTATGCAGATTCATTAGTGTTGCCAAACATGTTGCATCTAAATAAGTTTAATGCAGCCAATAAAATTGAAAGTAGTTATTCTTGTAAATATCGTGGAGGTATCGTTGACAGTGCCTTCAAACAATATTTTGTGTATGATGGTGCTAATAAATTGATTAAGGATAGCATGTATGAGTTTCATGCTGGTGCTTGGTATGTGGTTTCGCGTTCAATTTATACCTATGACCTGGCGAATAATCTCACATTGATCAATAATTACTCAAATGTCTCTGATACCACATTCCTTTTGCCTTTGATAGAGCAACTTCAATATGCCAATACCTATGATGTAAGCAATCGTTTAAGTACCGTGCAGACAAGCTTTCATGATGGAACTTCTTTAAGAGCCTACGTGAGAGATACCTTCGAATATACTGGTATATCAGCATTTCACACCGCATGGAGACAACATCAGTACGATAGAATTAACTCTAGATGGGAACCAACAAGCAATATGACAAAACATTTGAATGCAGCTGGTTTGCCAGATACGATTAATATCAAAGGATATGATAGAATTGCCGGTTTGTGGACACCTTCAGCGATGTATCTTTGTAATTATGACACATTTGGTAATCCCACTCAATTGAGAGATTATCAATTTAACTTTATCTCTTTCCCATCTACTCCCGATTTTACTACTTATTACTTTTATGAAACTTATAGTATTGATACAGGCAATGGAAATATCGGTATACAAGCGCTACAGACCCAAGCATGTAATATATTTCCAAATCCAACAAATGGAATCATCACTATAAAAGGACTAGATCCTGCAAACCCAATATTAAATGTATCATTAGTGGATATGAATGGTAGATTATATAGAAATCAAGAAGTCGTAAATGATAATGGTATAATTACTCTTTCTATTCTGGATATGAATCCTGGTACATTTATATTGCTTCTTGCTGATCAAAATGGAGTTCTTATTGATCAAAAACTTATTATTAAAGAGTAGATCCCCATCGATTTCAAATAATATAAAAGGGATGCATTTGCATCCCTTTTGTTATTTATGCGACAATTTCATGATATAAAATTGATCTATGAATATTCCACAATAATTTGGAGGATTCTTATCCTTCATGTCTCACTAAAAAATTGAATAGCATAAAAGAAGAAGGAGTCTCTATTATGTAATAGAATTTTCATTTACCCATTTTTTATGCCTCCATCAAATCATCTATGATTCATCAGATTCCTAGACTATTCTTAGTTGGCTTCGAAAATATTTATTAGCACATTGGTGACTTTTTTTGGAGGCGAGGAGCAGAGTATGAACGAACTTCCAAGACAGGATACGAGAATTTTTTAATATAAAAAAACAGCAAGCAATTTTCTGGTGTGCATTATGGTACCAATTGCTTTTTAATGTTGGTTTTTGTTAATGTAAAATCTCGAATCTATATTGTAGCTTCTAGCAACTTTGTTGAATGATTCAGATGCTTGTGATAGTATAAAAAAGGGAGCCATTTTAATAGATTCATTCCAATTGCTGGTACTTTCAAGAATAATTGTGCAGCTTTAGTTCGAGATTATCTAATTGATTTTGCATAAAAAAACGGATAACTTGAGATTCAAATTATCCGCTTTTTTTTATTGTTACTGTTTATCTCAGGATAGAAACATTGCCACTCTTAATGATATTTCCTTGCATGCCACACACTGCTTCTATAGTATATACATAGCTACCAGGACTGCAAGTTCGTCCACCAAAAGTCCCATCCCATTCTGGATTTTGTGCTGTGGATTCAAAAATTTTCTCGCCCCATCTGTCATAGATTTTTAATGAAACAATCGTTAGATTTTCAGGATTTAGGAATCTGAAATTGTCATTGTTTCCATCCCCATTTGGAGTGATATAATTAGGAATCTTGAAGGAATTTTCAAAACATTCATTGGTAACACACACATCCACAGAATCTATAGAAGAACAACCATACATATCTTCTACCATAGCTAAGTAATTACCTGCCTTGCTTGGTTTCAACGTGAAGTTTGGACAGTTAAAACATAATGCTTTGCCATCCAAAAACCAACTCAAATTATCTGTAGTTAATAGTTCATTTGTTGTCTCCAGTGTCAATTCTTGACCTAAATTTATACAAGTATCTCGATTTGTAAGCTTAAATTTCGGTGGTTCTTGTACATTGACAGTAACACTTTCAGAAATGATTCGACCATCACAAAGCCTTGAAGAAACAATATACAAAGTATTGCTAGTAGGTGTGGTGAGCAATGTTGATGTATTAGTTTCATCCATAGAATATGTATTGGAGTAGTTTAAAGGCAAAAGTGGATCTGAGGCCGACCATTTAAGGGTATCATCGCCGCCATTCGCCATTAATAGTACGGAAGATCCTTCGCAAATGGTTGTGTCAGCGCTGACCATGAGTGGAGTATTTATCTTTATCTTAATATTGTAGGTGCTAATGATTGAGTCACATCCAAAGGAAGAACGGATGGTATCCGTAAATACAGAATTCGTGACATAATTGACACCGTTAAACAGATCACCTTCACAGATGGATGTATCCATGGTTGTATATAATGTGCGAAGCGTAAGGATTGTAGTCACAATAATGCTATCGCAACCAGCATAGGATGTAAAGGTGTCGGCATAAACACCTCCCTCACTACCAACGCTGATGACTCTGCCATTTAAGGATGCAGTCTGACCTGGACAAATTTCCATCGTTTGGTAACTAATTAAGTTAGGTAGTACTATGAGGGATGTATGAATGATACTATCACATAATTGATGCGATACAAACGTATCCTCGTATTCTCCACTTACATCGTAGTGATGCATACCTACATCTACAGATGAACCTTGACAAATGATGGGTTTGTTTGAAACAAAATAAAAGGAATTAAATCTAAGATCCAAGTTTACAAAAGAATCGCAACCAGCTACGTTTACCAGTGTATCGAAATACACTCCAGAAGTTGTCAATTCTTCATCGTTAAATATATAATAAGATCCTTCGCACAATGTTTGGGTTATGGTTTGAGAACTTTGTGAAAAGACAGTGAGGTGTAAAAAAGCAATACTATCGCATAATCCAGCTCTGATAACAGTGTCTGAGTATATGCCTGTCAGTTTTTTCTGTTGACCATCGAATAGGTAACTTTGATATTCACAAATACTTGCATAAGTATTGCTGATTGCGTTATTACCTACATTTACTTGTAAGCTAAAGATTGAATCACATCCAAAGATGCTTAAAAGGGTATCGGAAATAAAACTTGTTTCTCTAATTTCAATGCCATGAAAAGTGTATGACTGCCCATTGCATAAGTTGATTTCCACTGAACTGTCTGCGAGTGGCGCTACAAATAGATTCAAAGTGATGATTGAATCGCAATGATGAATATTGCTTAGTGTGTCATAGTATGCACCAGTCGCGTTTAAAACAAGACCATGGAAATTATAGGTTTCATCATGACAAATACTCACATCAACAGCTGCTCCAGATTTTCTTATAATCTCTAAATGCAAAGTAACAAAAGAGTCGCATCCTGCCGCATTGCTAAAAGTATCTTCGTAATCGCCTGCCACATTTAACTCTTGCTCATTAAACAAATAGGTTTCATACTGACAAACACTAGCGGAGATATCTTCATGATTGGTAAGAGCGACATTGAGGACTAAAGTGACAATGGAGTCACAACCAAAAACGTTTTGAATGGTATCCTTATAAGACCCTGAACTATGAATAGCTTGACCATTAAAATAATAACTTTCATTACTACAGATACTAGCATTAATTGTTGATGCACTGGTGTCATGAACCATTACAAGAATACTTGTACTAGTATCACTGCAAAGAATTCCAGTGTTGGTGTAAAAAATTCTTCTGAATAAATGATTGCCTCTGCCTAATGAGGTATTATAATTTTGCGTGTTATTGATTCCAGGAGCATTTGTAAATCCAGTCCCATCATCATACTGCCATAAATAAAGACCAATTAAGGGAAGTGCTGTATTTCCTGTAAGTTCTAGCATGCCTGTATTCAAGCAATAGGATGAGCTCGGAGGGAATGATAGAATATTATTTGATATTGGACAAATACATGTATCATTTGCCGTTATGATTGCCGTATCGCTACATCCATTTGCATTTGTCCAAATCATATAGTAGACACCAGCATTTGAAAAGTTGCACACCTTAGTGCTGATACTAGTTCTGCTTACAATTGTTGCTGTGCCTGCACTACCAATACCTACAGACCAGCTTCCAATACCAGTAGCACTCATTCTGGCAGTATCAATCACATAACATCTTATTGATTTATCAATCCCCGCATTAGGTTTAGCTTCTGCTACGATGAGGCTTGTATCACTGCAAGCTTCAAGTGTATAGATAAATCGATAAGTACCAAGAGCCGAAGAACTAAACGTGGCAATGGCCATTGCCGATGAATCTATGGCTAATGCGGCGCCAATTGGATTGGCTGCGTAGGAAGACCAAATGCCAGGTGTAAGACTCACACCACTTAATAAAACAGTTCCACCATTACAGATAAGTTGGTCCACACCAGCGTTCGGTTTTTCGTTTACAAGAACAGATACAGTGTCGGTACATCCGGTCGCTGAACTACGGATGAAGGTATAAGTACCAATAGCTGTAAATCCACTTAGGGTTGGGGTAGATGCTGATGAGGAAGAAAAACTCACTATCGCCGGGTTTGTTGCTACTGCTGACCAAGTGCCAGCTCCAGTTCCAGATAATAATACATTGCTATTTTGACAAATAATTTTATCGATTCCCGCAATTGGTTTGGCTGTTACACTTATGGAATTGGTATCCGTACAACCAGCTACATTGTAAATATATTTAAAGGTTCCTGTTGCGCTTTCACTATAATTTACTCTAGCAATATCAGAAATTGAATCGCTCAAAGTACTTCCAATTGGATTTCGAATATAGGAGCTCCATGTTCCTGCAATCGAACCAGCACCCGATAATATGATTTCAGAACCACCACATGCTATTTGATCCATTCCAGCAGAAGGTTTTGATGTAACAAATATAAATGCGGTATCAGTACAACCTGAGGAGTTCGTTCTGATCAAACCATATGTACCTTCGCTGACTAAGCCTGAGACGATAGCAATAGCTGAACTGGTAGATGAAAAGGAAACTAGGGAAGGATTTCCGGCCATGGCAGACCACACTGCGGATCCTACAGCAGACATCTGAACGGTGCTATATTGACAAGCATATTTATCAACTCCGGCATTAGGCTTTGCGTAAATAGTCACTGTTGCACGCGAAGAAGTATTGCTATAACAACCGCTGGCTGGATTATACATATAGGCATAATAAGTAGTGGTCACTAGAGGTCTAACCGTTATTGGGTTTCCACTAGCAATTGGTGTTCCTGCACTTGAACTGCTAGTAAACCATCTCACTTCCAAACTAGGATCAACAGAGGCAACACTTAATAAAGAAGAATCTCCACTGCAAATAAAGGTGGGAATAACTCTTATTGTGGAAGGGCTTAATGGTATTGAAGCCGTATCAATAAATAAGCTATCATAGCTTGAATTAACACAACCAGAAAGTGTATTTATAGCGAAAGCATAGAGGTATGAAGGATGCGTTGGTGTGTAAACGAGTGGATTGCGTGTGGCAAAATAACTTGAATCGGTTATATTATTTAAATACCATTTCACAGAATTATCTGCTCTACTTGGCGTGATGTTTGCCAAAATTGTGATCGGAGTATTTCCACATCTTACCATAGAATCTTCTAAGAATGGTAATAATGTTGGTGCATCAAGAACATAGATGGTTACCATAGAAAATGAAGAAACACATCCAGTAAGTTGATTCACTGCAAATCCGTAAAATGAATCTGTATTAGAAACAAAGAGATCATAATTCATTCCATTGGGAGTGCCTCCTGCATTCATTGGAATGCCCGTTCGAACTGGTGTATGATACCACTCAATAATAATATTTGATTGAACGCAATTACCTACTAGACTGACCATTCCACCGGGTGGACAAAGTCCTTTAGGGGATGAGTTTGTAGTTATCACAGGAATGGCATTCACAATAACATTGATAGAGTCTGGCATACTACTACATCCGGTAATAGTATCGAATGCAACAGCATAGTAGGTGAGGGATGCTGTTGGACTAATCATAAATGATTCGCCAGAATTGTTATATGAAGGACCATTCAGAGGTGTTGAATGGAGGTAATCACTTGTTGTATACCATCGAATTTTGCAGTTAGGAGTACAAGTTGCATTAAGTGAACTGCTCGTGCCAAGACAATGTTGCAAGGATACGCCACTAATTTCTGGCACTTTTATCTGTTGTACATTTACAATAATCGGCTGATCGCCAGTGCTATAACAATCTGATGTAATCATACTCGCGATCACGTCAATTGTTGAAGTATCGTCAAACAACCAATACTCAAATAGATTAGAAGAACTAAAATTTTGTTTCATGATACCATTCACTAAAAAGGCATACTGTATGCCGCCTGACGCAAGTACTCGTACTGTATCTCCATAACAAATATTTAGCGAATCGTAAGCTGTGCTTAAAGTTATTGGAGGCGAGGATATAATGGATGTGATGAATACATTGACTGTATCATAGGTAAAACAAGGGCTGCAGCCTAGTGTGTATTGAAATCTGTAAACTCCGGTCGGTACCGAATCCAAATCAAAAAGATAAATGGTATTGCTATTAGTATCTGATGTTCTTATGGAAGCAGGGCCATCAATCTGTTGCCATTTATAGCAACCTCCAATTCCACCTGAAGAACCACTGATATTTCCACTCAGTCTAGTACTGCTACAAGTAGGAGTGATGTCAGCAATAGTGTCTGAAGCGGACTCATTGTAACTCCACGATAAGGAAACGGTATCTGAGTAAAATAATCCACTACAAGGATCTTTGACGTGCCAAATAAATCTTTTTGTACCATATGCGGTAAAGATAAACTTATTATTTGGATGCCAACCTTGATTGGATTTTGAAAGCGACCCTAAATTTCCTTGATTACAGGTAAGCGGTGGCAATGTACCCACGAAGCTTGGTGATTCAACATAAACAGAGCCTTCATTAACGCCATTATATGGTACGCAAAAATTTGGGAATACCCATTCATCACCTGCATCTGTAATCATGCTCCAGTAGGTTTGCATACAATTGTCATTGATCATTTTAAGCGTCGGAGTTGCATTCATTACAAAAATTTGTTTGCTTTCACCATTGCATTCTGATCTATCTGGTCCGGCATTGGCATATGCTGGTATTCTAACCGTGATAGTGGTTTGACAATAAAAGGTACAACGAGTAACACTGTCAAAAACACTAAGTCTGATAACATAGTCGCCCGACACATTGATGCTCACTTTCATGGAATCTGAAGAAGAAAGGGGGCGAAGGAAATTAACAATGCCAGGACCTGAAATTTTTGACCAAGTAAATGTAAGATTTGGTTTGTTTAACAATTTTAGCATTGTTGGATCTTCTATTTGATAGATTAAAATGCTATCTCCTGGGCAAATTCCTGAGCGATTATTACATGTTTTTTGTGCTTCTATATTGATTCGATTTTGAACAACTGTAACGGTATCTTTAAAAATAACACCGCAAATATCCTTGATATGCCAAATAAAATCTACTGTATCTTGGGGCTTAACCAAGTAGAAGCTATTTCTAGGATGCCATCCAGGATTTTTATATTTAGCTGTTGTTTTTTCTAACTCAGGTTGATTGCATGTTAAAGTTGGAGTAGCACCGTAGAACATATTCTCTTCAACAAAAACAGTGCCTTCGTTTAGTCCGTTATAGGGTGTACAATAGTTAGGGAATACCCACTCGCTGCTGTCATCTCTTATCATACTCCACCAAGTTTGGGCATCATACATATTAATGGTGTCATATGAAGGAGAAGCTTTCATAACAAAATCATTACGGCCGCAAGCTGTACTGCATTTAAGTTGATCTTGACCAGCTGTAAAAAATTCTATATTAGAAGAGATGTCTTTTATACAATAAAAGGAAGCACCGGTAATAGTATCAGTCACTGTAAGTTGTACTTTAATGGAAGGGCCTACATTAATAATGATGTGCATGGAATCGATCACATCAGTCGGGTTGAGAAATCTAGCTGAGCCCGATAATAATTCCCATTGAAATACAAGCCCCGTTCTTCCTTCTAATCTATTCACAAAAGAATCTCGGAATTGTGTTATCAAGACCGTATCCCCCACACATTTGTAGGCTGGAGCTACAAGACTGACCCTATTTTGAATGACCTTAATGGTATCTATGTAAATATTGTCGCAGTTATCTTTTACATGCCACATAAAGTCGATAGTGTCTTGGGCATTTGCCAATAAAAAACTATTTTGAGGATGCCAGCCTGGATTGCGCATTTTTTTACTAGTTGGCGATAAGGTGTCCTGTTTGCAGGTAGACGGAGGTGCTATGCCATAGTAGCGATTCTCCTCCACTAAAACTGTACCTTCATTAAGACCATTGTATGCTACACAATAATTTGGGAAGACCCATTCAGAACCATCATTGCGTGTCATACTCCACCAGGTTTGATATTGTTCGGCAATAATTGTATCCCATGAGGGAGAGGCATTCATTGAATAGATGATAGAGCCACACATTGGATTGGCATTGGGGTCATCAACAATGGAGTCAGCCAAATTATTGGTTGAGGCTCTTATTTTATCAACTCCCGCACTTAAATCAACAGACTCTGTTACGTTAATTTGAAAGGTGTCGATAGCTGTATCGACACCATGAGTGAATGAATAATAGAATTCATATAAACCAGGGGTTAAAGATCCAGCCCCAAGGATATTGGTTGAGGAATCAGTACCTGAAGTAAAGGTGATTAACTCGGGGTTGCTAGATTTTTGCGACCACTGTATACTTGCACCCAGTGGGGCTCTATTGCCGGTTAGCCTGAATTCTGATTTTGTTTTTGAATAGCAACAGCCTCTTGTTTCATTGGTAACATACAACACTTCAGGATTTAGCACCCTGTGATCTGAGTCGTTTAATCTAATATTGTCAAAGTATACATATCCTACATTGCTTGCATTAAGTCCACAGCCAGTTCCTCCAAACATAATGTATTCTTGATCTTGTGAAGGAGTAAATGAAATAGTAAATGTTCTCACGTCATAACCAATTCCCGATTGAGGAATGCTTGCTAGTAACGGTGCGCTGCTACCATCTGGTTGAATGACACAATAATTAATATGACTTGCCGGTACAGGTCCAGTATATCCATATATACCAAAGTCGAAGTCTAGATCATTGGAAGAATTTAAATTTGATTTAGCAAGGTCAATCATTAATGTGTACGTAGTACCTGCTTTTAAATCTACACGTTGAAGAACATATTCTTTAAATTTTGGGTCGGTGCTTCCATTTCGATAATTAATAAACAAACCAGCGAAGGCGCAACCATGAAATTGACTGGCATCTTTTATTTGCACAGCATCATAGACAGTAGTCCATGAGGTAAATTTGGAAGATGAGTTATTAATATATAAATCTGGCGTTGAAACACTTCTTGGTAATGCATTTTGCCAATTTCTTGCGTAATCATCAAACACAGAGTGTCTGGTGGGTACGCCACTCATATATTCAAAACTCGAATTGGTGAGGCCATTGTCTTGCGCTTTGACTTCTACACCATTGATTTGAAACCAACAGAAAGAAATTAAAAAAAGACTCAATGCTTTATTTAACAAGCATTTAATCTTTGATTGAAGGGATTTCTTTGTGCAGCTGATTTGAGTTAAAGTAAAAGCATCACCCATTTTATTAATTTTATTATCATTTATTCTATTAATCCCTTACGTTTAAAATCGTACAAGGTTACAAGAAATCACGTGTTTTTTTTATCTCAGTATGTAATGGCTTGTTTGATTAATTTTATTTATTATCAATTTTAAATATAGTAAAAAATAGGCTAATTGTTTTTTGCTTCATTTTCCTTATTTAATAAATTGTTAATCATTTTTATTTACATAAAAAATATGTTTAATGTTTTTTTGATTTAGGAAAGATGCAGTAGGTTAGCGTTCTTTTCTATTATTTTTCTTTCGCAAGTTTTTAAAGAAAAAAGCATCATTGACACAAGTTTTTTAGAAATCTTTAGGCTAAGCTTTATGCAGTTCTGATTATCAATCTAAATGACATGTTTATGATGATGAATTTTGCTTGAGCTAGAGTAAAATCTAGAGCAAAAAAACCTCCATACTTGTCAGTATGGAGGTTCTTCATTTTTTGTAGAAGTTTATAAAAGCTTCCTTGGGAAAATTTAATATCCAAAAATATTTTGAAGAGAAAGATAGGAGACTTTACCTAGTTTAGAGAGGTCGCTTTCCTTGATTTTATTTTTATCTCCTAATACCGTATAAGTATAAGGTTTTGAACTATAGTTTGCCGCATGGAATTTTTTGATATCTTCAAAAGAGAAAGTATTTAAATTACTATAAACCTTTGATCTTACATCATAATCTACTCCAAGTTTCTGGGCTCTTAGGTAGGTAAAAAGTATATTCGTCTTCGTAATTCTTGAGGTTGAAATACTATTTGCTAGTGCTGTTTTGGCAGTCTCAAAAAGTTTTGGACTTTCTGGAAGCACATTCAGTAATTCATTCATAGCGATACAAGCATCGTTAAATTTATCTGCTTGTGTCCCAACAAACGAAAAAGTAGTAAATGGATCTTCCTTTCTTCTTGGGGTTCTGAAAGTAGAAAAGGTTGAATATGCTAATGCCTTACTCTCACGTATTGTTTGGAATACAATGGCGGACATTCCATTACCAAAATACTCATTAAAAAGATTTGCAATCGGCAACATGATTGGTTGGAAGTCACCCACTTTTCTTGTCCAAGTTATCTGAGCTTGTTTCATCCCATCATAATGCACAAAGAATAACTGATTCTCGTTGGTTGCTTGGTATGGATATTCTGTTGCTTTTGGATAAGGCAACATGCTACTTGGCACATGATGGTATTTGGATAAAGTCACAACCATATCATTGATACTTTGTGGACCATAATACAATACCTTGTGTTCGTACTTTGTGAGGTCGTGAATCATGCTCACCAAGTCAGCAGATTTAATCTTCAATAAATCAGCATTGCTGATAACATCATTGAATGGATTCTTTGGGCCATAAGTAGCGTATGACATCATACCTTCATAGCTAATTTTATTTTTATCCATTTTGTCGTCTGCTCTTTGTTTAATCATATCAGCTAACATACCTTTGATGGCTCCATCATCTGCTTTTGCATTGCTTAAAAGGCTCTCAAACAACTTTACTGCGGGCTCGAAGTTTTCTTGTAAACCACTTAAAGAGACAGAAACTTGATCATTGCCACTGCTTACATCAAAATTGCATGCGAGCTTATAAAACTCTTTGCTGATGTCTTCTGCGCTCATTTTATCGGTACCCAGATATTGCAAGTACTCAATTGCCAAGGGCAATTTTTTATCATTGTTTTTACCCATATCAAACACATAGTTCAAATTGAACAATTGATTGTCGGTATTTTTTACTGCCAATACTGTTGCCTCATTCATTTTTGATTTTTGAATATCAGCATCGAAGTTCAAAAACACTGGTTCAATAGGCGACACAGGCATTGCAATGATCCCTTTTAAGAATTCAGATTGGTTTTCTCTGTTTACCTCTACTGGTGTAATAGGTGGCTTTTCTACTTTAACAACACTTTTATCTTCCCCTGTTTTTTTGTAGATACACACATAATTATCCTTCAAATATTTGTTTGCAAAATCCATGATGTCTTTCTTCGTCAGGGTATTCATATACTCTGTGGTATTCAATACATCTGCCCAATCTGTTCCAGAAATAAATGAACCTAAGAGCGTATAAGCCCGTCCACCATTGCTTTCATTGGTTTCTATTAATAGTCGACGATAGTTACTTACCACTGCTTTGATGGTTGCTTCATCAAAATTTCCAGTTTTTAGATTATTGATTTGTTCCACCAATAATTTTCTTACCTCATCTAAGGATTGTCCTTCCTTTGCTTTACCATCGATAAACAAAACGCTATAATCTCTTAGTGACCATGCACCAGCACTACAACTCAATACTTTTTGTTTCAACACAAGGTTTAAGTCCATCAAACCTGCGGTTCCATTACTTAAAATGCTACTCATCAAATCTAATAATTGTGCATCTTTCGTATTTGCTCCGGGGAATCGGAAGGCCATTTCTACAGATTCTGCATCAGGTCCTACTACTGTTTTAATAATGGGTGCCGTAATAGGCGCTTCTGGTGTGAAGGTGTATTCCTTTACGGGTTTGGTTTGCATATAAGCAAAGTGTTCATCTATTTTTTTGATGGTTGCGTCAAAATCCAAATCACCAGAGATAATGATAGCCATGTTATTCGGAACATAATTCGCATTATAATAATCTTTGATGGCAATCAGCGATGGATTTTTTAAGTGTTCAATGGTTCCAATCGTGGTTTGTTTGCCGTAGTTATGATTGGTGAATAGGTTTGCAAACATCGTTTCAAAAACTTTGGTTTCATCTTCATCCATCCCAATATTTTTCTCTTCGTATACAGCTTCTAATTCTGTATGAAAAATACGCAATACAGGATTTCTAAATCTTTCAGCCTCTATGCTCAACCATTTATCCAATTGATTGGTAGGTATATCATTCACATATACTGTTTGCTCAAATGATGTGAAGGCATTCGTGCCTTTTGCACCAATATTACTCATCATTTTGTCATACTCATTCGCGATAGAATACTTGGCAGCCAATCCGCTTACAGAATCGATTTGGTGATAGATAAATTGTCTTTTCTCAACATCAGTTGAATGATTGTACGTTTCATACAATCCTTCAATCTGATCGAGTAATGGTTTTTCCTTTTCCCAATCTTTGGTACCATACTTATCTGTACCTTTAAACAACATATGCTCCAAGTAGTGCGCCAAGCCTGTATGATCAGCAGGGTCGTTCTTGCTGCCTGCCTTGGTGGCGATAAGGGTTTGTAAGCGAGGTTCATTTTTATTTACCGATAGAATCACTGTTAAGCCATTCGCTAAAGTATAGTAGCGTGCTTGCATAGGATCATTCTCTACATATCTGTATTGATAAGCTCCGCTATTGGCTTGTTTCCATTCATATTTTACTTGAGCATGTGCTAAAGAGGAAGAAATGAATAAAATGAGGGCGAGTAAAAACTTTTTGTGCATGTGATATTGATTTGATTAATTAAGGTTTAAAATTATAACATCTTGACTGAGATAGGCAATTTTATAAGATTGTTCGCTGCCATTTTCAAAATTGAGGTGAATGGTTTTGAAGTCACCAAGTCTCCATTTACCAATGTTGAAACCTTTTTCTGACGTATTTTCAATGAATCTGAGCTCTGTATTATAGGTAAAATCTGGATGAAAATTGCTCGTAAAATTGAAATTATAATCTCTGTTATATTTTGTTAAGAGAATATAATCGCTATTAGATTTGCTAATATGTGCATACCAAAGTCCAACGATTTTCTTCGATAAAGAATCTGGATTCACTATCTCAATTTTATTCAAGATTTCTGTTTTGATAGCAGTATCGTTTTTGAAAATAATATTTTTTTCGTGGATGCTATCTACAATAAAATACTCCCAATTGCTTGTTCTCTTTAGTCTGTAATATTGATGATAGTTAATACTTGTGGTTCTGAGCGTGATAGGAGACATGCTCTTTAGTGTATCGGTATAAAACGCTTTGGTGGCAACAAATACCAAGCCCTTGGTTATAATATTTCCCTTGCTATCATATTCAGTGAAGTAAAAATTTGTCGCATCTTTTGGAATAAACTCGCCATGAATCAATTTTGTTTTGCTATAATACATCTTCACAGAAACCAAAGCGCCATTGTATCGATTGTAAATGATTTCTGACGTATCCTTTATTTGATACAAACGACTATCATTAAAAAGCAAGTGTTTTTCGTACAGAGAAGCAGTGGCATTTTGTGCATGACTAAGTAGGCTAAACGCCAGCGCAAAGAAGAGAATTAAGTGCTTCATTATTTTTTTTCAAGATGATACTGAAGCAAGCCATCCAAAGGTCTTTGTATAACATTTCCAAAGTTGACCAGCTGTGATTCGCAAGCAGCTTTTAATATTTCTTTGAAATGAAAGGCGATGGAGCCAATGAAGTGGGTAGGTACTTGTTCGTAATAAGGAAACCTGCTGATATGCTTATCAATGAATAGGACAAAGCCATCCATTAAAGTCTCTTGCACATAGGCTTCGTTTTTAAAAAGGGAGTATACTTTTGTAAATTGCGATAAGTACACATTTGCATTTGGTTTTTTATAGATATTATCGAGTAGCTCATCTCTTGTAAGTCCCAGCTCTTCGGTCATATATTGCTCCATATTTTTTGGCAATAGATGATTGAGATAATCTCCAATCAATACCTTTCCAAAATAGGCTCCACTTGCTTCGTCGCTGATGATAAATCCATTGCCACCAATTTGCTGAGTGATTGCTGTACCATCATAAAAACAGGAGTTACTCCCAGTGCCAAGAATATTTACGATGGCTGGTGTTCCTTTTTTTGCAACGGCATATACAGCGCCATCCAAATCATGCGATACCTCAATTGTTGCATGCTTAAAGAAGGCACCTAGGCCATTTCGGATGATCTGATTTCTGACTTCTGCAGAACAACTGGTCCCATAATAATGTATTTCCATGGGTGCATCTTTTTGCGCACTCAACATCGCATTTTTTGATAATTCAGCTACTATAAAATCAACATCATGAAATAATGGATTGATACCAATACTTTCAGTATATGTGATCTCACCTACATTTTTTACAATAGCCCAATCTGCTTTGGTAGAGCCACTTTCACAAATAATCATCATAGGAAATAAATATCTTCGGTAAAGCTATATATTTTTCGCCTCATTGGCAGATATTTTTTAGATTTGCACTCCCAAAATAGAGGAATCTATTTCTTGGAATTGTTCAGCTACAAAGGCCCACGTGGTGAAATTGGTAGACATGCCACTTTGAGGTGGTGGTGCTGGCAACGGTGTGCAGGTTCGAATCCTGTCGTGGGCACATGTAAAACTTGTACAAATTTTTGTACAAGTTTTTTTTTGCTTGCAATACTCTTTTGGGCGGCGCTCGCCCCTTGTCAAAAGCCCAAGGGATCGAGACCGGGCTATACGGCGTGCACGGCACTTCTTCTATCCCTGCCGCGGACATTTCGTTCCATCTATTGCTCCAAATCCATTGCATTTTTGTATCTCATTATGCTAAGGCAATAGAGGCTACATTTAACAGAAGATGATTTGTATCATGCTTTAATCGAAATGTAGCGAAGGATCTAGATGCTGCGTGACGGATGGGAGCAAGTGCCCCAGATACTTCTGGGCACTGTGGACAGCCGGACCCTTTAGGGGCACGCCAAAAGAAAACTAAAGTTAAGTTTCTTCTATTGCATTGTTTTATGCACAATACTTTTTAGTTTTACATTCTATTCAAAAAAATAAATTATGAGCACAAAGATTAAAACACAAGACATCATGACTCAAAAAGTGATTGTTGCAAATATTCATAACAAACCTTCTCAATTGCTTGCATTCTTTACGGAATATAAGGTTCAGCATTTACCTGTGACAGAAAACGATACCTTAATCGGGATTGTGAGTATCAATGATATGCTCCGTTTTATCAAAAATCATCTTCAAAACGACGCCAGTTTTAATTCAAACCAATTGGACGAAAAATTTGAATTGGGCGATATTATGACAAAAAATCCTGTAACGGTAACGCCAGAAACTTCCCTAGAAGACTTGCTGAAAATATTGGGCGACGGTCAATTTCAAGCTTTACCTGTAGTGGAGGATGGTAAAATTAAAGGCATTGTTACCAATAAAGATTTGGTACGCGTGTATGATTGGGAGAAGAACCATACTGAAGGCGTCTACAGCAACAGTACTCCGGGCTCAGGGGTTTAAAACAATAACATATAAACATAAAAAAAACCAACTCATGAGTTGGTTTTTTTTATGTTTATATTATGATGCTACGCAGCACTTAGATATCATAATCTAATTCTATAATACCAGTTCTTGGATGACTCTGACAAGTTAGGACATATCCATCATTGATTTCAGCATCTGTTAATGATTCTCTGTCATCCATATGTACCTTGCCTTTCACAAGTTTAGCTCTACATGTACAACAAGCTGCCACCATACAAGAATAGGGAGGATCATAGCCAGCGTCTAATGCTGCATCCAGCACAGTATGTTTTACATTCATTTCGAATTCTACCACATTGCCATCGTATTTAATCTTTACTAGAGCTTTGCCACTCGTGATTTCTGGTTGATCTGATGTGCCCGATTCCGAAGGCTTGGCATCTTCAGTATTTTGTTTCGCTGTAAAATATTCGATGTGTATTTTTTCGGTAGGAATGCCTAATTCGATGATGGCTGCTTTCGCTTCGTTCATCATTATCTCAGGACCACAAATAAAGAATTCAGCATTTTGAAAATTCAAGTTGCTATGCTCTTTCAATAGTGTCAGGTTCATTTCTTTATTCATCAAACCTTGGTATCCTGTCCATTCTGGGGTGGTTTCATTTAAAACATGAACAATCTTTAATTGATCAGGATGATTTGCTGAAATGGTATCTAATTGTTTTTTGAAAATAATACTTTGTTCGTTTCTGTTGCCATAGAACAAAGTGAGTTTACTTTTTGGTTCTTTTTCGAGTACTGCTTTGATGATAGAAACCATTGGTGTAACACCAGAACCACCACCAAAGAGATAGTAGTGCTTTTCATTATTGATATCTAAAATCGAGTAGAAGCGGCCATTGGGTTCCATTACTTCAATTTGATCGCCTTCTTTAGCATGATCGTTGATATAGTTGGATACTTTGCCTCCATCTACTCTTTTAATGCCTACTGAAAATTGTCCTACTTCGAAAGGACTACTGCAGATAGAGTAAGATCTGACAACGTTTTCTCCCTGAATATTTAATTTCAGTGTGATGTATTGGCCTTGAATAAAATGAAAGTTAGCTTGTAATTCTGAAGGAACATTAAAAGTGACAGAAACTGAGTCATGCGTTTCTTTTGTTACATTTTTTATGGTGAGCAGATGATATCTCGACATTAATAATTTGGATTGAGAGTGATGAATATTGCTTTAAAGTATATAGCTAATAATTTAAATGCTTTTGATAAAGGACTTCTTTTGAATTAACAAAAATGGTCAAACAATTTTTTTAGGTGATCAGAAATGACTTGCGCATTGTTTCCTTCTATTTGATGACGCTCGATAAAATGAACTAGTTTGCCATCCTTGAAAATAGCCATACTAGGGGAGGATCCAGGATATGGTAAAGTGTATTCTCTAGCTTTGGCTACTGCTTCGCTATCGACACCGGCAAATACAGTAAGTAAATGATCTGGTAATTTTTCATTGCTTAAAGCCATTTTTACTGCTGGTCTTGCAGCGCCTGCGGCACATCCACAAACCGAGTTAAAAACAAGAAAAGTGGTGCCAGTTTGATTTTCTAAATTTGATACCACATCTGAAGTGGATATTAGTTCTTTAAAACCTAAGTCTGTTAGGTCTTTTTTCATTGGGGAAACTAGTTCTGCTGGATACATTTTTATTTTATTTATGCTATTAATAATTCAATTACATGAAGCCTAATTCAAGTTGCGCTTCTTCACTCATCATGTCTTGATTCCAAGGTGGTTCGAACACTAATTCGAGTGTTACGTCACTTACTCCTGCAACCCCTTTAACCTTTTGTTCCACTTCTTGTGGCATTGTACCAGCCACTGGACAGGAAGGAGAAGTAAGCGTCATCACAATTTCCACATGATTTTGGTCATCTATATTTACTTCATAAATCAAACCTAGTTCGTATATATCGACAGGTATTTCCGGGTCGTATATAGTTTTCATCGTTTTGATGATCTCGTCTTTTAACTGTTCTTTTGTAAAATCCATTCTTTTCTAAACCACAAAACTAGTAAAATGGTTCTTCTTTTTAGTAAATAAAAAGTTTGTTTGGTCTTGAAGGTAGAAAAAGGATCGAAAGCAGCGATTATCTTTGTTTAATCTTATTCTTAAGCGCTTCACCTTTGAAGGATAGCTTAGGTAAAACTTCTTCCGGCTAAAAGAAATAAAATGGCCATTCTCACAGCAACGCCGTTCTCTACTTGATCAAGAATAATGGATTGCGGAGAATCGGCAGCATCAGAAGAAATTTCGACCCCACGATTGATGGGACCTGGGTGCATGATGACTACTTTTTTGTTTAGCGAGTCCAGCATTTCTTTTGTAACTCCATAGTATAGGGCATATTCTCTCAGGGACGGGAAATATTTGATGTCTTGTCGTTCGAGTTGAATCCTTAGAATATTGGCTACATCACACCAAGCAAGTGCCGCTTTGACATCGTATGTTACTTTCACACCAAGACTTTCGATGTATTTTGGTATTAGGGTAGGTGGTCCGGCTAACATCACTTCAGCACCCATTTTGGTGAGGCAATAAATGTTGGATAGTGCCACTCTTGAATGTCTGATATCACCAATGATGGCAACCCGCAAGCCTTTCAATTCCCCAAATTTTTCTTTAATGGAGTAGGCATCAAGCAATGCTTGTGTAGGATGCTCATGTGTTCCATCTCCTGCATTGATTATATTGGCTTCAATCTTGTTGGCTAGAAACATGGGAGCACCAACAGAACTGTGTCTCATCACAATCATATCTACTTTCATCGCTAAGATATTATTGACAGTATCCAATAAAGTTTCTCCCTTTTTTACAGACGAGGCAGAGGCAGAAAAGTTAATGGTATCGGCACTTAAACGCTTTTGTGCCAACTCAAATGAAATTCTTGTTCGGGTAGAATTTTCAAAAAAAAGATTAGCAATGGTAATGTCCCTTAAAGAAGGTACTTTTTTTATTGGTCGATTGATGACCTCCTTAAATTCTTTAGCTGTTTGTAAAATTAAATGAATATCATCGCTATTGATGTATTTGATGCCTAGCAAGTGTTTGGTGCTTAATGCGCTCATTTAATTATCATTATTTTGTATGGGTTCAGAGATCATTTCTACCTTGTCCATGCCATCCTTGTTCTGCCAATATACTTTTACCTTTTCGGACACAATGGTGTCTATTGTTTTACCAATATACTTTGCTTGAATGGGAACATGTCTTTGTAATCTTCTATCGATTAGCACTACCAGCTCTACGTCGTTTGGTCTTCCAAAATCCAATAAGGCATCTAACGCTGAACGGATGGTTCTGCCAGTAAACAAAACATCATCAATCATTAAGACATTTTTCCCTTCGATACTAAATTGTATATCGGTTACGCTAGGGGAAAAAGCTTTATCACTTCTTCTAAAATCATCTCTATAAAAGGTAATGTCGAGTTTTCCATAAGGTATTTTATACGCTGGAAAAAGTTGTTGCAATCTAGTATTAATTCTTTCTGCTAAGTCAACACCTCTTGGCTGAACGCCAATCAAAACGGCATCTTTGAAATCCTTATGCGTTTCGGAAATTTGATAGCAAAGCCTATCTATGATAAGAGCGATTTGTTGTTCGTCTAAAATGACTCTGCTTTGCATGTAACAAAGGTAAGTAAATTTTGTTGATATCGATAGTTGCTGTCTTCATTTTTGCTATCCCTTTTGCTATTGACCTTCGGCTTATTATGCTATTACACATATTTGAGTCGATAGATTTTGTCGGTATGGAATTTTTCGAATTCGATTGCTCCTCCAAACCAATGCAATATTTCTTGGGATTCAAGTGTATTTGGTGCATGCATTGCAATTGCTCTATAGCTGCTCCATTTCCATAGTCTAAAATCATCAACGAGGCCATGCTGTAATGGATTCATGTGGATGTAGTACACTAATCTTTTCAGGTATTTTTCATTAGTTACCAATGCTCTTTTAAACGGTGTTTGAAACAAGGTTCCAATTCTACCCTGTTGCTTATTAAAGGCCATTGAATAAGATTGAAAAAATTTTCTAAATTGATGACTAACCATATCGTGCGCAGACCAAGACAATTTAATACCCGCTTCATTTTTAAAACTATTTAGTTCAAGTTCACTTCTGATCCGTATTAGTAAGTGGAAATGATTTCCTAAGAGGCAATAGGCATATGTTTGAACAACTGGAAGTAGATAATCGTTGTATCGTTTTAAAAAGAAATAGTAATTGTCTTCGTTTTTAAATAATGCTTTTTTGTCTATGCATCTATTATAAATGTGATAAAATTTGTCTGCTTCAAATTTTGTAAAATAATGCTCCACTTTTGCCATGGTATTTTTTTTTTTTTGCCAGATTTGACAACTTCACAAAGTTGTCAAATCTGGCGGTGGTGTTCGATGGTAAATGTATTTTGTGGAAGACCAATTTTGAAATGATAATTCATTTGTCATTCATCATGAATTGATATACGGTCAATTTATCGAATAATTTGTATGATTATTGCGTCCAATTGAATAACAATTTTGATTTACTAGAGCATGCAAAAGGGGGACTGATAAAGAATAAACGGTAGCATACCTTTGAGGTCAAAACTTGTCTTTATTTTGAATGGTTTTGTGATGCTAAAATGATGCGTTGTTTCTGGTGATTTGTATCAAGAGGTTTGCAGTGAATCGCTCAGATCTTCTGTTTCGATAAATTCTCCTTCCCATTTTGCAATCACCACACTTGCCATACAATTTCCTATCAAATTGATGGAAGTACGTGCCATATCCATAAAAATATCAAAGGCAAACATCGAGGCAATTATTTTTTCAGGTAAGCCAAACTGTGATGCTGTTCCAAGCAAAATAACCAAAGATGCTGATCTTACTCCAGCTACCCCTTTACTGGTAAGCATCAGTGTCAGCATCATAACAATTTGCGTTCCAACAGACATGTGTAATCCTGCTGCTTGTGCCACAAATATGGATGCCATGGATAAATACAAGGTAGTGCCATCTAGGTTAAAACTATATCCAGTAGGTAATACGAAGGAAACGATTTTTTTAGGGACACCAAATTCAATCATTTTTTCCATAGCTAAAGGCATGGCTGCTTCACTACTAGCCGTACTAAATGCAATGGTGACTGGCTCTGCCATGGTTTTGATAAATTTGACAATATTTATTTTACAAAGCAATGCCAAGGGTAACAAGACTAAGAGCACAAAAACAATCAATGCAGCATAAAGCGTCATGATTAAGTATGCAAAATATTTGAAGGATTCTATGTGAAGTTTAGAGGCTGTAACGGCCATGGCACCAAACACTCCGATAGGCACAAAGAACATCACAATGTCAGTGAACTTAAACATGATTTCACTTAAAGCTTCCAGCCAAGTTAGCATTATTTGTTTTTTTTCACTCTTCACCATCGCCAGACCAACGGCAAAAATGATAGAGAAAACGACGACCTGTAATACTTGTCCCTCAGCAATTGATTTCGCAAAGTTTTCCGGAAAAATATCTAGTATTAATTCTTTCCAACCGTGCTTTACTATGGTAGGCAATGCATTGGATGAAAGTTCATCAGGCACATGAAAGCCAACTCCTGCCTGTGTTATATTAATGGCTACTAAGCCAATAAATAAAGCAATGGTGGTAACGATTTCAAAATATAAAATGGACTTCCATCCCATTCGTCCCACTTGTTTTATATTGCTGTGACCAGCGATTCCTACGACCAGCGTAGAAAAAATGAGCGGTGCGATAATACATTTGATAAGCTTTAAAAAGAGTGCACTTAAAACATCCAATTCTTTTCCGATTACAGGAAAGTCATGACCAAATTCCGCGCCTGCAATCATGGCAGTGAAAGTCCACCATGTTAAAGATTTTTTTTGAAAAGAAAACCAAGAAAAAATAGCAATAATCAATATTCTAGCCGCCCAAGCTAGTTCGTATGCCATCAAAGCGCCATCTATCTTGTGAAGCACATTGATGACAGCACAGATGGTCAATAATCCAATGGCAAGAAGTACGTTTTTTTTATTTATTTTCACAATGTAGACTTTAATTATTCAAGCAATATTAATGGTTGTATCAATGCCCCTACTTCTGACTTTATCCGAACAAAATAAAAACCATGCGTCAAATTTAGCTCATGCATTGAATATGTTTTTCTATAAAGAGATTCTTTTGAAAGTTGCTCTTGATAAAGGACCTTACCGGTGAGCTCAATAAATTCAAGCGTATTGAACGGCGTCGAATTATTATTGTTGAATTCAATCATTATTTTATCTGTTGTCGGATTCGGAAATATTTTTAGAACCTTATTATACTTTTGAATGTTGAGTAATCCAGTGGTATCATTTATGGTCGTTGTGTCTACGGGATCTGTTAGTGGACAGGTGGTATCATACAACATAAAGTCCATCCAAGCCACACGAGCATGCAACCAATTTTTTAGGGTATCAATCTCTTCACTATAAGTAGGAGGGTAGTAGGCGTTGGGCCATGTATAGACTCCAAGAATAGGCCACACTTCGAAATGTCTTTCCTTCGCTTCATCCAAAACAATCGCATTTGAATCGATAAAATGATCCATGTAGGCAGTCGATAAAACATCTTGTCTCAAACGCGTATATCTACATTTCATCTGTTGTCTGTATGCACTGTCTTCGTATAATCTTCCCCAAATAAATGGTTGGATATTGGTCTCGCAATTTATTTCCCATTCCCATCCCGTCGTATATGCGCCTTGTCTGTAATCTCCATTGCCCATACTTAGATTGTGGTCCCATACTGGTCCAGCTTTTATCTTGCCTTTGCCTTTGTTATCGATTCTATCTTTATGATAAAAAGTGCTCAATAAGTATCCATCGATGTTTTTTGTAAGTTCGTTGATCAAGCTATAATCGATGAATGTAGAAACATCTAACCATTTTCTAAAACCAATAGTTGTGTCAGAAAAATTTGGACCTGCCAAAGCTGCTTCCATACTATCGAAGTACGCCTTTATATAGACTTCTTGTGGAGGAGTGATGCTTCCCAACTTCGGATAATGATAGACATAATATGTGTTTTGAGCAGCTGAAGAAGTATCTAAGCAAGATTTATACTGTGAGTACCAATAATCAGGTCCGCCGCCACTTCTGTCCGTTTTAATGATATAGCCACCCGTCAAGGAGTCATCTGCATTATCAGTTAGTTTCAGTTTTGAAATGTCAACTCTATTATTATCTCTTTTTACTTTCTCCAAGATTACATAAATACCAACATAAGCATTATTCAGAACGACTTCGCAAAACTTGCTTCTGCTGGCATACTGACCCATATCATTACTCAACTTGTAGGTTAAAACATTGCGCAATATACTTTTATCGTTATATGGATTATAGAGTACCCAATCACTTTCTGACGGCATCCCAAGAATAGGCATGTTTGTATCGGCGTTAGCTATATCCCATGTGCTGAATCCATAACCCTTCTGAGGAAACATGGTGGAGGAACTCCCTCGAATTTCGATTCCAATTTTATGTCTGAAAGAGGAGGAGTCAACCAATCTATTTCTTAGCCCACTTCCATTATAAATAATATCCATCATTGCTTCCATCTTTGTACCATCAGGTATTTCAGCACCATAGGTATTGATTTTTACGATCGGTAAATTGGATGAGGAGAAGATCGTACTGCGTGCAGGACTGCTGTTAAAATCCATGCTCCAAGTCCATAAAGTTCCTGTGTCCACACTACCTACATCTTGCACATCAATGATCCAATTGCCATTGCCGATTTGACCATTATTCACGTTGCCCAATGGCTGTGCTGAACGATAACTACCAGTGAAGGGTGCTGCTCCTGCTGAAATATTGGTGCTTGATACCCCATCGACACAAGTATTGATAAAATCATGCCCCCCGCCTCCTGCATTGAGGCTCAAGCCGACAATAGTACCATCTGGGGCAATCAATCGAATGATTAAATCACCATCATAGGTATGCGTTATATTAAAACAAACCTGCGCTAATCCAAAGCTAGTATCCATGGTTGCGCTGCTGAGTCCACTGACGTAAATGGTATCATAGACATGCACTCCCGTATTATCTGGAATAGTTTGTCCGCTAGTATGACTATATGATTGCGCTTTCATAGGCTGCGAAAAGCAGCAGGCGAAAAGCAAAAGGATGTATAGTAATCTCTGTGTCATGTATAGCTAAAAATGTGCTTCACAAAATACAAATATTTTTCAATATACTTTTTGATTCATCTTACAGTTTCTAAAAGCTTGTTGGTAAAATGTATTCATGAAATCAAAAGAAGAATTGGCAATCATCAGGATTTAGATTACTTTAGCATGCAAGCTTTATTTCTATGCCAACCATCACTCTTATCACCATCATCGATGCTCCCATAGAAAGAGTTTTTGATTTGTCGCGAAGCATCGATCTGTATAAAATATCCACCTCGCAAAGCAATGAAGAAGCTATCGCCGGTAGAATGGCTGGCTTGATTGAATTGAACGAAACCGTTACATGGAGAGCAACACATTTCGCCATTACGCAAACACTACAGAGTAAAATTACAGAATTCAACCGACCACATTATTTTGTAGATGAAATGTTGCAAGGCGTTTTTTCATCCATCCATCATTTGCATCTTTTCAGTGTTGAGAGAGGCATGACGCATATGCGCGACGAGTTTAAATACGAAGCACCATTGGGACTAATAGGAAGATTAGCGGATTATTTATTTCTTCAAAGCTATCTTACTCGATTGCTCAAAAAACGCAATGCCGTGATCAAAGCATTTGCTGAAAGCAATGAATATAAAGCACTCTTATCTTAATCCTAAGCAAACTACAAGCCAATAATAAAGCCTAAGCTAGGCAACAAAATTCCATTGGTATTGGCAATTGATTTTGTTTGATAATAGTATGGATTAGTTGCATTGGTTAAAGGTAGATTGTTGGCATCCGTCACCACATTCAACCCTGGTGCTGCTTTCTGCTTGAAGTTGGTGAGGTTTTGAATATCAATATACAATTCTAAATTCCATTTTTTGAAGTTCCATTTTTTGCTCACACGAATATCTAATTGATAAAACAAACCTAGTCTTCTACTGTTTACGGCATCATAATCCAATACCCCTGATTGATTGATATCCCAAACTGGTTTTAAGGATGAATAGGCTGAATCTATTGGTGTGTATGGTGTTCCCCCAGCCAATTTAAATACCGTACCAATCTCATAATTATGCTTGAATTTTTTACCAAAGGTGGTGCTAATGATATGTCTATTGTCCCAAGCGCTTGGAGCAAATTTGCCGTTCTTATTTTTAAACTCACTTACAAAAATGGTATAAGAAATAGAACCGAAAAATCCTTTGAATAATTTTTGTTGATATAAAAACTCAGCACCATAGGCTCTACCTTGGCCATTGGATATCGCAGGTTCATTGCCTACCACACCAAAGCTTCCTCCAAGATTAGCGAGTGATATGGAATCATTGGTCAGGAATGGATAGTTATTATAGTATTTGTAAAATCCTTCCACACTAAATTTTGAATTGAATTTGGTATTGTATTCGAGACCTAAGACCACATGGGTACATGAAATATATTTCAAATTATCTTTATTCACTAAGACTCCATTATTATCTCTAAAGCCCATGGTAGTGTATTGTGGCGACTGATAGTAATGACCAGTATTAAAGTTAAGCGCAAAGTTTGGTGCAAATTTATACGCTAAAGAAAAGCGAGGTGATAATTGTCTATACAGTTCTAACATTGCTTTGTTATACGAATTGCCATCGGCTCTTAATCCCAAGGATAGATCCAATTTATTATCTGCAAAAGATCTGCTCACTTGAGCAAAAAGACCAAAGCGATGCATGTCCACATTGGAGTTTATATTCGCGTTGAATTGACCAGCTGGCGTAGTATATCTGAATTTTGAAACATTCGTGTACTTGTCATATTCATACGAAAAACCCGTTGTTATTTTGAAACCTTTTACTCTGGTAGTATTTTCTATTCTCAATTTATTTTCTGCCTCTTGAGAAGTATAATTTAATGTTTTGAAATTGTTTTTGATATTGTCTTCATACTTTACAGCTTGGTTGTTGAGCATATTTCTGCTCAATACAAAAGTCCAGGTACCGTTCTCTCTAAAGTATCTGTACTTCAAGCCCATGGTATAAAACACTTGTTTTTGTTCTGGTAAAATATTCAAGAGATATCGTTGAGATTCCGTTTCGTTTGCTTTTAAATTCAATTTTGATCTATCATAAGTGCCCAATCCTAAAAACTCAATTTCATGTTTGGTACCAATTCTTCTTTTTACTTTGATTTGAAAATCATTAAATGTTGGAAGGAAAGGCAATTCTAATGCTTGAAACAAAAATTGTAAGTAGGACTGTCTTGCTGAAATTAAAAAAGTAGCCGTTTTCTTTTTGTTTACCGGTCCTTCGATCGATAAGGCGGCTTCACTAGCACCAATCGTAAAGTTAAATCCTGCTTTATCATCGCGACCATCTCTTAATTTTAATTCCATGTTCGAACTCAATCCAGTACTTCTGTTGGCAGGGAAAGCAGAACTATAAAAATCAACCTCCTTAATCAAATCCACATTGATTAGACCTACAGGTCCACCAGAGGCTCCTTGTGTCGAAAAGTGATTGATGGTCGGTACTTCTATACCATCCACATAAAATTTATTTTCTGATGGTGAACCTCCTCTGATGATAATATCATTTCTGTTGGTATTGGTGGGCGCTACACCAGGTAATGCTTGTATCACCTTACTGATATCTCTATTACCACCGGGATATCGCTGTATCTCATTTAAGCCTAAGGAACGCACAGAAACGGGACTTTCCTGTGTTTTGATGAATTGTTTAGAAGCAGTCACCACCACCTCGCTGATCTCTTTGCTTTGCGTCTCTAATTGAATATCTAAAATCGCAATCTTCGCTTTGGTTACTTCCACCTCAAAAATACTTTTGGTTACGTAGCCAACAAAACTTACTTGCACATTATAAAACCCTGGAGCGAGGTCATCAAAAATAAAATTACCAGCCGTATCCGTGGTGGTACCTGTTGTTGAATTCTGTATAAATACGTTCGCAAAAGGTATAGTCTGATTGGTCACAGCATCTGTAACGCGTCCCTTTAATTTTCCAGATTGTGCAAATATTGA
Source organism: Chitinophaga pinensis (assembly GCA_945897725.1). GTDB lineage: Bacteria > Bacteroidota > Bacteroidia > Chitinophagales > CAMDFR01 > CAMDFR01. The sequence goes on from CAMDFR010000007.1 coordinate 98,483, forward strand.
AGCAATAGAACAACATAGTAGAATAACAAGAATAGAAAGCTTTTTCATAAATGATGGGTGTATGTTACCTTACATGAAACAAATATTTTAATTGATTGTTCAAAATTGCGACATATATTTTAAAATGCACATGAGAATTTCTTTTATGATGCATTTTTGTGTCATGGTGTATTTAAGAGCGCCTCTGGGCATCCAAAGCAGCATCCATAGCAGTTCAACCCTATTCGTTGACCTAATATTGTAATTTTTCCTTAAATTGGCTTTACTTTGCAGTCTGAAATTTAGATTTGCCCTTGCATTGTTTAACCTTTTAAATAGAAAGAAAGATGAATTATGATTTGATCGTTTTGGGTTCTGGCCCTGGTGGATATGTTGCAGCGATACGTGCTGCTCAATTAGGAATGAAAGTAGCGATTGTCGAAAAAGAATCACTTGGTGGTATCTGTTTGAATTGGGGATGTATTCCCACCAAAGCATTATTGAAATCGGCAAACGTATTCGAATATATCAATCACGCGAGTGATTATGGCATTCATGTCGATAAAGCAACGCATGATTTTACGGCAGTGGTCAAAAGAAGTCGTGATGTGGCGGGAGGTATGAGCAATGGCATCAATTTCTTAATGAAAAAGAATAAAATTGAAGTCATCATGGGTACTGGGAAATTGAAGCCAGGTAAAAAGTTGGATGTGACGGCTGCTGATGGTACCAAAAAAGAAATTGCTGCTAAAAGTATCATCATCGCAACAGGCGGAAGAGCCCGTCAATTGCCAAATTTGAACATCGATGGTAAAAAAGTAATCGGTTATCGTGAGGCTATGTCTTTGCCGACGCAACCAAAGAAAATGATCGTTGTTGGAAGTGGTGCGATAGGAGTGGAGTTCGCTTATTTCTATGCAACCATGGGTACAGAGGTGACCATCGTTGAGTTTATGGATACCATTGTACCAAGAGAAGATAAAGATATCAGCAAAGAATTGGAAAAGACATTCAAGAAAAAAGGCATTAAAATCATGACCAAATCTGCTGTAGAAAAAGTAGATATCAGTGGTGCTGGTTGCAAGGTGCATGTCAAAACACCAGTGGCAGTAGAGGTTTTAGACTGTGATGTGGTTTTATCAGCAGTAGGTGTTTCGGCCAATATCGAAAATATTGGTTTAGAAGAAATCGGCGTAAAAACAGATAAAGGCTTGATTACAGTGGATGCTTTTTACAAAACAAATGTCGAAGGGATTTATGCCATCGGTGATGTAGTGCCTGGTCAAGCTTTAGCCCATGTAGCGAGTGCAGAAGGGATTACTTGCGTAGAAGCCATTGCTGGTCATCATCCTACGCCGATCGATTATAATAATATCCCTGGCTGTACGTATTGCTCGCCTGAAATAGCCTCTGTAGGCTATACAGAAGCAGAAGCGATTGCCAAAGGCTATACCTTAAAAATTGGAAAATTCCCTTTCAGTGCATCTGGCAAAGCGAGTGCTGCTGGGACAAAAGAAGGTTTTGTAAAAGTGATTTATGATGCTAAATATGGTGAGTTATTGGGCGCACACTTGATTGGTGCCAATGTTACAGAGATGATTGCAGAGTTAGTGGTAGCAAGAAATTTAGAGACCACAGGACAGCAAATATTGAAATCCGTTCATCCGCATCCAACCATGAGCGAGGCTATTATGGAAGCTACGGCGGCTGCCTATGGTGAAGTGATTCACCTGTAAACAATTCGTAAAATAATTTGTATTCATTCAATAGCCGTTGATCTACTCTTCGGCTATTTTTTTAATAAAAAACTGAAAATGAAAAATATTCTTCTATATATGATGGTTTCGCTAAGCCTCATCTCTACTGCGCAATCTGACTGGAAACTCACCAAAGATAAAGACGGCGTAAAAGTATTTTTACGCGAAAAAGAAAAGAAAGATTTTAAAGAATACATGGCTGTAACTTCTTTCCCAGGCACCGTTTCAGCGGTGTATGCGGTCTATCAAGACGTGGCGAATCAAAAAAACTGGATGAGTGATATTGCTACAGCTACCATAGTGAAGTCGGTTGACAAAATGGAATGGTTTACACGTTATGAGATCAAAGTGCCGTGGCCTATGGATTACAGAGATGCGATTTACAATATCAAATTGACGCAAGACCCTACGACCAAAGCTTTATCTATTGCCTTCAAAAGTTACCCGACGCTATTGCCCAAGCAGAATGGCTTTGTACGCATTGTTACTTCAGAAGGCGTATGGCGTTTTACACCCAAGCCGAATGGAATGGTGGAGGTGATGACCACTGGATATACCAACCCAGAAGGCATACAGCCATGGATGGTCAACCCTTTTATCGTCGATGGACCGCATGCCTCTTTACTCAAAATGAAAGCCTTGGTAAAATTACCGAAGTATCAAAATGCCGTTTTCGATTTTATTAAAAACTAATTTTTAATGAGGGCGACTGGCTCTTTAGCATATTTTGTTTTCATTCGCTGCGCTTCATAAGCAAGTCTTCAGACAAAGAGCTACCGGGCTATACGCTATTAGTTGCTCGCTCCACTATCGTTGCGCTAGCAAGCTAGCCGCTACTATCCCTGTCGCAAACTTTTCGTTTGATTAAAATGTGCCATAGGATCTTGTATTCTTTTATTTAAACAAAAAAGCCAGCTTGCGCTGGCTCTCTTATTATAGTAAAAGGTGTTATTATTAGTGACTTACTTTTTCTAATAACTCAATTCTTTTTTGAAGCGCAAGAATAATGGCAGCTTGTTTTTCGAGCATGTCTTGCATTTCAAGTTGTTTTGCATCGATAGCTTTGATTCCAATGGTATGTAATCCAACCATTTCATTTAAACTATAATTCAGTTTACCTTCCATCTCTGGATTTTTGCAGTTGTTTAACACATGAACCGCTTCTTTAGGCAACGATTGCGCTAAGAATCCAATATGGTAGGTAGGTCTATATCTTAAACTCGAATTATTGGCATCCATGGTTTCGTAGTTGTAGAGATAAGTTGCACTTTGAATAGCTCTAATTTGTTTTAAATACGCTTCGTATTCGGATGTGGCAACGGTATGTATTTCTTTTTTCATTCTACTATCGCTAATGATGTTAAATGAGGCTGCTGAAATTTCGCCAGGATTAATACCTGATGTGTCATATATGCTCAACGTGCTGGTTGTTTCAAGTGATAAGACGGCACCTGCAAATGTATTTCCGATAAAGCTAATCGCAGGGAAATCAAATGAGGAAGAAACTGTTTGAGACCTTAGCACCAAGCCTTGTGAAGAAGCTCTAAAGGAAGGGTAATCGTATTGAAATTTGGCTTGACCGCTTAAATGAAAGTTGGTGGTAGGCGAGGCAGTACCTATGCCCACATAACCGCCATTGGTAATTCTCATTCTTTCGAAGTTGTTGGTACCAATAATTAAGTTTTGGTTTTCTGCAACCGTGATCAAGCCCTCTCCGGCCACTGTGCCCATGCCTACGTAAAAGCCATCTGCTGAGGTCGAGCCAGTTGTACTATTGGTCATATTGATTCCAGTTAAAGCAGCAGCAGTATTATTCAAATGAAGAAAGTCTGATGGTGCGGTAGTACCGATGCCAATATTCGTGCCGTCGTCGTAGACTCTAGAGTTAGCACCTGTAGTGGCAGCAGTAAATTTAACTAGGTAGTTGGCTGTACCACTGATGTTGGCACTACCTGCGGGGCCTGTTGGACCTGCTGCACCCGTTGATCCTGTTGCGCCTGCTGGACCTGCCGCACCTGCTGCTCCCGTTGCGCCTGTTGCGCCTGCTGGACCTGCAGCGCCTGCTGCACCTGCCGCACCTGCTGCTCCAGTTGCGCCTGCTGGACCCGCTGGACCTGTTGCTCCTGTTGCGCCTGTGGCACCCGCTGGACCTGCGGGGCCCTCTGGACCTGTTGGGCCTGCTGGACCACCCTCTGGACCTGCTGGGCCTGTTGGTCCCATGGGGCCATCCGCGCCATCTGCGCCTGCCGGTCCTGCCGGACCTGTTGCGCCAACGGCACCTGCTGGACCTGCCGGTCCAGTTGCGCCTGCCGGTCCAGCTGGACCTGTTATACCACCATTCGCTGCATATAAGGCGAATGGAACGCTTAATAATTCTTGTGTGCCCATATCGATATAGCTTGTAGCACCTGCAGGATCTAATTCTATTTGTAAGAATTTATTGCCCGTGCTCCAATCGATTCCAGCGAAAGTGCCTGTAATTACTGAACCCGTGCCAATACCAAAAGAAAATAAGCCCAATGTATTGGTGGTAGCTGTATGTCTTTCTTGGTACACCGTGGTGCCTGTTGCCGACCCATCGTGGATGCTGATTCTAACAGCAATATTCGTGCTCGCCAGTAAGGCACCCGAACTGTTTCTTGCAACCGCTTGGTAATTTATTTTTTGAGGAACTTGCGCATAGCTTTGGCAAGCTAATAGTACAATGGAAACAGTTAATAGAAACGTACATATTTTTTTCATATTATTTTTATTGATTAGTTTATAATTATTATTTTTCTTTCTTTAGAATACAAGTGAATTCCTGCTGCAGAGAGGCATTCGACAGTAATATGATAAGTACCTGCAGCCAATGCAGTGCAGTCGATTTTATCGACATGATTGGTGCCATCAACTTTTGATTGGTTTAAATCGGCCACCAAGGCACCTTTATCGTCGTATAAACTAATTTTTATAAGACCCGTCTCCGGCGTTGTGTAACCGATATAGAAAAAATTGGTCGCAGGATTCGGATAGACCACTAGGGCATCTTGCGCATCTTTTTCTTGCGCCAATAGGGCATTGGTTTGATCGATGTCGGCCTGCTCAAATCCTTGCGTAAGGATATACGCTCCTTTTTTTAAAGTAGACACTGCCGACATTTCACCAATGGTATAAGACAGCTTTACAGATCCCGCACTGGCATAGCCACCTGCCGTGGATACAACCGTTGGAGATAAAGATTGTGCCTGGAGGATGCTACTGCAACACCAACACAATACAAAGAAAATAATGTAATTTTTTTGTTTCATTCTGAAAATTTAATTGAGTACGAAACTACATAAAAAAATGATGGTACTATTTTTTAAGTCAAGTTTTCAATAAAATAATATTAGGTTAACATGTTGGCATGAAGAGATTTATCAGGGACGAATGAGGAATACTGCCTGACAGATAGCAGCGGCTATCCTTATTGGCTATCGATTTATTTTTTATAGACCCTTATTGTTTTGTCAGGTTGAAAAAATTATAAAGAATAAACCTATTTAAGTGTCTTAATAAAATCAATCATATCAATCTTTATTAATTCCCAATGCTTTTGTCTTAAGCAAACCGGATCAAAATCACCGTCAGCATTTTTAAACTGAGTAAAATGATTTATCAAAAGAACTCTCTCATGTCCATAAGGGTATCTTTTTTTGTGCAAAGAAAACATTTTGTCTATACTATACTCATCCATTAATTCATGTATATCCCAGAAATCTTTTTTACGACCACCTCTTTGTATCACATCCAATTTCATTGCAATAATTTCTTCGACACTAGCAAGACGAATATCATCAATCAAAGTAACCTCGTCAATAAATTCATCCGTATAGAAAAGATCAAGCTTAATGCTGTTATTTTCGCTTTCACCGACAAAATAAGATTTGCCAAAGCCGATGATATCATTATTACTAGTATCAACGTAGCGATAATACGAACGTAAAAAAGAATCTATTTTATCAAAATCTATCGAACCATATAATGCATCAGTAAATAAATCAATATCAATGGATTCTCTGTGTCCTCTGTATAAACTTAACCCAGTTCCTCCAACCAATCTAAATTTGTCAAACTCTTTGCTTGCCATGAGCGTTTTCAAAACACCCAGTAACAAAGGACTTACTGTTTTATAAAACAAATTATTTGACATGCAATTTTAAAATTTCATTTACAACTTCTTTACCGTAAAACCGGACAATTTCTTTTTTTTCAATTTCATTACCCCGCTCGAAAACCCTTTTTATGACAGCTTTTTTTTGCTTATCCCAGACAATCTTCTCCATTTTTGTGTCCCAAAACAATATTGATCTTAATTTAGTGAAATCTGGATGTTCGGTATTTTGTCTTCTTTTCTCCTCTTCAATATCATGATAGATCTGCAGAATCATAAAATACCCCTCCTCTATGCCGAGTGCTTGTTCTATTTTTAAGGCTAAGGGAGTATTCATCTTTCGCTTCCCCTTCGTAATAGAAACTAGCGTCTGCGGGAACTCCTGTAAAGAAATTGCAAAACGGCTTTTACCTAAATTACGCTGCTTCAATTCTCGCTCCAAAATAATACCTGGATGAATGCCTTTGATGATTTTAATATTCGATTTCATAATACAAATGTAAACATTTTTGTTTACATTATAAGTGTTATAATGGATGAAGCTACAGCAATTATTAATTCCTTTTAAAATGTTTTTACTCCCAATCCCGGTATTTGACTTTTCGCCTTGTGCATCAACTTAAGAATTGACTCATTCTAAAATAAGTTTACCATTTAATAAGGAATCCTTTTACAAGTCTGCATCTATGATATTGCGTTTGTCTTTTTAGGACAGGTATCCATCAATGTTGATGATGTGTCAGTAGATATGCCTGCCTGACCGATAGCAGCGGCTATCCTTTTTATTGGTGCATTTTACCAATGAAAAGATAGGAGCGAATAGCGGGACCACCGCATGATAGTTGCTTTTGAGAATAGCATATTTTATATAGAAAATCTTTGCTTTGAAAGAAGCGCGGTGGGCAGGCCCTACAAAAAAAAAGTCTCTCGGAAAACCGAAAGACTTTAAAAGGGTGGCTGATGGGGCTCGAACCCACGACCCTCGGCACCACAAACCAATACTCTAACCAGCTGAGCTACAACCACCGTTTATTGAGTGCAAATATAAGATTATTTTTTCAATTTGATATCAGATGTAGATTTTTTTTTAAAGTCCTGAAATCATCTTCAAATATGACTTACTTTTAACTTTCTAAAACTTAGATGATTAAAAAAGAGCCATCAAACTTTTTCAATGCTTTGGAACAGCGAATCTCGGCGTATCAGTTTTTTCAGATGCTTCGTTTTTCTTCATTGCTCATACCGGGGATCGTGTTGGCGCAGGCGGCCTACAGCAAAGAGGATATCGGTTTATTGGAGGCTTTTTTAATGACGGCCTCTTCCATCAGTTTTTTTTGGGTCTCCGCACTTTTTAGCTCCTTGCTTTCTCAACATCAAAAAGAAGAAAACTTTCTACACCATACCTGGCTACTCAGTCTGGGATGTAGTTTAGTGGCTGCTTTTGTGGTTTTAGTTTATTTTTTCTTGTTCAGAAGCCCGTCATTTGATCCAATTTATTTAGTTTGTTTGATTGTCTATTTATTGACGAATAATCCTGCTTTCAGTATTGAAAACGCCATGCTGTTGGAAAAGGAAAATAAGTCTTTAGTGACTTATGGTATGTTGTTTTTTATAGTGCAAATGCTTTGTCCTATCATCATTGTAAGCCTTCATTTGCCAATACAATATTTGATTTTTGCCATCGTGCTTTTTAGTATTTGCCGATTTTTATTTTCATTTTTTAAGTTATTTTCTAAAGGCAATTTTACTTATCATCAACAAAGCATGCTGCTTTTGTTGATGGCTGCTGCGCCATTGGCCTTGTCTTATTTGATGTCGGGTGCCGCCGAATATGTAGATGCTTTTATCGTTACCAAGTATTTTGGTAAGGGCGCCTTTGGGGTGTATCGCTATGGGGCGAGAGAATTTCCAGTGTTTTTATTATTGGCCAATACGCTTAGTATCTCAATGATACCAGGCATTGCAAGCAATTTGAGTCAAGGACTTTCAGAACTAAAAAAGCGAAGCAGCTTCTTAATGCATATCGCATTCCCTACGATGATTGTGTTGGTCTTATGCAGTAAGTGGATTTATCCATTTGTGTTTAATCAAGCGTTTGCACCAGCGGCTACCTATTTTAATTATTATGCATTGTTGCTGATTTGCAGATTGGTATTTCCGCAAACGATCTTGATGGCATTGAAGCAAAATAAAATCGTTTTGATTTCTGCCACGATTGAACTCTTTTTGAATGTGTCGCTCAGCTTAGTATTGTTGCCAAGCTTTGGTATTTTGGGCATTATTTGGGCAACCATTATTGCCTATAGTGTCGATAAATTATTTTTGATTGCTTATTGCAAATGGCGATTGAAGTTAGATATCAAGGCTTTTATCCCACTCAAAACCTTGGCAGGCTATAGTCTTGTGCTCCTTTCTGTCCTTGGCCTTATTATATTTTTTTAGGATAATTATTCTGCTATTTATCCGTAATTTTGTAACAAACAAGAAATATGTCGATTATAAATCCCATTTATTTTGATAAAAATAAAGTAGCTGAATTAAAAGTTGAATTCAATTCAAATACGCCTTGCAAATTTATTCTCTTAGAAAATTTTTTGAGTGAAGCTGCTGCGAATACATTGTATGAAAATTTTCCAAAGATGGAAGAGATGAATGTAAAGCGCAAGTCTATCAATGAAAACAAGCGAGAGGAATATCATTTCGAGAAATTTCATCCCATTTTTGAGCAAGTGCGCACTGCCATCAGAAGCAAAGAAATGATTGAGGTATGGCAAGAAATTTCGGGCTTAGATGATTTAGAATTAACGCTAGATGGCTACGGCTGTGGCATACATCAAGGTGCCAATGGAAGTTTTGTGGATGTGCATTTGGATTATAATATGCATACAGAGAAAAATCTTTTTCGTCGTTTGAATATCCTAATTTACCTCAATAAACATTGGAAAGAGGAGTATGGTGGGCATTTGGAGTTATGGGACGAGAAAGTAACAAAGATGGAAAAGGCTGTATTGCCTTCTTTCAATAGAGCGGTGATCTTCCGTACAGATGAGATTTCGCAACATGGGGTGAGAAAAGTGACTTGCCCTGAGAACGAGTCTAGGAAATCGTTTTATGGTTTTTATTTCACCCCATTGGGTGATGATTTTAAATATCGCGATTCTAAATTTACGGCTAGACCAGAAGAAGGTCTGTTGAAAGGAATGGTGGTAAGTACGAAGGAAACTTTGAAGATCAACATTAAGCGTTTCCTAAAAGCGATTGGCATTTCTAAGTTAGATTTCCAAGATAAAAATTAAGGAAACTTTCGTTTCAAAAAATATGTTCTGAATAGAACAAAAACGTTCTTTTATTTATGGGGCCGCCCGGTATTGACGGTAGGGTTGTTTGTTAGTTTGCATGTAGAGCTTTGTCTGTTGGCTCTTTAATCTCAATGTTCAAACTTTTTTATACGGCGAGTCTAACTACGCTTTGGCTGCTTAATTCAAGGAATTAAGTGCCTTTGCTCACTTTCAGCTTCTCCCATTAGCTGATTGATTGGGCATAATCAATTTGGGATAGCAGGGGTGGATACTTCGACATCACTGCAAAATAAAGAAGATAAGGTTGTTCCCTAGGTATGATTATCCGCCTTGAACAGCACGAAAAATAAGCATAATCTAAACATGTAGTAGACTGGCCGGCGCACTATCCGGACGTGGGTTCGACTCCCACCGGCTCCACTCCGCGGGAAAGCACGCCAAAATTGGTGTGCTTTCTTTTTTTGTCTTCGATGAAAGCCTTATCCATACTAGCTATTAGCGGTATTACTTTGTTCACTTCTAGAGTTCGACATGTTTTTTCCTCATACATCAACTTTCCGGGGAATATCGAACACACAATATGTTGTTTTGTGACTGTATCCCTATCTCTGTAAGTGTTTGCGATGTTCGATAACAGTTCTACAATGTTGTCCACCTTTTTTCCAACATGTTGCATCCCGACATGAATATTGCTCAATTCGCAAGTGAGTTGAGTGATCTTTTCCTCTATTGCAATACGCATTTCTTTGTACTCATTGGGGGTGATTTCTGCATCAAGCATTAAAGATTTTGCATTGGAAATTCGCTCCTGTTGTTTTTCAATTGCTTGGTTAATTATTTTGATTTGTGCCTTGCTATCTTGGTCATTTTTTGTCATTTTTTCCTTCACGATAGACGCAAATAATTTTAGCGTACTTGTCTTAAATTGAAACTTACTGAGCATGTCAATAAAAGCTTGGTTGACCAAATTCGCATTATGTCTTTCGTGGCAGCCTCTTGAGCAGTGATAATAGGGGTAAGACATTCCTGATCTGTTAGTAGAAAAAGAACCTGTGAGCGTTTTGTTACATTGTGCGCAAATCAAATAACCACGCAAAGGAAATTCGGGTCTTACAAATCTATATTTAAGAGGCGCTTTTTTTCTTCTGCTTGCTAAAATGTCTTGCACTTTGTAGAAAGTGGCTTCATCTATGATGGCTGGATGTTTTCCTTCGATCCAAACTTCGGGTTCATTTTTGTAGGCCGGCACCATCACTTTTCCGATGTATGCTTTATGTCTAAGTAGCCTCCAAAAAGAATTTTTACAGCAGGTAAGCCCCTTTTTAGCTAATTTGTGTCGTAGTTCCTCCATCCCATACATCCCAGTTGAGAAGGCCTTAAAAGCCTGTTTCACTAAATCCTCTTGTAAACCTCCTTCTGGTGCAATAATGGGTCTGTTTTTATCATCTCGTGTATTCCTATAACCACGAGGACATGCCCCTAGCCATCTGCCATCTTTTTTGCCTCTTCTTATGCCGTTGAAAATGTTTAAGGCCCTTCTATCATTGTCTACCTCTGGTGCAGTAAGGTAAATCGCTAGCATCACTTTTTGTTCAGGTATCTCGAGGTCTAGCGGTTGCTCCATTGCTCTGGCTTCTACATGTAGTTTTTTGAGTTTGCCAAGTTCGGCATAAGCCTCTGGCGCATTTCTTGAGAAGCGATCCCATTTAAGGAAATAGATATAGTCGACAAGGTTTTTATTCTTCTGAATAAATTCCATAATTTTTTTCCAGGCAGGTCTATTAAAAGACTTACCGCTTTCATCGTCGTGATAAAAGCCTACTACATCAATTCCATTGTTCTCACAATAGCGATGAAGTTTTTCTTTTTGATCCACTGGACTGTATCCGTTGTTCTGCTCATCGGTAGAAACGCGGGTGTAAATAATTGCTCGTTTTGTCATTTTGTTTTTTTTTTAGATTTTGGTTTTTTACTTTTTACTTGTTCTTTTTTCTGATTTTTGGTTTTGGATTTCAGTAGATTCCATCAGCATTTCAGCCGCGGTCGATAGCCATTCTCTGATCGAGATGATTTCTTCGTCCGTTAAATCCACAGCGTCTTTTGCTAAAATTTCTTTACATACTTTTAAGGTTAACATGAAGTTGCATTGTTGCAACTAAAAGCCATTTCATAGGGTTTTAATTTGGTTTATAATAGAGCCGTTATCAGCGGGTCATAGTTTTTGTTTTGTTTTGTTCTCCAAATAAATGTGTTTGTTGTTTCGAAGCACCACTCTTACTTCGTTATACTCATTCATTCGCAAAAGTCTTTTTAATGCAGTCACTTCCTCATCTGTCATTTCTCCTTGTTTTGTGGTGGTCATCGTCATTTGTTCCGATTGATCCTTTTTAATATGTATCTCTGTAATTTCTTTGTTGCGAATAGCGCTGAGTATGGTTATTTCTTCCGCTGATATGAGGCCAAATTCAATATTCATTTTTTCACAGGCCTTATCTAAGAGAAATTCAGCGATCAACTCCGTAAGACAAATGCTAAGGTGGCTTTGCTTATTCACCTGCACCATATTTTCTGGGGTTATATTTTCCGCAGAATGTCCTTGAAACACTATAAAATGCTTATCATTTGATTTACAGATATGGATATGGATGTTACGATTGAAAAGTAAAATATCACTCAACAAAGCGGTTATTGGAAAAAAAAGGTGATTGTATTTCTTTTTTATCTGTGCTAACTGTTCTTGAGAAAGGTTTAATAAACTTTGTATCGTGTTTGTTAGGTCATCATTTTTATATGATTCTAAAATATTAGAAATCATTGTCGAGTCCATTTCCAAAAGACTGGCAAACTGACTCTGAAAAAGATCTTTCTTTATTTCAACAATGGCGGAGAAAGACAGATTAAACTTTCGCAATTCTTTTACGATTCTTATCCAAAAAACATCTAAAAGATTCAGTCTACTCCAGGGGCTTTGTCCTTTCTCTGCCTTAGGCATGTCGATTATTCCTTTATCGCACCAATAGAAAAACTCTCTAGGGCTCAATTCAAGTTCTGAAGGTTTTGCCAATGGCTCCATCATTCTAGGATAAAATGTATCAATACTACTCACAGAACCACCCATGGCATGCATTATGCTACTTGCTTGATCTTCGGAAATTTTAATATTCATGCTATAATTTTAAATTATTTTTAAAAGCTTACACAAATGTAATCTTTTTTATTTAACTTTGTATCATGAAAGCAAAAAATTTATTAATACCGAGAAAAATAAGTCCATACGTTATGGATAAAAACTCTGATAGATATAGGGTTTGTCCGAATGATGGCGAAGAATTTATGGCAAAACATCGTTCAGAAAAATTTTGTTCTGATCATTGTACAGATGAGTTCCACAATGAAAAAAAGCGCCTAGCAGCGCTAGAAGCTGCCAAAACGCCAAGCGTGCAAACCCTAATGCCACTATCCATTACTATTGTTATGGAAGGACAGGAGCTGCAGCCAAAAGCCATTGTAGAAGCGAAGCGTGATGAAGTGTCTAGTGCGTTGATGGGCAATATAAATTTGATAGGTGCCCTATTAGGTCATAGAGAGTCGCTAAGGGTGCCTATGGACTTGCTACCCGCCAAAGGATTTCAATATGAGGCATATGAGCAGAGGTACCAATTAGCAGGCACCCATTGCTATGTGTTAAGTTATGGTCCATATGTGATCGCATGGAGCGAACAAAATAAAATTCTTTTAACCCTCAAAAAAAATATACCATGGATCCAGTAATTCGAAAACTTTTTGGCAATATGCCCATTTCTCAATTAAACGATGTACAATTAGCCAATGCTAAAAGTAAACAACAAAACACCGTTCTATTTTTAGGTGTAGGAATAGCTGTGTTGGGCGTCACGGCTTATTCTTTGTATAAGCAAAATGTAGTGCTTAAGGCGCGGATAGTTAAAAGGTAAGGGATTTTGAGTGTGCGTATTAGCTAATTAATAAAGCTGCCAGTTCTGCTGGGGATTCTATTTTGTTTGAGCATATGGATAGCTTTGCTATCTTTTATACGATCACAATAGCAGAGTTAAACGCTAAAGTTTGATCAATGTAGATTACCTTTAAAAAAAATATTATATGAAAAAGATGGTGCTTATATTATCGATAATATTGCTTTTTTTGATATTGCTCGGTGCATATTTACGAAAGAATGATGTCAAGCATGATTTTGCTAAAGAGCTTCAAGAAAAGAATACAGCAGATAGTTTAACGGCATTCCATTCGATCGATTCTATCAACACGATTAATAAAAGTTGCCCCATCGTAATTAAATCGGCATACTTTAAGAAAAGAGAGTATTCTATGTATCAGGACGTGGTTATAAATTATAAGAACGTAAGCAATAAACCAGTTAAAGCTATAAAGTTTGAATATCATGGACAAACTGTATTTGGCGATCCTGCCGATATAGGATCAAATGGTGAAGGTAGCGGGTTTACAGATGAAATTATAAAGCCAGGCCATAGTTCAACAGGTGTATGGAATACGCTATGCAGTAATGGCGACACAATCACTTTTGTAAGAGCATATGAAGTACTGTATGCAGATAAAAGTAAATGGCGCGCTTTGTAGGTTTTTATTTTTTCTACTTTTTGAATGCAGACATTGCAGATGTACGAGTGAAAAACACTTGCGCTACATAGGGGCCAGTGGTTTTTATCCACCGCCCTTTCAAACCATTGTCAGTATTAAGTTTCTGTGTCATTGTCGTTTCGGCTGTGCGTTGCGTTTTTTATTTTTTTTGAAGCGTTGGAAATTTTTTAAAACAATTTTTCTTTTGGGTCGGCTTTGCAAGCTCTATTAAAAACTTTGGTGGTGTGTCGGCTTGTGCGGTTTTTAATTGTGCTTGCAAATTGCGATGGTTATTTGCCATATTCTGCTTTAATATCTGCTGCTATGTTTAATGGAGAATCATTTTCATTAACTAAATATGGTAATTTGTAATCTTTTGGTTTGTTAAACAAAAAAGGTGCTTTTGTAATTTTGTAATTATTTATCACATTTGCATTTTCTAATAACTCTGTAAGCGATTCAATTCCGTTCTTTTTCGCTTCCACTTTTTCTTCATTATGGATTGCTACAAGAAGTGTTTTATCATTTAAACTAAAACACTTACCATTTAATATTTTGAAATTGTCATTAACGAATAGTTTTAAATCAGGCATCTCCAATTTATAAAATGTAAAATTAGATACTCCGATATTTTCGAAATAATCAATAAAATTCTTTCTAAACTTATCTTTAGTTTCTATTCTATACTCATCCAAAGAAGATGCGCTTTTTTCAGTATATGCATTTAAAACAAAAAGGTAATTGATTTTATATTGACATATAAATAATGAATCTCTATCAAATAATCTTATTTTCCAATGGTAAGAATGTTTAATACTTTCTTTAAGTGATGATGATATAGTAGCAAGATGATCATTAATGAAATCTTCATGATCATCAATTACGCCATATAACAAGAAATTTGGAGTTATATTATAACCTTCAGTTATTTTATCTCTATATTTCATTTTATCTGATGCATAATTTGATTTTACATTAAACAAATCTATATTAAATTGAATAATGTTTTTCGCATATGTGAATTGCTTATAAACCGATAGTTTATCTGCTAAATTACCAGGCTTATAATATTTGGAATCACCTATATAGAATATATTGGAAGTGTCAATTAATCCTTCGTATTCAAATAGATGGTCAATTATTTTTCCGTCATCGTTATTCTTTAGTTTTTTGATGCTTATTTCACCTTTGTCTATTTTTTTATCATAGGCATCTAAATTGTTTTCCTCAGTAAGTAACTTATCTACCATGTCTTCAAAAACAATATTGTATTTTTT
>CAMDFR010000008.1 GCA_945897725.1 Chitinophaga pinensis
GAAAAACTAATGCAGGTCTGTCGCATGAGAAACACTCCTGTTATCGTTTTTATCAATAAAATGGATCGCGATGGTAAAGATCCTTTCGATTTATTGGATGAAATAGAACAGAAATTAAGCATTAAAGTACATCCACTCAGCTGGCCTATTGGCATGGGCTCGCTCTTCAAAGGGGTGTACAATATCCATAAAAAATACCTCAATTTATTCCGCGCCAGCACGCAAAGAGTAGAGGAAGAAGTCTTGTCTATTAAGGATTTGAATGACAAAGAACTCGACAAACAAATCGGCGAATACGATGCCAATAACCTCAGAGAAAATGTTGAATTAATAGAAGGGGTATACCACGATCTAGATAAAAGCAAATACCTTTCAGGTGAAATTGCACCTGTCTTTTTCGGCTCTGCCATCAATAATTTTGGCATCAAAGAATTGCTCGAATCTTTTTTAGAAATTTCTCCAATACCGAAAGGAAGGCCAACAGACAAGGGTTTTATCGAACCAGATGCCAAAGACTTCAGCGGCTTCATTTTTAAAATTCATGCCAATCTAGATCCTAAACACAGAGATAGAATTGCTTTCTTAAGAGTGTGTAGTGGCAAATTCGAACGCAACAAATTTTTCTATCAAGTGCGTACCGACAAAAATGCGCGCTTCTCCTCTCCTTTCTCTTTCCTTGCTTCGAGCAAAAACATCATCGACGAAGCATACCCCGGTGATGTGGTTGGCTTATACGATACAGGAAATTTCAAGATCGGAGATACCATCACTGAAGGTAAGAAATTTAATTTCCAAGGCATTCCTAGCTTCTCTCCCGAGCTTTTCAGGGAATTGATCAATACAGATCCTATGAAAACAAAGCAGTTGGAGAAAGGCATAGAACAGCTCACAGACGAAGGTGTGGCGCAGCTCTTCACACATCAATTAGGCAATAAAAAAGTAGTTGGGGTGGTGGGTGATCTTCAGTTTGAAGTAATACAATACCGATTATTGCACGAATACAAAGCCTCTGCCCGTTTCCAGCCAGTGCCCTTTCACAAAGCTTGTTGGATCACTTCAGATAACAAAGAAAAAATGAATGAATTTTGCAGGGTGAAATACCAATATATTTATACCGATAAAGACAAGAATACCGTCTTTCTTGCAGAAAGTGCATGGATACTAAAAGTAGCCATGGAAAATTTTCCTGAAATCATCTTCCATACCACCTCTGAATTCAAGACACAAAACAACGAGGCATAAGTGGAGAGAAGTGCTTTATTCTTTTGCTTATTTTTGTCATGGATTGAATAGGTCAAACGAACAAAATAAGCAATGCTTCCATGCGTTTTTAAATATCTAACTGGTTATGACTGCCCGGGCTGTGGCATTCAGCGCTCATTGCTGTATTTTATTCAAGGACATTTTCAGGCAAGCTTTTCGACCTATCCAGCATTGCTCCCACTGCTCATTTTAGCTTTTTATTTTTTGTATCAATACATATACCGTCCAGCAAATGCAGCTCAAATCCTTTCTATACTTAGCTTTGTCGCTTTTTTCGCCGTATTAGTGAGTTATGCCTACAAAATGTATTTCTGTTTCAAACTAGGCGTTTGTTAAACTAATTTGTTAGGCGTGCCCCTATCGGGTCAGGCCATTCGCTTATAGTCCATGTATCAAATACAAGGCTGCATGGAGCTATCGCTGCTGTCCTTCACGTGGCCGCGCCAACTTAAGGTCAATCATAAATGTTCATGCATTCATGGAACAATATTCATGTCCTCAATTCCAAAATTATGCGATGCAATATCTATGTAGAAACCTTAATTGATAAGTGGAAGCGTTGAATTGAAAAGCTGACGATCTTAATGGCTATGGGTGGACATCATCACTAAATTAATAGCAGCAGTTATAATGTTGAGGCATTTTAAATGAGCGGGGATATTCATAGACACGAGTGAAAAACACTCACGCCAAATTATAGATAAATGGGAGTTACGTCATCAACCTAATACTTCATCAACCTAAAAGTACTTTCTTTCTTAGCATTCGAAACTTTCAGCAAATAAATGCCTGCTTGATAATCGGCCATATCACTGAAATAGATTTTCTGAACTTCGTTTTTAAAAAGAAATTGTTTTTGACTACTAAGCATGGCGCCCTTATCATCATACAATGAGAAGGTGACAGTTGCATCCTCCGCATTTTTCCAAAGCACTACAAAAGAATGATTAAACAGCGTGGGCAATACTTTAGGAAAGACTTCTAATGGATTGTCATGGGTGCTCGCCTCATATTTTTTGAAGGCCACAAAAAAATCTGGTATACCAAAACCATAATCATTATCAGGTGTATTGTATCTATCCGAACATTGCTCAATAGCGTGAAAGATCTCCATGCTGCGCTTCTCGGGAAACGCTTGCCACAAACAGGCTGCAGAAGCGGCGATTAAAGGACAAGAAAAAGAGGTTCCATTGCTGGTAGAAATATCGCTATTCACTGTGGCAACATAAATTTTAGCACCATTACCACAAACATTTGGCTTCAAATGCCCACTGGAATTCGGTCCACGGGAACTAAAGTTGGCTAATACGCGATTCGGATCCACTGCCCCTATACACAACACACTATCGCCATCAGCTGGTGCCGAAATATAATGCCAACTACTATTTCCTTCATTGCCTGCACTGTTCACCACTAAAATACCTTTACTTGCTGCCATGTTTGCTGCTCTTGTAATCACCGTGCTGTCACCGTTCATTTCACCATAGGTATGATTCGTGGCAATATCATCAAACTCTGTATAACCCAAAGAGGTACTAAAAATCATCATACCCATACTATCCGCCTTCTCAGCAGCAGCCGCCCAATTATCTTCTTCAACCCTTGTTTCATGCGCCACATCTTCGGTGATAAACAAATAATAATTCGCATCTGGTGCTGCCCCAATCATCGTCCCAGAAAGGTTGGCACACATCACTGACATCACTGCTGTGCCATGATAAGATCTAGTGTATACATTGGTATCTCTATCTACATAATTCCAAACAGGATGAATGCGATGTTCGTTCTGTGCAATCTGAAAAAAATTAATCTGATCTACATTGATAAATCCCCCATCAAAAACAGCAATATCAATGCCTTTACCAGTATAACCCAAAGCATGCAAGGTATCGATGCCTATCATTTTAATTTGATTGAGTGATGCGCCATATTTGGAAGCGCTGAAGGCAGGAAAATCAACACTCATAATGGGTTCAAACTTTTCTTTAGTCAATCCACGAGAAGGATCTATCATACGCATCACTGGTTTTACTTGTGCAACAAAGGCTAGACTTTTGATTGCCTCAATCACCGCAAGATTATCTGTAGCAATACTCACAGCATTCATCCATTTACACAAATTTGAAATACCAACGCCTTTATCTGCCAATGCTTGCACATAGTTTGGATCGATAGGTAAATCGCTTTCATTGATGGCTATACCTTGTAACATACGCCTTTCAACGGCCTTGAAGGAAAGAAATTCTAAGGGCTTGTCAATACTATACGGAGTATGACTTTTATCGCGAAAATAGACCCAATACTTTTGTGGTTCTTGTGAAAAGGAAGTGAGGCAATAGCTAAGTAATAAAAAGAAGAAAATTTGTTTTTTCATAGAAATAGAAAACCTATAATGCATGATAAAATACTTGTTTGTGAAACTTATTGCTGACCTTGACCTGTATACAGATATCGCACCCAAACCCCTGTTTCTGGATAGTCCCAACCATTCGATAAATCACGTTGCTTGCCCAAAAATTGAATCTCTTTAGCAATCATACCTACCCCTTTCGCATATCGTTCGTAGGCATACTTTTTTTCAATCAAATTTTCATCATCTACTTGAAGTACAAGTAAAGTACTATCAAAGGTTTCCGCACCTATAGTGAAGGGTTTATCTACGTTTTGATACACATAGACCCAATCTTTCAAGTATTCATTTTCATCAATAGCAGCTATCTGCTTATTGCCACTCCATGTTTTGCCTTCGATGATGGGAAAAACCAACTTGATGAAATGTAGATCATCCTCGTTTTTATCGAGTATCATGTTGTTGTTATTGGCACTCCAAACTCGATCAATAGCCCATAATGAAGAGGCATCAGGCCGTCGGTAACGTTCAATCCTAAAGCTTGTTCTTCCTTCATTATCTATAAAAGTGGTATCGATCAACTCCTTTATCTCATAATGAATCGTGTCAATGCTAATCGTTGGATAATTGGTCGCAGAATAATAAAAGGAATCAACGCTATAAGTGATATAATGCCCAATGATTAAGGGATAATAATCTGTCCCATTTTCAATAGTTTTGGTTTCTGTCTTGTTGCAAGATACGGCCAAAAATAAACTAACGGACATCATGAGAACAATATGAAAATGATGGCTTGCTTTCATAGAGCGAATAATATTGTAGACTTAATGAATTTCTTAGCAAAGCAAGATAATTCTTTTAATTATTATTTCAATAAAATTATTCTATTGCCACAGGTTCTGTTAAGGGTAGGACAATTATTGAAGATTGAAACTAGAAACAATATGTCCACCGCCAATTACATCATCGCCATCATAAAATACCGCACTCTGACCAGGAGCGATACCGGAAACCATTCCAGCAAATTCTACTTTTACCCTTTGGTCTATTTGTTGGAGGGAACTTTCTAGTCCTTCGTGTTTATATCTTACTTTGGTGATGGCATGCATCTTTTCATCGATGCTCGCATATTTTTGCATATTAATATTGCGCACCCACATGCCATTTCGATCCAATTCTTCTTCACGGCCAAGGGTCACCACATTGGTTTCTGGGTTTATTTCTGTGACAAACATAGGTTCACCAAAGGCTTTGCCTAAGCCCTTTCTTTGACCTACTGTATAAAAAGGATAGCCATCATGAGTACCAATAATTTCTCCATTTTTATTCACGAAATTACCTCCACGCACCGCATCTTCTAACTCAGGTTTTCTTCTTTTTAAAAAGCCTCTATAATCATTATCTGGAATAAAACAGATTTCATAGCTCTCCGCTTTATTAGCAAGCTCTACCAATCCCATATCACGTGCCATTTGTTTAATAGCTGGCTTGTGAAAGCCACCAACCGGAAACATCGTCCTACTCAGACATGCCTGACTCACACCCCATAAAACATAGCTCTGGTCTTTGTTGTGATCCAAACCTTTCGATACATAATAACGATTGTCTAACTGATGCACCTTCGCATAATGGCCTGTTGCAATAAATTCACAATCCATGGCATCTGCTCTTCTTAACAATGACTCCCATTTGATATGCGTATTACATAATACACAAGGATTTGGCGTTCGACCTGCGATATATTCATCCACAAAATTATTGATAACATAATCGCCAAATTCTTCTCTAATGTCTACAATAAAATGATGAAACCCTCTATTTACAGCTATTTCACGAGCATCATTGATGGAATCAAGACTACAACAGCCTGTCTCCTTCTTGCTTGCACCAGCACTTGCATAATCCCATGTTTTCATAGTGATACCCACCACTTCATACCCTTGTTCGTGCAACATAATCGCTGTGACTGTACTATCGATACCGCCACTCATTGCCACCAAAACTTTTCCTTTTTTACTCATTTCTAACCATTCAATTTCTAATCACAAAAATACACAATTCTACGGTGGATTTGTCAACTCTTAATCTGCCGGGCGGCATGCATACACATCTTTATCATATTTTGCTTCTATGACGGCTTTTCTTCCATTAACGAATTGGAAACATGGAAGGAGTATGACCAGTTAAAACTATACCTGCTAAAAGAAAAAGCAGAAGAATAAACGTAGTTTATTTTTTATTCTGCATGATTTCATGTCCCATTTTATCTCTTTTTGTTTGCAGATAAAACTCATTAAACTCGTTGGGAATAATCTCTATATTGATATTTTCTACTATCTCTAAGCCATATCCAACAAGACCTACACGTTTCTTCGGATTATTGCTGATAAGTTTCATTTTAGTAACACCGAGGTCACGTAAAATTTGTGCACCAATGCCATAATCGCGTTGATCCATCTGAAAACCTAGTGCAATATTAGCTTCTACTGTATCCTTGCCTTGCTCTTGCAATTTATAAGCCTTCAATTTATTTAATAGTCCAATACCTCTGCCCTCTTGTTTCATATATACCAAAACTCCTTTTCCTTCCTTCTCTATCATTTTCAATGCATTTGCCAATTGGTCACCACAATCGCAGCGCAGCGAGCCGAGAATATCTCCCGTTTCACAAGAGCTATGCACGCGCACCAAAACTGGCTCATCTTTTTCCCAAGTGCCCTTCACTATAGCGAGGTGGGTCATGTCAGAAATGGCTTGGTTATAGGCAATAAGCTTGAAATGTCCGTATTTGGTGGGCATATCTACCTCCACTTCATTAGTGACTAGTCGCTCATTCTTTAAACGATATTCTATTAAATCCTTGATAGAAATGATCTTTAAATGATGTTTTTCTGCAACCTTCTTCAAATCTGGCAGGCGCGCCATGCTCCCATCTTCGTTCAATATTTCTACCAAAACGCCTGCTGGTTCAAATCCAGCAAGTCTTGCCAAATCTACAGTGGCTTCAGTATGTCCAGCCCTGCGCAATACCCCTTCTTTTTTAGCCCTTAAAGGAAATATATGGCCAGGTTTCCCAAAGTCCATACCAGTCATTTTGGGATTGATAAGGGCTTGTATGGTGGCAGCACGATCTTGTGCTGATATACCCGTGCTACAACCGTGGCCAATCAAGTCTACAGATACTGTAAAATTAGTTTGGTGCAAAACAGTATTCTTTCCTACCATCAACTCTAGGCCTAACTCATCGCATCTGTCCTCAATCAAAGGCGCGCAAATCAAGCCGCGACCATGTGTCGACATAAAATTGATGATTTCTGGGGTTACATTTCTTGCTGCAGTGATAAAATCTCCTTCATTTTCGCGGTCTTCATCATCTACCACAATGACTAATTTCCCTGCTTTGATATCTTGTATTGCAGACTCTATCGAATCTAGATTAGATGACTGATTTGTCGTCTCGTTTAGTGCTTGTCCAGGCATTTGTTTTTACTCCTTTTATATAAATGAAAAATCCGTTCAGTAGTGCTAGATTCATGTGTAAGAAATATCTGATAAAGCGCAAAATTAAAAAATGTATGCCTGCTTTTTCTAGAATAATGTCTAGAATGAATAGAAATGTGATGCTTCCGACCATGATCAGTGATAACTGAGCAATAAATCTATTGTTAATGGATAGAAGCAACAGACTAATCATCATCGAAATCATCAAAAAGGGTGTCAACCATCTTATCACTTTATGAGACAAATAACAAAAACCTACACTACTAAATGGTTGAAACAAAAGCGAAGCGTAATAGTTCATATTTTGATAATTCCCAGCAGAAATTCTGCTCTTTCTTTTGAATTCATCTTGTATTTGACCAGGCAAATCTTCCTTACAAATGGCTTCCTTCACAAGAATGGCTTTGTTTCCGCTTGTCAATACTGACATGCTCAGATAAAAATCTTCCATCAATATATTGGATGGAAAGGGAATCACTAAATTTCTTCGTATCGCATAACAAGCCCCAAAAGCCCCAATCATAGAACCATTGAGCTTTCCTTCCATGTATTTAATCTTATTCTCTCTCTGAATATAATAGGCTTCTTGCCTCGAAATACCTTGATGCTCGATACCATAGTTCAAAATATTTGCGCCCACCTGACCAATAGTAGCTTCTTTAAAATACTTTACTAAATGAGAGATGGTTTCTTTTTCAAATAAAACATTTGCATCGGTAAAAATAACAATATCACTAGGTTTTGCTGCAGGCAATACGTTCATTAACTGATTGAGCACCCCAGCCTTTCCACTCCTTTTGTCATTTAAAAATATTTGTAAGGACGGATATGCATTTTTGGCCTTTAACAATATTGAATTGGTATCATCGGAACAAGCATCTGCACCTACGTATACATGCAATCTTTCGCTAGGATAATTCGAATGATAGACAGAATTGATTTTTTTCTCTATGACCTTTTCCTCATTATAGGCCGACATTAACACAAACACATTTGGCCATTCATCCACTACCTCATATGCCTTATAAACAGGCTGTTTACCCATTGTGAGCCATTTCAATAATAATGGATAACATAGATAGGAATAGGCTATGAGTGCTACACAACTAAAAATAATGATAAGGAAAAGAATCATGATAACTGTGCTTTATAAAAAGAAATCAAATCTGTGGCTACAGCGATCGAACTGTAATGTTGCTTGGATAACACACATGCCTCATTGGCAATATTGCTTTGTAACATTGGATCTTGCAATAAGGTAATGATAGCTTTACAGAATGTAACTGCGTCATCAGCAATAGCAATGTTTTTACCATCTGTGTACTGAATTCCCTCTGCTCCAATAGTGGTTGATACGATTGCTTTCTGCAGCATCATGGCTTCAATAATCTTTATGCGCATCCCACCACCCGATAGCAAAGGCACAATCATCAATCCTTTTTCTTGCATAAAGGCTTGTGCATGCGCTACTTCACCGTATACTACAATATTTTTAGTTTTTATCTCCAAAAATGAAGCAGGCATATGCCTTCCCGCAATATGCAAAACCATATCTGGCATTTCTTTTATCAGCAAAGGCAAACATCGATCTATAAACCATTGAAGCCCTTCTTGATTAGGCAACCAATCGAGCGCACCTAAAAAGAAAATATCTTTTTGACTGAGCATTGGTGCACTATCAGCAATGCTTATATCATCAATACAAGCGGGCACCACATGCATAGATTGAGTACAACCTACTGATGTAAAAAACAATTGATCTCGCAAGCTAATAGGTAAAATCAAATCAACTTTCTTGGCAGCATTCATTTCAAACTTTTTAACTTGAGCGGCAAGCAATCCATAGTAATTTTTTTTCAAAAAAGAATGCTCGTGTTGAAGCAGTCTGAGCCAAATCTCATGCTCCACATTATGGGCTCGATAGGCAATTTTCGCTTTACTATATTTTCTGATGCTATCGATATAAAGTAATACTGGTAAGCCTTCTATCTGTATAACATCAAAGGTTTTGAGTTTCAAAAGCTCGATAAGTTGTTGTTCAAATTTTTCGCTGTAAAAACGCCATACATTGTAGGGTTGATTCAAAAGTGCATGCGCTAAGGCTTTGGTCCAAACGACATCTGTATTGATATCACAATGATGAAAATGTATAACCTCCGTAAGCGATTTAGGCACGCTAAATACATCTGTGTTATGTTTATTGGTATTAAGTGCTAGAACATCCAAGGTATGACCCAAAGCAACAAATGCTTTGGAAAGATTCAATATTGCAATCACTTCTCCATCATGTGGTGGATAAGGAAATTTCTTACAAATTTGCAATATTCTCATAGTTGTGCTAACGTATTTACAAAGATAACAAATCACACTCTCAATCTCACCATTTTAGGATAACACATTCAATTCCTCCCTTAATAAACACAATGCCACGCAAATAATTATCGAATTCTAGAAGCACAGAAAATTTCGTAGCTTTACAATGTGACGAAAGCTAATTCATATATCCGCTATCTTAATTATATGCAAGCGATTTTGTGGCGGCACCACAAGTATAAAATTATCGCCGCAAGCATCGCTACTGCCTTATTTGCGCTGCTTATTTTTAGCATCAATCAACTCTTTTACGACATTGGCTTCTGGGATCATTTTCTCTTTAAACAAGGCATCGAGGTATGGTTTTGTGAAAAGACGGACTTAAAAAACTTGATTCGTCAACCTGTCAATACCTTTACCAATATCACCTATCTCGTAAATGCTGTGTTCTTTACTTTTAAAGGTATTCAAGATTATCGCCGACGTGAACCTTATAATTTAATCACCGCTAATTCTTTCTATTCTTTTACACTTGGTGCAGTGTCGCTCTACACTTTTATAGGAAGTACCTTTTTCCATGCTTCCTTAATTATGTTTGCCTCTAAAATTGATTTCTCTGCAGTCTATTCTGTATCCCTGTATCCATTGATGTACTTCACGCACAGAATTTGGCTGCTATTGACGAAACGTGATTCGAAAGTGAAACACCTCAAAGGAATGCTCCTGTTGATTGCTGTTTTTACCCTGATTTATATCACACTCACAAGCTTTGTTTCCTTGCAATACGTGCATGAATTTGTACTTTCTTTTATCATCTTGACTGCTATCTTTGGAGTGGTTTTGGAAAAAGCAGATAGAGCAAAAAGCAATAAGCTGTATCTATGGCTCACAATCATTTTTATAAGCATCGCGATCATTTTCTTTAAGCTCGATATTGAAAAAATTCTTTGCAATCCCGATTCTTTTTTTCAGCCACATAGCATTTGGCATATTTGCAATGGTTGCGCTGTTTTCTACTTTTACTTATATATACGAAGCGAACATTATAATTCGGCCCACGACAAGGAGGTAAATGCATTGAAACAACATTTCCTAGAGGACAAGAAACAATAGATTATACCTTACTTAATACAATATCAATCACTTCTTTTTCTGCAATAGCAGTTGATTGCACCAATGCATCAGCTTGGCTTATCACAGATGCTGTGAAGGTCTTATCCTTTAAACCTGAGGCATTAATCTTCACATTCAAGTAGGCACCCATCACTGCTGTTCTTACACATAAAGCACCCACACCTGCATCGCTCACCGAATTAGGATTGCCATTGGCCGCCATCTCTTTAATCATTTCCATCGAGGCATAAGCTGTCTTCATCACCTCAAAAGGTATTTCTATAGCGTATTTGGTGGCTGCTTGTATCGCTTCTGAACGAAGCGCTTTTTCTTCTTCGGTAGATTTTGGCAAAGAAAAACTTTCCATGATTTTGTTAAATGCATTGGTATCTTCATCCACCAATTTCAATAACTTATCTTTGAGCACTTGACCTTTTTCTGCCCAGGCCGAAAACTCCTCCCATCGGTCATCCCAACCTGCTTTATGTGAAGACAAATTGGCTACCATCACTCCTAATGATACACCCAATGCCCCACAATAAGCTGAGATAGAACCACCTCCTGGCGCTGGACTTTCGCTAGCTGTTTCATTCGCAAAAGAAACCAAATCCATCTTTACCAAGCGTCCTTCGTTTTGGTCAGCCATCACATACTCTATGATTTTTTTCTGCGGATCAAAGGGGGTCAATTCATCCAAACCCATTGATTTGATAGCGATCTTAATCAATTCAGCTTCACTCAACCCTACAGATCTTTTTTGCTTACGTAAAAAATATTTTGCTGCCTCTAACATCGCTGATAAAGGTACCAATCCTATTAATTCTGAACCGGTCACGCGCATCCCTCTATGAAATGCAGAGGCATTACACTCATCAAATGCTTTATGTAAAGGCGTTTCATTCATATTCGTCAAGTTCATTGATACTTGCGCTACACCATATTCTTCGATAAACCAACCGATTCCTTTGACAGATTTACAGCTACCAGCCGTTCGAATTTCATTCCCTGCTGCATCCTTCAAAGTCTTGCCATCACTACCTTTTTGTACCCTGCCTTGTTCGCGCACATCAAAGGCAACTGAGTTGGCTCGTCTAACAGAAGTGGTATTTAGATTGACATTATAGGCAATCAATAAATCTCTAGCGCCAATAGCAATATTACCCGATTTTTCATTCCATTTTGCATCACCGAAATCTGGTTTCCATGCAGTATCTTGTATCTTTTTTGCAATGCCTTCATACTCGCCTGCTCTTACTGTCGCAAGGTTTTTACGTTCGGCAGTGCTTGCTGCATATTCGTATAAATACACAGGTATTTGCAACTCCTTGCCTACCCTTTCTCCTAACTTTTTCGCACAAGCAATACAATCTTCCATCGTCGCATTGGCAATGGGTATAAAGGGGCAAACATCCGTAGCGCCAAAACGTGGATGCTCGCCTTTATGGTGACGCATATCAATTAATTCCTGCGCTTTTTTTATCGCGTTAAACGCTGCTTCTACCACCGCATTTTCGTCGCCCACCAAAGTCATTACCGTTCTGTTGGTTGCCTTACCAGGATCTACATCCAACAACTTAGCACCAGCTGTATTTCTTATGGCATCTGCAATCTGACTGATAATAGCGGCATCATTTCCCTCACTAAAATTAGGAACACATTCAATTATTTTATTCATTTTATTGGCAATTTAATGTGCACAAAAATAAGGTTTATCACCTCAAATTTCACGAAAGAATGTGGGGCTATTTGGGCGGCTGTCATTGCAAAGAACAAAGCAATGCCACCAGGTGTTTGGCAGTACACCAAAAGGCATCGGTGGTACTGCTGCCACCCCTTGCCGCGGGCATTTCGTTCAATGCATACATCATTGATGGAAGCAAAAGTCCGCCTGACCGATAGAAGCGCTATCCTTTTTTGATGGCTGTTCGCTTCAAAAAAGATAGAAGCGTAGAGCGGGGCCAGCGCTAAAGTATTTTTCTATTGAACAATAGCACCCTGCGCTGGACAGGCCCAAGAAAAAAAATGAATCTACTCGCAAATCAATAGATTTGTATATAAAATACTTTCATGACCACTTCATTTTTAGCATCAGCCATTCAACAATTTGAAAGCAGCAAAGCCTTGGGAGAACGATGTTTTGAACAATTAGAAGAAAGCGATTTTCATTGGCAATACAATGAAGAAAGTAATAGCATCGCTATCATCATTCAACATTTACATGGCAATATGTTGTCGCGTTGGACCGATTTTTTAACCACTGATGGAGAAAAAGAAAGTCGCAAGAGAGATGCCGAATTTGAAGTATCAAAAATGAACAGAGAGGCATTGATAGACCTCTGGAATGAAGGCTGGTATTGTCTTTTGACTACCTTAAAAAGTTTGACAGAGACTGATTTATTGAAAACGATTTATATCAGAAATGAAGCGCATACTGTGATGGAAGCGATACATCGGCAGCTCAGCCATTATCCTTATCATGTTGGTCAAATCGTGTTCATAGCAAAAATGTTGAAGGGAACTGCTTGGAAAAGTTTAAGTATTCCAAAACATGCATCCTCCGCTTTTAATGATCAAAAATTTGGGAGAAAATAAATTTACTCTGTTCGAAAGGCTTAGTAATACTACTTTTCAAAGTTAAAATGCACCAAGATTTGTGCCTTATCCAAGAGCATGTGTAAGGACGTATTTTCGTTTTTTGTAAAGCTGAAACGATAGATAAATGATACCTTGTTTTCCAATTTATTATCATATGGCTCGGCATAAGTAATACTCATATTGGCTTGCCGCAATACTTTAATGCCAATTCCTTTTGCTTCCATTTCTGCTTTGCCAATCGATAATATTTTAGGAATCAACGATTCATTGCTAATGACGAAGGAAACATCTCCCGAATATTTACCCTCGGCATTTTTTTGAATATCGAAATAAAGATGATCACTCGTATCATTTTTAGTCACCTCATAATGAACTAAAGTACCACCTGTTCCATAATACAAGCGGAGATCTTGCTCAAAAGAAAGGACTTGTCCATCGATGCGTAGATCTGCCTTACCTCCATTACTCTCTACATAAACGGTTTTACCGATATTACCTAGGTGACCAACGGAATTATAAGTGGCTTGAATCGTGTCCCATTGACCAGCCAATATATTTTTCGGCTTCCACGCCGGAACGGTACAGCCGCAAGAACTATGGACATTACTGAGTAGCAGTGTAGCATTACCTCTATTTTGAAATGGAAACTTAATAGTACGCAACTCACCTTCTATCAAGGTATCTAGGGAAACATTGGTCAGCGGAAAAAACAAAATCGCTTGAGCAGGCAGCAAGACCGACATCAAAAGCAATAGTAACAGGCAAAGCAATCGATTCATGTTAGCTGCGCTTGGCGTAGAGAATGATTTATAAAAAAGAGAGCGTCGTCATGGACTACCTAAGCCACATAACAAATGGTTTTTGCCGCAGCAACCACTTTAGCAATAGAAGGCAAATATTCTTCTACTAAGTTAGGAGCATAATGCATAGACGAATCTGCCGAATTGATTCTATGAATGGGCGCATCTAGATAATCGAAAGCATGCTTTTGAACCACATAAGTCACCTCTGCAGAAATACCTCCAAATGGCCAAGATTCATCTACAATAATCAATCTATTTGTTTTCTTAACAGATTCGATAATCGTTTCATGATCCATAGGACGAATGGTTCTTAAATCAATCACTTCAGCACTGATGCCCTCTTTGGCTAACTCTTCAGCAGCACCTAATGCCACCTTCATCATTTTATTAAAAGAAACAATCGTTACATCTGTACCGGCTCTTTTGATATCTGCTTTACCTATTTCAATGATATATTCTTCTTCTGGCACCTCACCAGAATCGCCATACATCACTTCGCTTTCCATAAAAATAACCGTATTATTATCGCGTATCGCAGCTTTCATCAAGCCTTTAGCATCATAAGGAGTAGATGGAGAAATTACTTTTAGGCCTGGTACATTCGCATACCAGTTTTCAAAACTTTGTGCATGTTGCGCACCAAGCTGTCCAGCTGATGCAGAAGGTCCACGAAAAACCATCGGACAAGTAAATTGACCGCCACTCATCGCTTTCATCTTAGCAGCGCTATTGACGATTTGATCTATTGCTAACAAAGCGAAGTTAAAAGTCATAAACTCAACAATAGGGCGAAGACCATTCATACTCGCACCAACAGCTAAGCCTGCGAAACCTAATTCCGAAATAGGCGTATCAATGACTCTTTCTGGGCCAAACTCATCTAGCATACCTTGAGAAACTTTATAGGCACCGTTGTATTCTGCTACTTCTTCACCCATTAGCAAGACATTTTTGTCTAGTCTCATCTCTTCTGTCATTGCCTCACGAAGGGCTTCACGCATTTTGATAACTCTCATCTAATTTGAATTTTAATTATGTATGAATTGCAAATTTATATAAAAAATTGAATATTATGGGAGAATGCTTTTATATGAATAAACAGGTTAGCAGTAATGACTTTTAAAACTCATTTCAATGTATTGACTCTCTTAGTGCTTCGGGCAACATTAACAAAAATGATAAACATCTTTCCCAATAAAGTGCATAATAATTATATCCCAAAGCAATATTTTCATTATATTTAGGACGATTATCCCAATAATATTTTTCTGAATTGATAGACCAAGCTGACAAACCAAGTTTTGACACTAAAAACCACTTTTCAAGCAAGCGTGCCGACCTACCATTACCGTCCATAAATGGATGGATTTTTGCGGCCCATAAATGTATCATTGAAGCATAATAGAAAACTTCCTTGTAGGACAAATCTCTTTTCAGTAATTCTGAAATATCAACGAACAATTTGTTTAATTCTTGATTTACAAATTGTGGCTCGACTGCTAAATATACAGGTTTTAGTGTTTTTGAATCTCTCACACCTACTTGCTCTTTTCGGACCTTGCCACGCAATTTGGCAGTTAAAAGTGTCAAGGAGAGTATTTCATGAATCCTAAGAAAATTGGTTTTATTAAGATTGTTTTCAGAAGCAAATTTGTATGCCTTTACTAAATCTTCGATTTCTTGAACTTCCTTTTTCTTTGGAAAACTCTTGTTACCTCTATTTCTAAAAAAACTATTTGCATCAAGTGTGTTTCCTTCAATCTTTGACGAATAAAGTGAGGATGCTATGAGATAGTATTCAAAATCTTCACTTGTAAATCTTGACTTTGATCGTAATTTGTGGAATACCTCTAACCAATCTATTTTACACTTTGACGAGTATTTATCAAGGAATTCGGGAGATATAAATTTTAGATGTTTACCCATAGGTCAAATTTATAAATTTTAAATAAACAATTACCGCTCACACGGGGCAATTACTCTATTTCTCTCCTTTTGATTTTATTTGCGTCTGCTAGCACTCCAGCGGATTAACAAGGAGACGAAACAGCGCAAGCCCCGAAACCTTTGACCTATACCAATTCCTTCACCGCCACCATGCTCTTCAACTTCTCTATCACCAGATCAATCTCTTCTCTTGTATTCATATGGGAAAAGGAAAAACGAATGCCTTTTCTATTCGGATCTGCTTTGATGGCATTAAGGACATGTGACCCTGCATCAGCCCCTGAAGTGCAAGCAGAACCGCCACTAGCAGCAATACCAGCAATATCTAAATTCATCAACAACATTTCATTTTTTTCTGATGGAGGAAATGAAACATTCAATACGGTGTACAAGCTATGATCGGATGTATCGCCATTGTATCTGATATCTTGAAAATTTTCTTCCAAACACATCATCATATATTTTTTCAAATCTAGGATGTGATTTCTATGCGCTTCAAAATGTTCAGTAGCAGATTCTATCGCTTTACCTAAGCCAACAATACCATATAAGTTTTCGGTTCCGGCACGCATATTTCTTTCTTGACTTCCCCCATGTATAAAAGCATTGATACTCGCCTTCCCATTGATATAAATGAATCCGATGCCCTTAGGGCCATGTAACTTATGACCAGAACCAGATAAAAAATTGACTTGTATTTTCTGTAAATCAATGGGCGAATGACCGATTGTTTGCACAGTGTCGGTATGAAGTATCACATTTTCTTTATTGCAGATTTCAGCCAATTTTTCGAGATTCAACATCGTCCCAATTTCATTATTGGCATGCATTAAAGTGACTAACACTTTTTCAGATTGTAACTCCTCAAGCAAGGTAGATAAATGATTAAAATCCATTTCGCCTTTTTCTGAAACCTTTAGGATATGGACTTTGACACCTGAAGCCTTTTCTACGTATTCTACTGTATGCGACACACAATGGTGTTCGATGGGTGAAGTGATGATATGAGTGACCCCTAAATCTTCCACACTTCTTTTGATGGCCATATTATTAGCTTCAGTGCCACTAGAAGTGAAAAATATTTCTGATGGAGAACAGTGAAGTGCTTTAGCTACTTGCTTCCTGGCTTTTTCGATCGCCGACCTTGTCGTCCTGCCAAAAGAATGAATAGCAGAAGGATTGCCGAAATGCTCGGTCAGAAAAGGCATCATTTCATCAAGTACTTCTTTGCTCAGTGGAGTCGTCGCCGCATTGTCCAAATAAATTTTCATCGACTAGCTATTTTGATTTTTTATGATCTAAAACTAAATAAATACTACAATTTGAAGAAAAATAGATGTTTAAACATTGAAACGAAAATGCAAAATATCTCCATCATGCACCACATAATCCTTTCCTTCTAATCTAAATTTACCTGCATCTCTACAAGCGGCTTCAGATTTATACTTCACGAAATCTTCATAGGCCATGGTCTCTGAACGAATAAATCCTTTTTCGAAGTCTGTATGTATGACACCCGCTGCACCTGGTGCTTTGGTTCCTTTCGTAATGGTCCAAGCTCTTACTTCCTTCACTCCTGCGGTAAAATAGGTAATCAAATCAAGCAGCTTGTATGCACCGTGAATCAATCTATCCATACCAGATTCTGTTAAGCCTAAATCTGCCAAAAACATTTCTTGTTCTTCTTCTGTCTCTAACAAAGCAATTTCAGATTCAATTTTTGCTGAAATAACGACCACCTCGGCATTTTCGCCTTTCACTGCCTCGCGGATTAGATCTACAAATTTATTACCATTCACCACAGAAGCCTCGTCTACGTTACATGCATAAAGCACTGGCTTGGCCGTCAATAAACTCAAGTCCTCAATAAAACGCTCCTCTCCTTCTTCTATTGGTGCATTTCGGGCACTTTTACCTGCTTCTAAATGTTGCTTATAGACTTTTAATACTTCTATTCCTTTGAGTGTTTCTCGATCACCAGTTTTTGCTGCCTTTTGTAATTTATCTAATTTTTTATCGACAGATTCCAAATCTTTTAATTGTAATTCCGTATCAATAATTTCTTTGTCTCGAACAGGATTTACACTTCCATCCACATGAATCACATTATCATCTTCGAAGCAACGAATCACATGTATGATGGCACTGGTGGCACGAATATTTCCAAGAAACTGATTTCCAAGACCCTCTCCTCTACTGGCTCCTTTTACTAAGCCAGCGATATCAACGATTTCGATGCTCGTAGGAATCACTTTTTCAGGAACAATCATTTCTTCCAATACTTTGAGCCTAGGATCTGGAACACCTATCACACCAATGTTTGGATCGATGGTGCAAAAAGGAAAATTAGCCGCCTGCGCATTTGTGGCCTTAGATAATGTATTAAAAAGAGTAGATTTTCCAACATTGGGAAGTCCTACGATACCTACTTGTAATGCCATAAAATGAGTTAGTGATGAATAAACGGTCGCAAAGATAAGGCATTCAATTTAATAAAACATTTTTATCCTAATGCTTCATTTTAGGTTGACAAAATGGAACCATATTTTGTATTTTTGTGTTGATATTAGGTATTGTTGATTGCATCATACAATGCTCGACTACCACTTTTTATCACCATTTATTCTTAAATAAACCATTAAATCTAATTCTATGAAAAACCGTATTTTAATGCTTGTATTGCTAGTATCAGCTACTTTTTTATCGTCCGAAATAAAAGCGCAAGCTTTTCCAGGCAAAGGCTCCAAAAATTTGAGCATAACGGTTGGTGTCGCTAATTATATTCACTTTGGTGGTTTTTATGGCGGCGGAGGGTTTGGTGGAGGATATTTCTTTACACCAGCGCTGTCATTCAACGGCAACTTTGAATTCGGTATCTCAAAATATGTTGGACTTTCTCCCAATATTGGTATTGCTAGTACATTTTATAGCGGAGCAACAGGCGTACATATTCCAATTGGTATTCAAGGCAACTTCCATTTCTTTCAATTGATTGCTGACAAAACTAATAATGACATTCATGCAGACAAATTAGATGTTTATGCGGGTGTGAACACAGGTGGTGGACCAGAATTTATTATTGATGGTAGCGGTGCAGCGGCAGGAGGTTTCTTTTACGTTGGTCCGCAAGTTGGTGTTAGATATTATCCGAAAAGTAATCTTGGGCTAACAGCTGAAATTGGCTATGGCAAGACGATTGCTAATGTTGGAGTGACTTTTAATATGGGTGGAGCGAAGTAGTTAAGAGTGATGAGTTGTGACTAAGTTTGATGCTTCTACTAGAAGATAGAATAATTTAAGACCGAACATTCAAAACACGTCACGAGATAGGCATTCAATACTTGGAGTTCAACACTATTTATAACCAAAGCGTTTGAGCATGGTATCATTGTTCCGCCAATTATCTAAAACTTTTACAAAAAGATCGAGAAATACTTTTTTTCCACCGATAAAATTTTCGATATCTATCCTTGCTTCAGTTCCAACTTTCTGAATACAAGTACCGTTTTTACCGATGATGATGTTCTTCTGAGAGTCTCTCTCTACATAGATTACAGCGCGAATCTTCGCAATGGTGGGTTCATCTTTGTACTCCTCAACAATCACTTCAACCGAGTAAGGAATTTCTTTTGAATAATTTTTAAGAATTTTTTCACGGATAATCTCAGTGATGAAGAAACGTACATTTCTATCTGTAATTTCATCTTTTGGATAATAAGGTGGATGCTCCGGAATCAATCCCTTCATTTCAGCAAATAACTCTTTGGTCATTACTTTTTGAAGCGCCGAAACCATTCTGAATTCAGCATTTGGCAACTCTTTTTTGTACAAATCATGCAGCATTTGTACTTCCTCTGGTTTCGTTTCGTCAGCTTTATTTAAGACAACAAATACCGGAACCTTGGTCTCTTTCAACTTTTTTAATAAATGGATTTGTTCGTTAATGGTGGCATATTTATGCGTCACAAACAAAAACACATCAGCATCTTCGAAAGTAGAATCGACAAAATCATTCATCTGTGTATGCAGCTTGTAGGCTGTCTTGTGCACAAAACCTGGGGTATCCGAAAATACGATTTGATAATCATCGTCATTGTATATTCCGAAAATTCTATGTCTTGTGGTTTGTGCCTTAGAGGTAATGATGGAAAGTTTTTCTCCAATCAATTCGTTCATGAGGGTAGATTTACCGACATTCGGTAATCCTATAATATTTATAAATCCTGATTTGTGCATGTCTTGTGGACAAAATTACGATTTATATTTGTGAAGTGGGAAATAGTTTCTACCTTTGCAAAACAAACGATACAGATTTTCATTAAAAATATATCGCGGGATGGAGCAGTTGGTAGCTCGTTGGGCTCATAACCCAAAGGTCACAGGTTCGAGTCCTGTTCCCGCAACTAAATTTCCTGACATTGGTCGGGATTTTTTTGCCCTATTTTATCTCACATTCAAAGACCTTTTTGCCTTCCAAAAAACCTTCATACTTTTCTCCAATGGCAATCTTACCAACACCTTCAGGCGTTCCAGTATAAATCAAATCGCCAGTTTGCAAGGTAAAATATTGAGATATAAAACAGATCAATTCATCAAACTTAAACAGTACATCTTTGCTATTGCCTTCTTGCACATTGCTTCCATTTTTTTGCATAGAAAACGCGATGGCATCCTGCGCATTCAAAGCTTTGATAGAAGTAAATTCGCCCAACACCGCAGATTGATCAAAGGCTTTGGCCAATTCCCATGGAAGTCCTTTTTCCTTTAATTTACTTTGTAAATCCCGAGCTGTAAAGTCAATACCCACCGTTATTTCATCATAATAATCTCTGGCAAATTTGGCTTGTATATGCTTTCCATTTTTAGCTATTTTGAGAACCAATTCTGCCTCAAACTCTATGGATTGGCTAAACTCAGGATAAAAAAATGGCATATTATTTTTAAGCAGCGCAGTAACTGGTTTCATAAATACAACGGGGCTCTCAGGAATAGCATTGCCTAATTCTTTGGCATGAAGTGCATAGTTGCGTCCTATACAAAAAATTTTCATAATTGAAATCTATTTTAAATAAATGAAATCTTTACATTAAGATACCAGCTAAGGTAGCGGAAAGATAAGATGCCAAAGTACCGCATAACAAGGCCTTCAATCCAAGTTTCGCAAGATCAGCCCTTCTACCTGGCGCCAATTCTCCAATGCCTCCAATTTGCATTCCTACCGAACTAAAATTGGCAAAACCACAAATAGCAATACTTGCTATCAATAATCCTTTTTCTGACAATGCTTTTGCACCTGCGCCAGTCAAGGTCTTGAAAGCCACAAATTCATTAATGGTTAACTTTTGACCAAGCAAAGTAGAAACAAAATTGACATCCTGCTTTGGAACACCCATTAGATAAGCAATCGGGTAGAATATTTTTGCGAAAATATAATTTAAACTTAAATCAAAATCAGGAGAAAAGAGGTGACCAATTTTGATCAAAATAAAATCACAACAAGCGATTAAGGCAATAAAACCAATCAACATAGCAATTACATTCATGGAGATTTTGAAGCCATCACCTGCACCATGACTAATGGCATCGATAAAATTATTATACGGAGATTTAACTTCAAGCTTTACATTACCCATCGTTTGACTTTGTTCGGTTTCTGGCCAAACAATCTTGGAAATAACCAAAGCACCAGGTGCGGCCATTAAACTAGCAGCTAATAATTTAGGTGCTAAATCCATGCCTGCAGAAGCCCCCATATTCACGTACACAATCAATATACCACCCGCAATACAAGCCAAACTACCACTCATACTTGCCAACAATTCACTCTTTGTCATCCCATCTAAATAGGGCCTAATCATGACCTGAGCTTCTACTTGACCAACAAATGCCGATGCCACATTGCTCAAAGCTTCTGCCCCACTGACTTTCATAATAAAGTTCATCGCTTTAGCAATCAAACTGACGATTCGCTGCATGATGCCCAGATGATAAAAAATAGCGACAAGGATACAAACCAAAATAATGGTAGCAGTAACACTAAAGGCAAAGATAAAACCACCACTGTAATAACTATTGTGTACCACATATTCACCATTGTTATTGATAAAAGGAGTAGCAATAGGTCTATCAAGCGCTTTGGTAGCACCTTTGATATAATAATTCATGACCGTAACACCATCTTTCTGTAGTAATGTATCTATACGAATTAAATTTTGAGGATAGGTTCCATTATCCACCACCAATCCACCGTATACAAAATTGGCACCTTCTTTAGCAAAGCCTTCAATCTTCTCCATGCCATGACCAATCTTTTGAAAAAATACGGTTACAGGCTTTACTTTTAAGACTAATACTGCAATGACAAGCTGCAAAATCAAACCGCTCATCACCAGTCGATAGTTTATTTTTTTTCTGTTATTTGAAAATAAAAAAGCAATGCCAAGTATTGCTGCAATGCCTAATAATCCGGTAAATCTTTCCATAAGTAAATTATTTGTGAAGCGAATGTATAGAAATAAATATTAGGGAGAAACAAAAAGTATCAACGGGCTTTCAACACTGCGCGTCTAATCAGCCAAAGATAAATAGTGTAAGAAACCACATCTATAATAGTATAGGTCCATAGAAAGCTTTCTATAGAAAGATTTGGGAATAGAAGTAAGCTTAAGATAGCAAAGAAATAGCCCATTTGCCATGCACTCAAAGATTTTACCCTTTCATAGGCGGTAAAAACACAACTTAAAGGAGACACCGCAAAACGAATGGCGAATCCGGTAGCTAGAATGGAAGAGTATGCACCAGCTGTTTCCCACTTAGCGCCCAAGACAAAAGCAAAAATGGAAGGTGCAAAAAATTGAAGCACTAGAAAAATTAAAAATGAAAAGGCAAGCAACATCAGAAAAATCTTCTTTAACTCGCGATACACATTTTCTCCTTTATTCTTTTTTTCTACAATCCTTTGCAGTAATACTTGAGAAATATTCACAGAAATAATCGACAAAGGCATCGCAAGAATCATTCTGGAATAACCAAAATCTGCAACAACATTTTCATTAAAGAAATTACTGACAAAAAGCACTGGAATATTGCTGCTCACTGAATTTAAAAAGGCAGGAAAAGAACCATAGACAGCAAATTGATAATATCTCTTGGCTAAGGATTTCATCAGTTGAAAATCAAAATCTTTTAACGTGAAGCCCAATCTGGCACTTTGTGAAGACGACATTACAGCTACTCCTATCCGACCACTGAAATCACCTAATAGCTGACCTCCAGGAATGTGAAGGAGCCCGGTTGTAATATTCACGATGCCTTCTACCACTCTTTGTGTGATTCGATTGATAGACGATCCTACAAAGTTTTTTTCACGGGTTAAAAAATAATTGAACGCTTGATAGACACCAATAAAAGTCATGGCGATGGGTACCATAAAGACCCACTTCGCAAAGCCTGTATTGTTGACCCATAGAGCGATTTGATCTTTTAGGAAAAAACAGGAGACTGAAAAGAAAAGTCCCATAGCGATACTTATTAAGGAAGCCAAGACAATCAAATGATTGGCTTCTCGCTTTGTTTCTGGCAATACTACTGCTTGCTCGTATCGAAGGGTGAAGAGCGTGAAAAACATGGTGACTCCACTAAAATAAAGATAGTAGAGCGCGAATTCGCTTTTATCAAAAATACGTGCAAGTACAGGTGCCAAACCAATTGGAATGGCTTGAGATAGGATGGTCCCAGCCATGAGTACAGCTGAATTCTTTATAAAAGGTGACGATTTTATTTTCTGAAGATAACCCAATGATGTATTTTCTTAAACAATTCAAAAATACATATAGTTTTGTTCTGTAATTATAAAATATGAAAAAGCGGCTTACATTTTTCTGTTTATTGATCTCCTTCGCCTTGAGTGCTCAACTTGAAAAGCCTCAGCAAATCAAATCGAAAATGGGTAGGCTTGAATATTCAGTCAACTATATAGGCAAGCCAATTGCTAAACAAATGAAAGTGACCATCGACTCTCTCTTTCTAGCGATTGACAACAGTTTGAGTACGCGTGTGCCCACTTCAAAAACCAACTTGTTTAATAGCCATGGAGCAGTGCAGAGTGATGCACTTTTTGAAGATATTTTTCATCGATCCTATGCTGTATATGCCAATACAAAGGGTGCTTACAATCCTTCTGACTACGCGTATGAAAAGTATTGGTCGACACATGATTATATGCAGGCCAATAAATCAGATTCAAACCAGATTGATAGTATCTATAAATATAATATCTTAAGTGGTTTCATCGAGTATGATAGCAGTGCGTATGATGGAGCACAAAATTATCATATCATCAGTACAGAAGATTTTCCATTTCTAATAGGATTTGAAGATGTATTGATGGGCTATAAAGCTGATGCACTCAAATTATTGTTAAATACTTACCAAGGATGCTTTTCGTTCAATTTCGAAATCAAGGAAAAAGGATTCACCCATAAAAGTGGCATCATCATTCATTATGACCAGGCATTTCCAAATGAGTTTAGATTCGTTGGCCATCATGATTATGGCTTCGATAATCATGGTCACATGTTTAAAATACAATCCCAACTATCCTTTCAGCTGAAGAGTCACCTTGCGATGGAAGGGGCCTGTTACCTCAGCGCATTGCACAAAACACAATTGAATAACAACTATAATTATTGGAAAGAATTAATTCTGTCGCCTTAAAATGAGCGAATAGACTTTATTTTTTCAATACAAAAAGCTACCTTGCAATCGAAAATTTGATACAGCTATTGGTGTCTACTTTTAACGATAAAAACCTTTGAATTCATGCTAGATAAATTACAACTATTAGAGAACAAAAGAAAAGAAGCCATGTTAGGTGGTGGCGAAAAGAGAATTGCTGACCAACATAAAAAAGGCAAATTAACAGCACGTGAAAGGATACATTTCTTACTAGATGAAGGCTCTTTTGAAGAGATAGGTATGTTTGTAGAACATCGATGCAGAGATTTTGAAATGGAGAAGCAAATTATTTTAGGTGATGGTGTGGTAACGGGGTATGGTACCGTGAATGGTCGTTTGATTTATGTATTTTCACAAGATTTTACAGTCTTTGGTGGTTCTTTATCAGAAACGCATGCAGAAAAAATTTGCAAGATTATGGATATGGCCATCAAGAATGGAGCTCCGCTTATCGGCTTAAATGATTCTGGCGGCGCTAGAATTCAGGAAGGTGTAATGTCCTTAGGCGGCTATGCGGATATTTTCTTCAAAAACACTATGGCTAGTGGTGTGATACCTCAGATTTCTGCGATTATGGGGCCATGCGCTGGAGGGGCGGTATACTCCCCTGCGATCACTGATTTTATTTTGATGGTTGAACATACTTCTTACATGTTTGTTACGGGTCCTAACGTTGTAAAAACGGTGACCCATGAGGATGTGAGCTCCGAAGACCTGGGTGGAGCAAGTGCTCATAGCCAAAAGAGTGGTGTAACACATTTTTCTTGTGCCAATGAAATTGAGTGTATCGACCATATCAAAAAACTTTTGAGTTATATGCCACAAAACTGTGAGGATATTGCCCCAAGTTATGTATATAATCATTCAGGCAATGAGAAGAGAACGGTGCTCAATGACGTTATTCCATTGAATGCGAATCAGCCTTATGACATGCGTGAAGTGATTGAGCAAATTGCTGACGACAATTCATTTTTAGAAGTACATAAAGATTGGGCAGAAAACATTGTGGTTGGCTTTGCACGTATTGCTGGTAGAAGCATTGGTATTATTGCCAATCAACCCGCAGTACTCGCTGGCGTGTTGGATAATAACGCTTCCAGAAAAGGGGCAAGATTTGTACGTTTTTGTGATTGTTTTAATATTCCGATTTTAACCTTGGTAGATGTACCAGGATTCTTACCAGGGACAGATCAGGAATGGCATGGCATCATTACCAATGGAGCGAAATTACTATACGCCTTATGCGAAGCCACCGTTCCTAAGGTAACTGTTATTACCAGAAAGGCCTATGGTGGGGCATATGATGTCATGAATAGCAAACATATTGGCGCTGATATGAACTTTGCTTGGCCTAGTGCCGAAATCGCAGTGATGGGCGCCAAAGGTGCTGCTGAAATCATTTTCAAAAAAGAAATTAGTGAGGCAGCAGATAAAGAAGCAAAGCTAAAAGAGAAGACTGATGAATATACCGATAAGTTTGCAAACCCTTATCTAGCGGCAGCTAGAGGCTTTGTCGATGAGGTGATTTTACCAGAAGATACCCGCGAAAAGCTGATTCGAACATTCAAGATGTTGGAGCATAAAGTGGTGAATGTACCGAAGAAAAAACATGGCAATATACCTTTATAGTTGCCTTTAAACGATACATACTGCGTAACTGACAGGAGAAAGTGCCGTGCACTTCGGATGGCAGGACCCTGGCGATGGAGCAAGATAAGCCACAGGTGAATACCTGTTCATTGAAAGTACTCTAAAAAAGCCAGGGATACGCCCACTTATCAATTTCTTATAATTTTACAGTACTAATAA
This sequence comes from Chitinophaga pinensis, assembly GCA_945897725.1. Lineage (GTDB taxonomy): Bacteria > Bacteroidota > Bacteroidia > Chitinophagales > CAMDFR01 > CAMDFR01. The sequence goes on from CAMDFR010000008.1 coordinate 26,431, forward strand.
TCCTTAAAATTCAATGAAAAGGTATTATTTGAAATATCTTTGCATCATCTAATCATTCATTTTAAAAGTATATCAAGGACAGATGGCTAAATCAACAAAAGCAACTAAGGAAACAAAAAAAGAATTCAAAAGCATATTGACAAAAGCGGATTTGTCCTTTATGGAAAAATATCTAAACACCTACTCTCCTGTTGGTTTTGAAGCCCCTGGACAAAAGGTTTGGTTAGACTTTATTAAACCATTTGTAGATACGCATGAGGTGGATAATTATGGAACGGTCTATGGCGTGATTAACCCGAAAGCCCCCTTTAAAGTAGTGATTGAAGCGCATGCTGATGAAATTGCTTGGTTCGTAAACTTTATTACCGAAGATGGTTTGATTTATGTAAAAAGAAATGGCGGTAGTGATCATATGATTGCGCCATCTAATCGTGTGCACATTCATACCAAGAAAGGATTGATCCCTGGATTCTTTGGCTGGCCAGCGATTCATACACGTGCTGCAGGTAAAGAAGAGACGCCAGACATGAAAAATATTTTTATTGAGACAGGTTGTACCTCTAAAAAAGAGGTCTTAGAAAAAGGTATTGAAATTGGCTCTGTGATTACCTTTCAGTCGGAATTCATGAACCTAAACGATAGATATTATGTAGGTCGTGCCTTAGACAATAGAATGGGTGGATTTATGATTGCGATGGTTGCCAAATTATTGCATCAAAACAAGAAAAAATTACCATTTGCTTTGTACATCGTCAATAGCGTTCAAGAAGAAATTGGCTTGAGAGGAGCTGAAATGATTGCGAACACGATTAAACCCAATGTGGCCATTGTAACAGACGTTTGTCATGATACCTCCACTCCTATGATCAATAAAATCGTAGAAGGTGATGTAAAATGTGGTGCCGGGCCAGTATTAACCGTCGGTCCTGCGGTGCATAATAAATTGTTAGATATGATTAAAGAGGTCGCTGTGAAAAACGACATCAGTTATCAAATGGATACAGCCTATAGAGCCACTGGTACGGATACAGATGCATTTGCTTATGCCAATGGTGGCACGCCATCGGCCTTGATATCATTGCCTTTGCGTTATATGCATACAACTGTTGAAACGGTGCATAAAGAAGATGTTGAAAATGTGATTCACATGATTTATCATACATTGAATAAATTAACACCTACTTTTAACTTCAAATATTTATAGCCTTATCAAAAAAATTATCACATACAGTAATATCTGGATTGGATTAGCGGCTGTACTACTCACTGCAGCAAATATTCAATCTTTACATTGGGCACCCAATATGATGTTGATGAATGTGACACTTTTTAGTAGTCGATTTTTATTGCTATTTGTAGGCACGGCAACGATAGCAGCATACACCTTTTTACGTCTGGCTGGATTAAGAGAAAAGCATCCCAATACGAGTTCCGACATGTTGGATTGGGTAAGAAAATACAAATATTTTTTAGGGGCTTCTTTTATGCTACATGCAGGCATTGCTGTGTATGCTTTTCTACAACTCAATGATGCACAACAAATGATCATTGCTTGCATGGGCACTATTGGCTTATTCTATGGTATACCTTGTATTCCTTATAAAGGTAAACTGCGACCACTCAGACAAATTCCATTTTTAAAAGTCTTTTTAGTATCCATCAGTTGGACAATGATTACTTGCGTAAGTGTATATGCCACAAGCTTTCCAGTGCTAGTGAGGCCACAATACTTATTGTTATCTGTCATGACTTTTCTTTTCATTTTTGCCCTCACTTTGGTATTCGATATTCGTGACTATGAATTTGATAAAGAGATTGACATGACCACCATTGCGCATGCGGTTGGCATAGAGAAAACCAAATCTATTGCGCATTATTTGTTGGTCTTGTATTGTTTGCTAGGCTTCATTTTCTATATCTATATGCCAATAGATATTTATTATCCAAACTTCTTTAAAAGCTATAACTTGCCTGTGTTTGTCGGCTTTTTAGTCGGTGGATTAGGAGGTATTTTTATCATTCAAAAGCTCACGAAGCAATCGAAAGAGTCTGTCTATACTTTTCAATTGGATGGCATCATCATTTTACAGTCAGTCTTTATTCTCTTGACATATCTGATGAATTATACTTAATTTCTCCTTGTCATGAAGTCAATAAAGTATTGGTTTTCGATGAGTATCATCACACTGCTGCTATTAGTTTTTATTGAGCTTTTTGTAAGGCTTTGTTTCCCATTTATTCAGGCCCAAGGCTGTGACAAAATAATGTTACAAGATTTTGTTTATGGTAAGTCGATGGGATTGGCGCCTAATCGTTCGGGAATTTTCTTTGGTAGACTGGTACATGTAGATGGCAATAGAAGCCGTAGAAACGCCCACCGATTCAACAAAAAGAAAAACGCTTGGTTGCATATTGGAGACTCTGTAACCATGGGGGTTGGTGTAGATGATGACTCCACTTTCAGTGCATTATTAGCTCAAGATGCTGATTCTATCAACATTCTGAATCCTTCGCTCATTGGCTATTCTGTGGTTGATTACAAAAATGTAATCAGACAATTGGTCATAACAGATGGGAATACCTTAAAGATTACGCATATCACTTTATTTTATTGCTTGAATGATATCTATGGTCAAACCTTTATAGAAAAGCCCACACAACGTTACAAGTTGTTGGAATTTATAAAGACACACTATCTGACCTATATTGCCTTGAAAGCTTTGTTGTTTGATAGACCAAAAGCCTTGTACGAATATGACAAAAAATTTTATCACCCTGATGGAAAAGAATTAAATCAAGTGGTGCAGGAATTATCTCAAATTCAGATATTGTGTAGACTCAAGAATATCGATTTCAATATCGTTGTATTGCCCTATTTATCGCAGCTAGAGCAAAAAAACAGACCTACAAAAGAATTTAATATACTGAATACAGCTTTACAGAAACTCAATCAGAATCCACCAGCGATCATAGATGCAAGCCCTGCCTTTGATGGAGAGGAGGAGGTAGAAAGTAATTATTTATTTGGAGATGGTATTCATTTTTCTAATGATGGGCATCGAAAAACAAAGGCATTTTATCAGAGTAAGGTAGCGCGCTAATCGCATTTCTATTCAAACAATTCTCCTTGCTCACCTGCATCTTCTACGCCGCCATCGAAATCTGGACCAAGTATTTTTCCTGAAGGAGCATAAGTTTCTTCTTCGCTCTCCTCTTCATTCACCAACTCCTTAATATCACCATCAATAGGGAAATAGGTCAACTTATTCCCCAATGCCTTCCAACCTTTCACCTCAATCAAGTCCTTGATAAAATGAGTTTCTGTTTCCTTATCCTTGGTCTTGCCCTTAAGAATGGTGAATTGAATTTGCGAATTTTTCTTTAAGGTAAGTACCATCACTTTCGAAGCATTATGTTCTGTGATAAATCGATAGCGCTTCGATTCTACTGATGCTTCAATTTTGAATCGTTTGATATAAATATTTTTGCTTGCACCGTCATAATAGACCGTGGAGATGACATATCCGGGATGGTATTTCACTATTTCTTGTATGGCATCTAAATCATACCTATTGGTAAGCTCGAAATTAGTGAGTTCATAATCACCGTTCTTATACAAAACCAATAGATGATTTCCAGTATCAAAGACCCCCAAATGTCGGCCACGTTGTTCCTTATTAAGACGTCCTACAGTCTCATCAAGCCATATATCTACACCGCCAAGTGTGCTTTGACCCTTCGATTTAAATTCAACTTTTTTAACCGGATACTTGGTAATAATATTTCCTTGACTCTGTCTACCTTTTACTGCCAACTCACCAAAATTAAAATCAAAAACTTTATTTTTTGCTGCAGCGGCAGGATGCAATTGAATATTTACAATCTCTGACTCGCTATTGGGTTGTGCCGAAAAGTACAAGACCTTAGAGCCAGCCTCACCACTTGTCAAATCATATTCTTTATCTCTCGTAATAGCCGTTACAGCAAATCTTTTAACAAATGTTCTCTTGGTTTTACCATCTGTATAAATCATATGGTAAATTTTCCTATCCTCTTCTTTTTTCCAAACATCCACATGTAAAATATCTTTGCCAAAAAACTTCTTCTCTCCCACCTTACTCACAATCATCTTTCCACTTTTCATAAAGACAATAATATCATCAATATCAGAGCAGGCACAAACCAATTCGTCGCTCTTCAAACCCATACCGACAAAGCCTTCTACCCTATTCACATATAGTTTTTTATTCATCACAGCCACCATCTTTACTTCAATGGTGTCAAACAATTTGATCTCCGTTTTTCTTTCGCGACCAGCACCATATTTTTTCAATAAGGTTTCGAAATACTTCACAGCATACTTCGTCAGGTTTTTTAAATTATTTTCTACCTCAGCAATACCTGATTCCAGTTTATTAATATGCTCATCCGCTTTAAAAGCATCAAATTTTGAAATTCTTTTGATTCTGATTTCTGTCAACCTTACAATATCTTCTTCAGTAATGGCTCTAAAGAATATTTTTTTATACTTGCTTAATCCTTTGTCAATAGCCTTGATAACCCCTTCCCAAGTATCTTCTTCTTCTATATCTCGATAGATTCTTTTTTCAATAAATATTTTTTCTAAGGAAGAGAAATGCCACTGCTCCTGCAAATCTTTTAGGTTGATCTCCAATTCGCGTTTTAATAATTCCTTAGTCTCCTTGGTAGAAATTTTCAAAATTTCATCCACCGATAAGAATCTTGGCTTTTCATCAATAATCACACATGCATTAGGCGAGATGGATGATTCACAATCAGTAAAGGCATATAAGGCATCAATGGTCACGTCAGGAGAAATACCTGCTGGTAATTCTATCGCTATTTCAACCAACTTGGCAGTATTGTCTGTTACCTTTTTTATCTTAATCTTCCCTTTCTCGTTGGCGTTGACAATCGAATTAATCAATGACGTAGTGGTAACTCCAAAAGGAATATCCTTAATCACCAAATTCGATTTATCGATCACCTCTATTTTTGCTCTAACCCTTATTTTTCCGCCTCTTTCGCCAGCATTATAGTTGGTGGCATCCATCATGCCTCCGGTAGGAAAATCAGGGAAAATATGAGGCTGATTTCCTTTTAAAATTTCAATACTTGCTTCAATCAACTCACAAAAATTATGTGGCAATATTTTCGTAGAAAGTCCAACTGCTATACCTTCTACGCCTTGTGCTAACAACAAAGGAAACTTCATTGGTAAGGTCACCGGCTCCTTCTTTCTACCATCATAGGAATTCTGCCACAACGTTAAATCGCGATTAAAAGTGACATCTAATGCAAACTTGGATAAGCGCGCTTCAATATATCTTGGCGCTGCTGCCCTATCACCCGTTCTATTATCACCCCAATTACCTTGACAGTCAATCATCAAATCCTTTTGACCTAAATTCACCAAGGCATCCCCAATAGACATATCGCCATGAGGATGATATTGCATGGTTTGACCAATGATGTTCGCTACCTTATTATAACGCCCATCATTCATTTCGTTCATGGCATGGAAAATCCTTCGCTGCACAGGCTTTAAACCATCTTCAATATTGGGTACTGCCCTTTCTAAAATCACATAGGAGGCATAATCTAAGAACCAATCCTTGTACAAGTCATCTACCTGTATAGAATGTATATTCAATTCATTTTTTTCTGCTTCGCTCATTGTACTTTTTCAATATGTTTTTCTAATCTCAATCAATCAATTCATGCTATCAAACGCACGATTCCTCAACCGCTCATCATTAAATTCCATCATGTTAAAACTAATCATTTTCAAATTCCCTCATTTTCCAATTTTCAAATTCATCCATTCTCAAATTAATCCATCTCCTCCACCACTTCTACCTCCACCAAATCATCCAACTCAATCCTCAAATTATTGATGATAAACAATTGTCTTTCCATCGAGTTCTTTCCCATATAGTATTCAAGCATCTTTTTGATCGATGAATTATCTCTATGTATCACTGGGGTTAACTTAATATCATCACCAATAAAAGCTTCAAACTCCTCAGGACTTATCTCGCCCAAACCCTTGAAACGAGTAATTTCTGGCTTTCCTTTCAGTTTCTTAATCGCTTCTTGTTTTTCTTCTTCGCTATAACAATAAATGGTATCTTTCTTATCTCTTACCCTAAACAAAGGCGTCTCCAATATTTTGATATGACCATTCTTCACCAAATCAGGAAAAAACTGCAAGAAAAAAGTCAGTATCAATAATCGAATATGAAGTCCATCCACATCGGCATCGGTGGCGATCACCACATTATTATACCGCAAATCCTCTATACTCTCTTCGATGTTTAAGGCATGTTGCAATAGATTAAATTCCTCATTTTCATACACCACTTTTTTCGTCAGACCATAGCAATTCAAAGGTTTTCCTCTTAAACTAAACACCGCTTGTGTTTCTACATCTCGGGCTTTAGTGATCGATCCACTGGCTGAATCTCCCTCTGTGATAAAGACCGTGGTATCTAGCTTTCGAGCTCCTTTTTCATCATTAAAATGCGCCCGGCAATCACGTAAGTTCTTATTGTGTAAATTGGCTTTCTTAGCCCTTTGTTGAGCCAGTTTTTTAATACCAGCCATATCTTTACGCTCTCGCTCGCTCAGGTTAATCTTACGGAGCAATACCTCTGCAACAGCTGGATTTTTATGCAAATAATCATTCAAATGCTTACCGATAAAATCTCCCACAAAGGCTTTCATACTGGTGCCTTCTTCAACAGTCGTACTGCCCAATTTAGTCTTTGTTTGCGATTCAAATACTGGCTCTTGTATACGAATGCTGATGGCCGCCACAATTGATGTACGAATATCCACTGCCTCAAAATCCTTCTTATAAAAATCTCTAATCGTCTTTACAAAAGCTTCTCTAAAAGCCCCTAAATGCGTACCTCCCATCACGGTATGCTGACCATTCACAAAGGAATAATATTCCTCCCCATACTGATGTGCATGTGTCATCGCAACCTCAATATCATCTCCTTTCAAATGAATGATTGGATAGATGGCACTTTCCTCATCCACCTTTCGACTCAACAAATCATGCAATCCATTTTTTGAAATATATTTCTGACCATTGAAATCAAGTGTTAGACCAGCATTGAGATAGGCATAATTCCAAATTTGATTTTCTAAATACTCAGGAATAAAATGATAATTTTTAAAAATAACAGTATCAGGAGTGAAAAAAACCCTCGTACCATTTGGCTCGGTAGTACTCTGCAATGGTTGATCTACCACAAGATTTCCTTGCTTAAATTCTGCTACTTTCTTCTGCCCATCACGAATACTCTCAATCTTAAAATAAACCGACAAAGCATTTACCGCCTTGGTTCCTACCCCGTTCAAACCAACTGATTTTTTAAAAGCCTTGCTGTCGTATTTACCGCCTGTATTAATTTGCGACACACAATCAATCACTTTGCCTAAGGGAATACCACGACCATAATCACGCACCTCTACACTCTCTTTAGTCACCGTAATTTCCACTTTTTTCCCATTGCCCATCACATATTCATCAATGCAATTGTCAATCACCTCCTTGATCAAAATATAGACACCATCATCCTGCGACGATCCATCACCAGCCTTTCCAATATACATACCTGGCCGCAAACGCATGTGTTCTTTCCAATCTAAGGAGCGGATATTGTCTTCCGTATATTCTTCTTGTGATGCCATATGATTTACCTTTTATTTCTTTGCTGCAATTTTTGAAGCCTCGCTTTTTCCTTGCGTCCTTTATTATTTTCCTAAAATTTTTAGCAAACAAAGATAAGAAGGAAACAGAATTGCGTAAATTTTAAAGCCAAAGAATAATCAACATTTGTGCGTAAGTGGGCAAATACTGTATAAAATAGGATACACGTAAGATACCCGGCTTCATAGAATCATAAGTTCAGTCGTTCATAAATGGGCGTGCCCCGTCAACAAACAGCCTTGACGGGTCCTGCTATTCGCGCTACATGGTAGCTTGCTCCTATCAGTCACGCAAATTCTCTTCCAATACAACACTAGAGCAGAAAAAAAAATTATAGAAAATCTAAAAGCTGAGTCCATGCGCGAAGCTTGTATTCAAAAGATTTAGAAGCATGGGCTGGGCTGGGTGAAGGCAATCTATAGAATGCTAAAGAGCCATTTTCACCCACATGCTTTTTATAATATTTCTCGGCATCCCCACTGGTAAAAAATACATTCTTAATGTTGGGATACTTTTGATACAAAGCTCTAAAATCATTGGCAGATTCCTCCTTAATTGCAGCATCTGCACTGCCCTTTCTTTCGCAATGGCTTAAAACATCCCACAAGGCAATCCGATGCTTGCACAAAAATGCTTTTCTACTTTGATAATCCTGCTCAAATGCTTGCTCAAAAAGGGCATAAATAATTTTCCAAAATTGATTTTTAGAATGTCCATAGTACTCTCGTTTCTCCAAAGAAGCATCACTTGGCATGGTTCCCAGAATCAAAATTTTGGCATTCTCATCAATGATTGGTAAGAAAGCTGTTTTTATCATAAAGCCTCTGAAAAATTATTGCGCTGCAGAATGACGCTTCGGAAAATTGAACAACAAGCTACTTAAGAGCGGTAAAAAGAAGATAGCCAAGGTCAAGCCCGATGTCAACCAATCTGCCGAATGACTTCCTAAAAATTTACTAATGGCCGCCTCTGGAATATAATGTTCAAAGACGGATAAAAGCAATTTGATACCTAATACACCTATGACAACAAAGGCACAGGTTTCTAAGAAGTCGTATTTTTCCATCAGTTTTACAAAGGCTTGTGCTACGAATCGCATCGCCAAAATGCCAATAAATACTCCTATCCAAATGGCGATAATATTTGGTGTATAAGCCACAGCAGCAAATACATTGTCAATGGAAAAAGCAAGGTCCATCAATTCAACCAAAGCAACCGTAGCCCAAAAACTACCTATAGATCCAACTGTTATTCGATACAGCCAATTACTTTTTTTATCCAATAAATCATCTTCCTTCGCTATGGTTTGTTTGCTTTTATACCAATCCCAAACCAAATACAATAAATACAAGCCTCCTAGTGGTTTTAGCCACCATACAGTAATCAAGAAACCAGCTAATATCAAACAGATTCCTCGAAAAAAATAGGCACCGAAAATACCATACTTTAATGCCTTTTCTCTTTGCTCCTTTGGTAGATCCATCACCATGGTAGCGAGCACAGCAGCATTATCAACAGACAATAGACTTTCAATAATCACCAGCATTCCAATGATGGGCAAGTATTGTAAAAAATGTTGGCTAAAATCTGTCCATTGAGTAGGAACTGAAGCAAAATAATCGGTAAAAAGCGAAATAAAATCCATCTTATAGTTTATAGCTCAAAAATAAGAAATCTATCTTAAAAGATAGATTTAATAAAAGTAAGTAGCCACTCACTTAAGTCAACATGAAATAATTTATAGGGAACAATAATGGCCACTGTCCATAAAAAACAGGAAATAAGTGTATAGCGAATAATTTGTTGCTTATCTTTTGTTATGGTAAGGGCAATAGCAATTCCAATAGGAATCGTTAATAATATGGGAGTCAAGATGGCAATACCTTTGAGACCAAATTTTCTGCGCAACAAAACCAGAAATTTATTCCTGAAGCTATGAATAGGCGTAGCAGCCATCCCTTTTTCTCGTCTCTGCTTTAGAAACCATTGTTTTAAAAACGCTCCTAAATAAGTGAAAGTGTAGACACCGATAATACCACCAGAAAAATTAATAGCAAATGCAGAAAAGAGTCCAAAATTGGATTCTGCCGCAATCACACTTAGCCAAGAATACTTGAAAGCAGATCCCACCATAATGAGCAGAATGCCTATTATTTTTGTCAACAATTTACTTTAATTTAGGGGGAATCTCGTTTCTGAAATGGCCGTTCATCTTAATCTTATTCAATATTTCTACTTTATTTTTCATGTTCAATAAAGAGCTTTTCAAATGATAATAGATAAGGCTTTGCCTCGATTTTTCATCGGTGATGGAGAGCAAACGATATTTTTCTTCTATGCTAAAACCGACGTAGGGCGCGATGTCAAATGCGGTCAGCGATTTACAATCATTAAAAAGAGGCTTATTGAGTTGCAACAAATCTTTCATTTTTTCTAAGAGCTCTATGAGGTCGGCACTCAACTTCACTGCATCTGCAAGAGGTTGAACCACTTCCTTCACGATAGCTCCATAATATGGTTTTTCAGCATCATCCTCCACTACATGAAGTATTCTTACAACACCAACGCCCATCGTTTTGATATCCATTTTGCCATCGTCATATGTCTTTTCAATGGAAAGAATTTCCATTTCGGTTGCATATTCGCTGATATTGTTTTTTATATATGGCGGTATTGCAAAACGCTTTTTACCCGTCATCACATCATTGACTAAAGCGATATATTTTGGCTCAAATATATGTAAATTAAGCTTTTCGGTCGGATACACGACCAGTTGAAGAGGAAATATAGGAATAAACTTTTGCATACTATTGTCACTTATTTGTCATTAAACGCAAAAAAACAAAACTTTCTTATGGAATAATAATTAAACTGAATCAAGTATATAGAAGTTTTACGAAGGACGTTAAAAATTGATAATTTTTACACACTACAAAAGAACGAAACATAATGACATCTACATCTTAAATAATACTAATTTTTTAATTTCTAAATTCCATATTATGAAAAATACATTCTTTTTCTCAAACCTTTTGTTCCTAATTTTAATCCAATCATTCGCCTTTGCTGGCGTTATCACAGGAACGGTCTACGAATATTCCTCTAAGGAACCCTTAGCTTCTGGTGCCATCATCATTAAAAATGCGGGATTTTCAAAAACCTATCCAATCAATCTAGATGGTAGCTATGATGCAAGTGGCCTGCCAAATGGTTCTTACATGGTGATTGCAGATTGCAATGGTCACAGAGATACCGCTATGAAAATAAATGTGAGCACAGATCAAATCGTACCCCTCGATTTTTATTTAAATACTTTATTAGCAGAGGTAAATGTGGTTGGGAAAGTAAAAGGTGGCTATACACCAATAATTAATTTGTATGATAACAACATTGGAATCTACATCAAAGCCATAGACATGAAGCATGCCGGTGTCACAAAAATTAAAGACATCGCAGAATTAAGTCCTAAAGTAAACGTGAATGAAAATGGTGATATCTCAATCGCAGGAAGTAGACCAACAGCAACTAGAACCATGATTGATGGCGTTTATACCATAAGCGATATCAGTTTACCTGTTGGTTCTATTAAGTATATGAGGGTGTATTCTGGTGGTATTCCAGCAAAGTATGGCGACTGTTCTGGAGGCGTCATCGTCATTGAAACAAAAAGTTATTTTGATTAGTTGCATAGTTTTTTTTGAGAGAAACGGATGGCATTGTCATCCGTTTTTTTATTCTTTAATCACTTTCATGTAGGTGTTGTCTTGCTTATTGTGAAGCAAGTATAAGCCCTTAGTCAATGTTGATGTGTTGATGCTTTCTGAAGCATTGAAGGTGGAGAGTACCTGCCCAAAGGAATTCAATAACTCGAAAAGATTCATATCAGCGCCTCTCATCGTAATGCTTTCTTTAAATGGATTTGGATAGGCAGTCCAACTATGAGGGGCATCAGACTCATGAATACCAAGACCATATTTGGCATTGAGGACGGCAATGGCATCTAGATCAAAGCCTGAAGAAGGAAAGGGTGTAGGCCAAGGATCATTGATGATATGTCCAAACTGATCATAGGATGCATAGTCAACATTCACGCTGCCACAAACATCAATAAGTTTCACATGCACAATATCGTTTAAATCAATATTTATCGAATCTTCTAGTTCTTCCAAGTCAAAGGGCGTACCAAATCCTGCTTTATACTTACCAGCCAAATTATTGATCGAACGGGCATCAATAAGTCCGAAAGTATCTTTCTGTATGGTATCTTGAGTATAAGAAGTGGATGGAAAACGAACAAAATGAATGCCATCACTACTCACTTCAACAAAAGCAAGTTCTAGAAAGTCTTCTTGAAAAGAGTTTTCGAAAACAGCAAAATCATATCCAGGGCCATTAACAATGCCAGAAAGAAAGGAACAAGTGATACTGCCCTTGTCGCCCAAACTAATCACACCATTGCTTAAGGCCATACCTAATGCCGCATTTGTATTGCCAACCGTGGCATGACCCAAGGATGTATCTGCAATGTTTAACCAACCACGTTCAATAGTGCATGCAGTTGCCCATGCAGTAATACGAATATCATCTTTTGCAATCGCTGTTGAACCAGGTTGACTAGCGGGTGGCGCAAATTGTGCCATCAAAAAACAATGGATACTACAAAAAATCAGAAGGAATAGATTTTTTTTCATAAACCAAGGGTTTCTAAAGCACTTAACTTTTTGTTGGTAAATCCATAGGGACAATGCCTGCAGGCACTTTTACAACAACTGCCTCTTTCGAGATGATACTTTTCTGTGAATACTACATACTGGTTTTCTTGATAACTCAATGGCATTTGAGCATATTTTGCTTTCATTATTTGTAAACAGGATGCACACAAGCAATCTTTATATTCCAAAGAAATAAATTTTCTCTCTGAAATAGATAGTAGAAATGCATTACAATGACATTGAGTGATCTGCTCAGTCTTGCATTCAAATACATTATTGCATCGATCGCAATGTTTTTCTTCGTACTTCAACATTTTCTTTTTGTTGAAGCTATCTGAAAATAGTTAATTGAAATAAAATAAAGTGAACCTTTACATTATCTCAAAGCCTTTATTCCCGAAAGCTTATGATAAAAAATTTGTTAGAGGCAGGTCTTCTGACTTATCCGTTTCTCCTTCCCCATCAAGTATCCAAACGATGAGTGGTTGTGGTAGACATTCTGATTTTTTTCTTTAAATCAGAACCGGAATTACAGCACCGGGTAGTGTTGTCGACTTGCACGACATTCCCATTTTCATTTCTAAAATAGAAAACCAATAACGATGTAAAATTGATAAATTAATTTTAGAAAAATGAATTTAATTTTATTTTAGAGTTGTCAAATCTATAGAATTGACAAATCTAATTGCGGCAATCAAATCTAAATTCATTATATTTGCCAAAGCAATGGTGCAGATATAAAGTCATTTTATATTGCTTAATAGGGAATCCGAGTGCGAATCCGGAACAGTTCCCGCTGCTGTAAGTCCTTTGGTAACAAAAGCTTTTGTTCAATTAACCACTGTTCGTTTCGATGAATGGGAAGGTAACAAAAGCAGGACAAGTCAGAAGACCTGCCAATGCAACCATGATATGTTCGACTTCGGGTATAAAGTCTTAATATGATGTAGGTAGTTTTACCTTATTTATCATTTTTTTCAATTAAACAAACATGAAAAAAAGTTTTCTTTCTTTTGCATCAGCTTTGATATGCATGGTAACAATTTCAGTAAGCGCTCAAACTTTTAACAAGGGGGCAATCATCGTAGAAGGCAATAACTACGGGGCTTCTGGTAATTTAGTCAAGATGGCTAAGTATGAGCCCAATACTAAAAATTATGTATACTTCGATTCTATTCTAGGAGATTTTACCAATGATGTTTTAAACGATGGTCATGATGCCTTTATCCATGTAGGCAATGCAGATCCTGCTAAGGATAGACTTTATAAATACAATATCGTATGTCCAAAAAAGCTAGACAGTGTCGTGATTTCAGGATTTCAAAAAATGGAGTTGAGTGGTAATAAATTAATAGTGAGCCGTGCATTTGGAGCTGACAGTAATTTTGTAGAAATCTATGATAAAAATGATTTTACACTCATAGCTTCTATTCATGAGGTCAATCAACAAAGCAATGGTATTGCTATTGGCGGTGGAAAAGCCTACGTGGCCGTAAATGGAAGTTGGCCTGTATATACAGATAGTGGTACGGTTGCAGTGATTGATTTAGCAACCAATGCATTCGATCGATTCATCAAATTAGACACTTTTGCTAAAGTAGTGAATGACGTTTTTATCAATGGAGATAAATTGTACTGTATTGCCGATTTCAATAAAATTACTGAATATGATTTAACTGCAGATACTTTTACGCATTACAATAACGCAGGTATAGATGCCTGTACTGGTATCATGGGAAATAAAATTTATTTTTCTGATTATGTTGGCCTAGCAACCTTTGATGTCAATACGCATGCTTATACCAGTTTGTTTCCAATGGCATTCACTCAAGTAAAGTTAGATCTATCTCATAACGAATTTTATTTTTTAAATCAAGATTGGATAGCTTTTAACTCTAGCTTTGTAAGAACAAATGATAGTGGAACAATTCTTATTGATTCATTTGGTCAAGGCATAGCATCCGTATTTGATTTGTATATCGACTCTAATAATGCACCAATTACAAGCAATTATAGTGTCAAATTAAACACAGACAACGACACTAGCTTCCATATCAATGCTACTGATGCTGATTGTGATGCTTTGCTATATAGCATTTCTTCCGGTCCTGCTAGAATTGGCGCTATTGCATCTATCGATAATACTGGAAACTTTAGCTATACACCAGCCGTTGGACTCGTAGCGCCTGATACCACTATTGTCAAAGTAACGGATCAAGCAAATATTTCATCTTATACAACCATCTACATTGATGTGACTGATCCATTAGCTATCAATGAAATCAATTTGGCAAATCTCATTCAGGTCTATCCCAATCCATTTGCAGGTAAATTGATGATCAATAATCAAAGCAAGGAAATATTGTCGCTTCAGATTCTTGATTTAAGTGGTCACTCAGTCTTCAACAAAAAAATATCAAACAGTGCTGAAAGCATGGATCTATCATGGTTGAGTAATGGTGTTTATTTTGTAAAGGTGACTATGGGCTCAGCCACACTGAATCAAAAAATAATCAAGCAATAATTCATTTGATTCCTCAAGGATATTTGTTTCTTATCTACAATGAAATGGAAAAAAAAAATCAATGAATTCATGCCTGTTTTTTATGTTTGTTTTGTTAGCAACATGCTTTAATGCTTGTCAAACAAAAGAGGCAGCCAAAAATACTGACACTCCAGTTCAAACCTTATCACTTCGGTATGCAAAAGGTTTTGAGGTAAAATACTTTGTTGGGTATACGATTATTAGCATCAAACAAGCATGGAAAGGATCTAACCATGCAATTGATTATATAATGGTGCAAGACTCTACGGCTGTGCCGAATAATCTTTTAAATACGGCTGTCATACTACCTTATGAGCTCAACAGAATCGCGGGCATCTCCACTACTTACATATCTTTTTTAGAATTGTTAGAAGTTGATAATCGTATCAAAGCTATCAGTGATATCAAATATGTTTGTTCACCAAAAATGAACGCTGCTTTTAACAAAGGTGCGGTGAAAGAAATAGGCTTTGACGTAAATCTAAATATGGAAGAACTAATCAATCTACAATGTGATGCCTTATTTACCTATGCCATTGATAATTCGGCTGGTGCTATGATTCAGAAGATGAAAGACAAAAAACAAAAAACTGTTTTCGTCAGCGAATATCTAGAAGAAACTCCCTTGGCACAAGCTGAATGGATAAAGTTTTTCGGTGTTATTTTTCATAAAGAGGCAAAAGCAGATTCCATTTTTAATGTTATCGAAAAAAAATATCTTGCCTTACAAGCTTCTGTGATGAAGCTACCAAAGCCAACTGTGATTAGCAATTTGCCCTATAAAGGCAATTGGCATGTGCCCGGTGGGAATAGTGTTGGCGCTACCTTCATCAAAGATGCGGGTGCAAAGTATGTCTTCGATAATATCCCTGAAAGTGGAGGGGTGCCCTTGAGTTTTGAAGCTGTGTATGCAGCATCTGCCCATGCAGATTTCTTTATTCATGTGAATTCAAATAAAAGCTTGGCTGATGTAAAAAAAGAGTTTCCAGAAATTATCAATTACCAATCATTTCAGAAAAAAAATATTTTTAATAATAACCATAGAATAAATATAAACAACATAGGGAATGATTATTGGGAATCGGGTATTTCACGTCCTGACATTGTTTTACAAGATTTGATTCGCATATTTCACCCTGAACTTTCTAAGGATAACACTTTATACTATTATACAAAACTTGAATAGAGTATCCACCATCATACTGACCTCAACAATTGCTTTGGTCTTTTTGCTTGTCGCACATGTGCTGATTGGTAAGGTATCTATACCTGTTAGTGAAGTCTTCTCCATACTCGGAGGACAAAAAGCGAATGAAGTACATTCATTTATCTTGTTGCACTCAAGAATCCCAACAGCGATTTGTGCCTTACTTGCCGGCGGAGCCTTATCTGTGGCAGGATTGTATATGCAGACTTTATTCAGAAATCCTGTCGCTGGTCCTTATATATTAGGCATTACAAGCGGCTCATCCTTGGTAGTCGCCTTCTTTATTATGGGTGCTTCATCCTTAGGAATTTCTTTTAGCAAAATCTCTTTGCTTGACAATTCAGTATTAGTATTTGCATCATTACTTGGTAGTTTCTTTTTTTCTATGATCATTTTATGGTTCTCTATGAAGGTTAGAAGCGTAACCACCGTATTGATTATTGGTTTGATGTTAAGTAGTGGTGCATCTGCTATCATCTCTTTATTGGAAAGCATGGCCAATAAGTCCTCACTTCAAACCTTTACTTTCTGGAGCTTTGGAAGCTTTGCTGGTATCAATTACCTACAGCTTGGCATTATGGCAGCAATCATTGCCTTGGCACTTGCGCTCTCGCTTTCACAACTCAAAGGATTGAACGTATATATCGGTGGAGAAATATATGCACAAAGTTTGGGCATTAATATCAAGCAGCTTAAAATAATAAGCATCATCTCAACCGCTTTATTAGCAGGTGTGGTGACTTCCTATTGCGGCCCCATCGGTTTTGTAGGGCTTGCAGTACCTCATTTAAGTCGATATTTTATGAAAACAAGTAACCATATCGTCCTTTTGCCCATTTGTTTTATTCTCGGAGCTATCGTATGTCTGCTTTGCTCCATGATAGCCTCGCTCCCATTTTTTGACACACAAATCCCTGTCAATATCATCACCAGTTTGATCGGCGCACCAGTGATGATTTACATTTTATGGAATCAAAAAAACAGCATGCAACATGGATAAGAAACATCTTTTGCAATGCGAAAACCTAAGCATAGGATACCATCAGAAATCCTTGTTAGAAAACATCAATTGGCAATTCGAAATAGGTAAACTCTATAGCATTAAAGGATTGAATGGTGCCGGTAAAAGTACTTTTCTGAAGACTATCGCAGCCCTAGTGCCTCCACTGAAAGGCAAAGTCTTATTAGACAATCAAGCACTCGACAGCTACCATAGTCAATCGCTTGCACAAAGACTTGCCTATCTTGGAAGTCAACAGCAGCTTAACTTTCCGATGTCAGTACAAGAGTTTATTATGACGGGTCGCTATCCATACATGAATTGGTTAGCGAAAGAAACGGAGCAAGATACATTACTGGTGCAAAGTACCATACAGGCATTCGCCATTGGTAAATTACAGAACAAAAGCATACAAACACTCAGCGATGGTGAATTTCAGCAAGTTCGAATCGCTACCGCAGTGGTTCGCGAATCATCATTTATCATCTTAGATGAACCCACTTCTTTTCTAGATTATAAGAACAAAGAAAAACTTTGGAACATGCTGAAAGCTCTTTCCAGAGACAATAAATGCATCATCATCGCTTCGCATGATATGGATTATGTGGAGCGTATGAGTGATATCATTTATGAGATGAACCCAGAGTGAAATCAGTAAACTATTTTTTCTCTAATCCACTTAATAAATAAGCTTTAATAAAATCATTCAAGCCACCATTCATCACATCATCTACCTGCGAAGTTTCAAAACCCGTTCTGGCATCTTTCACTAATTTATAAGGATGCATCACATAATTACGTATCTGAGAACCCCATTCTATCTTCATCTTAGAGCCTTCGATCTTCGCTCTGGCCTCATTCCTTTTTTGCACTTCTATCTCATACAATTTAGATTTTAGCATGCGCATAGCGATTTCTCTATTGCCGTGTTGACTTCGCTCCTGTTGACACTCTATCACAATACCAGAAGGTAAATGCCTTACTCTCACAGCAGTTTCAACCTTATTTACATTTTGACCACCAGCCCCACTACTTCTAAAAGTATCCCATTCACAATCTGCTGGATTCACAGTCACTTCAATAGTATCGTCCACCAAGGGATACACATACACCGATGCAAATGAGGTATGCCTCTTTCCATTGCTGTCAAAGGGCGAAATGCGCACTAGACGGTGCACACCGTTCTCACCATTCAAATAACCATAGGCCAATTCACCATCAATTTCTAAGGAAACTGATTTCACGCCGGCCACCTCACCGTCCTTTAGATCTAAAATAGAAACCTTGTATCCATTCTTTTCGCCCCACATGGTATACATTCTTTGCAACATCTGTGCCCAGTCGCAACTCTCTGTCCCGCCTGCTCCTGCGTTGATTTCCAAGATGGCACTGAGCTGATCTTCGGGTTGATTCAAAGTGCTTTTTCCTTCCAAGGCTTCTAGTACTTCATACACCAATTTTTCTTGCTGACGCACTTCCTCTTCTGTGCTTTCACCCAGATCTAAAAATTCTTGCATCACCAATACATCATCAAAGGCAGATTGCACCTTTTGATATTGATTCACCCAAGTCTTGTTGACTCTTATGTTTTTTAAAATTTGTTCAGCTTTTGCAGAATCTTGCCAGAAGTCCGATTCATGCGAAATCTTTTCCTGCTCAGCTATGGAGTACATTCGATTATCGACGTCAAAGATATCTCCTCAAGGCAAGAACACGGCCCCTTATAATTTCTATTTGTTCCTTGGTCATAGTGGAAACTTAGAGTTTAAAGTGAATAAAAAAAACAAAGTTACAAATATTCTAGAAGGCATGTTCTTTATTTCAGTTTCACAAGAATAGGGCAGCTAGCCTTGCAAACAGCCAAAAGCCAGGCTACCGGGTCTTTCGAAGTACACGGTACTTGCTGCACCCCCTGCTGCGACATCCTCTACACCTGTATATCAACAAGCAATAGATATATGAACAAAGAAAATCAATAGCATTTGAGCCCTCACATGATGGATATTCGAATGGTCCTTTGGAAGAAAATTATGTGTGAGTGATTGGCAGCAGTACCGCCGACACTTCGGAGTACTGCAAAAAGCACGACAGCAGCCTTTGTATTTTTCGCTGCTGGCACACCCCAAAAATTATTTAGGTATAATAATACTTTTGTAGGAAGAGGCATAGCCTGCCCAAATACCCAGGCCACCATTGACATTTGAGATAATTTTTACGGGGGAAGAAAATGGGCCATCACCACCATCTGCTTCAAGCGTAGAATAAAAATCAAAAACACCTTTGTCGATTTGACTCCACTTCACATCGATGGTATCGCCACGTAAAAAATAACCGAAACGATCGCGATTAAAGGAAACTCCTGATGGACGTCCTTCAGCCAAAGGCAATCCAATTGAGGCACCAAAAAACACCTTATACTCAAACACAGAACCATTGCTGCTCGTGTAATACGGCGACCCATTGGTAGACGATTGAAGGCGAACATATTTATTGTTTCCAGAAGGAAAAGTCAAATACAAATAAATTCCCGCTAGAGAATCGTTTCTACCTGCATCTGGATGAGGCCTTACCTGAAGCGAATCAAAAGGATACAAATTTGGAATATAAGTAGAAGCTGTTAATAATTTGTCTGACTTCTTTATGTACAGATGATAGTTCGTATTCTCCTCACCTAGCAATGATCCCACACCTGTTATGGTCCAGTTTAAAATATCAGGAATGGTATAGATACAAATTTCTGGAGCCGTTGCGCCACTTCCAAAATCATAACCAAAAGCTGCGGCAATCCTTGGATCGCTGATGCAAAATTCTTGTAATTGTGTGGTATCGCCTGCATCGGTGTAAATCATGATTTGATCAACATCATGTACAAAATAAGCACCCAAATCATTAAAATTTAAGCCACCAAAAAAAGCGGCATTCTTAGTCAACAAAATAAATGGAGGTTGCCCTACTTCGATACTACCTTCTACTACAATCTTGTCTTTAGGAGTAGGTAAATCAACCGTTATTTCTTTGGTACAGGATTGCAATGCGAGGTACATACAAGCTGTCAGAAATAAAAAAATATTATTTTTCATGAGTGAATATGATTTAAAAAAGTCTTTTTGTGAGATATTAGATTTTAAAATTCCAAGTAATGGAAGGTAAGATTGGAAACAGAGAAACTTGTTTTGCTTTGACATCTAAATTTCCTTGCGAAGCACTTCCATCAACACTATAGTAAATGAAGTAGGGATTTTTTCTGCTGTATACATTGTAAATGCTTACTGCAATATCCGAATACCATTTTTTGTCCTTGATCACGTAGGTTAATGATACATCCCATCGATGATAAGGCACCAATCTATAACCATTTCTATCACCATATTCATTCACTATTTGACCACCGATAAAATAACGACCAATAGGCAAGGTGGTGGTATTTCCAGTACCATAAACAAATACCGTAGAGAGATTTAATTTTTTGGTCACATCCCATTGTAATACCACTGACAGATCATGTCTTCGATCGTATTTTGCTGGAAATTTTACACCATTGTTAAGTTCAGGAAATTTACGCCATGTATAAGACAATGTATAACCTATCCAACCAGTAAATTTACCTTTAGCTTTTTTGACAAAAAATTCGAGTCCATAGGCTTGCCCTTTGCCATAAGTAAATCCATTTTCGGGATCTTGATCGATTTGCGCGACATAACTTTCACCAAACTCTATTTGGTTCGACATATCCTTATAATAAGCCTCTATCGATGTTTCGAACATATCATCTTTATAATTTTGAAAATATCCTAAGGAATATTGAACAACCGTTTGCGGCTTTACTCTATCAGTACTAGGAACCCATACATCGAATGGAAGCGTGGTGGTAGAGTTAGACACAAGATGCATATACTGCTTATTGACCGTGATACCCGCTTTAATCGATATATTATTATTGATTCTGAAACGACTGCTGAAACGAGGTTCTAGACCGCCATATGTTTTGATATTGTCGCTGCGAGTGAATTCTACAGTATCAATCACTCCGTTGTTACGATAGAATTTTTTGAAAGGTCCTGTAAAGGTAAAGCCCGAAAAACGTAAGCCTACATTCAATTTCAACCAATCCGTCACAGCAATATCATCCAAGATATAGGCTGCATATTCATGAGCTACTTTTAACTTATTTGCTTGTACATCGAAGGTAATATCTCCTACCTTACCTGTGGTAATGCTAGGTGTAAAACCATGATGGGTATAATTGACACCGAATTTAACAGCATTTCTGATGGTAGGAAAATAATCAAAATCGATAACCCCATTTACATCACGTACACCACTTTTTAGTTTGAATAAGATATCACCAAAACCAGCTGTTGCATCAAAATTATAGTTATTGTAAATCAGTGATGTATTCATGAATAATTTGTCATTAAACAAATGATTCCAACGCATGGTGGCAGTAGCATTGCCCCATTTTAGGTTGGCATCAAAAGAGCCACCTTGATCTTTAAACGAGAAGGCATCACGACCAAAATAGCCGCTTAAGAACAATCGATCTTTATCAGAAAATTTATAATTTATTTTACCATTCAAATCATAGAAATAATAGGAATTTCCTGCTAGTGATCCTCCTTGGTAGTTTTTGAGTAAAGCTTTTGAAAACAAGTCCACATAAGTTCTTCGAGCTGAAACAATGACAGAGCATTTTTCCTTTTTGATGGGCCCTTGAATCGTTAGTCGGGAAGCTAGTATCCCTATTCCACCATCTGCATGCCACTTCTTCATATTTCCTTCCTTCATAGAAATATCAAGTACAGAAGAAGAACGTCCTCCAAAATTAGCAGGCATACCACCTTTGATCAGTGTGGTGTTTTTAATGATATCTCCATTAAAAATAGAAAAGAATCCGAAGAGATGTCCCGGATTGTATACGACAGCATTATCCAACAATACAAGATTTTGATCTGGTCCTCCACCACGAACATAAAAGCCACTATTCCCTTCCCCTGCACTCATCACACCGGGCAAGAGTTGAATAGCCCTCATTACATCTACTTCACCAAGTAAAGCGGGTAATTTTTTTACATTTTCCATATTGAGCTCTACCCTACCCATATCGGTGCTTTCAACGTTTTTATCGCTTCGCTGCGCAATCACCACTACTTCTTTCGCCATGATATCATTACTTACCATCTCTACATTTTTTTTGAGATTGGCCTCGATTTTTATCACAGATTCTTGAGAAGTATACCCTACATAAGTATATGATATGGTATAAGTACCGGCTGGGAGCGTCACAGAATAAAAACCATAATTATTAGCTACTACCCCTTGTTTGAGCTCCTTTACATAGACATTGGCACCAATCAAACCTTCAGAAGTTTTTATATCTCGGATAAATCCGCTAATGATAAACTTAGATTGAGAAAAAAGGCAAAGATTCAAGAATAAAAAGAGACAAAGAAGGATGTTTTTTTTGATGAGCTGATTCATGATATGTTCTTAGATAAATACATTACAAAATTACATAACTATAACGTTATACATAGGAAAAGGTTGAAGAATAGTCAAAAATACCTTTTTTTAACAATTGGATAATAGAAAGGCTTGCTACCTGCCGTATTAAAAAATGACGGTCACATCAAAATCTAAGTCTCCTTTTTGATGAGATTTTGTAGCACTCTAATGGCGTTCGTTGAGTTTGTTTTCTTTACCAGAAAGGCATGTTATATTTTCTGAATATTAATGTACATCTTTTCTTGATTGATCACAAATTTTTTCACTTTGCGCACGCGCACGTCGAAGCTCGACCAATTCGTAGATGCCATGGCATAATCCTTCTTGCCATTTAAGTCGTAATAAAATCTCATTTGAAAATTAGGAGCATCCGCTTTCCATTTATAATAAATCGTTTTCATGAATTTATTTTTATCCTCAATTTTATAAATCAAGGTTGGAATTTCCGGGTGTTTTAAATATTGCTCAAACAATGGCCTTAGGCTCTTCCTAGACCTAGATTCAAAGTATCTAACCACATCATTATAATCGATATTTTTGAGTTTAAATGTTTTGGAAGCAAAGTCATGAATCATGCCGAACCAAAGAGAATCATTATTTACAACTGTTCTTAAGGTGTTTAAAAAGAGGCAGGACTTATTATACATATCACCTGCTCCTTCATTATTTACCCCATATTTTCCTTGAATGGGTTCTTTGTTAGCAACGCCCTTTTGCTTTGCATGGATATAATCTTGGGCTTTCTTTTTGCCGTATAATTCTTCCACATAAACGGACTCGGAATAGGTGCAAAAACCTTCATGTATCCATAAATCTGCTAGGTCTTTACAGCTCACACTGTTGCCCCACCATTCATGACCAGATTCGTGTATAATGATGTAATCGAAGTCTAATCCAATGCCTGAAAAATCTCGACCATCATAGCCAATTTTGTATTTATTCCCATAGGCAATGGCACCTTGATGTTCCATTCCTAAATATGGGGTTTCTACCAAGGCATAACCATCGTTCCAAAAAGGATAAGGCCCGAAATACTTTTCATAGCATGCCATCATCGGCTTTACTTGCGTAAATTGTTTTTTGGCTTTCTCCAAATTATATGGCAGCACATAGTAGTCCAAGGCTAAGTCTGTTGTCATTTCCGTGCTATGATAAGCATCAGAAAAGTGCATATAATTTCCGATATTGAGTGTCACATTATAGTTATTGATGGGATAAGATACCTTCCAAGTGGTCGTTCTTGTGCTATCTATATTTTTAGTATCAGTCAACATCATACCATTGCCTACAAATTGTAAATCTGAAGGAATCGTACAAGTAATTTTCATACTATCTGGTTCATCACTCAACTCATCTTTGCATGGCCACCAAAGACTTGCCCCAGTTCCTTCACAAGCCACCGCTATCCAATCCTTGCCATCGTTGTCCTTCGCCCAAACAAAACCACCATCCCAAGGGGCTCTTTTTGCCTTGATGGGTACACCATGATACACGATTCGAATTTTATCTTTGGACTTCGGCAAAATACTTTTGTCCATGGTGACAAAGATGGCATTTCCATCTCTTCTATAGATCAAGGGAATTTCATTATGCTCAATCTTGTCGATGACCATATTTTCAAACAAATCGATTTGAAGGCTATCAAACTTTTTATTGGCAGTGAAGTACATCGTATTATAGCCAGAAATTGATTTATCAGCGACATTTAGTTTGATGTTCAAATCATAAAAATTGACATCATAGCAAGTTCTTTCGGGCCTTAAGCCGCCTCTGAGCGAATCGGAATGGGAGAAAGAAGCGGGCATGCCATCTAATAGTTGCGCACGAACGACACTACAAAACATAATAAATGTTAATAGCAGCGTGTATTTAATTGAACCTTTTCTCATTTCCTTATGTAATAATAACTTTGACAAACAATTTACCTCTCAAAAATACAACACTCAATTTCAATGGCGAAACTTTATTTTTTTAGCATACTTTTCATCATCCTCTATGCCTCTATTGAAGTGTATGCTTTTCAAGCGTTTAGAACAGTTGCCGCCGCATGGTCGTCGTGGCCAAGAAGGATCACATACCTCTTGTATTGGTCTATCATCATCCTTGGCTTTGTTTTTTGGATTTTAAGAATGACGGGTAATTTTGACCACATGCCAAAAGCCATGAAGACATGGGGTTCAGGTATATTTATCACAGCTCTTTTCTGTAAACTCATTATAATTTTATTTATGTTGGGGGACGATGCCATTAGGTTAACAAAATGGATTTCACTAAAGTATAATGGCTCCAATACCTCTATTTCAGGGTCATCTGATGCAAAAATATCTCGCTCTACATTTATTTCTACAGCAGCCATTCTTACTGCTGGTATTCCATTTTATTTCAGCATGAAAGGAATCTTTATTGATGCCTTAAATTTTAAATTACGAACAGTCAAAATTCCACTCAAGAATTTACCCAAAAGTTTTGAGGGATTTAAAATCGCACAGATCTCAGATATTCATAGTGGAAGTTTGAATGATTTAAAAAAAGTAAAACATGGCATTGATATGTTGAATGGCTTAAAGGCTGATGTCATTTTTTTTACTGGAGATTTGGTGAATGATATAGCCACCGAAGTAGTAGAATTCAAAGAATTATTTGCATCCTTAAAAGCAAAGCATGGTGTGATGTCGATCACTGGCAATCATGATTATGGCGATTATGTAAACTGGGATAGCAAGGAAGCAAAACAACAAAACCTGAATGACTTGATTCAGCATCACAAAGACATGGGTTGGGATATTTTAATGAATGAGCATCGCTTTATTGAACATGAGGATGGTAAATTGGCTATTATCGGCATAGAAAATTATGGCGAAAATCTAAGATTTCCTAAGTATGGTAAAATGGATAAAGCCTATCCTGGCGTTGAAAATGCGGATGTGAAGCTTTTATTGTCTCATGATCCATCGCATTGGGATGGACAGGTAAGGAAAGAATATCCAGACATCGACGTTATGTTTGCTGGACATACCCATGGATTTCAAATGGGCATAGAAAACAAATACTTCAAATGGAGCCCTTCTAAATTTGTCTATAAACAATGGGCAGGTCTTTACCAGGAAGGCAAACAGTTCTTGTATGTCAATCGCGGTTTTGGTTTTCTTGGCTATCCAGGTAGAATTGGTATTTTACCAGAAGTTACTTTGATTGAACTTGTTCAAGGATAAGTGGCATCCAACCTGATTTAAGGATATTCGGTAAAAGATTTAGTGACCGCATTTCAGCCCCGTTTCTTCTTATTTACAAACATTTTATACGTTGATAAAAAACGTGGATGGCTACTGGATTCTAAATAATTTAGCCTTCTAAATTAAGTGTTTGTGAAGTTAAAATTTTATTCGATTTCAATTCTTATTTGTATACTATCAATTAGCTTGCAAAGCTATGCACAAAAAAGCGTAGGAACCATCAAAGGCTTTGTGTATGATTCAAAAAGTGCTGAGCCACTTCCCTATGCAAATGTGCAATTGGTTGGAAGCAGTCAGGTTGCTGTCACCGATATCAATGGTTTTTTCAATTTGCCGAATGTAAACGTAGGAAGCTATAAACTCTTAATCAAGTTTATTGGCTATAATATGGATTCATCGATTGTTAGTGTTGAAGAAAATAAAACAAGCAATCTAAAATTGTTTCTCAAGGAGTCTGAAACCACACTGAATGAGATAAAAATTGACGTAAAGAAACAAGAACGAAAAACTCAAACGCAGGTTTCTACAATTTCCTTCAATGCCAAAACGATTAACAAGATACCTACCATTGGTGGTGAACCAGAATTAGCACAATTCTTACAAATTATTCCAGGGGTGGTCTTTACGGGAGACCAAGGTGGACAAATTTACATTCGTGGAGGTGGTGCCATCAATACCCTTTTCTTGTTGGATGGAATGCCCGTATATAATCCTTTTCATTCCATAGGCTTATATTCTGTTTATGAATCGGAAATCATCAAAAATGTGGATGTATTGACTGGAGGCTTTCCTGCGGAATATGGCAACAGAACGACTGCGGTAATAGATGTTACAACACGTGATGGTAATAAAAAGAAAATTTCTGGTAAGCTTAGTGCCAATACTTTCATGAGCAAAGCCATATTAGAAGGACCTTTATGGAAGTTTAAGGAAGATAGAGGTAATGGTACCTTCATTTTGACGGGAAAATATTCCTATATAGATAAATCTTCAAAAGCGATTTATCCTTGGGTAAAGGAAGGCATTCCTTATAAGTTTAGAGATGTTTATGGTAAGTTAAATTTCAATACCAAATCTGGAAGTAAGTTCAATCTTTTTGGTTTCAATTTTAGAGACAAGGCCACTTTTAATAAAGTTTCAGAAACGGGTTGGAATGCTTGGGGCATGGGCGCCAATTTTATTTTAGTTCCTATCAAGGGTAAGTTTTTCTTAAACATGCTATTCAATTATTCCAACTATTCTTTAAATCAAATAGAAGCAGATGGCAGACCTAGAAATTCTTCCATTGGTGGATTTAACTTGGGTATGAACTTTACCTACTACGTAAAAAATGGAGATTTAAAATATGGTATTCAAGTAACCGGATTTAAAACCATCTTTGAATTCTCTAATCAGTTGGGCATTAAGATTGATCAAAATCAAAACACCACCGAAATGGCTGCTTATGCCACCTTCCGTAAAACCTTCGGGAAATTGGTGTTAGAACCAGGCATTAGAATTCAATATTATGGATCCTTAGGAGAGATTTCTCCAGAACCAAGACTGCGTATGAAATTCAATTTCCATGATCGTTTTAGAATGAAAATAGCTACGGGGCTCTATTCCCAAAACTTAATTAGCACGAAATCGGATAGAGATATTGTGAATCTTTTTAGTGGATTTTTATCTGGACCAGAAGAGGAATTGCTAAAAATTGATGGTAATGCAGCGAAGAGTAAATTACAACATGCGGTTCACGCGATTCTTGGTTTTGAATATGAACCAGTAAACAATCTGACCATTAATGTTGAACCCTATTATATCTATAATTGGCAATTGATAAATATCAATAGAAATAAATTGTTTCAGAGTGATCCAAATTATATGATTGAGAAAGGAAGCTCTTATGGAATTGATTTTTTATTAAAATTCGAAACAAAGCGATTGTTCCTATGGGGTGGATATTCTCTAGCATGGGTAAAGAGAAATGACGGAACACAAGTTTATCCAACCAATTTCGATAGAAGAAATAATATCAATTTGGCTGGCTCCTACAGCTTTGGTAAAAAATTAAATTGGGAAGTAAGTTTGAGATTCAATTTCGGAAGTGGTTTTCCATTTACACGAACGGCTGGCTTCTACGAAGACCTGCAACTCAGCAACAACGTGAATACAAACATCAATGGAGAGAATGGACAATTAGGCATCTTATATGAGAACAAATTAAATCAAGGTAGATTACCACTATACCATCGATTGGATCTTGGTTTAAAAAAGAAATGGAAGATTGGTAAGAATCTAGAAATAGAATCTAATATTAGCCTAAGCAATGTCTATGATAGAAAAAATATTTTTTATATCAATAGAGTTACTCAAGAAAAAATATATCAACTGCCAATACTACCAACGATTGGAATATCGTTTAAGTTTTAAGAAATAAATTGAAGTCATTACTGAAATGATCATACAATAGCAAAACACACATGAGAAAACTAACCATCATTTGCTTCTCTTTATGGATGTTCCAAACCTCGCTTTTTGCACAGGAAAGCCTTGGAATGACAGATAGAGATGCTCATTATAAAAAGGGAACAGAACTGCTTGAAAGCAAACAACTGCTCGCAGCTAGGAAAGAATTTGAATGCTTTCTTTCTGAATTCAAACCTGCTCATCAAACGGCCGAGTACCTCAAAGTGAGTAATGCGATTTACTATATCGGGGCTATTGCAGTGGATTTGCATCAGCCAGATGCAGAAAAAATTTTGCTAGATTATATTCATAATTTTCATGAAACCTCTCTCCGCAGATTGGCATACTATCAATTAGGCAAATGGTATAATCAAGAAGGTAAATATGATGAATCGATTGTTTGGTTCGAAAAGGTGACGAAGAAAGATTTGAGCAACCAACAAAGAACAGCCTACAGCTTTAAGTTAGGCTATGCATACTTTTTAAATAAGGAATTCGACAAAGCAAAACCTCTTTTTAAAGAAGTGAAATCATTTGAGAATATCTATCAAAATGATGCCAACTACTATTATGGCTATATCTCCTTCTCAGAAGGTGAGTATACTGCCGCACAAACGAGCTTCGAAACGATACAAAGTATTGATCACTATAAAAATTTAGTACCTTACTATTTGGCTCAAATTTATTTTATGAAGAAAAACTATGACAAGGTCATAGCCTACACAGAGCCTTATCTTAAAGACAATAGCTTAAAGTATCAAAGCGAAATTCAATATATCGTTGGACAATCCTATTACTATAAACAAGACTATGCAAAGGCTGCACCTCTGCTAAAATCCTATATTGATAAAACACCAAAAGTAAAAAAGGAAAGCATTTACCAATTGGCCTTCACACAATATAAGATAGGCAACTATGCAGACGCTATCAAAAACTTTAAACAATTGAACGTAGTGGAAGATTCTTTAGGTCAAAATTCTTTTTATACACTTGCTAATTGCTATTTAAAAATAGGAGAAACAGATAATGCAAAAACTGCTTTTGCTCAAGCGGCGCGCATGGATTTTGACCAAAGTATTAAAGAAATCGCTGCCGCTAATTATATCAAACTTTCTTATGAATCGGAAGACTTTTCTACTGTGGTAGTTCAAGCTCCAGTATTCTTAAACACCTTTACAAAAAGTACAGAAGCAGATGATATCACAGTAATTTTAGCGACTTCGCTGTTACAAACAAAAAATTATAAAGAAGCCATTAGGGTAATAGAAAGTACCAAGAATAAAAATGCTGTATTAAATAAGGCATACCAACAAGTCACCTATTATCAAGCAGTAGCGGTGTTTAATGATAAGGATTATGAAGAAAGCCTCCTGCTACTGAATAAATCTTTGAGCTTTCCCTTGGATAAGAATATTCAAGGCGAGGCCTTATTTCTCAAAGGCGAAATCTATTATATCTCCAATGATTATCCAAAAGCTATTCTAGAATTTGGGAAGTATCTACAAATTGCCAATATTGAGAAAATAGGCAATGCTAATACCAATGCATTCAAAGCATATTATGGTCAAGGCTATGCATATTTAAAACAAAAACAATACTTGGCAGCTATTCAACCTTTCCAAAATGCTGTGAACGCATATGGGCAGTCTCAAACAAACGATAAGTCAGCTTTATATGATGCTTATACCAGATTAGCTGATTGCCAATACATGACCAAAGATTTGAATAATGCTGCCAATAATTACCAAAAAGTATGGAATGAAAGTTCATCAAATAAAGACTATACACTTTTTCAACTTTCGATGATTCAAGGTTTCCAAAAAAAATATGGCGACAAAGTCACCAACCTAAAAAATCTGGTAAGCAATTATCCCAATTCTGCCTATGCAGAAAACGCCTTGTATGAAATTGGAATCACACAACAACAAGATTTAGAAGATCCACAAAGTGCCTTGCTAAGCTATTCTCAGCTAACAAAAAATTATCCAAGCAGTAAATACAGAGCAGATGCATTAATGCATATTGGCTTGATCAATTTTAATCTTGGTAATAATGAAAAGGCGATGACTTATTATAAAGAAGTGGTGACAAATTATCCGAAGTCTGAAGAACAAAAAGATGCGCTCTCTATTATTCAAGAAATTTATGTCGACATGGGGAATCCATCTGGATATATTGAATACCTCAATCAAATCGGTTACGATATATCTACCTCGGTGCAAGATTCGCTGTATTTTAGACCTGGTGAAGATCGATACATGAGTAGCGATTATAACAACGCCATCAGCTCACTCGAAAGCTATGTTTCGAAATTCCCTAGTGGTTTTTTTGCTCTGAAAGCTCAATACTATTTAGGGGACAGCTACTTTAAATTAAATAAATACAATGAAGCTGTACAACATTATGATATCGTTGTAAGCAATGGCCCTAGTTCATACTATGAGAAAGCCCTAAATCGTGCTGCGCTGCTATGTTTCCAGAGCCTGAAAGATTATGAAAAAGCACGTCGATTCTATGCTTTGCTATATGAATTGAATAAAAACAAAACAGATGAATTTGGAATGTTGATGAATGTATTGCGCAGTAGTTACCTTTCAAAATCAGATAATGATGTCATTAAATATGCCGATTTGATGGTCTTCAACAGTACTGCTTCTGCCACCGATAAGTTAGAAGCAAGATACTATAAAGCTTCTGTCCTATTAGATAAATCAGATTGGGACAATGCTTTGTTGGAGTATACTGAAGTGGCAAGTGGTAAAGTGAGTGAACAAACAGCCGAATCAAATTATTATCTGGCCTATCTTCTCAACAAAAAGGGCTTGTTTCAAAACTCCTTAGATAAAGCATTTGAGGTGAAAGAGAAGGTAGAAGGCTATGATTATTGGTTGGCAAAATTGTTTATTTTAATTGGCGACAATTATGCGGCGCTGCAAGATTTCTATCAAGCCAAGGCAACTTACGAAAGTATCCTAGAAAACTATAAAGGTGATAAGGATTTGATCGAGGAAGCCAAAAACAAATTACAACAAGCAAAAGACGCAGAGTTGCTGAAATCTAAAATAGACATCAGCAACGGAACAGAGACAAAAATTGAAGTTGAGAAAATTGATACGCCGAACCCTTAAAAGGTTAAATTATGATGAAGATAAAATATTTTAAAGTACCAACAACGCTCCTACTCTGCGCAATAGCGATGAACCAGCTGTATAGTCAGTCAGGTACCAAAGACATGAATAATCGTGTAGAGGTGATGATTGATAAGGAACCTGTCATTCAAAGTAGTGAGAAAAAAGACTATTCACCAATCATCAAAGAGCAGGAGGTTAAAAAAGAAAAGTATGACCTTGAATCGCCAGATAAATTAATCCTTGTTGAATATAGCCCTAATCAATTGAAAGCTCAAGCAGCTAAAAAAGATTTACTCGAAAAACACCAACATTCATATATCAAAATTGGTTTTGGTTCTCTCTTACAACCATACGCTGAATTGAATTATAATGATATCATGAAAGAAAAATTTACCTATGGCTTGAAATACACGTATACAATGGCGCAAGGTAAATTGTCGAATCAAAAAATGAATTATCATAAAGGGGGCTTGTATGCAGATTATGCAGCAAGCAAACAATTGAAAATGGGATTGAATCTGGATTATAACAGAGAAGTTCATCATTACTATGGATATAACCTAAATAATGATGCTTTTGATGATGCACCATCGAGTATTCGACAAATCGTTAATCATTTTGCGGGTAAAGTCTATTTCTTAAATCCCAAAAAAAATAAATTAAAATTAGATTATCGTCAGGATGTAGGATTTAATTACATGTTCACCAAATCTGGGAATACCGAATACAGTATTAACGGCAATACCAATATAGCAAAACAATTTAAGCAAAAGCATTTTGCGAATCTATTATTCAATTTCGATATCAATAAGCTTACTTATCCGTCCATAAAAGATAGCATCAATAGAAATATTTTTCGCTTTGCTGCTGATTATACTTTTGATGATGATAACTGGAGCTTAAAAGCAGGATTTCAACTCGCTTTTGATGGCAAGACAACCTATCTATTTCCAAACTTAGTTACAGAAAAGAGATTATATAAACATATACTCATCTTCTATTCAGCATGGAATCGCGAACTACAGAAAAACAGCTATTTATCTTTGGTGACTAAAAATCCATTTATCAACGATCGTGTAGAAATTCGTAATACAAGAGTTGAAAATCGGGTAGCCGGTTTTAAAGGTAGCATACAAAATTTCGATTATGATATCCGCTTTACGAACAAAGTGGCAAAAAACTTTGCACTCTATGTAAATGATACCAGCGACATGAAAAGATTTGATGTAGTATATGATCGAAGTACACAAATCATTAATCTTCAACTAGAAGCGAGCTATAACATTAATCAAAAATTGAAGTTTGATCTAATAGCAGGCTATACAGTGTACGAGGCATTAGACTTTATAAAAGCATGGCATATGCCAGCCTTTACAGGCAATTTTAGATGCTCCTATTTGTGGAAAGAAAAACTGTATACTTACATAGATATCAATGGAATAGCAGGTGCTTATGCCCGTGATAAAAACATGAATGCGGTGGCTATAAAAGGTGCAGCAGACATCAACATTGGAGCAAATTATCAATTTCATAAGAATTTTTCTGTATTTTTAGACGCGAAAAATTTGGCACACATGAAATATCAAAATTGGTATCTTTACCCGCAGTTTGGGGCCAATGTGATGTTAGGTGTCAAAT
This sequence comes from Chitinophaga pinensis, assembly GCA_945897725.1. Lineage (GTDB taxonomy): Bacteria > Bacteroidota > Bacteroidia > Chitinophagales > CAMDFR01 > CAMDFR01. Next base: position 59,591 of record CAMDFR010000008.1, read on the forward strand.
TTAGCTACTAATACGGATGAATATAGAAAAAGAAATTAAGCACTTACTGTTAAAACATGAATGTATCATCGTACCTGGTTTTGGTGCTTTTATAACTCATTATCAAGGTGCACAGATATACCCAGGTCAACATCAATTTTTCCCTCCCTCAAAAACAGTTTCTTTCAATCGATTGTTGACGAACAATGATGGAATACTCTATAGCGCTATTGCGCAATCAAATGAGGTGACCTATGCAGAAGCCTCTTTAGCTGTTGAAAAACAAGTCTACACGTGGAATAATGCCTTAGAAAAACAAGAAAGCATACTGATTAGAGATATTGGAAAGATTCAGAAGAGCAAGGATGATAAGATAGATTTCATTTCTAACTTAACCGAAAATCTTTCGCTTGCCTCTTATGGTTTACCTATGATGTATCATCATCCAATAGATAGAATCTTCACAAGAGCTTCTGATGATAAAGGTATTGGATCATCAACAAGTACAGTCATTAAAAAGCAAAAAGAAAATCGTAAAAAAGGAACTCGTAAAAATCGAAGCGCTACTTATGTTTTGGCGGCCTGTCTATTTGCTATCATCGCTCTATCCCAGCTGATGCTTTTTACTGAAGCACCCATCAGGGTAAAAGAAGCAAACTTTATAAATTTTTGGCCAACGAGTGAGGTTGTTCAACATGATATCAAGGCAGCCATTTCAAACATGCATACTGGAGTTTCTATTGTGAATGAATCCATAAGCATTCGAAATGCCAACCAAAAATGCAAGGCCATTGCTCCCATTATTGTTGAAACTTCAAAGGTCATTGCTCCAGTGGTGACTGTTCCAAAAAATGCTAATGATAAGCTCCTACAAAACGAAGCAAAGCCTTCAGGTTATTATCTAATTTTAGGTTGTTTTAAAGAAGCAAAAAATGCGGAGAAATTAAAAGGCGAATTAACTAGTCAAGGAAAAAAAGTCTACCAAAAGACAAGCAATACCGGATTTACAACCATAGGCGAGTTTGTTTCTAGCTCCAAGGAGGAGGCCAATGCTATACTTAAGAAGCGACAACAGTCACAAGCGGACGTTTGGCTTAAAAAAATATAATCGCGTACATTACAACATTACATATCAAACTGAAATACCATTATGAAAAATATTTTCGAGAAATTGAAGTTTCATCTGTTGGCACTTGCTTTATTCATCCTTACCGGTGCCATCTATTGCTATCCTGCTTTAAGTGGAAAAGTGATTGGTGCGAATGATCTACTCCTTGGACAAGTACTTGAAAAATCAACCAAACCCTATGCAGATAAAACTGGTGAATTCGTTCACTGGACTGATGCATTGTTCTCAGGAATGCCTGCTTCATATGGTAGTTCTCTGTCCAATTATTTTTATCAGATTCCATTTGTGTTTGGCAAATTATTTTTAGGTGGATTCTTCTCGTTTGATACCTTGGTATGGATCATGCTAGGTGCTTATCTATTGTTATTATCTGTGGATGTAAAAAAATGGATGGCTGTCACAGGAGCGATTGTGATGGGCTTGGCCACTTTCAATATCATCAGTTTGGAAGGTGGACATGTCCTAAAGGTTATCGGTTTTGGTTGCTTACCTGGCGTTTTATCTGGACTGATTTTCTTAACAAGAAAAGAATATACGAAAGGTATTATCATCACCTTGATTTATATGAATGTTACCCTTTCTTTAAATCACACACAGATCAGTTACTACATGATTATGATGATCATTTTATTCTGTGTAGCCGCTGGCTTAAAATTGTTGATGGAAAATGAACTGCAACATGTGATTAAAGTGGCTGCGATAGTGGCTGGAATAACAGCGCTATCTGCCTTAAGCAATTATAACCTCATTAATAATGTCATCTCTGCTAAAGAAACAATTAGAAGTGGTGTGTCTGAGTTAACAGATGGCAAAACGGCAGCAAAAGAAGGATTAGATCCTGATTATGCAACGGCATGGAGTAATGGTAAATTAGAGACATTTTCTGCCTTGATCCCTGACATGATGGGAGGTAATAGCAGTAATAACTTAATCTATGATGAAGCCAACCAAGCCTACGACGAAAATAGCGCTACTTTAAAAGCCATTCAATCCAATCCAGAAGGAAAAAATTATCAAAATGGGGTTTCTGTATACTGGGGCGAACAATCTTTTGTGAGTGGTGGAAATTATATGGGTGTCATCCTTGTATTCCTTATGGTATTGAGCTTTTTTACCATTAAAGATAAAACGAAATATGCCTTAATCCTCGTAGGTGTATTTTTCCTTTTGCTTTCGTTTGGTAAAAATTTAACTGCCTTCACCAATATCGCCTTCAACTATTTCCCAATGTACAATCGCTTTCGATCACCGAGCATGTGTATCTCTGTGGTGCAAATGATTGTTGGTATCATGGGCCTTTGGGGCTTGAAGGAATTTATTGAAAGCAAGGAAAGTGGCGCTCAAAAAATGAAAACATTATATATCACTGCTGGTATTGTTGGTGGTATTTTGGTAATATTTTATCTTTTTGGAACTAGTATTTTCCCTTTTGCTAGTGACATGGAATTATTGGGTGATCTAAAAAGACAAATCAAACCAATGCCTAAATGGTTATTGTCAGCTGTAACTGAAGATCGTGCTTCGATTATGAAAGCCGATATCTTACGCTCTCTCTTATATGTAGCAATTGGCTTTGGCTTGCTTTGGGCCTACACAAAAGAAATGATCAACGCTAAAGTTCTGGTGCCTGTATTAGGCATCATTATGATAGTAGATCTTTGGATGGTAGATAACAGAAGTTTAAATACCGATGACTTTACGGATAAAAAAGAGATTGAAGCCAATAGTGCTAATACGGCAATCATGTCAGATCCAGAAGATTATAGGGTATTCAATTTATACAGTGATCCTAATCAAGGTGGACCGAATCCATTTAACGATGCACCAACCTCTGCTTTCCATCAATCTATCGGTGGTTATCACCCTGCCAAATTGCGTCGCTACCAAGAGTTGATTGAAAACCAAATTGGTAAATATAATACAGCTGTTTGGGATATGTTGAATACTAAGTATTTAATTGAAGGTGATGGGAAATCAGGCCCGCAACCTCAACAAAATCCAAATGCATGCGGTTCTGCTTGGTTTGTTCCTGAATTTAAATTAGTAGCGAATGGTTTAGCAGAAATGCATTCCATGGACAATCCTCAAGGCGCTATGCCAGTTTGGAATCCACGTCAAACAGCTATTCTATGGACAAAGTATGCAAAGCCATTGGTAGATGGTGCTAAAATTCAGTTTGACTCTTCTGCCAGTATCAAATTAGTTTCCAAAGACAATCACCATGTGAAGTATGAAGTAAATACCAAAACTCAACAGTTGGCTATCTTCTCAGAAATATACTATGTACAAGAAGATGGAGATGGCTTCAAAGCCTTTGTTGATGGCAAAGAAACGCCAATCATGAAAGCCAATTATGTGTTGCGTGCCTTGGTGATTCCAGCAGGTGCAAAAGAAGTTTCTTTTGTCTATGATAGCGCACAATTCGATAAAAGAAACACAATCTCCTTTGCCTTTAGTTTGATTCCTGTATTTGTTATCCTCTTTCTTTTATACAAAAAAAAGGATGAATTGATGGCCCCAATGGTAGAAGAGAAAGTTGTTTCGACAGCCAAAGAAGTGAAACATAACCCAGCAACGAAAGAAGGTAAAAAGAAATAAATCCATTCCTTCTTACGACTCACATTTAGAAATATTGTCATCATGGGCATGATTATCTTGACGTTCATTCTCCTTATTGTAGCAGGGATTGGTGGCTATTATTATCTCTATCAAAACAATAGAAATCCCTTAGACGATATCCTGTCATCGACTGGGAAGGCAGATGCCTCAAGACTAAAAGACACTAAACGAAAGGTAGATGATCAATTTAATATTGCCCAGCAAAAGAGACAAACAGAAATTGATCGCATTCTTGATAAAATTAATAAAAAAGGGATGCATGCTTTATCGAGTTCAGAAAGAGACTTTCTACAAAAATATTCTAAGACTTGAGCGCCGGATACCTGTTTGTAAAATTCAACTGCAAGCATAGATTTCTATTGTCTTTCTATACTTATATCTCTACATTTGATAAGCCTTAAAAAGTAAATACTATGTCCGTAATCAAATTCACCAAAGCCCAAAAACAAAGCCTCGCCTTCTTACTCCTTTTATCTGTGGCAAGCATAGAAACCTTTGCTAGTGCTGGCGGCGGTGGTGGCGGCCATAGTGGTGGTGGAAGTAGCGGCGGAGGTGGCGGTGGAGATGGTGCCGGCGTGATCATCTATCTTTTGTTTCGATTGATTTTTGCATTACCCTTTCCACTGAATGTGATTGTGATTGTTGCGATTGTAGTGGCTTTATATTTTTATGCAAAAAACAAGGGAAACGCTTCATCCTTCAATAATATTCCAACGAAAAACTATAACAAATCTTCTTCCAATTATTTTGCACCACTCAGCTCTCCTATTGATAATGCATTCCTAGACAAAAATCCTGGATTTGATGAGTTTGCTTTTAAAGACAAAGTCAAAATTGCTTTTCTTGCCATTCAAGAAGCATGGATGAAAAAAGATATTAGCACAGTGCGCAAATGGATTAGTGACGGGGTGTATCAGCGTTTTACCACACAATTTGTGATGATGAATTTGCTAGATCAAGTGAATACCATGGAGCATATAATGGTACAAAGAGTCAGCATCGATAAGACAGAAAATGATGGCCCCTACTCTATCGTGCATGTGGCTATTCAGTTTACCATGAACGACTCTTTTGTGAGTGCAAAATACCCCAACTTGAATGATGGCGGACCATATGAAGGTATCGAGTATTGGACCTTCATCAAGAAAAATGGCATTGAAGTTAAAGATTTGTATAGCACAAATAACTGTCCGAAGTGTGGTGGCGAACTTAAAGACATCGCTGGAGAGACCGCCAAATGCGGTTACTGTGGTACCATCACCTCATTAGGAGATTATGATTGGATCTTATCAGAAATCTCTCAACCCGATGATTATGTAAGTCTTTCTAAAGATTTTGAAGCAGAAGGGAAAAATACAAATAAAATTAGAGCACAATTGCCATGGTTGAAAAATGATGCCGTACAATGGCTAGAAGACAAGGCCAGCAATGCTTATATGCAAGTGATGACGGCTACCGTCAAAAAAGACCCAAGCATTATTCGTCGTTTTTGTGGGGATGAGATGTATGAGCATTTCGCTGCTAAAAAAGAAGATGCTTATATCTTCAATCGATTGTATTTAAATGCGGTGCAATTGAATAATGCTTATCAAAAAGATGGTAAAGATTATCTCGTTTTCTTTATTAAAAAATCTTTTCAAAAGGTTAGAACCACTGTCAATCAAGCCATCCTATTGAATCAGAGTGTACAGACAGGCAACGAAGTCATGATCATGTGTAGAGACACCACATTCGAAAAAGCCAATGGCGAATTGTATGCTCACTCCTGCCCTTCTTGCTCGGCACCTGTGGCTGACACTACTGAAATCAAATGTGGATTCTGTGGTTCCATACTCAATAGCACCAAATATGAATGGATTGTAGTTAAAATTACCACACCAGAGCTGTATCAAGCTGGCAATACAGGAGCGACCATGGTGACCAAAGCGACGATAGCGCAAGCAGATGCATCTCTTGCCGAACGTGATTATATCCTCAACAACATGATGATTATCTGGGCTGCTGATGGTCAATTCCAAGATAAAGAGCAAGTGATGGCATTGTCACTCGCCCGCGAATTAGGATTTGATGTTGATCGCATCAGAGGTATTTTTGATATGGCGCGTATGAAACAACTGCCACTGCGTATGCCTACTGACCCACAAGTGAAAGCAAAAGTGATGGCACGCATGACAGCAGCAGCTATGGCTGACGGTAGTATTTCTGAAGTAGAGCAAGCCGTACTCGACCAAGCAGAAGCTATGTAGAATAAGCATTTTGGGTGGTATTCTCACTCAAAAGACAAAGAGTCATAACCCTGCTTTGTTTCTCTAAGATTATGATATTCCAATCAAAATTGATAGTGCGATGTAGGGTTATTGGCCGACCATTTTTAGCATTGAATAGCAAAACAAAAAATATTTGATCGACTTAAGCATGTAATTTCATATAAGTATGCACCTCTGCAATGGCATAGACAGTATTATGACGATTGACACAATTGATGTGATGAATTTGCACATGTTTTCCCTTTTCCTTCATGGTATCTATAGCCGTTTGTAGTTCATCTTCTGTAATCACATAATCAAAATAGGCAAGGTTATTAATAGGTTTGATAAACTTCACTGATACCGACTTGGTCCAAACACTAATATTGATGCCTCTTTGCATCGTTGCCAATTTATACATCAATGGTAAAAAGGGATCAGCAGCACTAGCAATGCTACCACCAAAAACAGAAAAAGCACCATTGATATTGAGCGGTTGACGAATCAAGTAGACTCGTAACTTCGTGTAATTGTCTGTCCAACGTCCCATCCATATGCCATTGAGCAAGAACATGGGATAGAGTCTGATAAGAAGAGAAAAAATAAGTGCTTTCACAAGGCAAAACTAGCTAATAAATGAGGAGAAAAGGCAATGAATGTAAGGACAATTCGATGGCATCGAACAAACATTCTGACAATTATTTACCTTCGATATGATCACAACTTTGTTGTGTTCCCACACGAAATTTAACAGGTACTATACTTATTTTTTGCAATTGAATTTCTTGTTTACAGAAGAAACCCAGCGTTTGCATATATTGATTAGGGAGTACCGATTGTATTGGTTTTATAGGCATTTGAAGCAAATCTACTTTGTTAACGACGATGGGCTTAGCATTCGTAGATTGGACAGTTTGTGCTGAGAGTTGCATGACAAACAGCGTTAAAGAAAGCATCAAAAGATATCTCATGAGATGGGATTATTTTATTCGAACATAGAAATTAAAGCCAGTGCTTTTTTCAGTTTGACGAGATTCCACTTCCAATTCTTTGATGGTTTTGATTAAGTCTATCAATTTTTTATGACCATAATTACGTGGATCAAAGTCTGGTTGTTTTTTCAAAATAAGACTTCCTAAAACGCCTAAAAACACCCAGCCATCTTCCTCTGCCATATCGTTGATACTGTCAGAGATGAGCTTTACCAATGCTTTGTGTTTAGACACGATAGGATCTTCTTTCTTTTTTGGAGCTGCTTTTGAATTGCTTTTAGGACTACTTGGTTCTTTAATTTCTTTCTTTAAAATTTCTATATAAATAAATTTATTGCAAGATGCGATAAAAGGCGATGGTGTTTTTTTCTCACCGATTCCGAATACCTTCATACCCGCTTCTCTCAATCGAGTAGCTAGTCGAGTAAAATCACTATCGCTAGAAACGATACAGAAGCCATCGACACCTCCTGTATAAAGAATATCCATCGCATCGATAATCAAGGCAGAATCGGATGAATTCTTACCAGTGGTATAGCTATATTGTTGAATAGGTGTAATCGCATTTTCTAGCAATACAGTTTTCCAGCCAGATAAGGTTGGCTTGGTCCAATCGCCATAAATTCTTTTGAAGGTGGGGGTTCCGTATTTTGCAATTTCTTCTAACATCCCTTTGATATTAGAATAGGGCACGTTATCGGCATCGATTAAAACGGCCAGTTTAAGTTCTCTTATTAATTCCATTGATTTTTTTTGTTCGATCCATCATTGGACCATTTTGTAAATATGCTCATGTTGTACAAGCTAACAAATTTACATCAATAATGCTATATCTTCATCATTTACTGTTGATTTTAAGTATTATTAGTTTTTGTATTCAATGAACATTCTTGTGCTGTAGAAGTAATCTCCCTTAAAAGTGTTACCACCTCAATGTTTCTATTTGGAACTAAAAAAAAATACTTCTCACAAAAACTAGCTAGCTAGGATGATGTTCGGGCAGGGATTGCAGCGCTATCCTTTTTTTTAAGAAGCTATGCATTTTGAATGATTATACAAAAAAAGATAGAAGCGAAAAGCCCGTAGCCCGCCAAATAAAAAGACAATTGAAGCCTTTACATAGCCAATAATTTCGCGAGGCTCAACATTTCTTTGCTAATGCTATTGTGTTGTAATTTGATGGCTTTCTCGAAAGGGGTATGGCTTATCTTCCCATTAATTTCACCAATGGCGATATTCGATTCCCCTTTCAACAAGGCTTCTACGGCACCAGCACCCAATTTGGAAGCCAGCACTCTATCGCGACAAGAAGGGTTTCCACCTCGTTGAATATGCCCCAAAATAGACACACGCGTTTCGAGGTCTGCATATTTTTCTTTAAACATCTCTGCCACTTTAAAAGCACCACCACTTTCATCGCCTTCAGCGATAATGATGATAGAAAAAAGTTTATTATCCCTTTCGTTTTTTTCGAATCGCTCCACAAAATTTTGATAATCACCTTTTATCTCTGGGATAAATATAGCCTCTGCCCCACTTGCAATGCCGCTGTTTAATGCGATAAAACCAGCATCTCGGCCCATGACTTCAATAAAGAACATGCGATTATGCGAGGAGGCTGTATCTCTAATTTTATCGACTGCTTCTATGACGGTATTCAAAGCTGTATCGTAGCCAATGGTAAAATCGGTGCCAAACAAATCATTGTCAATAGTGCCTGGCGTGCCTACCACCTTGATGCCATGTTCTTGATTTAAAATCTGTGCACCCGTGTAAGAGCCGTTTCCACCGCATACCACCATCGCATCAATGCCTCTTTTTTGTAGATTTTCGAAAGCTATTTTTCGATAAGCGGCATCCATAAAACGTTTACTGCGGGCTGTTTTGAGGATGGTTCCACCCCGTTGAATAATATTGCTGACACTGCTCAGATCCATGGCTTCTATCTCATCATCAATCAAACCATCGAAGCCACGTTTGATGCCAAAGACTTCTACATCATGATAAATGCCACTTCGCACCACTGCTCTGATATTCGCATTCATACCTGGTGAATCGCCACCAGAGGTCATCATTGCAATCTTTTGTATCTTTTTCATTTTGTTATTTATCTAAGCAAAGTTAAACATCCTCCTCGTTTTTTTTAATAATAAAATAGGCTGAATGGAAGGCTAGATTGAAGAGGTAGCGCCTATCGTTTGATTGTCATATTCTTTAAAAACACTTATCTTTGATGATTAGAAAAAATGGAGTCTATATTAGTATGCAACAAATTTTAAAAGTCATCTTTTTTGTCCTTCTCTCTTCGTCTGCGATGGCACAATCTACCTATGTGCCTTTGGGAAATCCCACTTATGAATATATAGACCGTTTTGATATTAAGTATGGTAAATTACTGCCTGCGCCTTTTACCTCATCGAGACCATTTAGCAGGGCACAAGTAGCAGCTTTTGTGGAAACCTTATCATCCTCCAATATCAAACTAAGCAAATCGGATGCAAGGAATTTGAAGTATATGGTGGATGATAATTCAGAATGGTACGATAGTCTGAAAAGCACGAGCAGAAAACCATTCTTACGTTATTTTTACAAAGAGCCAGCGACATTCTATGGAGTAAGAACCAAGAATGACGAGTTCATTCTGAAGATTAATCCAATTTTAAATCTCGGTCTGGGCGCTGAAGTAGACGATCGACTTATCCTAAATAATGGCAGAGGCCTTGAATTTAGGGCTTCTATCATGAAAAAGATTAGTGTATCTTTTTCGTTGGTATCCAATCAACAATTATGGCCAACCTATGTTGATGATAGAATTTTACGAAATAATTTCCAAGCCATACCTGGCTTAGGTTACTTTAAATACGACAATACAAGCCCCTCGCGTATTTTCAAGCAAGTAAGCTATGATTATTATGACTATAGAGGATCGATCAACTTTTCTATATTGAAACATATTGATGTGCAATTTGGTCATGATAAAAACTTTATTGGAAACGGTTATCGGTCATTGTTTCTATCAGATAATTCAGCGCCTTATTTGTTCTTAAAATTGAATACAAGAATTTGGCGCATCAACTATCAGAACATCTTTGCAGAGATGCAAGGACAATATAAAAGAGGCGGAGATCGCCTGTTGGATAAGAAGTTTGCTGCCTTTCACCACTTAAGCGTGAATGTCGCCAAATGGTTAGATATAGGATTTTTTGAAGGCGTGATCATGAATCGAAAAAAACAATTTGATATCCAATATTTAAATCCAATCATCTTTTATCGTTCTATTGAACAAAGCATTGGCTCTCCGGATAATTCATTGATAGGTGCCGATATAAAGGTGAATTTTGCTCGACATGGTCAGATCTACGGTCAATTTCTCTTGGACGAGTTTAACTTTTCGCAGTTCAAGAAAAAGTGGTGGGGCAATAAGTATGGATTTCAGTTGGGCGCTAAATATATTGATGTGGGAGGTTTAAAAAACCTAGATCTTCAGATGGAGTTCAATATGGTGCGACCATATACCTACACTCATTTGAGCAATAGTACCGTAGTGATGGCTAATTATACTCATTACAATCAAGCATTGGCACATCCATTGGGTGCTAACTTTAGAGAGTTGATTGCGATTGTTAAATACCAGCCCATTAAAAATCTAGAATTGAAGCTCAAATATATTTATGCCAACACTGGAGCGGATAGCAGCGGCAGCAATTGGGGATCCAATATCTTTTTACCTGCTTCTGAAAAATATGTAGAAACAACCTTTGGAAACCTTACCACGCAAGGGGTAAAACAAAACATAACGATTATTCATCTTATCGCGAGTTATCAACTACGCCATAACTTGTTTTTTGATTTTCAATATTCTGTTCGAAACTTAAAAAGTGATATCAAAGAAAATAGTAAGTCCTTAAGCTATGTACTTTGTGGTCTTAGAATCAATATACCGCACCGAACCTTTGATTTTTAGGTCGTTTGGCCTTGAAGGCTAAGAATACAATCATCTATCCATGAAGAGATAGAAAACTTATGTTGTATTTTAGTGTAGTTGATCAGCTCTTCATTTTGTGTTAAGCTTGCTTTTAGCTCGACAAAATAATCCTTCATCTTTTCGTCATCCACAATTTCTTTGTGCGTCTTCATGAAAAATTGCACGAGGACATATTCATTGAACTTAGGATCGCAATATTCTGGATGATATTTGATGTAGGACTTACACTTAGAAAGCAAGAGGGTGGATAAACCGAGGTGATAACAACAAACAATCTCCATGATTTTCAGGGTATTAATGACATCATCTCTAAACCCAGCTTTAGATAATTTTAAGGAATCATTAATCATATCCATGGTGCGATCATATTTTTGATTATGAAAGCAAACAAAAGCATACTCCGCATAGATAGCAAATCTGGTAGCGACATCTATTTTGTCATTAAACTTTTTTAAGACAAAGTTGACAGCTGTTTCAAAATAAAACAAACCTTCTTGGTATTTGTGCATGGTAAGATAATAGCTAGATTTTAGCTTGATCTTATTCAACAAATGCTTCATTCTGATAGTGCTATTTTTAATCAGATTGACGTCAATTTGATCGAAATAAAAGAGGAATTTTTCTTCTTGATTGAGTGATAAAATCATGTAGCATAGGTTAAACAACTCAATATAGAAATCATCCATCGAAAAGATATTCATATGCTGTTTGGTAAACGCCACCATCTTTTCATTAGATGCCAAGGCATTTATGGGATCGTTTTTAAAAAGCAGGTATAAGTATCTTATTTTATAAATCAAGTGCTTTACGGTAACGGGATACTGCTCTGGAATATCCATCTCTACATGTTCTCGTACCTCTTTCTCGAGATATAACTCAATTTCTTGATTAAGGATGATGCCGTTTCTGTTGTAATATTCTCTAAGGGTAAGATTGATTTGAAGATACTTGGCAAGCAATACGATATTTTCGATACATTTTTGCTTATTACTGGCACAAGATTCTATGATACCGATGACCACTTTGTCTTTAAACTGCAGTGCTATGTTCATCTCAAGTTGATACATCAAATACAACATCTGGAAGTCCTCGAGGACAATTGCGTTGTCGATGGCCTTTCTCAAACGTTTGTTTGCCATAACCTCCAAGCCCTTAGAAAACAATACCACTGCCTCATAATACCACTGAATATGAACTTTTTCTTCGATGAGGTAAGTACTAGTCAGCGATTCAACAATATGCTCTTGAAAAAAATGTCTGCGCAAAGCTTCTGCTTGCTTATCAGTAAATTTTTCGCCTTCAAACTTTTTAATTTCTTTCGCGAATTTCTTCTTTTCTATTTCTGTTAAGCTAGCAATCAGTAATTGTAAATTATCCATTTAATGTTTCGTTGCTGTGAAATAAAATATTGATGAATCCATTGTTTCCTAATGCGTATCCGATTCAAATTTAGTAATAAAATTGTGTATTAGAAAGGATTGAACAAAAGAGAGAACATCCTTTTCGGCTGCAAGAAGCATGGAAATATGCATTAGCTGTAAAGCGCCATCAGATTTGTCTAAGCTGTTTTACAAGGATAGTAATCAGCAGGCTTGTTCTTCTTCTTTAAATTGAATGCCAAGCTTCGATAACTCCTGCAGAATGGGTTGATAAATCGATTCAATCACGGGAATATGCACACCTTTGGTAAGGATTGTTCCGTTTAAGATCAGACGAGCCGCAATGGCGATGGGTAATCCAACCGTTTTTGCCATCGCTGTATGCACTTGATTTTCGCCTAATACTACCAATGATGAGCTAAGTTGATGGGTGGTTTCATGTAACTGATAGGTAAACTTATGCAACATCACTAACATATCCTTGTCGCTTGGTGCCAACTTTAATTTCTGTTCAAGGATGACTTGTAAAATTTTAGCTGGACTCGCGGCCTTTTGATGGGTGAAAGCATTGTCGCTAAATAACTCCAACCAATCCATCATTTGATAAATCTCTGAATCAGCTGCATAGCCTGTCAGCTTGCTAAAATTTTGCTCAATTGATAAGGCATTGCTTTCAAGAAAAAGATTCAGGAAAGCTCTATTGGATAATTTTTCTGATGATTCGATTATATAAGAGTCGTCGGTCATTCCTAAAGAAACAAAAACTTGCCAAGCCTTGCAAAAAGGAGCTTTCCTAAAGGTTCCTCTATACATGGTTTCAATGCCTTCTAATCCGTAGGCCTCAATATATTTCAAAGAATCTCTATTGGCATAGCCTTCAAATGTTCCGTAGTGATCGATAGTAAACAAGGTAGTACGTTCAAAAAGCTGATGATATGGGATGTATTTATAGGTGCCATGCTGAAGGAATTTTGCGGTACCCTGACCAGCCAAGATAACGTTTCTCGGATTCCAAGTAAACTTATAATGCCAAGGATTATCGTCGCTTTCTGGAGCGATTAAGCCGCCACAATAAGATTCGAATGCGCTTATCTTACCGCCTAGTGATTGAATGCGGTGAATGATTTGCATGGCGCTCATATGGTCGATGCCCGGATCTACCCCCATCTCATTGAGAAAAAGCAGTCCTTTCGCCTCCACTTCTTTCGACATCGCCTTTAACTCATCTGAAACATAAGATGGTGTGATCAAGTTTTTTCCATTCCTAAGGCAAGATGTGGCAACAATTGGGTGCATACTCGCAGGTACCATTGATATCACCAAATCGCATGCTGCGATCAATATCTCTAAACGTTCGGGCTCATCTGAAATGCTGATATCACTTAGGATACATGTTTCAAAAGCTTGTTTCAAATGACTCGTCGACAAGTCGGCAATATGGACTTCCCAATTTTCTGTTACCGCATGATCACGCAGATAATCCAACAAATAAATAGCGCTTTTACCGGCGCCTAAAACCAAGATCTTTTTTTGATTTTCCATGGGACAAATTTATCATTAATCTAGCAGAAGCTTAAAAATTAAATCAATAGTTATTATTTCTCGATGTTTGATTCGTTATGCTGACGAATATCACTTAGTTTTACAAAAAGAAGCATAAGGATATATGAAGAAAATTGACCATCATTTCACCATTGAAGAATATCAACTACAAGAGTTGAATCAAGAAGAACAGAGCTTAATTCAAAAGGCTAAAGACGCAACCGCACTCTCCCATTCTCCCTATTCTCGTTTTAGGGTTGGATGTGCTATTTTACTTGAAAATGGGGAGACTGTTCTCGGTGCCAACCAAGAGAATGCAGCCTATCCGGTGTGTCTTTGTGCAGAAGGCGTGGCATTGGCCAATGCAGCAGCCAATTTCAACAAAGTAAGCATCGTGAGCATGGCCATTACCATTGCCACTGAACATGGTAAAATGCTTGATCCTGTAGCTCCTTGCGGGCTTTGTCGTCAAAGCATCTTAGAATATGAAAATCGTCAAAACAAAAATATCAGTTTGTATTTGAAAGGCGAAGGAGAAAAAATATACAAAGTTCAATCTATTAAAGATTTGTTGCCATTGAATTTTAGTGACAAGGCATTGCTTTAATCTTAAAAAAATAAACTTTATCATTGAAACATCAGAACAGAAAGTAGAAGAAAAAGGCATTGCATTTTTTAAAGGACTAACTCATGAATATTAATTCCTCCCTATTCAATTTATCATAAAATTAAGAGGTAAGCCAAGTGCCATGATTATAAAACCATTGTCGAATATACGCTTTCAGGCCAAAGCATTGCTTAGACATCTTTTTTCGTCTCAAACAAAGTATTATATGCATTCGCCTTTTGTGTATGACTTAATGGCACATGTACTAGAACAGAAAAAAGAAAGCGATGATTTAAAAACAATCCTTCATTTTAGAAAAAAACGTAGCCTTGAAAAGGATAAAAAAATTGTTTTTAAAGGCATAGGTGCTATACAAACGGACAGTATAAAATCACTTTCAGAGATAGAAAAAAAACTTTCTGCACCTCATCAAATCGCTAAGCGCTATTATCATTGCATTCAAAAATATGGCTATCAGAACATCCTTGAAATAGGCACCTGCGTAGGCATAGGTACCATGTATTTAGCAAAAGCAAATCCAAATGGAAAGGTCTATACCTTAGAAGGCAACAAGGATTGTTATGAATATGCAAAAAGATATTTTGAAGAAGTTGGTCTGCAAAACGTACACTTGATTGAAGGTCTATTTGAGCATACTTTAGTCAATACACTTGAAACAATGAAAAGCGTAGATTTGGTGATTATAGATGGGAACCACCAATACGAGAGCACGCTAGCATATTTTAGGCAAATTTTACCCTTTATACATGAAGATAGCTTAATCGTTCTTGATGATATTCATTGGTCAGAAGGAATGAATAAAGCATGGCTGGAAATCATTGCCATGAAGGAAGTAACCTTAAGTCTAGATTTTTATAGAAATGGCTTTGTTTTCTTTAAGAAAAATAGACTAGAAAAAGAAAATTTCAAGATTTGGGTAAGTGACTAGGGAAATGCTACAAACAAGATAAATACTACTTACCTTTGCATTTTAGTCACTACATGAAACAAATTCTTTATATCATTCTACTCTTTTGTACCCTTGAACAAGTGGTCGCAAAAAATATTGGTCAAAGTGCTTATGGCAACTTAAAAAACAAGGCGGAATTGGTTGTTATTAAAGATAACAATTCAGATTTTCGGCTCACAATGAATGTGAAGCTTGCGCCCTTTATCGAAACCGCTGACAATGCTGGCATTAGTCGATTATTGATGTATACTATCTATGCTAATTTGGTAAGACTAGACAAGAGCTATGCAAATACAGAAGTCCTTTTTCAACCTGATTACAGCACTTTTATCTTTCATCTAGAAAGCAAGAATTACGCAGTAGAAAGAATTCTAAGCAATATTTACAAAGCAGTGCTCATAGACTCTATAGTGCTTTCTCAAGCCAAGGAATTGACAATTAAAAGCTATCAACGCGCCGAACAAAAGTATTCTCCAGAAACATTTGAACTGGAAGATCAAATTCAAAGGTATATGTGGGGTGATGATCATTTTAGAAGATATCAAACGATAGAAGAAACCGCTATCAATAATCTAACAGGAAGGCAATTATTGGATGTTTACAGTAAGTGTTTTAAACCTATCAATTCTCTCTTTGTGTTAAGAGGCAATGTGAGTCCATCCGATAAATTTGATGAGATTAACGAAACCACTCTATACGACGATAGAATAGAAAACAATTATGTGCCGATTGGGAAAACCAATATTTATAAGAGTCTCATCAGTTCGTCACAGTTGATTCATCATGATGTTTCTCAAGAGAACGCTAATAAAGCCATGCTTAGTTATCAAATCACTGGCAATTATCAAAATGCCAATGGATATTGCAAATTGATGATTTTAGCCAAACTGCTGAATAAGATAAGTGCCAAGGTTTTTCCAAATGCAAAGGATCTTGTATTCAATTTAAAAACCGAAAAGTACGCCGCAGAAATGAGCGCCTCTTATACGCCATTGAGCCTACAAAAAGCTGAATTCTATCAGATATTACAACAACTGAATACAAGCAAGCTAGATAGCATTCTTACTCCTAAAGAATACAGTGACTTGTTGCTAGAGATCGTTGCTAACAATGAACTTGAACAATCTCAGGCCAATACTTTAGAGCAAAATATTATTTTCTGGTGGAATATCCAAAGTATCGAGGCTTATGTAGCATTTGAAAATACGATTAAATCCATTGCCGCTTCAGAGGTGATGAGTACCTATAACAAATACATCCGAAATTGTCCATTTGTGCTCATGATAAACAACAATAACTTAGTCAATCCAGGTGATGAATTTTCTTTACAAACAGTGGATGATACCTCAGTGGAAAGCACCTTTTACTATGATTACAATATTTCTGATCTTACCAGAGAAAGCGAGAAAGAAAAGTTATGGAAAGTGCTACAATGGCTGTACATCAATCATAACCTTAGCATTCAAGTCAATGGACATGCCGATAGAAACGAATACCTCAAATCTGATGCTAGTGAATTGAAAGAGTTTATCAATCAATATCCTCAATTTAAGGTGGTAAGTTCTAAAATTGGTAAAGGTACTTGGCAAAGACTTGACATGGTCCGTTCCATTAAAATTGCAAAATTCTTAATCGATAATGGCATCGATTTTAACCGTGTCAAAGGTTCTGGCTTATTGCTTCAAAGCGAGGAAAGAGATAAGATGCAAGAGAACCAAAAAGTAGATTTCAGTTATTCTAGATTTAGAATAGACCAAGAATAAATTTAAGCAAATAAGTTCTTTAACTCGCTAGCTTCTGAAGGCTTAAGCTTACCAGCCAACACCAATCTCATTTGTCGACGTCGCATAGCGCCATCATACTTTTCTTTTTCTTCTGCAGTTTCGGGTGTCAACTCATCCACTTTTTTTGGCTTGCTATTGGAGTCCAATGCCACGAATGTATAGTAGGCTTCATTGCATTTATATTTTGTTCTGGTGGGTAAGTTCTCGGCCCAAACATTAATATGTGTTTCTATAGAAGTCTTAAAAACTCTCGTCACCACGGCTTCTATGGTCACCACATCACCCAATTTAATTGGATTATCGAAGCTCACCTGATCTACAGATACAGTCACAACAATAGCTTCGGCATGTTTACCAGCAGCAATGGCAGAAGCAATATCCATCCAATGTAGTATTTTGCCACCTCGCAAATTATTCAAAGTATTGGTATCATTGGGTAAAACGATTTCAGTCATGATTGTTTTAGACTGTTGTGCTGTTTTAATTTCCATCTATTTTATCTTGATTTTTATATGTTTTATGCAATGCAAATGTACTATTTTTGCAGGCGTAATATTATATACAATATTCTCGGCCGTATAGTTCAACTGGATAGAATGTCAGATTTCGGCTCTGATGGTTGAGGGTTCGAATCCTTCTACGGTCGCCAAAAAGCCACGTTCATCAGATGATACGTGGCTTTTCTTTGAATTTTAATCCTCATTTTTGGCACCTCTTTTTGCGATCAACAGCCAGCAAAAAGACCGGGCTTTGCGCGATACACGGTATCTTGCTCCAATCCCTGGCGCGACTTTCGCATTCGTTGAATAGAATATTGCTGGCTCTATGTTTGCGAGAGGAATGAAGGGGAAAAACGAAAAAAATCACTTGTGTTTAAGATAAGCAGCTGCTAGTTTCTCATCATATTTATTCTTCTTATAAGTCGGCCCATTATATCTTTTAGCAAAATCTGCCCATCGTTTATCGCGTAACTCATCTCCTAGTGACGATTCAATCACATAGTTGACAAATGCCATCAAATGAGCTCTTTCTGAGCTGTACATAGCATTGATAAAATCTTGTAAACTATTGAATCCACAGAGTGCAAAATTGAATCCCATGATTTGAAATTTACCCCAAGATGCAGACATCAATGCCGCCTCTCGATTCAGTTTTACAGCTTCTGCCAATCGCGCATGTTGTTTATTGGACGGGCCATATCCACCTGGCGTTGGATTCGATACATTGGGATTTGATTGATCAAATAAATGATTGGTCTTAGCAGAGAAAACATGGCGCTCAAAGAGAATCACTGGTTGATCTTTTTCGTCAAATCCACTTTGTTTAGATTCAACTTCTGCCACCGCTTTAATGGCGGCCACACTACAGCCTATTTTAGTGGCTGCATCTTTAAAATCTTTTTCGTTTATTTTTTCTTTTGACACGATATTTTTTTTAAGGTGTGACTTGAAAACATTTTGTTAAATATCTCTTCCCATTACAAATTGAGCTGCAAAAGGACATTCGGGGTTTGAAAGTGAAATCTTGACTTTGTTGTTGGTCTCAAACTTTACTTTTGAATCCACTTTAAACAACTTCTCCAGCGCCAACTTAAACGCATTTTGATTGTTCACCTCTTTGGCGATTTGTATCTCTACACATTCTGCATAAAATAAGGCAAGCACTAGCTCTTTAGACCTGAGCTTCTTTCGATATTTTTCAATATCAGTATTCCGCAATGCCTCAACAGCTTTTGCTATATTGTTTTTGTATCCATTTAAAGAATTCTTAACTGTAACGCCTTTAATGACCATCTTTTCTACTTTCTGCACATGCAGCGATGACAATATTGATACATCAAAACTTAGCAATTGAACATCTATTTCTTCATTCACATCTTGGGTGATATCAATGTCGGGAAAATTTGCATCCACCCTTTCAATGGTTTCCAATTGTTTGGATAATGCTTCGTTACCACACAAGTAACCAATATTCTCATTTTCTGGTACTAATGTATCACTCATTCCTATTCGATCCCATATGTCGCCAACTGCATAATTAGCTGCAGAAGAAGGTAGTAACTCAGCTAGATATTGCCTTTTAAATTCCTTTCTAGAAATCATGAGTCATCATTTATAAAGTTAAAAATATTTTTTGATGAGCTAATATATATCGTTCTTTTACATTCTACAATGGAGAAATCATAAAAAAGGAAGTAAAAACATCCATTTACTTTGAACTTTTAGCAATTTCCTTTGCACCTTTTCAAAAAGATATACACTTGTGTCGATAAAATATAAAACAAATACAAATCACATCTCCTACTTTCGCCTCCATAATCATCACCAAATTTTATTGACATGCTACATCTTAATTTACAAAGAATATTCAAAGCAAGAAATATTGAACAACCTTATAAATTCTTAGTAAAAAATGGTTTTGTGCCTTTTACAGCTCATAAATATAAAAATGGTAAGGTAGAACAGATGCGATTGGACCATATCGAACAGCTTTGCACGGTGCTCAATTGCACGCCAAATGATATTTTCGAATGGACACCCACCGATTTGTTTGACGATAGAAAAGATCATCCATTACAAAAAATTAGACGTAGAGAAAAGAAAGTGGAAATCAATAATCTACTTTCTAAAATGTCTTTAGATAAATTGGAAGAAATTGAGAAATTTCTGAATGAAATGCCTTAAAGAATTTTACCGGCCAATGTCAAAACGCATTGCCTATGCCTTCTCGTACTCTTGCAGTTCATCATGCACATAATGTAATTCAACACCTACTTTTCGAAACATCTCTTCGCTTTCGACGCCTGCGTGGTATCTTCGCTGACAGACCACTCTTCTGATGCCGCAATTAATAATGAGCATCGCACAAACCCTACAAGGTGTCATACGACAATACAAAGTAGCCCCTTCCAAAGCCACGCCATTCTTAGCAGCTTGACAAATGGCATTCTGCTCGGCATGCACCGTTCTTACACAATGTTCGGTTTCTTTATTGTCCTCATCTACATGAATCACCTTCTTCATCTGATGCCCCACTTCATCGCAATGCGGTAAGCCGACTGGGGAACCCACATAACCGGTCACCAATAATTGATTGTCTCTTGCAATCACGCAACCACTTCGCCCACGACCACAAGTCGCACGCTTAGCAATAGCATCCATCACTTCAATAAAATACTCGTCCCACGTAGGTCTTTGATATGTTTCCATCTTATTTTGCTTTTTCCATTTGTGCTAAAATCGTTTCTATTTGTGTATCTAAATCACGAAAAGTTCCATCATTGTTCAATACAAAATCGGCCTTTGAAATACAGACAGCTAAATTTTGTTTGTTCGGATCGGAAGAGTTCATTTCGCGCTTTTCGTTTTCTAAAAATGTCTCATAAGAAATTTGGTCTGTCTCGCTTTTTCTCATAATTACCCGCTCATATCGCAAGGCGGGGTCTGCATCTACAGCTAACAAAAAGAAATTTGCTTTTGCACGCAATGCATCAATTTCTCCTGGTGTTCTAATGCTTTCTATGATGGAATCGTGACCCTTTTCAACAGCTCTTTCCAGCAATTGCTCTACAATATAGCTCGGTGAATTGTTTGCCCGCATACCATTGGCCACTTCCACCATCGAGTCTCTATTGACGGGCAATCCAAGCAAATGAATGGCTTCAGTCAAAAAATTGCGCACCGAAAAATGACTATAGCCATGATGTTTCACCAAATAGTCAACCACAGTACCCTTTCCGGCACCAATCGTTCCTGTTATTCCAATTATTATCATTGTATAAAAGTACAATTTAGAATGTCAATCTTGCAAAAAAATAATAACAAGATATCCATATTTTGGCGGCTGCTGCTGTCAGCAGTGAATGCCGCATCGAGCCATTAAATACGATTCGCTGAACAGACAGCCGGGCTTTCCACTCCTATCTTTTTTGCAAAAAAAACCTTGCAAAAAAGGATATCCGTTGCAATCCCTAGCCGGAGACTTCAAGCAATTGGTAGATTTGGCTCAGTCGATTGATGTGATGATTCGTAATACATTCAAGGATTTGAAACCATTTAACAATTATCGAAGCAGCAGGAAAGGATTCCTCATTCTGGAAGAGTTTTGACGCAATGATTGGAAATCTAAAAATTAAATGAGCTTTAACAATTTTCAATTGACCAACTCGCCTGTCATTCAGAAGGAAACTTCATGCCTTAGATGACTGTTTTCAAAATGAATCTGTACTAAAGATGCTACTTTCAGAACATCTAAAAAACTGAAACAGATGCTGCGTGAAGGATTGAAGCAGGCTGCCGTGCAGCGCGGAAAGCCTGACAGCAGCCTTGTATTTTGCTGCTGGCACGCCCTAAACTAAAAGACAAACAGCTACTCTGCTATACCGAATATCATTATCTTTGACTTACATTCACCTTGTATGAAAAAACATATTTATCTATTGCTTTTTTTTGTAACTGCTTACACGATAATGAAAATACGATATGAAAAATAGACTTCAAACCAATGCGCTTGAAAGCGAAGCGATATATATTTTTAGAGAAGTGATTGCACAATTTGATAGGCCTGTTTTGCTTTTCTCAGGTGGCAAAGACTCGATCACTTTGGTGAGATTAGCGCAAAAAGCTTTCTTCCCTGCCAAAATCCCTTTCCCACTTTTGCATATCGATACAGGACATAATTTTCCAGAAACCATTGCATTCAGAGATGCATTAGTGGCAGAACTGGGTCTTGAACTTATCGTCAGAAATGTACAGCAGACAATAGATGCAGGAAAAGTGATTGAAGAATCTGGAAGATATGCGAGTAGAAATACTTTACAAACCACTACCCTCCTAGATGCTATTGAAGAATTTAAGTTCGATGCTTGTATTGGAGGTGCACGTAGAGATGAAGAAAAAGCTAGAGCCAAAGAAAGAATCTTTTCGGTGCGCGATGACTTCGGACAATGGGATGAAAAAAATCAAAGACCAGAACTTTTTGATATTTTAAATGGTAAGATAGAAAATGGTCAGAATGTCCGTGTGTTCCCGATTTCGAACTGGACCGAATTAGATGTCTGGAATTATATAGAAGCTGAAAATATGGCCATTCCGTCCATCTACTTTTCGCATCTAAGAAAAGTATTTATCAGAGATGGACTTATTTGGTCGCATGCAGATTTTGTGTATCAAGAAAAAGATGAAGTGACAGAAGAAAGAATGGTTCGATTTAGAACCGTTGGCGACATGACATGCACCGCTGCTGTTGAATCAGAAGCTCATACGCTCCAAGAAGTGGTCAATGAAATTAGACAATCCACCATATCAGAAAGAGGCGCACGAATAGATGATAAACGCTCAGAAGCTGCGATGGAAAAGAGAAAACAACAAGGCTACTTTTAAGAAAAAACAAAAAGCAAAGAAATGATGGATGTTCTAAAAATAGCAACCGCAGGAAGCGTTGATGATGGTAAGAGTACTCTGATAGGAAGATTATTGTACGACACACAATCTTTAACCTCCGATAAATTGGAGGCGATTGAAAAAAGCAGCAAACAAAAAGGATATGATTATCTCGATTTTTCATTAGCGACTGATGGCTTGGTGGCAGAGCGAGAACAAGGTATCACCATAGATGTAGCTCATATTTATTTTTCTACTGCAAAGAAAAGTTATATCATTGCAGACTCACCAGGCCATGTAGAATATACAAGAAATATGGTGACTGGTGCTTCCACATCACAAGTATCAATTATCCTCATCGATGCGCGCAAAGGCGTGATTGAACAAACCTATCGCCACTTTTTTATCAATAATTTGTTACGCATCAAAGAGGTGATTGTTGCCATCAACAAAATGGATTTAGTAGATTATTCGGAAGAGGTATTCAATACAATTAGAGCCGATTTTCAAGCATTGAATGCGAAGAGCACCTTTAAAGAACAGACTGTAAATTATATTCCATTGAGTGCGATTAATGGTGGAAATATTGTGACAACATCAGAAAATATGCCCTGGTATCATGGTCCAACTATCTTAGATTATTTAGAAAATTTAAAGGCGACAGAGGTACATGAAAAGGGACAATTTCGCTTCCCAATACAGACAGTTATACGACCTAAAACGTCTGAATATCATGACTTTCGAGGCTATGCAGGCAAAATTTATGGGGCAGATATTTCGGTGGGCGACAAAGTGTGCGTGCTCCCCTCCCTCAATGAATCAAGAATCACCAAGATTCACTTTTTTGATCAGGAATATCAAAGTGCAGAAGCTGGCTCGTCTATCAGTATTGAATTGGCAGACGATATCAATGTCACCCGAGGCGATATGATTGTAAAGGCAACAGAGCTACCAACAATTGAAAAAGAAATACATGCTATTGTATGCTGGATGGATCATAAAAAAATGGTCATAGGTGCCAAATACATGCTGCAACATCATAGCAATCGAGTGTTGGGCAAAGTGGAAAATATTCTCAACACTATTGCTACGGACTACTCAGGTAAAAGTCCCGCGAGTGAACTAGCATTAAACGAAATTGGTGAAGTGGTGATTAAATTAAGCAAAGCCATTTACTTTGATAAGTATGAGGAACACAAATCAAATGGTTCATTTATCTTGATAGATGTCGCGACTAATACGACAGCTGCTGTGGGGTTTATACAGTAGTGGGTTGATTTTGTTTTATTGGGTTAGACTATTCTCTCACAAGCGGACGCTTGCGAGAGAATGCGAGAAATTCGGGTTTTACAATGAAATTTAGCATATCTTTAGACTTATTCAATTTTGATGAAACATTTTAAACAATAAAAATGAAAAAAACCCAAAACATTTTCATGTTTGCTATCTTGTTAATAACATGTTATGGCTGCAGCGATAGATCACTTACATCAATAGATGTGTATACAACCTTTTCTTGCAACGGACAAGAATTAGGTGATACTAAAACTATTATTCTTCCGAATTTAACCCAATGGGGAGTAACTCATGGTACGGTTAAAGATGAAATCAGTTTAGGGTTTAAAAGTCCGCTTGATGGGAAGTCTTACAGTGGATTCATTATTAAATCACCAGATGGTACTCCATTACATATAGGCAGTAATCCAGATTGTTATTTATCCTTGATGAATGGTAATAATGTATATTCAAGCTATCATATAAATGTGAATCTAACGCATATTACAACAACAATAAATGAAACTTATGAAGGCACTTTTTCAGGCATTGTAACAAAAGCCATCAGCTCTCCATTTTCAATGAATGATTATCCCTGTTCAGGTTCTTTCAAAGCGCCTTTAAAATAAACAAAGTAAACACAATGATTGACTTAAAGCTTATCGTGATGAATAAGAAATAAAAAGTCAACATATGAAAAGCATCTAAAAATAATTTAGAATTTTCTGTACCTAATATAATTTCAAAAGAACATAAAATTTATTTATGTTCTTTTTTTTGTCCAATAGTTCGCAACTTAACCGTATCTATCGCAAGCGTCCGCTTGTGATTCCGTATCTATCGCAAGCGTCCGCTTTTGATTCCCGTATCTATCGCAAGCGTCCGCTTGTGATTCACGTATCTCTCACAAGCGTCCGCTTGTGAGTTCACTAAAGCAATTCAACATGTAGTAAACCCTTTTCTCCAGCATAATCTATAGCACTGCTGTACACATAATCTTCAGCACGAAATACTATATTTGATGCTACTGGATTCTTATGCAAATAATGTAGTTTATTTTCTATCATATATGTGTCCCATAACTCAATTGGATGATTGTTCTGTTGCCATAACTGCCAACTTCCATTATTGCCATTCTTCCTTCCAGCGCTTTCAAACATCCGTATCAACCAATCTTTCCTACTTTCTTTTGGATGATTGTAGATTTCTTCTTTCAATTTTCTTGAAGTGAAGCTTTTTAAATCTCTCAAAATATCTTGCATAGCATTTTCTTTTGTTCCAATAATCATATGGACATGACTAGGCATCAAGACCCATGCATAAACTATCAAACCTTTTCTTTCTTGACAAAATCTTATACTCTCTAAAAAGATATCACAATAGCAGCTTCTTGTAAACAAATCAATCCAATTCACAATGGCAAAGGTTATGAAATAAGGTTTCGTTTGATCCTTAAATTTATATGCTCTGCTCATCTCTACATAATCATCTTAAATAATTCTGAAAAAATTTCTTTGATTTCACTCACAAGCGGACGCTTGCGAGTGAGTATATTGTTAGACTCACCAGCGGACGCTTGAGAGAGAATACAGGGTGATTGAGTAGACAATATTGAATAATTTATTGACAAAATTATAGATCAATATTTTTACGTCAAGATAGAATTGATAAGTGGCAATCTATAGTTGAAAGCTGGCCAACAAGAATTTGATGAAACACCCATCACTCTTAAGGATTTGCAATGCGGATGCGCATCATTCATCTAATCACTTCCCTTCTACTTTCGCTCTCAAATTTGCCATGGTTTTGGTAGGACCTTCTATCATAAATAAATTCGCCATCCAGCCCGGCACACCAGCGGTTTCATTATATGAACATGTCTCAATCGTAGAGCTATTTTCGCCTGTTTTTGTAAACTTCCAATAACCTTCTGAAACAGTCATGCGCACAAAATCGTTATTTAATGGAATATAGGAGGCAGCATTGGTATAGCTAACCAAAATTTCATTCTCTGTGACTGTCTTCACCATTTTGTAAACGATGTCACGATTCTTATAGGGAAAGGGAAATTTTATTTCATAGCGCGTATACCAAACATTATCGCTTTCTTTCTTCAGCAGCTCGCTTTTCTGAATATCCTCCATCCATGTGCTTTGCTTGCTGACCTGAAAATAATAAGCAAAAACCTTGTCTAACGAGGCTTTGAAAGGGGCTGTAATTTTCAACTTTTTAAATGGCTTGCCAATATCTAAAGTAAAAGCTTTAATACCATCCACATTTTTTTCGAGTTTCCACTCCTTACTCGGTACAGTAAATAGGAGTATAAAAAAGATTGACCATTTCATCATCCACAAAGATTACAAAAGATTTTAGGATTGAAGGAGATAATTAGTTGATGCACTTCTTAATTATTCTTTCTACTGTCCGTTTATTTTAGATATTTTTTGATAAGAGCATTCCATTTTATTGAAGTGAGGATGAAGCATGGAAGAAAAAAATCCTTTGAAGTGACTCTTATAGAGGAATAAAAAAAACCACCAATCTTTCGAATAGCGGTTTTATGTATTGTGTTGCGTTCCTGTAGGGATTCGAACCCCAAACCTTCTCATCCGTAGTGAGATGCTCTATCCAATTGAGCTACAGAAACCATTCGTTGTTTAACGAGCCTCAAAGGTAAGGTTTTTTCCGCTCTACAGAAAATATTTTTTTAGTTTACTGTCTGTTTGTATCCTACTTTTCATCCTCCTCTTCCCCGTCAGTAGAGGCTCTCACATAAAATACTTTGACGATACTCCCTCCTGCTTCTGAGTGATAGATCAATGTATTTTTATCCATGGAGTCAATGCTGTAAGTTATAGCCTCCTTTGCTTTGGGCGTCAATATCAATGTTCCTTTTTTTGAATCCCATTTGCCTTCTTCCAAAATAGTACCCGACATCATCTGATATTGATCGTTTTTTTCTTCCAATGAAAGTACCGGCGAGCCTAAATCACGCGCATCAACTTGCATATCACCATTCTGAATCCAAATCATCCGCCAATTTCCTTCTAGCATCTCCTTTTGCTTATTCTCACATGAGCTGAGCAACAATACTGCGGAGACTACAATAAATAATATTCTCTTCATAACATTCTTTGTTTTTTTTTATAGATACAAAGATAGAATTGTAAAATGATTTAGGAGCTAGTCCTTTCCAAATAATTGAATTGGGTTGATATACCATATCTTTTGTATGCCTTGATGACAGGTATCCATCTGATGCAGATAGGGAATCATGGTATAAATGGCATAATGAAGATGTGGCGCTTTCCCATAGGCATTGCCTGTATTACCCACCGCAGCTATTACTTCACCTTTATGCACATAGCTAAAAGGAACAGTATAAGTAGCATTTAAATGGGCAAAATAATGCAAGCGCCATTTGGCCCCCAACATCAGGACATAATTCCCTCCTAAGGCATTAGATGCCGTTTTTAAAATCAGTCCATCGCAGGGTGCGATCACTTTTGTTCCGAGTGGTGAGAAGATGTCCACCCCCTTATGGGTGATGGATTTCCCCCATGGATAATACCAAAAGGATGCTTTATTATAATCGGAAGCATTGGCATGTTCTACAGGAATAATAATGGAAGCATCGGGTAAAAAGCCAATAAATAGAAGGATTGTGAACGAAATTATGACATAAATAAAGACTCTTTTTGTAGACATTTCTGTTTTTTGTAAGGATATAACGAATTTTGATGCGAAAACTGTATTTTTACTCTTCATTAAAAAGTAATTATCTTGTTCCAAAATACAATAAAAAATTCGGTTTCCATAAGTGGTGTAGGTCTACATACAGGCCAGCAAGTTACCCTTACCTTTCTACCAGCACCTGCTAATCACGGCATTAAATTTCAACGTATCGATTTAGAAGGCGAACCCATCATTCCTGCCGATGCTGATTTGGTAACTACGGTTGCCAGGGGTACCACACTCGAGAAAGGCAAAGGAATCATTACCACGGTTGAACATTGTCTTGCCGCCATTACAGCCTCTATGATCGATAATGTCTTAATCCAATCTAATGGCATGGAAATTCCTATCTTAGATGGTAGCTCTAGACCTTTTATCGACTTACTCGAAACGGCTGGAGTGGAGCAATTGAATGTAGAAAGAGAAATCTTTGACCTTAGAACCAATATCCATTATATCGATGAAGAGAACGGCGTGGAAATGTTGGCTATGCCAAGCGATCACTTTAAAATCACAGCCCTCATCGATTATAAGTCCCCAACACTAGGTCAACAACATGCTTCATTAGAAAAATTATCCGATTTTAAAGAACAGTTTTCACAAGCAAGAACTTTTTGCTTCTTGCATGAATTGGAAATGCTGTTAGAAGCCAATTTGATTAAAGGCGGTGATTTGGATAATGCTATTGTTGTGGTAGATAGAGAAATCAACGAAAATGAAATTTCTAAGTTGAGTAAGTTGTTCAATAAGCCAGATATCAAAGTTGTGAAAGAAGGTATTTTGAACAATGTGGAGTTAAGATTTCCAAATGAACCAGCTCGTCACAAGTTAC
Organism: Chitinophaga pinensis; assembly: GCA_945897725.1. GTDB lineage: Bacteria > Bacteroidota > Bacteroidia > Chitinophagales > CAMDFR01 > CAMDFR01. Next base: position 88,046 of record CAMDFR010000008.1, read on the forward strand.
TTGATATCGTAGGCGATCTAACCCTAGTGGGTACGCCTTTTAAAGCACATATCATTGCCACTAGACCAGGACATAAATCAAATGTTGAGTTTGCAAAAAAAATTAAAGCACATATCAAAAGCTTAAAAAACAAAGTGGATGTGCCTTTCTATGACCCCAACAAAAAACCAGTCTATAATATTCAAGATATCGAAAAGATGTTACCGCATCGCTATCCGTTTTTATTGATTGACAAGATCATTGAAATGAATGAAAAATCTATCGTCGGGATTAAGAATGTTACCTATAACGAACCCTTTTTTACAGGCCATTTCCCTGGAAACCCAGTCATGCCAGGTGTGCTACAAGTAGAAGCGATGGCACAAACAGGTGGCATTCTTGCATTAAATACGGTGGAAGATCCTGCGAGCTATGATACCTATTTTCTTAAAATAGATAAAGTAAAATTCAGACAAAAAGTGGTTCCAGGAGATACTATCATTTTTAAATTAGAACTGATGAGTCCGATCAGACGTGGCATCTGCGAAATGAGAGGTACTGCCTTTGTTGGCGAAAATATTGTTACCGAAGCAGAATTATTTGCTGGCATTTACAAAAGAACGAATGTCTAATCCTCCTTTTTAAAACACCCACTAATCAAGATTTATGAATCAACCCTTATCATATATACACCCTCAAGCTGAAATAGCTGATAATGTAGTGATTGAGCCATTTGTAACCATTAGCAAAGATGTTGTCGTTGGCGAAGGCACTTGGATTGGTCCAAATGTCACCATCATGGAAGGCGCTAGAATAGGTAAAAATTGTAAGATTTTTCCTGGAGCTGTCATCAGTGCCATACCTCAAGATTTTAAATATAAAGGCGAAAAAACAACTGTAGAAATTGGCGACAATACCATCATCAGAGAGTTCGTCACCATCAATAGAGGAACCACACAAAACATGTCGACCAAAATCGGCAAAAATTGTATGTTGATGGCTTATGTTCATATTGCCCATGATTGTATTATCGGTGATAATTGTATACTCGCCAATAACTCCAACTTAGCAGGCCATATCGAATTGGGCGACTATGTGATTCTAGGTGGCGCAGTAAATATCTCTCAGTTTTTAAAAATTGGTGCCCATGCATTTATCTCTGGAGGTTGCCTGCTAAACAAAGATATTCCTCCTTATATCAAAGCGGCGCGTCATCCTACAGTATATGCAGGTATCAACTCTGTTGGCTTGCGAAGACGTGGATTTTCCAACGAACGAATCAACCAGATTTCAGAAATTTATAGATTGCTTTTTATCAAAGGGTATAATACCACCAACGCACTAAAAATTATTGAAACACAGGTTGCTCCTAGTGAAGATAGAGACGATATTATCAATTTTGTAAAAGACTCTGTAAGAGGGATTCTAAAAGGCTTTAATAGTAAAAATGAAAACGAGTAAAAGGGAATTTTATGACCATTCAACTCGATCAAATTAGCAAACAATACAGCCGACAAACAGTCATTCATAAGTTCAGTTATCAATTTGAATCTGGTCAATCTTATGCCATCCATGGCCATAACGGTTCTGGAAAATCGACGCTCCTACAATTACTCGCAGGAAGTATTTCACCCAATAAAGGAAGTATTTTATATACTTTAGATAATGCCACTATTCCAGTAGAAGAGCTCTACCAACACATCAGCTTAGCCGCACCCTATATGGATTTGATTGAAGATATGAGTATGGAAGAAATTGTGGCTTTTCATTTCAGTTTCAAAGATTCTATAGCGGATGAACCACTCGAAAAAATAAACCAACTCTTGGGCTATGACCTATCGAAACTCATCAAACATTATTCCTCTGGAATGAAGCAAAGGTTAAAACTCTTGCTCGCTTTATTTACAGCGTCCAACATTTTGTTCTTGGATGAGCCAACTGCCAACCTCGATGATGAAGGGATTGCATGGTATCGCGATTTAGTTTTAAGACATCAAGGCAATAGGACATTAATCATTGCATCGGCGCAACATCACGATCATGATTTTTGTGCGTTCAAAATTTCTATGACTGAGCTAGCCCCTTAACAAGAGCTTTGGGCTTACACCCTATTCATCATCTTCTGAAGCTTCTATCTTAAGAACGATTTTATAGATATTTTCGGTGATGGAAGGACCTTCGACCACCAATGTAATACCAGGCATGCCATCTTTGGCAAACTCAAGCTCAGGCATTTGTCCATCAGCATCTACTAAACCTGTGCTTGTACCACTCAAGATATCCTCCTGTCTATCTTTTACGCACACTCTAAGACTCTTGTAGATAGCCGCAAATTTCTCTGAAAGCGTGGGACTAAAAGTAGCTTCTTGATAAAGCACTATCTCCACCGTATTAAAATCTGGCGCATCTGGATAAATAAGCACCTCACTACTCAAAGCACCTGCCATAGGTAACTTCAACTTATATCGACTTATTTTCATAGCCGTATTCGTCCCCACTAAAGTGCCTTTTAAATCTGCGAACTTAGATTTTTTCCAAGTAGCTGCAACAGCATTAAGGGTTTCGCAATTGATGCTTGTAGTCTGTGCTACTATCGTTAAAGAAAACAATCCTAGACATAAAAAAAGAAGCATTCGCTTTTTCATAATATATAATTTTATAGTTAAAGATAAACACAAAACAATAACTCTGCCAATAAATATTAGTTCAATATCCTAAAGAAAAATTAAACTAATTTTGCACTTATGTTCAAGCAAATTTTAATCGTTTATATCGGACTATTTCTTTTGATTCATACCAACATGATGGCAACTCCTCTCGAAGACAGCACAGGCACAAATCAGCGCTGGCAAAATACGGTGAAACCTTATTTGGATGAGCCTTTATGGACAACACAACTGAGCTACAATGCAGGCCACTTCTTAATGGTGCCTATGCATGCCGCCTTCGATTTAAACAAAGTGGAATGGCAACAAGATTTTGCCAAGCATTTTGAAAGATTCGCAGATACGGGTTATAATGATATGGGCAAAACTTTGCTCTATAGGATTCATTATCTTTATTTAGCCAGCCAATTTCTGGTGCTTTGTCAAGAAACGCATGCCGACTCCTTAATTCCACCACGACTCTACGATATTCTATTTGAAAAAATAAATAAAACATGGAATCAAGATGAGATTTGGCAATGGAAATATGCCGGAAGAAAAAGTGCGACCTTCAAAAATATGCGTTCTAAAGTGCTATGGAAATTATACAATCCAGACATGAATGAAAAAATCTATTATCGTTCCATCATGGACGATGAGCTTTTCACCATGGCCATTGCAGCAGATTTAAAAAGATATTTATACTTAAAAAGTTTACCGCCCAATAATGTTCTTGACGATATGACCCAAATGGCGGTTGAAGTTTTTCAACAAAGAGCACAATGGAATAGCGATGGTGGTTGGCTTCTGCAGCCTGGCTACTGGAGTCAATACGAGGATTTTGCCTATGCAGGCAACGATAGTGTACATGATTCACTGCAAAGAAAAGAAGTAAAAAACATTGCCGAAGATGTCTCGCATTCTCTTCGCTTGCCGCTTTGGATTTGTAGCTTTCAAAAATCAATGGAAACCGTTGGTCCAAATTATACTTTCTTTAGTCAATTGAAAAAAGGATTGGAGATTCAATTGTTCAAGACCATCCTTGTATTACCCACAGAACAAAATCCCTATTACCTTGCTCATAATTTCATGGATGGACATAATGGTGTGTATCGCTATCATTATAACAATAGACCTGGTGGCTCTGGTCCCTATGAACTAAGCGCTCATCTTTGTTTGGGATGGTGGAGTTTTTTAGGCAGCGAACGAACACAATCCATGTACAAATTTTTCGATAAAAATGATCCTTTTGCTGCATCAAACGGAGTGGCTTATTATCGAAAAGTAATCGACCCAAAGGGTCATCTGGTAAAGAATATACAAACGCATGAAATGTGTCAACTGATTGCAACATTGGCGGCGTCCTTACCCCTCGCTAAATGATGCACTACTAAAAAACAAATAAATGCATATACAATACATACTTGAGATCGTTGGTACTGGTTTATTTGCCGTTTCTGGTTCCTTGGCGGCCAATGAAAAATCAAAACCAGATTGGTTTGGTGTTACCTTCATCGGATTCATCACTTCCATTGGTGGTGGTAGTTTGAGAGATATTTTACTCGGTGCTTATCCCCTCACCTGGGTGAAAGATGTGAATTTTTTATACGCAGTTTTTATCGGCATTTTGTTGGCAAGCATTTTCTATTCATCCTTTCTGAAACTTCGAAAATCATTCTTCATATTTGAAACCCTTGGCATCGCTATGTTCACCATTATTGGCTGCGAAAAAGCGATGAGTTATGGCGTCAACCCATTGATAGCTGCCATTATGGGCATGTTCTCTGCAGTGATGGGTGGTGTGCTTCGAGATGTCTTAACCAACGAAATTCCTGTCATCTTTAAAAAAGAAATCTATGCTACTGCGTGCTTAGCAGGTGCCTTCTTATACCTTCTCTTAGACTATTTAAATGTGGAAAGAAACATCAATATTTTGCTTGCCATGTCTCTCATTTTTGTCATCAGAGTCATTGCCGTTAAGTACAATATTTCTTTGCCGAAATTCAGAAAGGAAGCAGATATAGCTTCTTCATAAGTCCTTTTTTTATGGGGGTTCCGCAAGCGGCGGGCTATACGGCGTATGAGATACTGCCTTCTATCCCTAACCCAAATCTGGAACTAGGCCAATGCCATCCCTTCTTTGGTGGCTTTATACTTGGCTATTTGGCGATGCATAATTTTGAACCAAAGCGGTGGCACAAAAGCAAGCAACATCATGGCAGGGTAACCAGCAGGCATTTGTGGACTAGCATCAAAATGTCTCAATACTTGGTACTTTCTATTCGCCATATAATGATGGTCAGAATGACGCGTCAATTCCAATAATAAAATCCTGCCCAAGGTGTGATTAGAATTCCAGGAGTGAATAGGCATGGTCTTTTCGTAATAAGCACCATCCACTTTTTTACGTTGTAAGCCATAATGCTCAATATAATTGACCGTCTCCAAAAATAAAAATCCCATAACGGAGGCACCCAAATACCATAGCATCACTTGCCAACTAAAAACCATTGCAATTGTAAGCAAGATAGCGGCTTGAATAAACTGGTATAAAAGCATTTCATTGTGAACACTCCAAAAAGAAATATTGGCTTTTTTAAGTCGGTCTCCTTCTAATTTCCAAGCAGAAAACCAACTATCTTTTACCGACCTCACATAAAAAGCATAGAGCGTTTCCCCATATCTGCTAGAAGCTGGGTCATTTTCTGTAGATACATTTTTATGATGCCCACGATTATGTTCAATAAAAAAATGCAAATACTGCGTAGAGGCGAGTAGTATTTTACTGAAGAGTTGCTCGTACCAAGTGCTGCGATGTCCCAACTCATGAGCACCATTAATACCTAAGGATGCGCATGACAAACTAAAGGCGATCATCATACCTATTTTTTCCCAAGCAGGCATCAATGCATTGTCTATTCTGAATAAAAAATAAATCAGGAGCAATACTTGCAAGGGAACGAGACTGTATAAGAGATAATCATAAAAAGGATCATTCTTTACAATCTCTTCCTCCATTTTATCTAAGTTTTTATTAGAACCAGCGATAAAAAATTCCATGATGGGAATCATAAAGAAAACATAGAGAGGAGCTAAAAAGACGTAGATACCTCCGATATACATAGATAAGCATATGATAGCAGGAGAAACAAAAACCAATAAATATTTTATTTTTTTAGCACCCATTGATAAATCATTTTATGAAAGCTGAAGCATATAACAAATATAGCAAAGTAATGTAAGAAAGTAAAGCGCGGCTTACATGTGTACTCGAATCAAACAAGGAAGAAAATCTCGGGCAGGGATTGCAGCGCTATCCTTTTTTATCTTGTATTTTATAAAAAGATAGAAGCAAAAAGCCCGTCAGCCCGCCAAATTCATCAGCAAGCATGTTAGCTAAGACTTGCTATTTCTGTAAATAATTCCTTCTGTTTGTCGCTCAAATTGGTTGGCAATAACACATTGAAAGTGATGTATAAATCGCCGAACTGATCACTACTTTTATAGACTGGTAGGCCTTTTCCTTTCAATCGTGTCTTAGTTCCATTTTGCGTTTCTGGTTTAATCTTCAACTTTATTTTACTACCAAAAATATCGATGGTAATTTCTCCGCCCAAAACGGCTGTATACAAATTGAGATTTTCTATCATCATTAAGTCGTTCCCCACCCTTGTGTATTTTGGATGAGGGACAATCACATAGGTGATGTATAAATCGCCCGCCGGTCCGCCATTCATGCCTTCCGCGCCATAACCTTTCAACTTGATTACCTGTCCATCTTCCACGCCAGCAGGAATGGTAATCCTTATTTTTTTGTTATTGACAGCAAATGTTTTTTGTTGAGTACTATAAATTTCTTCCAAGGTTAGATTCATAGAAGCCTGAATATCTTGTCCCTTGTACTTTACCTGGCGGCTATTTCCGCGACTTGAACCGCCTCCAAACATCGAAGAAAAGAAATCTGAGAAATCGCCTCCATCAAAGTCGCCCGAATAAGATTGTCCACCAGGTGTATAGCTTTGCCTTTGTTGTTTGGCACGATCATAGTGTTCGGCATGTTGCCAATCTTTCCCATACTCATCATACTTTTTTCGTTTGACTGCATCGCTCAGTACCTCATTCGCTTCGTTGAGTTGCTGAAACTTTTTCGTAGCACCCTTATCGTTTGGATGCAAGTCAGGGTGGCTCTTTTTAGCTGCTTTGCGAAAAGCTTTTTTGATCTCCTCTGTGGTCGCATTTTTTTCGACCCCAAGCACCTTATAATAATCTATAAATTCCATAGCAATAGTGTCATTTTATTGTTTAAAGTTACGTAAGAATTGGCCGAACTGTTTGAAGGTATAGAAAATAGTAGCAAGGAGGTGGCTGTATGCATCGGCTTGTTTACCCACAAAAGCATTATTTAAAAAGGATTGGAACAATTCAAATGGAAGAAGATAAGCCAGTTGATAGCCCTTTCATTTGGCGATTTTGCTTTTCAAACAAAACGGGCGATTCACCTTATAAGTTCCATGCGCACTTCAGCTTTCTGGTAGCTTCCTTCAGACTTTATTTGTATTTTTGTTTTTCTTTTCTAACATATATGATAACACCTGCCACCATACAAAAAATTAATGACGAAGCTCGCGTGGAGGATATCGTAGGAGAATTTGTATCCCTTAAGAAACGAGGTGTCAATTTGATTGGCAATTGTCCATTCCACAACGAAAAAACACCTTCCTTTTATGTAAGTCCCACCAAAGGTATATATAAATGCTTTGGTTGCGGTAAGGCCGGTGGTTCGATAAACTTCTTGATGGAAAGTCAGCAGATGACCTACGTGGAAGCACTGCGTTACCTTGCAAATCGTTATAATATTGAGGTAGAAGAAACTGAACTGACCAATGAAGTGAAGGAGCAGATAAATGCCAGAGAGTCTGTCATCATCGCCACCTCTTTCGCTCAAAAATTTTATACCGACTACTTGTTACATCATGAAGAAGGCAAAAATATTGGATTGAGTTATTTTAAAGAGAGGGGCTTTAGTGAAAAGACAATCGAAAAATTTCAATTGGGATTTGCTCCTAGTCAAAGAGATGCTTTTACCAAGAACGCTTTAGCCAATGGATTTCAGATAGACATATTGAAGAAAGCCTGCTTGACATCCAAAGGAGAGCACAGTACCTACGATTTCTTTTATGACAGGGTGATGTTTCCGATTCATGACGTGAGTGGCAGGGTGATTGCTTTTGGTGGTAGAACCCTTCGCAGTGACAAGACCTTACCAAAGTATATCAATACCGCTGAGAGTGAGGCCTACGAAAAAAGTAAAGTATTGTATGGTATTAGCTTTGCGAAACATTCGATCAGAAAAGAAGATACCTGTTTTTTATGTGAAGGCTATACAGATGTTATTTCATTGCATCAAGCCGGCGTTGAGAATACGGTTTCATCTTCTGGTACCGCATTGACGCCAGATCAAATCAAACTGATAAAACGGTTCACAGATAATGTAACCATACTTTATGATGGCGATGCAGCGGGTATCAAAGCTGCCTTGCGTGGGGTGGATCTTGCTATCGAAGGCGGTCTGAATGTTCGATTGGTATTACTTCCTGATGGAGAAGATCCTGACTCCTTTGTTCAAAAAATGGGAGAAGTCGCCTTCAGAGAATTTATTAAAAGCAATCAAAAAGACTTCATTCTTTTTAAGACCGCTTTGTTTTTTGATGAAGCAAAAGAGGATCCAATCAAAAGAGCTGAATTGACCCGTGATATCATTTCTACCATTGCAAAGATTCAAGAACCATTGAAGCGCAATGAGTATATCAAGGAATGTAGTCGAATCATGGATGTACGTGAACAGCTACTTCTAAGCGAAGTAAGTAAAATACTACGTAAAGCATGGAAAGAAGAAGGCAAAAGCATGCCCGTTTCTGATGAGCCAATGCCCATTTCAAAGGAAGAAAAATTACAACACGAGCAACAGTTTAGGGTTAGCACTAAGAAAAATGAAGAGTTAGAAAAAAATATCATTCGAATTTTAGCTGAATATGGTCCTATGGCCTATGAAGAAGGTAAAAGTGTGACACAAGAAGTGCTGGAACATTTGGATATAGAGTATTTCGAGAATCAAGACCATAAGACCTATTTCAACTTTATGATCGATAATTATAATAAAGGCTTGCTTCCAACAACAGAAGAGCTGATCAATAGCGAAGAAAACAGAATAAAGAATATGACCATTCATATATTCTATCAGCCCTATGATATTAGTCCAAATTGGGAGATCAAGCACGATATTCTATTGCCTCAAAAATCGGATTATTTTATTAAGGATGTGAAACAATCTATTGCACTTTTTAAAATCGAGTATCTCAATAAACAAATATCCATTATACAAGAAAAATTAAAGGATAGAACAGATATTGAGGAGGAGAAAAAAAATACCAAAATCTATATGAAGATGCATCAGGAAAAGAAGGAATTATCTAAGATTGTAGGTACCGTGATTCACTCTAAAAACAATCATTAGTCATGGTATTCGGTGGTATCTTCCACATATGTCAATACATGGTCTCCAATGATTCGATAGTGCACTATTAAATCCTTCAAAAAAGTTTCCTTGATAATTCTTCCCTGTATCACTCCTTCTTGCTGAAGGTAGAAAGGTTCCAATTTGATATGTTCGATGAAATCTAATTTTTTATTACCATACAATTTATAGAGACTTTCTTTGGCACTCCAAATCGTGATTAGATAGGCCACTTCATTTTCTACAGTCATGTACTTCAATTCGTGAGCAGTGGTGAACTTATGCGACACTCGTTTCACTTTCTCTTTTATATGTTCAATATCTATACCTACCTTATGGTGATGATTGGCAATGGCAGCGGTGATCTCATTGGTATGACTCAGAGACAAATGCAACTCACTGCCATGAATAAAGGGTTTACCCTGTTCGTTTTTATGCAAGTGCACCACCTCTTCCGTCTGTAGAATTTGTTTTAAAGTATGTCTGCTGGCGTACCATTGTAACTTTCGTTTTTCGACCAAGAATTTATCTAATTCAGCATAGTCATAGCTGGTCAACTTCAATCTTTCTATGTAATACTGAGCATCTTCCTCTATCTTCCATAAGAGGATATGAGACTCATGCTCTGTTACAAACTCAATTAGTTTCATCGCTATCTATGTTATTATTTGCAATGATATGCATGGGCAAGGTTACGAAAAAAGTAGTTCCCAAATTGGGCTCAGACTCAAACCAAATGTGTCCGTTAGCACCTTCTATGATTTGTTTACTAATAGCAAGTCCAAGACCAGATCCAGAATTTTTGGTGGTAAAATTTGGAACAAAAACACTTGCCTTGACATCATCTGGAATGCCGATTCCATTATCTTTTACCACTATTTTAACCGTCTCTACTTCTTTGAGAATAGTAATATCAATGATACAAGGTTTATCAGCATGTCGGGCCTGGGTAGCATTTTTTATGATATTATTAAAGACACTAATCATCTGGTTTTTGTCCGCAAAAATATAGAGTGGGGTATCGTGACCATTAAAACTAATTTTTATTTCTTCACTGTCATTAAACAAGTCGATGATAGATTTAATATAGTGTTCAATATTTATGACTTCATTATTAGCAGTAGGCATTTGAGCAAAACTTGAGAATGCAGTGGCAATTTCAGAAAGATTGTCTATTTGTTCAATCAAGGTATCAGACATACGCTGCGTGAGTTCTCGAGTATTAGGACTGTTTTCTAGCAAGGCCCTTTGTAAATACTGAATACTCAATTTCATGGGCGTTAATGGATTTTTAATTTCATGGGCAATCTGTTTGGCCATTTCTTGCCAAGCCCCTTCCCTCTCCGACTTCGCCAAGTTAGATGCGGCATCTTCGAGCTTTACAATCATTTTATTATACTCTTTAACAAGCAATCCAATTTCATCATCTCGTTTCCAGACAATGGTTTCATTACGCTTACCAAGAACCACTTTCCGAAGACGTTCGCCAATTTCTGCTAATGGCTTTGTTAAGGAATTGGCAATAAATAATCCTAGTAAACCTGTGATCAATAATAGTGGTACATACACATTTACCAAAGCAATAATAAATCTAGAAATATTCTCCTTCAAGTATTGTGTCTGACCAAAAAAGGGAATATTAATGTAGCCAATCGTTTGTCCGTTCTCATTATTGATTGGCAAGTAAGTAGAAATATAACTGAGCTTGCCTATGCTTTCCTTCTGAACAACCTGATTGGTTTTGTTATATAATAAGTCGTTAAATGCTACAGGATGAATTTTGTAAGACAGTAAACCCTTCTCAAAAATAGAGAGCTGAGATGTTACAATCATATTTCCCTCCTTATCATAAATATTAATATCTATCTGCTCATTATCTGCCAACGCCGGAATATCGTAAAGCAGTTTCTCCTTAATAATACTCACATCAGATACAGAATCTCCACTCCGGATATCATCTTGAATTTCATTTTGAATTTTCTTAGATCTTGAAGAAATAGTTTGCATATTATCTTCATTGTATTGATAAGTGAAATAAATCGTAGTGATAATGGCAACAGCAAAAAAAGAAAAAGCAAGTAGACTCATCAAGGTGTATGAGATACGATCATGAAAAGGGATGGTTAGCTTTTTAAATTTATTATCCTTTAGATTCACAAATATCCATCGAATCAGATTTAGGAAATTCAATAAAATGATAAAAATCGTTGCCAAGCTGAAGAGATAGGAATAGGTAGTGACGTATTGAATGATGGTTCGCTTAGGAATAGATAGAACAATACTTTTCAGTATAGTGGGTTTATAACTAAGTATAAAACTATTGCTATGCTCTTGCCAACAAAAGGAATCAACAGGCAAGGTAAATAATACATCTTGTACCTTTTCAATTTGAATGCTTCCTTTTGATTTCAAAATCTTACCATTATTATACACCACATAATTTCCATTTTTTAGGTCATCTACTTTCTGTAAACCTTTTGAAAGAAGCAATTCGGGGTATACGTTGGTAATGTCTTTTGATCTTGGTCGCAGTATAATTACAAAATTCCCTGTTAATGAGGTATCGCTAAACACAGGAATGATAGAACTATAATAATTTTGACTAGGATCCTGAATATATCTTAGATAGACATCAGAGGTTTCAAATCCATATTTTTTTATGATGTTGTCATAATACTGAATGCCAATGGTATCATTTTCTATGGCCGAAATTCCATGCTTATCAAAAGAGTGAATTTCGATATCAAACTTATTTAAATATCCTTTGAAATAAAGTAGTTTGATTCTATCTACAAGGGTTTTATGATTCACACTATGGCTAAGGAAAGTAGATTTAACATAGTTGTCGTCAGTAATTCTACAATGTATATCGGTAAATGAGAATTCCGCTACATAATCTCTATCATCAGAAAGTTTAAGCGAAATGATTTCTGCATTGAGCTTTGCTTTTTGTGTTAGAAGACTATTGAGGTAAAAAACAGAAAGCAAGGAAAAGAAGGCAATACTGATGACGGTAGAAAAGGTTTTAGGAAATATAGATGTGGTTCTGTTGTTATACCATAGAATGCAAATCCAGCAAAAAGTCCATAGGGCTGGAATATAATAATTCAATGAAAAATGACCTAATTTATTAGAAACAATAAACACAATAAAGCTTAAAAAATTCATCAAGAAGAAATGCGTAGAATGTTGATGAAACATCTGAATCGAAAATTGAAAGACCTTCACAGAAATAAAATAATAAATCAACAAGAGCAAGAAGATAAGAAAGAAGCCAAGGAAACTGATATAATCCAAGGAGAAGAGATTATTTAACTCAAATGAAATAACAGAATCAATAACAAGGCTTTGTATGGTTGTAAAAATGGGAATTTGCAGAAAGTATATAAAAATATACGAAGTACTAATCAATAATAGATAGGCAGGTTTAGATGATTTTAAATCCATCATTTTAACATGACGAACAAGATAAAAAACAAATAGTAACAAGCTTGACAGGTTTAAGGCCATGATTCCAAGTGAAGGAAAAATATAAGAAGAAGCAAAATATTTTGGATCAAATGGAGCTGATGACTGAAGATAGGGCAATACACTACATGAGCTGAAAAGAAGTCTAAGGCAAACCAGAAAAGTACCCAGTAAAACCACTGAACCGACGATAGAATACTTTTTTCTAACAAAGACAGCGATGGTGTAAAAGATGTAAAAAATAAAGAGATAAATCAGGCAATCGATCAAAACAAAAAATAAATTTTGAGGAATCACTAAGGTATCAGAGGTATGAAGTAATGAAAATAGAAATTCTCCATTCCCACCGTGTAAACTTCTTCTATCTAGAGTATTTTTATCAGATACTGCCAGGTCATTAGAAATATTCTTTGCCGCAAAGTGATTGGTCAGGTATGCATTTCTAATGTCATAGATATATTTGATAGGTATGACGAAAAGCACAAAATTTTCTTTCGTCTTAGAGACTTTGTAAACATCTGCCCAATAATTTTTTAATCGAACCAGATTACTTCCTTCCTTTAAATTATTGGTATTGGTTGGTAATGCCAAGTTATTATTTGACCAATAAGTAAGTTCATTCTTTTGAAATACAAGGGTGGTAAAGTCATTTTCTTTTCTAAAGTTGATGAGTGTAATTTCGTTGCTATCGAAATCGGCTCTATATAAAGATTCAGAAATTGTTTGTACAGCCTTGGCTTCGGTATTTAGTATGTAGCGTTGAACTTTGGAGATATCCTCATTGGTTGAGTTACTTATTTCATTTTGATAACTAACATGCGTTACTATTAGCGATGCAATGATGAGTAGACTGAGGACAAATACTTTTTGAACCGAAGAATGCATCATTTAGATAGTAATTTAGCTTCATTCCAATATTTATCCATCACTTCCAAACTCATTTCTTCCAAAGGTAGATTAAGTTCCTTGGCTTTTTCTTCAATGTATTGAAAGCGAAAAATAAATTTTCGATTGCATTTTTCTAGTGCGGTATCAGGATCAATTTTTAAAAACCTAGAATAATTGATTAAGGAAAACATCAGATCGCCAAATTCTTCCTCTACCTGCAAGATGTCTTTATTGTCAGTAGCTACTTTTAACTCATCCAACTCCTCTTCTACTTTGTTCCAAACATCTTGAATGTTTTCCCATTCAAAGCCAACTTGTTTGGCTTTCTCCTGTATCCTGTATGCTTTAGTGATAGAAGGTAAACTTTGTGGAACGCCACCCAGAATGGAGCTTCGACCTTCCTTAAGTTTTAACTTTTCCCAATTCTTTTTTACTGCTTCTTCGGTATCTGCGATGGTATCGCCATAGATGTGCGGGTGTCGACTTATCAATTTATCACAAATGGAATTGAGGACAGATTCGATATCAAAGTCATTGGTCTCTGAACCAATTTTGGCATAAAAAACAATATGCAACAAAATATCTCCAAGCTCTTCTTTTATCTCTTTGCTATTCTTACTCAATATAGCATCACTCAATTCATATACTTCTTCAATAGTCAATTGTCGAAGACTATCATTCGTTTGTTTCATATCCCAAGGACACTTTTCTCTTAAGTCATCCATGATCTGTAGCAATCTCTCAAATGCTATCAATCTACTATCATCCTTCATTAGCTCAATTTATAGAGATAAAGCTACACAAAAAAATAAAACCTCCCAATGGTGGGAGGTTTTATTTTGTAAAATAAGATAAACTTATTTTTTTGCTGGAGCTGCTTTTTTAGCTGCTGCTTTTTTAGGAGCCGCTTTTTTCGCTGCTGCTTTTTTAGGAGCTGCTTTTTTCGTTGCTGCTTTTTTTGTTGTTGCCATTTTTTTAAATGTTTTTTAGTTAAAAATGATAATGTAAATTTAAGAACTTAATATGGTAAAAAACAAATTGTTGTAAATTATTTTACATGAACCAACATCTTCTTTTGTGGATAATGCATGCTTATTCTTACTCTTCTTCTTTATTATATTATATAGCAACAGTCCTCTAAGCATTGTTTTTACTATACTTTCAGACAATGTATACAAAACAAAACACACTGTATACTATTTGGTAACCAACAAAATAATACTGTTGATAATTGACAAATATTTTTTTGTTTTAAAAAGTGTTCTAGACAAAAAAAGAAGGACATTAGATTTTTTACGACCACTATCACAATAAATATTTACATATTTTTTTTAAAACAGAAAGCAACAATTAGAAAATCATATTTACTGAAACCCATATAAACAAATGATTTCAACGGATATGAAAAAAAATGTTGAATAAAGATAAATCTCATAGAAATTAATTTTACTGCTCCTTTGTAGAAAAAAATAAAACAAGAGAAGTATCGAATAATTTTTTTTTAATTCCGAGCTCTTTGAATAATATGTAAATTTGTGGAACAAAAAAATATTCTATGAAAAGATATATTCTACTTCTTGTATGCTGTTTCTTCTTTGAGATAATCATGTGTCAAACCAAATTCACTAAAAAAGAAAATGGTTTTCCAATGACTATGCTTACGGAACTAAAATGCTCATCCGTAAAAGATCAATATCAAAGTGGCACCTGTTGGAGTTTTTCTACTGCCTCCTTTTTCGAATCTGAAATTCTTAGGATAAATAAAAAGAATATTGATTTATCAGAGATGTTTGTCGTTCGCAAAATCTATGAGCTAAAAGCAACAAACTATATTCGAATGTTAGGCAAAACAAATTTTAGTGCTGGTGGTGAAGCGTCAGATGTATTGAAATCTATTAGAGAATTTGGGTTGGTACCTCAATCTGCTTATACAGGAAATATGGAAGTAGATATGAAACCACGACATAATGAAATGGATAATGTTTTAACCGCAATGGTCAATGCAGCTATAAAATTATCGAATGGCAAATTATCAGTAGACTTTAAAAAAGCATATAATAATGTCTTGGATGCATACTTGGGTATTTGCCCAGATAGCTTCAACTATGAAGGAAAAAACTATACTCCAAAATCTTTTTCAGAATCTACTGGTCTCATTCCTTCTGATTATGTCGCCATCACTTCCTTCACGCATCATCCATTCTATCAAAAATTTATTTTAGAAGTACCAGATAATTGGAGTAATGAAATGTATTATAATGTACCGCTCAATGAAATGGAACAAATCGTAGATAATGCTTTGGAAAAAGGATATAGTGTATCATGGAGCAGTGATGTGAGCGAAAAAGGATTTTCATTTAAAGATGGTCTTGCCATTATTCCTGAGAAAGATATTGATAAAATGAAGAAGGAAGAGAAAGACACCTTGTTTTCGCAACCGGTAATTCAAAAATTGATCGATCAAGAAACAAGACAAATAGCATTCGATAATTTAAGCACCCAAGATGATCATGCCATGCATATTGTTGGTAGCGCCAAAGATCCTTTAGGTCAAAAATATTATGTCGTTAAAAATTCATGGGGCGAAGAAAGAAATGATTTAGGAGGGTATTTTTTCGTTTCAGCTTCATACTTCAGATATAAAACCACCAGTATTTTATTACACAAAAATGCTATCAGCAAATCTATTGCAGAAAAATTAGCCATTAAATAATATTTATACTCAACAAATGAAACAATCTAATATAAAAGACTTCATCATTATTGGACTTGCCACCCTCATCGGTTTTGTGGCTGGAGCAGGACTCACTTATAACTATTTTAAAAACAAAATGAAGGAAAACCAGGGCTATCATTTTAACGCCACTCCCCAAGATCCTTCCACTGCTGGCTCTGCCTTTGAGCAGAATGTGACTGATCCATCACAACAGCCAGATTTTAATGCAAAAACGACAAGCATACTTTTTACAGAAAATTCTTTTGACTTTGGAAAAATAAATGAAGGGGATGTTGTGAATACATTCTTTGAGTTTACAAATAATGGTGCGCAAGATTTAGTCATCAAAAATTGTACGGGCTCTTGCGGTTGTACCGTGGCAGATTGGCCAAAAGAACCAATCAAACCTGGCATGAAAGGCAAAATAAAAGTGCAGTTTAGTTCTGCAGGTAAAAGATACAAACAGAAAAAAACGGTAACAGTTGTAGCAAATACAGACCCTTCTAATCAACTCCTATATATATACGCAGACATAACACCAGCAAAATAGGATGGGAAGACTTATGGCAATTGACTTTGGTATGAAAAGGTGTGGTATCGCTGTAAGTGATCCACTTAAAATTATTGCTACTCCATTAAAAACAGTTGCAACAAAGGAAATTCATTTATTTTTGCAAGCGTATTTAAAGGTAGAAGAAATCGATCATATCATTGTTGGCGAACCACTTCATCTAGACGGTAAACCAGCCTTGATCCACCCAAATGTTTTGCTCTTTGTTAAATATGTAAAAGATACATTTGGAAAATCCGTCAGTCTCTTAGATGAAAGATATACATCTAAGATGGCCACACAAACAATGATTGATGGCGGAATGAAAAAGAAAGATAGAAAGATAAAAGAGAATACAGATTTGATTAGTGCTGTTTTAATTTTGCAATCATACATGAATAAAACAACCTAGCGATTCGAATACTAACAGTAAAATAGACTTAAAAAACATATAAGATGATATTACCAGTTGTAGCTTATGGCGACATCGTATTAAAAAAAGTTTCTGAAGACATAGATGCCAAATATCCTGACTTAAAGGTCTTGATAAAAAATATGTGGGATACGATGTATCAAGCAAGTGGCGTTGGATTGGCCGCTCCTCAAATCGGGAAAGACATTCGTCTATTTATTGTAGACAGTAAAGCCATGTTTGAAGAAGAAGAAGAACACAAGGGTATCAAACAGGTTTTTATCAATCCACAAATAGTGGAAGAGTGGGGCAAAGAATGGGCCTACGAAGAAGGCTGTTTAAGCATTCCTGGTGTGCGCGAAGACGTGCTAAGACCTTCAAATATAAGAATAGAATACCTTGATGAGCATTTTAAAAAACACGTTGTAGAATATGACGATCTCAACGCTAGAGTGATTCAACATGAATTTGATCATCTCGAAGGTATTCTATTCACCGATCACTTGAAACCCTTGAAAAGAAAATTATTGGCGAAACAGTTGAGCAATATTTCCAAAGGAATAACCAATGCAAAATACAAAATGAGATTTCCTACGAAATAGTGAATGGCGCTTCTTTATGAAGCATCGATAATGCGATGCACACTTTCTACGACCTTTGCCATATCAATTTTCTCCATACAATTAAAATGACCTTTGGGACATTGTTCAAAGCCAATTTTAGAACAGGGTCTGCATTTTAACGCCTTGTTCTCTATGATGATTTGCTTTGATCTAGTATTGGCTGGCAGATATGGATACATCCCAAAGGCGGGAATGGTATTGCCCCAAATAGAAATGATATTCGCATTAAATGCCGCTGCGATATGCATTAAACCGGTATCATGTGTAATGACTAGCTCCGCTTGTTTCAAGACAGATGCCGATTGATTCAATGAAAGCTTTCCGCAAAGATTGAGCATCTTGGACTTGCATAGCTCCATAATCGCTATCGCATTTTGTATATCCTCTTTACCACCCAAAAGCACTATCGGTTGTTGAAGACGATCGCAGATAGTAGCTATTTTATGATTAGGTAAACGCTTGGTGGCAAACTTCGCTCCTATTACAATGGCTACAAATTTTGATGGCAAGCTAGCTGCATCCACTTCGTCAGCCGAAGCAATAAAATAATCTAAGCCCATACCATCATTTTTTACTTGAAGACTAGAAACAGTTGCCATGTATCTATCTACAATATGAATATCAGGCATTCTATTCATTCTTAAATGAACGAGAAGAAATTTCTCTATATTCAGCTTATGAAAAGAATGGGCAGGAACACCTAAGCGAAACTTTATGATACTCGTCCTCAAATTATGATGCAAGTCTATAACCAAATCAAAATTCTCCTTCTTTAATGTATCTATTAAGATGGAAAGATTAGATTCCAAGACATGTACAACATCAATATAGGGATTGTTTATTAATATACTTTGAAAAGATTTCTTAGTAGCATAATGCAACTCACAGTTTGGCAATTGTGTTTTCAAACATCTAACTACTGGTGTTGTCAGAATAATATCTCCAATGGAGCTAAATCTTAAAATAAGGATTTTCAAAATACACTTTAATAGATTTCAAAATTAATTCAATTCAATCCTTTCTGTTTTTTTATTTTAAGCGATAAATGTATATGCCTTTATAAGATCCTATCTTCTTTTCTTCTCTACAAAAATTTGCATAAGGACTTTTATGGGTATAAAGTGTATCGCTCACAATTAAAAACTTTGCACCCGCAGAGATAAAATAATCGATAGAATAACTAGCACTATTAAAGCATTCCGTCCAGCCAGTTTGATTCATCAGATATAAGGAAGTATTCGTACTACTATCTGGAACACTCATCACTAAATCATTTCGCGCCATGCCAATCTTTCTTAAATAGGGCTCAATCTCATATAGCGCAGGATTGATAGTATAGTATTTCTGATCACTATATCTTTTCTTTAGTGCACTTGAACAGTCATAGATTGAATAACTAAACAATAGTAAAATACATAGATAAACTAGCTTTTGAATCTTCTGATTCTGTCGTTCTAGTTCCTTTTCAAAAATACTTAAAAACAAAATTATTAACAGAACAGGAAAACAGAATACATTAATCATATAATAGTCGTGATGATAGTAGGCCCTAAACCAACAAAGACTATATATAAGGCAACCCAATCCACCTAACAAAGTGAGGTGAAGCATGAAGGCGTCCGCTTTAGCATGACGTCTAATCACAAAATAAATCATCCATACCAGCATGCTCCACATTGGCCAAGTCATAATCACTGCCATCCATTCAATGAATAATCGATGGAATATAGATAGTACTTCGTGTAGGGAGGCATCCCATATCGGATACAGTCCGAAGAGATTTCCGCCGAAGTGATACTTCATCGCATAATATTTGTCAAAGGATACCCAAGCGAATAGCACGATAAAACTAAGACTGAATACAAACCATACAAACAAATCCTTCCAGACGAACGCTTGCTTGCGCCAATTCTGAAACTGTTCATAGAAATACAACAACAGAATTGCCACCCAAAGTATTAAGGCCGATATTTTTAAGAGTCCAGCAATCGTAAAAAAAAGTCCTGCCATCAAAAGATAGAGGAATACAGCATGCTTTCTATAGAGTAAGTAATAATAAAACCCAACAAAAGCAAGTGACAAAGAGGCTACATCTGGCAAAAAATTAGATCCATAATATTGAATAAATGAAGAACTAAAAAAAAACATAGCAGGCAAGTATTGCAGCAACCTATTTTCTATGAACAATCTGCTTATCTTAAAGACATATATAACGCCAACTAAAAACAAAAGGTAATGTAATAGACGAATAACATAATCATGCACACCAAAAATACCATACAAACGGCCTGCTATGTAATAAACAATCGGGAATTCACTCACCGCATATCCATTGTCAGCAAAGCGATGATGGACTTGTGGACGAAAAAAGGGTTGCTTATTCTGATAATAATTCAACGCGTAAGAGGCACAATCAGTCTGTCTTTGAAGGTGCACACTTTGTGGACGCTTTGTTAAAATAGAAGGGGTATCAAAATACAGGGAAAGTAGCATCATTCCAGAAAAAAAAACAATCCAGGATACCTGCTCTTTATTCAGTAAATACGCCATGTACAATAATACAATTTTTTAACCTAAAAATACTTTGAATTCATTCTGAGCAACATTAAATTAAAAGAAATACATGCTAGATTATGACAGTTTTGTGACAATTAAAATGTATATAATTTTGACCTTTGAGCCATAAAATTTAAATCAATAAAATCAATGAAAACAATATATTCTTTCCTAGTATTATACTTCGTTAATCTATGCATTTTTGCTCAAGCTTCTATAAATGATTCAGTCACATTAGATCCTGGCTATGCGAAAGCAGTTTTTTATAGTATGCAGAACGGAACCCTGACAAACCCAGCGATTAAAAATTCCGACATTCAAATCAGATTCGAAAATCGTTCCGCTTCTATAAGAACAGTGGATGGCTGGGGCGCTCAGACCTATCTTACGCTTTTGAATGACACCACCCAATGGGCAACCTTGGACACAACTGGAATGACAGCAGTGTATAATTCTGATACGGCTTGGGAGAATGGATCATTCAATACCACGTCAACTGGCCATCCTAGTTATGGTTGGGGTGCCTACAACAATATCAATCATAATATTTATGGCACTAAACTTTTTGTGGTTAAAACACAACTTGGATCTTACAAAAAAGTATGGGTAAAAGTACTTAACACAGTTGCTAAAACATATACCATTCGTTTCGCAAATCTTGATGGAAGCATGGATACTACTGTTGATATTGGAAGAGCAGATTACCCTGGTCAAAATTTCGGCTACTATTGCTTTGATACTTATACCAAACAAGCTGCTGAACCAATTGGCGCTGCATGGGATTTAGTATTCAGAAAATATTTACGTAACTCTGATTACTATCCTGTAACTGGAGTAATGACCAATCTAAATACCAAATCTGCTGAAGCTAGATCGGTAGCAGATCCTTATACAACCTCAGGTTCTGGCTTAACTTATATTAACGATATCACCAATATTGGTTCAGATTGGAAAAATTTTATCATGCCAGGTGGACCATGGGTAATAGAAGATTCATTAGCCTATTTCGTATTGACACAAGAAGATAAAATTTGGAGAATTGTTTTTACAGGTTTTGGCGGTGGTACTACTGGAGTGATAAATTTCAATAAAGCATTGTTGTATGACCCCACATCAATCGCAGCAACAAGCAATAATATCACAGCATCTGCCATTTATCCAAATCCAGGAAAACCCAATTCAGTCATTGTGTTTAATGCTTTACTAGCAAAAAAATTGGACATTCATATATTTGATATCAATGGTAAGATGGCATATCACAATACATTCGATGCATCTGAAGGAATCAATCAGTTTCCAATAGGTCAGTTAGATTTATTGAATGGAATGTATTTTGTTCAGATGACAGATGGTTCAGACATCACCAGCTTAAAGTATATTGTTGCCAACTAGTGTGATAAGCGAACAAAGAGAGATAGAATGCTCTATCATCAAAATTGTTTCAAAGTTCAATACCAACTTTCATTGATGAATATTTAAAGCGGTGATATTAAAGAATACATATTTTTCAACTCTTTTGCTGGCATTGACTTTACTCTGTCTTGAAAAGAAAATGCAAGGACAAAACGTAAACGTCACCGTTAAAGATCAAGCAACAAAAGAAGTTTTACCTAGTGTAAGCATACAAGTTAAGAATCTCAGTAATTCCAAGAGTTCCT
>CAMDFR010000009.1 GCA_945897725.1 Chitinophaga pinensis
AATGACACAAAAACACCATTAGGCAATACATACAATGTTGTATCAGACAGCACAGATAGCAGTACGGTCACTACCCCGATACACTATTCGGCCACTAAAGTAGTGGTGATTGTGATTGATGGTCCACGCTATAGCGAAACATTTGGAGAGCCAAGCCATGCCTATATTCCCAGACTAGACCTAATGATGCACGAAGGAACGCTTTGTACACAGCTCTATAATAACGGCGTGACGAACACCGTGAATGGACATACAGCGTTATGTACCGGTAATTATGAATCTTTGGATAATTTTGGATTGGATGTTCCAACCTTTCCTTCCTATTTACAATATTGGCTTGAGAAGTCAGGCAAAGCTAGCAATAAGGCATGGGTGATCGCATCGAAAGACAAGCTACAGGTATTAGCCAACACTACAGAAAGCAGCTATAACAATCGTTTTATGCCATTGACCGATTGTGGTAATAGTGGTCTTGGTTCTGGTTATAGAGACGACTCTACCACTTTTCGTAGAGTGATGGAAACGATGCGAACCGAGCAACCAGATCTTCTGTTGGTTAACTTCAAAGAACCTGATTGGAGTGGACATCAGGCTAATTGGACAGCCTACCTTGCAGGCATACGGAGCACGGATGAGTATGCTTGGCAGATTTGGGATTTTATTCAGCACGACCCTTATTACAAGAATCAAACAGAACTCTTTATTACCAATGATCATGGACGTCATCATGATGGAAATGCAGATGGATTCGTATCTCATGGTGATGCTTGCTATGGCTGCAGACATATCGCTTTTCTTGCCTTAGGACCAGATATCAAGACGAATAATGTTTGCCGAACGGTCTACGATCAAATTGACATTACCTCCAGTATTGCTTCTATTTTAAACATTAAAATGGGTTACAATAAGGGTAAGTATATGAAGGACATTTTTAATAATTGATGCGTTTCAAAATAAAAGATATATGGTTATTATAACTGGTGCTGCAGGATTTATTGCTTCTTATTTACTTCAAACATTAAATGAACAAGGGATAGAAGACATCATCATTGTGGATGATTTCAGTAAGGAGGCAAAAGCAAACAATTATAGTTCAGCAAAGTACAAATCGGCGGTAGAAAGAAAAGATTTTATTGCATGGTTTCATGATTGTAAAAATGCACAGATCGATATGGTGATTCATCTAGGTGCTAGGACGGATACAACAGAATTTGATAGCCAAATTTTTGATGAGCTCAATCTTCAATATTCCAAAGATATTTGGCAAGTGTGTAGCGAACAAGATATTCCACTTATCTATGCCAGTTCTGCGGCTACCTATGGTTTGGGAGAACAAGGATATGCAGATGATGAAACAAAAATTCCATTATTACAGCCATTAAACCCTTATGGACAAAGCAAGCAAGACTTTGATGTATGGGTATTACAACAACATAAAAAACCTCCTTTCTGGTATGGTTTAAAGTTTTTTAATGTCTATGGTCCGAATGAGTATCATAAAGGACGCATGGCATCTGTGGTGTTTCATGCCTTTGAACAAATCAAGGCCACAGGCGCAATGAAATTATTTAAGTCGCATCATCCAGACTATATAGATGGCGGGCAATTGCGCGATTTTATTTATGTAAAGGATATTGTACGCATCATTGAATTTTTGATGCACAAAAAACCAGCATGCGGTATTTATAATGCAGGTACTGGATTGGCAAGAACTTTTAATGATTTGGCAAAAGCAACTTTCGATGCGATGAACATACCGCCAAATATAAGTTTCATCGATACACCAATAGATATCAGAGATAAGTATCAATATTTTACAGAAGCAACAATGGAAAAATTAAAAGCGGTGGGCTATGATATTCCATTCTACTCTTTAGAGGATGGTGTGGAAGATTATGTGGTGAATTTTTTAGAGAAGCGATAGCTTCTTTGTTCACTATTATTTATGTGTTACAACATCTTTTTCGTTCGTAATAATCCTTCTACCAATACATCTACCTCTTCTAATGTATTGTAAAAAGCAAAGGAGGCACGACAAGTACCTTGAATACCGAGGCTTTTCATTAAAGGTTGACAGCAATGATGTCCCGTTCTGATAGCAATCCCCATTTTATCTAATAACACACCAACATCATAAGGATGCGCAGTGCCTAAAAGAAAGGATATCACTGGAGCTTTTTGTGCAGCATTGCCAATGATACGAAGCTCATCGATACCAGACATTTTTTCGGTGGCATACTGAAGCAAAGCATTTTCTTGTGTCTTGATGGTTTCATAGCCAATCTCCTTCATATAATTAAGCGCAGTACCCAAAGCAATGGTATCAGCAATATTTGGCGTTCCAGCTTCGAACTTATAGGGCAAATCATTGAAAGTGACCATATCATAATCTACTTCCTTAATCATCTCTCCACCATAATGAAATGGAGGCATTTGCTCCATCAATTCACGCTTGCCATATAAGACTCCAATGCCAGTTGGTGCATAGGTTTTATGTCCAGAAAAGCAAAAGAAATCGGCATCCAAGTCTTGCACATCTACTGGTCCATGAGGACAAGCCTGTGCCCCATCTATCAATACTTTGGCCCCAAACAAATGCGCTTGCTGAATCATCTCTTTGATGGGATTGATGGTACCCAACGAATTGGATGTATGATTGACAGCAACCAATTTCGTCTTGCTACTAAGTTGCTTCTGATACATATGTTGGTCAAGTTCGCCCTTTTCGTTGATAGGAATAATCAGCAGCTTCGCTTTTTGTTCTTTAGCGAGTATTTGCCAAGGGACCAAGTTACTATGATGCTCCAAGGCTGAAATGATGATTTCATCACCTTCTTGGATATTTGTCCTTCCCCATGAATAGGCCACTAGATTAATCGCTTCTGTTGTTCCTCTAACAAAATTGATCTCTTCTCGATACTTAGCATTGATAAAAGTTTGCACAATATCTCTTGTAGCCTCATAAGCCTCTGTAGCTTGTGCAGCCAATGAATGCGCCGATCGATGTATATTGCTATTGAGTGTTTTATAGTAGTTGCTCAGGGCATCAATCACCTGTATTGGCTTTTGGGAGGTAGCTGCATTATCGAGATATACCAAGGCTTTACCATTCACTTGCGTGTGAAGAATAGGGAAATCTTTTCTGATGTCTGCTATCGATTTCATATTTTTTTAGTACTGATGAAGAATCTTGAAAAAAATTATAAGGCTTCAAAGGAATAGCCAAGCTTCGTTTGCAGCTGGGTATTCAATCTTTTTTTGATTTCTGTATTGCTTATTTTTTCAGTCACCTCAGAGGCAAAAGCATAAGTTAATAAAGCGGTAGCATGCTCTTGAGAAATGCCTCTCGCCATTAAATAGAACTTAGCATTTTCATCTAGTTGGCCAACCGTAGCACCATGACTGCATTTCACATCATCGGCAAAAATTTCTAATTGTGGTTTGGTATGCATTACAGCCGTATCAGACAATACTAGATTTTTGTTGCTTTGATAAGCATTTGTTTTCTGTGCATCCTTGTGCACAAAAATCTTTCCATTGAAAACACCGGTGCTCTTATCTTTCAGCACCCCTTTATATAATTGATGACTTTGACAATTGGGTACTAAGTGATGCACTGCCAGGTGATTGTCGATTAAATGATTGTCAGTAGCAATATACAAGCCATTCAAATAACAAATGGCATTCTTCTCTTCTAATCGAACAGATAAATTATTTCTAATTAATGTACCATCAGTGGCAATACTATGACAAGTGAAGGTGCTGTCTTTTTTCTGTGCGGCAAAGGTATTATTAATCAGATGCAATGGATGATTCGGCTGAATATCGTGCAGTAATTCGATATGTGCATTCTCTGCGACAAAGCATTCAGAAAGAATATTCATATAGGCCGTTGCATTCGCTTGCACAGTATATTCAAATACTATGCTCGCCTTCGTTCCAGCCTCTGCAATAATCATATTTCGCTGTTGTATAAAATGTTTGTTGGCTGTAGAAGTAAAAATATTTTCGATGATGATGGGATGTTCGATGCTAGCATTTTTTAAAATCTCGATGCAAATTCCATCATTAAAAAAGGCTGTATTCAAGGCAGAAAATGGCTCTGAATGATTATCAGATAAGGTATTAAACTTGCCTTCCTGAGATTCGATAGAATCTATCACCTTCGAAATTTTAATGCCTTTTTCATCTACAATATTGCTTTTTGAAGCACTATAATGTCCATTGATAAATATTATTTTGTTGCCAAACTCCTCTTTGCCTGCAGCATTGAGTTTTAGAGCTGCATTGGCCGAAATAGCAACTGGCAATACACTTAAGGCGCCTTTACTAATTGCTAAGATGGGCGTAAAACGCCATTCCTCATTCTTTGTGGAGGGGAAATTCAAGGTCGTAAAGTCAGCGAAAGCTGCCCTCTTCACTTGCATCAAAGCATCAGAAAATGCTAGAGCATCATTTGCTTGAAAAGTCTCAAAATCATTATCAATACTAGATTCTACAATATCCTTATTCATTCCGCGTCTTAAAATTTTAATACTGAAACCACATTGGTCCAACAATTATTGTACAATATTCTCTTCTTTAATCCAATCATAGCCTTTCTCTTCCAATTCCAAGGCCAATTCTTTACCACCACTTTTTACAATACGCCCCTCATACATCACGTGTACAAAGTCTGGAACGATATATTCCAATAATCTCTGGTAATGGGTGATGATTAAAAAGGCATTGTCTTTCGTTCTCAATTTATTGACGCCATTAGCTACAATCCTTAAGGCATCAATATCTAATCCACTATCGGTTTCATCCAATATACTCAATAATGGATTCAACATCGCCATTTGAAAAATTTCATTTCTCTTTTTTTCACCACCACTAAATCCTTCGTTTAAGGAGCGACTCATAAATTGCTTATCAATCTCAACCAGCGCCATTTTCTCGCGCATCAAAGCCAAAAATTCTTTGGCTTCCATGGGAGGCAAACCATGATGTTTACGCTTTTCTGCAATAGCAGCGCGCATAAAATTGGTCGTGCTCACACCAGGTATTTCCACTGGGTATTGAAAGGCTAGAAACAAACCTTCGCGGGCTCTTTCATCGGCTTCCATGTCTAATAAATCTTTGCCATTAAACTGCACTTCTCCAGCAGTCACTTCATAGGTATTTCTTCCCGCTAAGGTTGATGCCAAGGTACTTTTACCAGTTCCGTTGGGTCCCATAATAGCATGTATTTCTCCAGCTTTGATATCTAGTGAAAATCCTTTTAGAATTTCTTTTTCTTCGATGCCGGCATGTAAATTTTTAATTGAGATCATTGATTCGCTAAAATTTCTTTATGTAAGATTTGATTGATTCACTATATTTAACGGGCCTTTTAGCCAACGCTATTCTCTAAACTAATTTGCAATAATTTTTGTGCTTCTACTGCAAACTCCATGGGCAATTCTTTGAAAACCTCTTTGCAGAAGCCATTCACGATAATGTTTACTGCTTCTTCATCACTTAAACCACGCTGATTGCAATAAAAAAGCATGTCCTCCCCTATCTTTGAAGTCGTTGCTTCATGTTCTACTTTCGCGGTACTATTTTTTACATCGATATACGGAAAGGTATGTGCGCCCGAATGATCCGTCATCAACATACTATCGCATTGCGAATAATTATACGCATTTTCTGCCGTCTTGTGTATCTTAACTTGTCCCCTGTATGAGTTTTGACTACTGCCTGCAGAAATCCCTTTCGAAACGATTCTGCTACGGGTATTCTTACCAATATGAATCATTTTTGTACCAGTATCTGCTTGCTGAAAATTATTTGTCACAGCTACTGAATAAAACTCTCCAATAGAGTTATCGCCTTTCAACACACAACTTGGATATTTCCATGTAATCGCAGAGCCAGTCTCCACTTGCGTCCAGCTAATCTTGGATCGTTTGCCATGACATAAGCCTCTTTTGGTTACGAAATTATAGATACCACCCTTGCCATTTTTATCGCCAGGGTACCAGTTTTGGACGGTCGAATATTTGATTTCTGCATCATCCAAAGTAATCAATTCTACCACCGCTGCATGCAATTGATGCTCGTCTCTTTTGGGTGCTGTACAACCTTCCAAATAGCTGACATAGCTGCCTTCTTCAGCAATGATTAAGGTACGTTCAAATTGACCTGTATTCTCTGCATTGATTCTAAAATAAGTCGAAAGCTCCATTGGACAACGAACGCCTTTAGGAATATAGACAAATGAACCATCACTAAAAACGGCTGCATTCAATGCTGCATAATAGTTATCGCGAACAGGTACTACTGAGCCAAGATACTTTTTTATCAACTCAGGATGATCTTTAATCGCTTCAGATATGGAACAAAAAATCACGCCTTTTTCAGCCAATTGACTTTTGAAAGTAGTGAATACACTTTCGCTATCCATGACATAATCAACCGCAACGCCAGCAAGCATTTCCTGTTCTTTAATCGGAATGCCTAATTTATCATAAGTCTTTCTAATCTCAGGATCCAATTCGTCCAAACTATTGATAGTCGGCTTTTTTCGCGTAGCGGCATAATAAATAATCTCTTGAAAATCGATCTCAGGGAAAGTCACATTTTGCCACTTCGGCTGCTTCATTTTTTTCCAGGCTTCAAAAGCGCTCAAACGCCATTCCAGCATCCATGCTGGTTCATCCTTACGACCAGAGATAAATCGAATCACCTCTTCATTCAAGCCTTTGGTAGCAAATTCCTGATCTATCGGCGACGAAAAGCCCCATTTATACTCACTGTTCGTGGCGTCTTCTAGTATTTTATCGTTGTCTTGTAACATATTATTGCAAAAATAAGGCTTTTAGATTAAATCTAAATAAGTATTTTATGCCAAAACTCTTTGACAGAATAGTCCTTTCATCAGCTAGATGCTTAGGGCATATCCCGGCTGAAATACAGAGCCGGGTCGGGTGTTCTGCGCTACGCGGTAGCGCTGTCACCCCCTTATGCGGGTTTTGAGTGATATGGTATGCTTTCGAATGAAAGTATACCTTAATCGAGAAATAAAAAAGGTTTGTGGGGACACAAACCTTGGGGAAGAGTATTTATCCCTTGGTTTTGCCCCATGGTTTCATCCCTTGGTTTGTGTCTTCACAAACCAACACTATTCTATGAACAAACCATATCCAAAACCTCGGGATGTATGTTGTAAAAGGTTTGTGGAGACACAAACCTTGGAAAAAAATACACCAACAATTATTTCAAAGTAGTCATTCAATTTATTATTTTTAATTTATGTTGGAAAAAACAATAGAAAGAAATAGTCAGATGCAACTAGGAGAAATTTATTTCTGGACAGCGTCTATACATAATTGGCAAAAAATATTTTATGAAGAAGATCTGATAAAGGTTCTCATGGCTTCTTTGAAATTTTTAATTAGCAAGCACAAAATCGAATTGTACGGCTTTGTCATCATGCCAAACCATGTGCATTTTATTTGGGAAATGAAAGAGATGAATGGAAAAGAAATTCCTTCCACATCCTTTTTAAAGTACTGTTCGCATCAATTTCAGAAAATATTGAATCAAAAAAATCCAAATCTTTTAAATGCTTTCAAAGTGAATGAAAGCATGAGAAAATATAGGTTTTGGCAGCGTGATCCATTGGCAATTCAAATTTTAAATAGAGAAATGCTGGAACAGAAATTAGAATATTGTCACAATAATCCATTACAAGAACATTGGAATCTCACCTCTTCCCCATCAGCATATCTATATTCCTCTGCTTTTGACTATGACAATTCTGTTGATAGATTTTCATTATTGACTGATTATCGTGAACGAATTTGATGAATGAAGTTAAGTATTAGGGGAAGTGTAAAAAGGTTTGTGAAGACACAAACCTTGGGAGTGTGACGTAAAAGGTTTGTGAAGACACAAACCTCGGGGAAGATTATTTATCCCTTGGTTTGTGTCTTCACAAACCAATACTATTGTAACAACAAACCATATCTAAACCTCGGGATGTATGTTGTAAAAGGTTTGTGGGGACACAAACCTTGGGAAAGAGTATTTATCCCTTGATTTTGCCCCATGGTTTCATCCCTTGGTTTGTGTCTTCACAAACCAATACTATTGTAGCAACAAACCATATCCAAAACCTTGGGATGTATGTTGTAAAAAGGTTTGTGGGGACACAAACCTTGGGAAAGAGGACACAAACCTTGGTGGTGGACAAGCGTAAAGGATAGTAACGGATATCCTTTGCGGCGGAGCAAGCAAAGATAGCAGTGGATAGCCTGACCTTGCCATCAGGGTTTTATGGCAAGGGTACGCCCAATGCATTTTATTTTTTTTCTTCTGCAGGTGCTTTGTCTTCTAGTCGACCGCGCTTATGAATGATTAATCCATTCAAAAAATTACGTAGAATTTGGTCGCCACATGGCATGTATTTGGGATGCTCTTCGCTGCGAAACAAGGCGCCCAATTCACTGGCACTGATATTGAAATCTACCAATTTGCAAATTTCAATGATCTCATCATTTCGTAAATGCAGCGCTACTCTTAGCTTTTTTAAAATATCGTTATTGGTCATGGTACTTGATTTTCAATTTTTAAAAAGAGGATAACAAAGTTATGCTTGTCTGCTTATCCTTCTCTAACTGTGCTTTCAACAATTCTATTCCTTCAAATTTTTGTTCCTCTCTTATTTTCGCGACTAATTCGATGGAGATATCTTCGCCATAAATATCTTTATCAAAATCAAAAATATTGACCTCAATACTTCTGCTATTGCCTTCGAAGGTTGGTCTATAACCTATATTCAGCATACCTTTATGAGCTTGCCCCCCAACAAAAACTAGAACAGCATAAACACCAGTGGCAGGAATCAATTTATAAGGCACCGCCACATGAATATTAGCCGTAGGGAAACCAATCGTTCTACCAACTTGTCTGCCTTTTGTTACAATGCCTTCGATGCTATAACGATGACCTAGCAAGTGATTGGCAGTGATGATATCTCCACTTTTTAATGACTCACGGATCTTGGTGCTGCTTACATCTATGGCATCTACAGTTTGCTTTTTAATCTCCTCCAAGGCATAATGATGCTTCGTTTTATAGGTTTCTAACATCTTGATATTGCCAGCGCGATGATTGCCAAAATGATGGTCATAACCAATTACAATTTTTGCAGGAGCAAATAAACGCACTAAAAAATCTTCGATATATTCTTGAGCACTGAGCTTTGAAAACTCCTTGGTAAAAGGCGTTACCACCACATTATCGACTTTATATTTTTTTAAGAGTGCGAGTTTTTCATCGATGGTATTGAGCAGTTGTAAGTTCTTATCATCAGGATTGATCAAGAAGCGAGGATGCGGATGAAAGGTAATGATAACACTTTCTCCATTCATTTCTTTTGCCGTTTGATTGAGATAAGAAATGATTTTTTGATGTCCTTTATGCACACCATCAAAAGTGCCGATGGTGACCACTGCGTTCTTGAATTCGAAAGCTTTATTGATGTCTCTAAATACTTTCATGCACTTGATCTGAAGATTGAATAAATTGAATGAGTTCTTCTATTTGAAAGGCATCTGCAACATCGTATTCGCCAATTTTTGTTCTACGTAATGACGACAGATAAGCACCACTATTCAATGCTTTTCCAAAATCATAAGCGAGTGAACGGATATAAGTTCCTTTGCTACAAGACACTTCAAAGTTTATATTTTCAAGGTTTTCAAGATTGCTGACTTTGAAGTCATTAATATGAACCTTTCTTGCATCCATCTTAATCTCCTCTCCTTGTCTAGCGCTGATATAGGCCGCTTTGCCATCTTTTTTTATCGCAGAAAATATGGGTGGCATTTGTTGTTGTTCACCCAAAAAGCTATTTACTTTTTCATGAATCAATTCAGGTGTAATATGAGCTGTTTCAAAAGTAGCATCCACGGCTGTTTCGAGATCATATGAAGGAGTTGTTGCCCCCAAGAAAAGTGTGCCTGTATAAGTTTTATCTTGTGTTTGAATGCTATCGATTTGTTTGGTCAATTTTCCTGTACAAACGATAAGAAGTCCAGTAGCTAATGGATCTAGCGTACCTGCATGACCAACTTTTATTTTTGGATAGAATTTTTTAAGGGCATATCTAATCTTGTTCACCACATCAAATGAAGTCCAATGCATGGGTTTATCCACCAATAATAAAGAACCTTCTAAAAAGTTTTTTGCATTGATGAATTGATTCATGAGGGAAATTTTAATGACAAATAGCGCTAAGAAAATTGATTTGAAGAACTTAATAAATGGCAGTACCAAATTTATCGAACGCAAAAAGAATCAAGATAATGATGCCTAAAGCAATTCGATAGATACCAAAGATCATAAATCCATAGCGCTGAAGAACGCTGATGAAAGATTTTATAGCAATCAATGCTACGACAAATGCAACAATATTACCAATGATGAGCAATGAATAGTCTGAAGACATTAAACCGTATTCTTGATGAAACTTAAACATTTTATACATGGTAGCAGCGAACATGGTAGGAACGGCTAGGAAGAAAGAAAATTCTGCTGCAGTTTTTCTATTCAACTTCTGAGATAAACCACCGATGATGGTTGCAGCACTTCTGGAAACACCTGGAAATAAGGCCACCACTTGACATAAGCCAATCAGAAAAGCTTTTAGGTAGGAAACATCTTTTTCTACGCTGGTATCTTTTTTTTCATTGGCGATGAAATATTTGTCCACAAATAAAAGAATGATGCCTCCAAGAATGAGTGCACAGGCCACGCCAATCGGATTTTCTAGCCATTTGTCAATATAATCACCGAGCAATTTCCCGAATATAGCAGCTGGGATGAAAGCAATGAGCAGTTTGATATAAAAATCGAAAGATTTAAAGAAATGTTTGAAGTAAAGTACGACCACAGCCAGAATAGCACCGAATTGTATGGCCACCTCAAACAATTTAGTAACAGGACTTTGACTGATACCCATGGCCCATGAAGCTAAAATCATATGACCTGTTGATGAAACAGGAAGAAATTCGGTTAATCCTTCGATGATGGCAAGGATTACTGCTTGAATAATATTCATTAGATCGTTGTATTGGAGGTTGTTTCACTATTCGTTTTGGGACGATAGAAGATAGCCACCACCTCAATTAAGAAGCCAAGAATAATCAACATTGGAGCAATGGTAATTCTTCTAGTACTGTATTTTTCTGCTTTATCGAAAACATTAGGATCTGATGGAGAACCACCAATCATAGTCATAAATCCAATCACTAAGACTACTAAACCAACGAACATAATGATATAATTCATCTGGTCAAACATAAATTTGCCTTGAGGTACAGTAGGTTTAGTGCTGAACTTCGTTGTATTACCAGTGGCTACTTTTGATGGAGCGCTAGCAGTTTTTGTTTCTGGTTTGGTCGATTTTGCCATAATGATAGATTGTGGTTTATAATACAAAAGTAATATTTAGTTGACATTTTCCAAGCCTTTTAAAGCATAAACAAACCTGAGAGATTGGAAATGTAAAAGAAATTTTTTGGCTTCTTTATACAAAAGTTGGGGTATCATTTATCATTCAAACTGTTGATATTTTATTCCTTTATGGAAAATCCATTTAAATATATTTGCGCCTTAAACAAAACAAAATCAAATGCACAAGCCAACATTAAAAGAAAAAATTAGATACTATTTCGAAAATACGATGTCCTCAGGGCCTGGAGGGATTATTAAATGGTTAGCCATCGTTTCACTGATTATGGTCTTATTGTGCGGATTATTACTTTTCCTATTTGGTGTACAGACACCAGACTCGGCGCATGAACCAAGGACTATTTCAGGGTTTGTGGAGAGTTCATGGCAGAGTTTAATGGCCACCTTAGATTCAGGTACTATGGGAGGTGACCCTGAAGACAATTGGGCCTTTAGAATTGTTCGATTCCTTGCAACATTGACAGGTATCTTTTTGATATCCATCTTAATTGGTACTATTTCTAGTGGTATTGATGGTCAAATTGATGAGATGAAAAAGGGAAAATCGAAAGTCCTAGAAAGCAATCATACCCTGATTCTTGGCTGGTCTGAAAAAGTATTTTCGATCATTCAAGAATTGGTGGAAGCGAATTCAAATCAAAAGAATCCGAGAATCGTGATTTTAGCGGATCGTGACAAAGTTGAAATGGAAGATGAGATTAGAGAAAAAATTCAAGACTTTGGTAATACTGTCGTCATTGTTAGAAGCGGTAATCCTTTGGAGTCTTCAGCCATTGCAGTGGTGAATCCCAATGAGGCACGTTCGATTATTGTGTTAGCAAATGAGGAAGCCAATGCAGATACTTATGTCATTAAATCCGTATTAGCATTAACCAATGGGAAACACAGAAAAACTGGTCCATATCATATCGTTGCAGAAATCAAGGATCCAAAAAATATGGAAGCGGCTGATTTGGTAGGTAACGATGAAACTGTTTTTGTTTTATCCTCGGATTTAATCTCGAGAATCACTGCACAGACTTGTCGTCAGTCGGGCTTAAGCGTTGTATATAGTGAGTTACTACAATTTGAAGGTGATGAAATCTATTTCCAGGAGGAAGCTTCCTTGGTTGGTAAAACATATAAGGATTCTATGTTTGCTTATGAGCATTCTTCCATCATTGGAATTTTCACTAAAGATGAAGAAGTATTGATCAATCCCCCTATGGATACGATGTTTAATGCTGGAGATAGTGTAATCGCCATCTCTGAAGATGATGATACGGTAAAGGTAAGTGGTAAGTCAAATTTTAACATACAGACCGATTTGTTTAAACGACATGAAGGAGCGGAAGCTGGGGTTGAAAAAACATTGATATTAGGCTGGAACAACCGTGGTGCTAGAATTATTGAGGAACTCGATAATTATGTGGCAGCTGGTTCAGAAGTGATGATTTTGGCGGATGGTAGTGAAGTAGAAGAAGAAGTCAAAGACTTACAAAAAGGCCTAGAAAAACAGCGATTGACCTTCCAAAGAGGCGACATCAATGAAAAGGCAGTATTGGTAGGATTATCTCCAGAAAAATACGACCATATTATTTTATTGAGTTATACAGATATCGACATGCAAGAATCGGATGCTAAAACATTGATTTGCTTGTTACATTTACGCAACTTAAGTGAAAAATCTGGTAAAGATTTCAGTATTGTTTCAGAAATGTTGGACATTAGAAACAGAGATTTGGGTGTTGTGGCTAAAGCAGATGACTTTATTGTGAGCGACAATTTGATTAGTTTGATGATCAGTCAACTGAGCGAAAACAAAGATTTGAAAAAAGTATATGACGTTTTATTTGAAGCAGATGGTTCTGAAATTTACTTAAAGCCAGTAAGTCGTTATGTAAAAACAGGTGAAGCGATGAATTTCTATACAGTGTTAGAAAGCGCAGCACAATTGAATGAATCAGCGATTGGATATAGAATTTCTTCAGAAAGCAGCAATTCAGATGAACATTTTGGAGTGAAGATTAATCCAAGTAAATCTGATTCAATAACCTTCAGCGAAGAGGATTATATTATTGTTTTAGCTGAAGACTAGAAAGCAGATCCCAATTTATTATTGAGAAAGAGTCAGAAAACTGACTCTTTTTTTTTCAGTTACTTTCAACCATATAATTTCCTAAAATGAAAAACATCGCTGTCTTTTGTGCCTCAGGCAAACAATATATAGAACCATTCGGTCATTTGGTGAAGGAATTGGTTCGCTACTGTAAAAAAGAAAACATAGGAGTTATATATGGTGGAGCAAAAGTAGGTCTGATGGGCTTGTTGGCAGATGAATGTATTGAAGAAAGGGTACCCATTATTGGCATTATACCACAAGGCATACTAGACAAGGAACTGCATCATGAAGGTATTGAACAATTGACCATCACAAAAACAATGTATGAGCGTAAGAACGGCATGTATGAACTATCTGATGCCTTTGTTGTATTGCCTGGTTCCTTAGGCACACTCGATGAGTTGTTTGAAGTACTGTGTTTATCTAAACTGCATATACATGATAAGGCCATTGGTATTCTGAATTTTCAGCAGTTTTATGATAGCATTTTTGCACATTTTGATAAGATGATTGAGCAAGGATTTATGGACGCAGATGTCAAAAAATATTTTGTAGTTGACAATGATATTGAATCTCTTCTGAATAAAATGAAAAGCTGGGAAAGACCTAAGCAATCAGACTTGGACAAAGCTGTAAAACTGAACAATTCAGCAGCCCCATTGTAAGTTAGCACAACACAGAGCAGTCTATCTATTGATTGTCTGATAAAATAGGCACGACTATTGAAGATTTCTTGTAATTAAGTTAAATTTACAGCATGAAACGAAGCATCTATTTATTTTTTTGCGTACTGCTAAGTTGTAGCCTATATGCCAAACAAAAAGCGGACGGCATCTACTTTAAGATCTATACCAACAAAGGGATCATGGAAGGAGAATTGTTTTATAAAACAAGACCATTAGCAGTTTGTAGCTTTGTTGGCTTAGCAGAGGGCAGCCTTGCCAATAAGGCATTTCCTATGGGCAAACATTTTTATGACAATTTGCTCATCTATAGAGTGAATAAAGATAAGTTCATTCAAACTGGCAATCCATACAACGAAACCAATGGTAGTAATGGATCTGGTTATTATTTTCACGATGAGATCGATAGTACTATTTTGCATGATAGAGCAGGCATGCTTGGCTATTCAAATCAAGGACCCAATACCAATTCAAGTGAGTTTTATATCACCAAAAAACCGATGCCAGTATTGGATTATAAGTATACCATCTTTGGGATGATGACTGCAGGTTTTGATGTACTTTATAATATTGCTCAAGACGACACCATCAAAAAAGTAGAAATCATTCGAATTGGTAAAGAGGCAAACGCCTTTGTTGCCACTAAAGAATCTTTTGAGCAGTATCAATATGCAGCATTTGCAAAGGGAGAACAGATAAAAAGGGATGTGGTTTCAAAAATGCATGCCTATGTGAATAAATATTACCAGGGAGCAGATTCACTTTCTTCTGGAGTTCGTGTCTATCATGAGGTTAGAGGAACTGGTAAATTTCCACCTGCCAAATGCAAAGTGCAAATACGTTACTTTGCCTTCTTACAGGACAGTAGCATTTTTGACCAAACCGATACCACTGGTATTCCCATGACAACTATCATTGGCGAAGGCAAGCTCACCAGAGGTCTAGAGCAGGGTATTAAAGAAATGCGTGAAGGAGGTGTGGCTTATATCTTTATACCTTATCCTATGGCTTATGGTGAAACGGGTTATAAGGACAGGATTCCACCACGCACCAATCTTATGTATCGTCTCGAATTAGTGGCTGTAAAGGAAGAAAAGTAATTGACTTTGAATTCTTCCATTCTTTATGCTTAAATTTGCCTTGAAATCATTTAAAAAAAATATGGAAACTATCACAACAGAATCGAAAATCAGCAATACCAATGTTGAAGATTTTTTGCCTTTAAATGGAACAGACCACGTAGAGTTCTATTGTGGCAATGCCAAGCAAAGCGCTTATTACTACATTAATGCATTTGGCTATGAGCTCATTGCTTATGCTGGTCCAGAAACAGGCGTTAGAGACAGGGCGTCTTATGTGATAAAGCAAGAAAAGGTGGTGCTTATTTTAACAACTTCTTTAGACCCAGATTCTGAAATTTCACAGCATGTTAAAAAACATGGTGATGGCGTAAAAGTATTGGCTCTATGGGTAGATGATGCCACAAAATCTTATGAAGAAACGGTAAAGAGAGGGGCCATCGGAGTAGATAAACCGACGGTTTTAAAAGATGCATTTGGCGAAATTGTTTATTCATCCATACAGACCTACGGAGAAACGATTCATAAGTTTGTGGAGAGAAAAAACTATACAGGCATCTTTATGCCAGGCTATGTTAAAAAGGAAACTACTTATAAAAGTGCTCCAGTAGGATTGAAGTATATAGACCATTGCGTAGGAAATGTGGAACTAGGCAAGATGGATGAATGGGTTAGATTTTATGAAGATGTAATGGGTTTTAAATTGTTATTGACCTTTGATGATAAAGATATTTCTACAGAGTATTCTGCTCTGATGAGCAAGGTAGTGAGCAATGGTAATGGTTATGTAAAGTTTCCTATCAATGAGCCAGCAGATGGCAAAAAGAAATCACAAATTGAGGAATATTTAGATTTTTATCATGGACCAGGCGTACAGCATATCGCCATTGAGACGGATGATATCATTAAAACGGTGGGTGAATTGAGAAGAAGAGGTGTTGAATTTTTGTATGTACCAGACAACTATTATGAAGATGTAAAGGAAAGAATTGCTGAAATTGATGAATCATTGGAAGAGTTGAGAAAGATGAACATCCTAGTAGATAGAGATGAGGATGGTTATTTGCTACAAATTTTCACGAAACCAGTGGAAGATAGACCTACCTTGTTTTATGAAATCATACAGCGTAAAGGAGCTAAATCATTTGGGAAAGGAAATTTCAAAGCCTTGTTTGAAAGTATTGAAAGAGAACAAGAGTTGAGAGGTAATCTTTAAATGCTCGAATAGATAAAAAAAGAGGTGCAGGATCTAAACATGATGTTGCACCTTTTTTTATGCCCTCGACTTCAATACATCATCCAAAAGAGCATTTGCGTGAGCTATTGACAGTAGTACCGCGTACTACAGAAAGAGCGACATTGGCTATTCCTAGGCTGCTTGATGAAATATTTATAAAGCCAATGGCACGCCCAAAGAAAGCGACGAATCATCTTGTTGTTAGCATACATTATGAAGTGGATATAAAAAAAGCGAAT
The DNA here is from genome assembly GCA_945897725.1 of Chitinophaga pinensis. Lineage (GTDB taxonomy): Bacteria > Bacteroidota > Bacteroidia > Chitinophagales > CAMDFR01 > CAMDFR01. Next base: position 16,845 of record CAMDFR010000009.1, read on the forward strand.
GATGCTCATTCGCTTTTTTTTACATTTTTTATACTAGTTACTTTCCAGCGGCACTTGAATAAAATGCTTTTGCAGCAGCGTTTTCAGCATCTAATGTTTGAAGTTTAGTATAATATTCTTTTGCTTTTACAAAATCTTTGGTATTCTTCCATGCCTCACCTCCTAAGTATTCTAGCGCATTCATCAGACCATTTTTAGCTTTAGGATCTGCCATATCAACTTTGGTCAAATAATTTTCAAAATGTGGTTTCGCTAAATATTGAGAAGGAACCATAGTGTCCATAGCCAAATTCACGATTGCTCTGTTTAAATATGCGTTTGCAAAACTTGGACTCTTCTCGATTACCTTCATATATGCCGAGTCTGCATCCATATATCTTTTAAGATTTTTGTAAGAATTTCCTAAGTTCATGTATTCTGTGGAAGAAAGGTCTTTGCCTAATGATTTTTTGTTTGACAATACTAGGATTACATCTGAATATTTTTTCTGTTTGTAGTAAGCGCTGGCCATATCGGACAAGATATCTGTATTACCAACATCAACTTTTAAAGCTTCGCCTAGGTAGTAAACCCCCATGCTATCATTTCCAGTTTTAGCATAGGCCTGACCAATATATTTATAGTCTAACATAATAGATTTTAAATCTTTATTAGCAAGAGACTTTTCCAAAGAGGCTACACCTTTGATATAATCACCAGTTTCGATCAGACAATAGCCAGTTAAACGATTCGTGTAAGACCAATCACCACAAGTTGATTGAACTTTGTTTAATTGTACCAATGCTTCCGTAAATAATTTACTATCATAAAGGAAGTATGCATATCTTCTTTGAGCGCTACAATCGCTGTTCAGCTCAAGATATTTTTCATAATTGCTGATCGCAAGTGCTTTTTTACCGGCAAGAAAAAAGAGTTCAGCCTTTTCTCTGTAAGCTGGAGCGAAAGAAGAATCGATGGCTTCTGCGGCTTTGTAATTGTCTAACGCTAATTGAGGATTCCCTGCTCTCTTGTACAATTTACCTTTTCTGATAATTGCTTTCGCAAGCCTAGGATTCAATTCTAATGCTTTATTATATTTAGCGATAGGTCCTGAACCATTGGTTGGATCTTTTTCTAAGAGCACATCTCCTTCTAACAAATACACATCAGTATTGAGTGGATCTAATCTTTCAGCATCAACCAAAACTGCGTCAGCCGCTACTAAATCTTTAGTCGGAGAATAAATATATGTTTCTGCAATTTCGCACAGTACTTTTGTCTTGTCAGATTTTTTTACTGCTTTGTCGCTAATGATTGTTTTAGCTTTGGTGAAATTTTCTCTGGCTTTAGCAGTGTCATTATTCAACCATGCTAATCTACCAAGGCCAACATAGTTTAAAGCTGAATTTGGATTTAAGGAAATTCCTTTGTCAAAAGCAGCCTTGGCTTCCACATTTTTTTCAAGTCTCAAATAATTTTGTCCTTGATAATAGTAGGCGTCCGCATTGCTTCCATCTGCAGTAATTACCGTATTAAATGCCTTTTCAGCTTTTTCATAGGCTTCGTTTTCAGATAAACGAATGGCATCGCTTAATGTTTGAGCAGATAAATACTGCGCAGCAAACAAAAGGGCTATCAGACAAGTCGTTTTTAAAATGATGTTCTTCTTCATATCTTTTTTGTTATTATAATTTATTTTCAGATTCTATTTTTACGCTCCTAGTTGGTACTATAGCAGGAACTATGCCACTTTTTAAAATAATCAATTGTCCTTTCTCTCCAGACACGAAAGCAACAAATCCAGTAACAAGACCATTACTGCCTTCTGCATTGATCATATATATTTTTCTAGTAAGTGGATACTCGTGTGTTGCACCAACACCAGGATAATGGGACAATAAGAAATTTTCGCTCTTTATTACTTGTACCGTGGGATGTGGAAAGATATAGCCTTGATATGGTCTGTATGCCTCGCTGCTTTCATCCTTCTTGATGGCCACTAATTGCACCCTACTGAGATAGTTTTGGCAGACCGAATCCTGCTCGTCTGCAAACCAAGTGCCGCTCATGATGCCTATAGCGCCTGGATTTTTCTCAACGTAGTCAATCACCTCAGTATTCGAAGTAGCGCTGGTGATGGTATTTGGAAAATTGGCTGACTTGATATAATTATCTCTTAAAAATCGAGCATTAGAACCGTCTTTATTGTCGATAACCAAGGCCAAACTATTCAAGTTAGATTGGGGTTTGATGGATTTCCAATTCGATATGCGGCCACTAAATATTTGCTCCAGTTCTGACATGGTAAAAACCGAATCTGCATTTTGTCTGTTCACCACTAAAGCGATGGCCTCCTCACCTATTTGCACAGTTTTGGGAAATCTATTTTGGAGGCTAAAAAAGTGCTTTTCCTCGGCACTAAGATCTCTTGAAGCCACAATCAAATCACAGCTATCGTCCAATAAATTTTTGAAAAGATCATTTTCTGTTTGATAGGAAGGATATAAAACGGCATCCTGATATTGAGCCATGAAAGTGTAGATCTGAGACTCGAAAATTAGAAAATAATTTTCATCAATGCCTATTTTTTCCGTGCCTTGGGTTGGAGTGTCAAAATTTCTTGGATTACCATAGTTACATGATACTATGAGGAGAAGGCAAAAAAAGTAAACATATATCAAGCTCTTATTCACTCTGATCATCAGCTTTAATCATTTGATAAACACGTACAAAACGAAAAATGGAATAGGCAACAAACATCATCGACATGATGATTCGGCTATTTCCATCTAAAGAATCTCGCAGATAATTAGTGAATCCAAATAAGAGTCCAAAAATCATGGTGCACATGCCCATAAAAAGACTAAGAATAATGGTCGGTTTGAGTAAGAATTTCATATTATTATCTATATTAAGAGTGTTGCAATATTACCATTAAAATTCAACATTTTCATATAAGAAATGTTAAGGTTCAGCACTCATGAAGACAAAGAAAGTTGCTAAACGTTGCCGTTCAGCAAACTTCCTTTGTCATAAAGTGTCCACATTAATTGCTTAATTGAAAACTGATAGGTTTTCTGAAATACACCCTTACCGGTTTACCACCACTCATACCTGGATTCCACTTCGGAAGCATAGCTACCACACGCAAGGCTTCCTTATCTAAAGAAGGGAAAATTCCTTTGAGCACAGTTACATTGCTTACACTACCGTCAGTCTCAATTACAAACTGCACCAACACTCTACCTGTTTTTTCCCTATCTATGGCATCTTGAGGATAGTTGACATGGTTCCTAATAAAGATATCCATCGCATCTGGACCTCCCACTGGCGTTGGCATTCGTTCTAAGTCACCCACTTCATGTATGGAACTTTCATAGTGGAGCGGACCACCACCACCATTGGGTGCTCCATCAGTTGGTATGTTAATATTAGGCAATGTAGGAGTGATTGGCGCCAATGGATCAGCATGTCCTTCAACCACCACATTGGTATTGTTATTTACTGGCACATTGGTCAATACCAGATTATTAATGCTAACACCTCTATTGGTTTCAGGAGGGCTGGTACTTTTGGCAGGAGCCATGGCAGGAGATTTCAGCAAAGGTTCTATTGGCTTGATAGGCTTCGGCTCTGGAGTAACATCCATCGGAACGTTAACAATGATACCACCATCATCCGTTAATTGTTTTACAATGGGAGATTTACTGATAAAAGTGTTGGCATAAATAAAACCAACTAATAAAAATGTGGCACCCAAAAAGGCTACCATTAAGGATTTGTCATAATCTCTTCGGATGATGTATGCACCGTACTCCTTGTTTCTGTTTTCGAAAATCAAATCATTTCTTTGATGATCGAGTGGACTGGACCAATCTGATAATAATCTATTAAACATGACTAAAAATTTAAAGGTGAACAATAATTGATTCGTTATAAACTAGAACGAATAAATACTATTTTTCCATAAATCTATTTGTCATGGTTTTGTAAAAAAGCACATTAAAATGATAGACTCAATTTTTGTATCAATTCTACTACTTCTGATATTCCATCCACAGCATTTTTTTCAATGAAGTGTATATTTTTAGGAGCATAGACAATGTCCGGTTTGACAGGATCAAGAATAATAATGGGTACATTATGTGAGACCATCTGAATCAATCCAGCGGCAGGATACACCACCATTGATGTGCCGATAATAATTAGTATGTCTGCCTCTTGAACGATCTCGATAGCACGTTCAATCAAGGGGACATCTTCTCCAAACCAAACAATAAAAGGACGTAATTGCTGGCCACCCTCCTTCTTGTCTCCTAACTCAATATCACCTTCAATAGGATATACCAATGATTTATCAGATGCATCACACATCTTCAATAACTCACCATGTAGATGAATGATATTATTAGAGCCAGCTCTTTCGTGCAAATCATCCACGTTTTGAGTAACGATGCTTATATCATAAGATGTTTCCATACGCGCCAAAGCATGGTGCGCTTCGTTTGGTTGGACTTGTAAAAGTTGTCTTCTTCTTTCATTATAAAATTGCAAAACAAGAGCTGGATTATTTCTCCAACCATCGATAGATGCTACTTCCATCACATCCATTCCTTCCCAAAGACCACCGCTATCTCTAAAAGTTTTTAGTCCACTTTCGGCACTCATGCCTGCTCCAGTGAGGACGACAATTTTAGGTTTTTTCATACCACAAATATCTATAAGAAGACACTAATAAATTAAAAATATTTTCGTTTCTTTTTAAATATGATTCATTATGGCATAAGTTCATTCAGATTTTCTGTAGAACAATTTATGGAAAAACAATAAATATGAATCATAGACAAGTATTTATTTTGAAACCTTAATTTATCAACCAATGAATGTCTTCAAAAATGTAGTTATTGTAATGATGATTATTTCATCCACCGTTTTTTTGTATGGGTATAGTGCCAAAGCAATTGGCAAAGCCACTGTTTCTGAGAAAGTTCTAAGAGATCCAAAAGCGGTTCCTATGGCATTCTTGCCAGATACCGCCATTGCACCACATATTCAACTTGTTTTTGCTTTAGATGCTACTGGTAGTATGGGTGGACTCATTTCGACAGCCAAAGAAAAGATATGGAGCATAGCCTCTAGCCTTTCACAGGCCCAACCAGCACCAAAGATAGAGATAGGACTCGTATTCTATCGAGACAAAGGAGATGCATTTGTAACCAAAATAATTCCTATGTCATCACAACTGGATGATGTGTACGAAAAGTTGATGGAGATAGAAGCACAAGGCGGTGGAGATAGCCCTGAAAGTGTGAATCAAGGATTTGATGATGCAGTAAATAAAATAACTTGGGCAAGCGATGATAGAACCATCAAAAACTTATTTATTGTAGGAGATTTGTTTCCGCACATGGACTATACAGATGATGTAAAATACCCAATCACTTGTGCTAAGGCGCAGGAAAAAGGTATCATTGTAAACACCATATTGATGGGCAATAACAGCGAAACAGCAAGGGTTTGGAAGGAAATTGCTCATTGCGGGAAAGGCGAATATATCGAGTTAAATATGAATGCCAATAATATCAATATTGTAACACCTTACGATGCAGATTTAAAAAAGGTACAAGAAGCTATAGATGCCTCTCGACTTTACTATGGAGGAGAAAAAGAATTGTATAAGAATGAATCCAAATCCCTTCAGTCAAAAACAATCAATGCAGGTAGTTCTGTGTCTTCTAGTGCCACAAGAGCTGATTATAACATGAGTACCAAAGAAAGTAAAGAAGAATATTATGGAGAGAAGGAATTATATAATGATGTGGTAAAGGGTAGAGTTTCTTTGGATACTATAAAAACTGTATTTCTTCCAAAGATATTACAAAACAAAACAGCAGCGGAGCGCAGCGCTTACGTGAAACAGCAAATTACTTATCGTGATTCATTAGAGAAAGCATTGAGTGTAGCTTCTAAAAATAGACAGGTTTATATAGCCAGTGAATTAGCCAAGAGAGATAGTGGTGAATTGAAGAAAACCTTTAATAATCGGGTATTTGAGAGTATACAAGAGCAGGCAAAGACAAAAGGTGTTAATATCGATGGGAAGGTAAAATACTAGTTTAAGGATGAATCAAAAGCGCGTTTAGAATTGTCTGAACGCGTTTTTTTATGGTATTCGTTGCATCATTTTCTTAAACTCGGTTTCATTGGTAAAGGACTGGAACGAAACTTCATTGACAATTTTCGACTTATTCGTAAAACCCAAGTCTATAGCATCATTGAGTTCAATAATTGCTTTTTTATGATCGCCCATTTTTGCATACATCAATGCTGAAAGATATGGTTGATCACTATTTTGAGGATCAACTGCTTTGTAAAAATCCAACATTTTTTGAGCATTGATAAAGTCATTTTGATTGATGTATCGATTGGAGTATGAATAGCCAGCAAGGCTCAGAAAACCTAAGACACGTTTACACATCGAAAGATCAGTCGCGCTTTGTGGATGATTCAGTTTTTCTCTTTCCATTTTCCACCAATTGACATCTTTGGTACCGATGACAGCATTATAATACTCTTTCATCCCTTGCTCAATATTAATCTGCGCAGCTTTTTGAGATCGTAGTTTTGTGGTATTGCTATTGTTTGAAAGCTCATTGATAAACTTCTGCAATGATTGAGTAGAGGTTTTGTTAGCCAGCAGTTGAACGCTCACTTCGTAGGCATTTAATTGATCAAGTACGGTGGCATACTTTTTTCTTTCCACTTCTTGCACAAATCGCAAAGCATTTGCCCTACTTTCGTCTCCTTCATCATTCATTAAAAAAGCATATTCATAGGTGCTACTATCTGGCCATTCATGCTTCCCATCAAACTCTAACAATGCCACATGATACAAGGATGCTTGAGCATCTGCTGCTGATTTGAACTGTAGCAGATCGGTAAAATTCATATCCTCTTTGCCTGCAAAAATTAAGATAGGTAGATGCATAGGAGTTTGTTCGAAGGACGGAACGGCTCCACCGCAAATCAAAGAATGCACCTCAGGATGTTGAAACGCATAGAATCCTGCCACTTTGGCTCCACCAGAAAATCCGCAGATATTGATGGATGAATCATTAACAGCATATTTCGATTTGCAATCTGTGAGTATATGTTCAAGATAAGCCATGCAAATATTTACATCAATGCCGTTTTTGCTATTGTTCGATCCAACAATAATGGCATGATACCTTTCAGCCAAGGATTGATATTTGCTAACCGGATAAGCACCGCTGCCCTGAGGATCGCAAAATAGGTAGAGTGGATAGTTATGTTCAATACTATAATTCTTGGGAATGTAGAGTGCATAGCTTTCATTTGGATAATTTTCTATACCAATAGCTGCATGAACCTTTGCTGTGGCCAAACTCAAGTTAGGTGTTTTTTTCGCGGTCGATTTTATAGCACTGTTTTGTTGACAAGCAGATAATGCAAAGCAATACCAAGAGCACATCAAGAGCAAAAAACAAACAGAGCGCATCGTATTTTGTAACATCATTATTGAATCAAAGTTTTTATAGATTACGTATTCTAGACAGTCCTTGAACTACTTGTAAAAATAGGAAATATTAAAGATGGAATAAGTCATTACTACCTCTATTCTAAATTTATATGACTATTCTATTATAAAATATATAATTTTGATTTTATAATGGCAACAACATTGACTAAAAACAAAGCCGATAAAGAGGTTACGATAAAAGCTTTTGAATTGATGGCTACTGCCAAAGCAATGACGACGCTCTACGAAGAAAAAAGAGAAATCACTAGTAAATATGTACATGCGACTAGCAGAGGTCACGAAGCCGTCCAACTAGCATGTGCATTACAATTGAAGCCTACAGATTTTGTATTCCCCTACTATAGAGATGATTCCATCTTGTTGGGTATAGGCTATACGCCTTTTGACCTAATGTTGCAATTGATGGCAAAGCGAACAGATCCCTTTTCGGGTGGCAGAACTTACTATTGTCATCCAAGTAGCAAAAGAAATGACATGCCTAAGATACCGCATCAAAGTTCTGCGACGGGTATGCAAACGATACCAGCGACAGGTGTAGCACAAGGTATAAAATATTTAGAGGAGCAAGGAATCAAAAAATATAAAGGAGGCGAAGAGCCCATTGTCATTTGCTCTTTAGGGGATGGAAGCATGACCGAAGGTGAAATTGCTGAAGCCTTACAAATGGCCGTTTTACATCAATATCCAATCATCTATTTGGTACAGGATAACGAGTGGGATATCAGTGCTAGCTCTGCAGAAATCCGTGCCATGGATGCACCAGAATACGCCAAGGGATTCAAGGGACTGAATGTTGTAAGTATTGATGGAACAGACTTTGACACCTGCTATGATACCTTTAAAACAATCATCCAAAAAGTTCGTTTTTTTAGAAAACCTTGGCTAGTACATGCAAAGGTACCGCTGTTAAATCATCACACTTCTGGTGTTAGAATGGAATGGTATCGCAATGATCTTGAACAACAGGCCAAAAGAGATCCATATCCAAAGTTACGTAAATCCGTATCGGAGTATTTAGAAGAAGCGGACATTGAAAAGATTGAAGCATCTGTAAAATCAAAGGTATTGGCAGATTACGAAAGAGCTTTGTTAGAAGCAGATCCAACGCCTGATGATTTACATACAAATATTTTTGCCCCCACACTCATTACTGAAGAAACAGGCGAACGCTGTCCAGCAAATGGAGAAAAAGTAATGATGGTAGATGCAGCACTTCATGCCGTGGATGAGATCCTAAAAAAACACGAAGAAAGTTTGCTTTATGGTCAAGATGTTGGTGGTGAATTGGGTGGCGTTTTTAGAGAGGCCGCTTTGCTTGCTAAAAAATATGGTGATAAACGCGTTTTTAATACACCAATCATGGAAGCTTATATCATTGGAAGTACTGTTGGAATGAGTGCAGCTGGCTGTAAACCAATTGTAGAAGTGCAGTTCGCAGATTATGTCTGGCCAGGTCTTAACCAGATGTTTACCGAAATGAGTCGATCCTGTTATCTAACGAATGGAAAATATCCCGTGCAAGCATTGGTACGTATTCCTATCGGTGCTTATGGTTCTGGTGGACCATATCATAGCTCAAGTGTAGAATCTGTTTTGCTACAAATAAAAGGCATCAAAGTCGTGTATCCTTCTAATGCTGCAGATATGAAAGGTTTGATGAAAGCTGCTTTCTACGATCCTAATCCAGTAATCATGCTAGAGCATAAGGGTTTATATTGGAGTAAAGTAAAAGGAACAGAAGCCGCTAAAACCATCGAACCAGATGAAGATTATATCCTTCCCTTAGGAAAGGCTTCTATTGTTCAGGAAGCAAGCCAAACCGAACTAAACAATGGGAATACGATGTGTATCATCACCTATGGAATGGGGGTTCATTGGGCACTTAACGCTAGTAGAAACATGAAGCATTCCGTAGAAATTGTTGACCTTAGAACATTAAATCCTCTAGATACAGAAACGGTTTTTGAAGTGGTGAAAAGACATGGCAAATGTTTGGTGCTGACCGAAGAGACCATCCATCATTCATTTGCGGAATCTTTAGCTGGTCGAATTTCCTTTGAGTGTTTTAGGTTTTTAGATGCACCCATCAAAATTATTGGTTCGCAGAATACACCGGCCATTCCCCTTAATTCTATATTAGAGGCCGCTATGCTTCCCAATGCTCAAATGATTGAGGAGACTATCATTCAAATGCTGAACGACTAAATATTATCCTTTGAAATTCGATCATTGAAAGCTGCAGTAGAAGGCTTCGCTTATCGCATAGTCAAGCATTATTGATGAGCTTTCTTCTGCTTTTTCTTATCTTTGTATCGCAATTAAATCAATAAAAAAATAATATTCGAATGAAATATTACAACAACATTTTAGAAACCATCGGCAATACTCCCCTTGTAAAAATCAATAAGATTACAAAAGATATCCCAGGAGCATTTTTCGCAAAGGTGGAGTATTTCAATCCAGGTAATTCTATCAAAGACAGAATTGGCGCCAAATTGGTTGAAGATGCTGAAAAAAATGGATTACTAAAACCAGGTGGTACTATTATAGAATGTACCAGTGGAAACACTGGGATGGGCTTGGCTTTGGCTGCCGTTGTAAAAGGATATAAATGCATATTTACGACTACTGAAAAGCAATCTAAAGCCAAGATTGATATCTTAAGGGCTGTAGGTGCTGAAGTCATCGTATGCCCCACCAATGTGGAACCAGCTGACCCTCGCTCCTACTATTCTGTGGCGAAACGATTAGCGAAAGAGATTCCGAATAGCATCCACATGAATCAATACGATAATTTATCGAATCGAATGGCGCATTACGAATCAACTGGACCAGAAATTTGGGACCAAACAGATGGTAAAATCACACACTATATTACAACCATTGGTACTGGAGGTACCGCTTGTGGTACAGCTATGTTTCTTAAAGAAAAAAATCCAAATATTCAAGTGTATGGTATAGATGTCTATGGTTCACTACTAAAGAAATTTAAAGAAACAGGTGAATTGGACAATGATGAGGTCTATCCTTATTTAACAGAAGGCATTGGCGAAGACTTTGTGCCACAAAATTACGACATGAATCTGATTGATCACATTGAACAAGTGACTGATAAAGATGGCGCTGTAATGGCAAGAAAATTAGCAAAGGAAGAAGGACTTTTCTGTGGCTATTCTGCTGGAACAGTGATGCAAGGTATTATGCAACTTAAAAACAAATTCAAAGAAGGTGATGTAGTGGTAGTTATTTTGCACGATCATGGAAGTAGATACATGGGTAAAGTCTATAATGATGAATGGATGCGTGAAAGAGGATTTCTAACAGAAGAAGTGATTACTGCAAAAAGTATCGTTGAGCGAAAACAAATCAGACAAATGATTGTAGCCTCTCCTGACGATAATCTAGCCGCAGTATTTCACACGATGAAAGAACATGGATTATCGCAACTTCCTGTCGAAAATAATGGAGAAATGGTTGGAAGTATCAGCGAAAAAATCATTCTAGAAAAACTGATGGACAACCCATTCAATAAAGACAATAAGGTACAAGCAGTCATGAGTCCCGCATTTCCTTTCGTTGAATTGAATGCCACAGCCAATGATATTTCTAAACTCATCTCAAAAGAAAATGCTGCTGTTCTAGTGAAAGAAAACTCCGGACAAACAAGCATTATCACCAAATTTGATTTGATTGAAAGCATGGCTGGCTAAGACAAATGAACTACCAAGATCAGATTGGGCACACTTTTTATCTACCTCATGCACCTAGAAGAATTATTTCTTTGGTGCCTTCTCAAACCGAATTTCTATTCGACATTGGATTGGAAAATGAAATAGTAGGCATCACAAAATTTTGTATACATCCTTCCGACAAAGTAGCAAATTACTCCAACATAGGCGGCACCAAAAACGTCTCTTTAGCTAAGATTAAAAACTTAAAACCAGATCTCATCATCGCTAATAAAGAGGAAAATACAAAGGAAACGATTCTTGCACTTCAAGCATTATATCCTGTGTACACAAGCGATATACATGACATTGATAGCGCTATAGCAATGATGCTAGATATCGGAAAAATCTGCCAAAGAGAAGAACAAGCTTCTCTCCTCACTCAAAACATATCTCAACATTTTGCTTCTTTAGGTGCATCAAAAAGGATGTATAAAAGTGTTTATTTGATTTGGCGAAAACCTTGGATGACTGTAGGTAATGATACCTTTATTCATCACATCATGTCACGAGCTGGCTTTGAAAATTGTTTTAATACCCAAAAAAGATATCCTGTTTTATCTGACAATGAATTGATAGCTGCAAAGCCCACTAACATCCTTTTATCATCAGAACCCTACCCCTTCAAAGAACGCCACATCAATGAATTACAAAGACTTTGTCCTGATGCAAGCATCATTTTGGTAGATGGTGAAATGTTTAGTTGGTATGGAAGTCGACTATTACTGACTTCTGAGTATTTAAAAAAGTTACAGCTTTTCTGCCAAGAAACGAACAGTCCTAAAGATAGAAATTAAACTTACTATCTTGCTATTTCAAATCATGAATCATTAAAGGCATTCTAATTCGGAAAATCATTCCAACAGGTGTGTTATTCATCATTTTTATCGACCCTTGATGATAATTCACAATGTTTTTGACAATATACAATCCCAAGCCTGTACCTTTTGCTTGACGGGTTTCTTCATTCCCCACACGATAAAACTTATCAAATATTTTCTCCTTTTCCTCTTCAGAAATACCAAAACCTTGGTCTTTTACTTCTAGAATCGCTTCGTCTCCTTCTTTAGATAAGGCAACAAAAATCGGCGTTTCCTCAGCAGAATATTTAATGGCATTTTCAATCAAATTAACAATCAGAGACGTCAACCCTGTCTTATCCCCCATCATAAAAATACCTTCTTCAATGTGATATTGAATTCGAAGTTTGGCTTTTTGATTGACATCAAACTTCTCTTTCAATTTTTGCATTAAATAAGAAAGTTCAATTTCTTCTTTCACAAAGCCATAGGAATCATTATCAAACTTGGTTGCCAGTAAAATATTTTCTACCAAGCCTTCTAATCTTTCGGCATCATACAGCGAATTGTGCAAGAATTTTACCTTAACATCTTCTTCTAAATCTCGTTTCAATAAGGTTTGCAACACCAACTTTATAGACGCTAAGGGTGATTTTAACTCATGTGTGATGGATAACAAGAAGTTCTTTTGGCGATTGGCCAATTGTAGCTCTTTCACCAAACTTCGTCTCACAAAAAGAAAACCAATCACTAAGATGCCAATAAAAAAAGTGCCTTCAGAAAAAACCATCTTTTTCTGCCGCTTAAACTTATCTTCAATCTTTAAAAATTCTGCAGTCCGATAAAAGTCCTGATCTGTGCCTTGATGACTTGTAACAAAGCTAGATTTTTTGATATCCACCATTTCATCGAAACTGAGCTTATTCTTTGAATGCAATAGATAGGCCCACCACAAGGAGAAAGCAATCACATAAGTGAAAATGATATAAAGAAATAATAATGGTCGAGATGTTCTATGAAAGTTTGACAAGAGATAACTTATTTAAGTTAAAAATACGACCTATTCGATTCACTAGCGTACATCCTAATATTTGATTCAATCAATCTTCATGCCTTTGTTCAAAGAAAATTACTTTGACTCTTTTTCCAAGCATGCCTTAATAAAAGCTACAAACAGTGGATGCGGATTTAATACGGTACTCTTTAATTCAGGGTGAAACTGTACGCCCACAAACCATTTATGTGTTGGTATTTCAACAATTTCAACCAATCCATTTTCTGGATTAATACCTGTTGAAACCAAACCTGCTGCTTCAAACTGTTCTTGGAATTTGTTATTATATTCAAATCTATGTCGGTGTCTTTCCGTAATATCAACCGTTCCATAGGCAGTATAGGCTTTGGAAGGTTTATTTAAAAGACAAGCGTATGAGCCTAAGCGCATGGTGCCACCCATCTTTTTAATCTTCTTCTGCTCCTCCATCATATCAATAACAGGATGGGCCGTTTTTTTGTTCATCTCAGTGCTATGTGCATCTTTTAAACCCAACACATTTCTTGCATATTCAATCACTGCCATCTGCATGCCTAAACAAATTCCAAAGAAAGGAATATTATTTTCACGAATATATTTAATGGCCGTTATCTTGCCCTCGATACCTCTATCGCCAAATCCTGGGGCAACCAATACACCATCTAACTGACCCAATGTCTCAGCTACATTGCCTTCTGTTAAATCAGCAGAATGAATACTGATTAAATTTACCTTACACAGATTGGATACACCTGCGTGAATAAAGGATTCATGTATTGACTTATAGGCATCTTGAAGCTCGACATATTTCCCGACCAAACCAATATTCACTGTGTATTTGGGCGCAGCGAGCTTGTCAAGAAATTCTGTCCAAGCGGTCATGTCTGAAGTACCCATATTCGGAAGTGAAAGCTTATGCAGCACCGTCCTATCTAAATTTTCATTTTGTAATTCCAAAGGAACCGCATAAATCGAAGACTTATCAATCGCTTGAATCACACAATCGCGATCCACATTACAGAAAAGGGATAATTTATTTCGAATATCTTCGCCCAATTCATGCTCTGTTCTACAAATAATTAAATCTGGTTTCAAACCATAACCCATCATCTGATTCACACTATGCTGTGTTGGCTTTGTTTTTAGCTCTTTTGCAGAGGCCAAAAAAGGTATAAGAGTCAAGTGACAAACCAATGAGTTATAGGGTCCAAGTTCTCGTACCAATTGACGCACCGCCTCAACAAATGGCAACGATTCAATGTCCCCTACCGTTCCTCCAATTTCAGTAATCACAATATGAAATTTACCTGTCTGAGCAACCAGCTGCATTCTGCGCTTTATCTCATCTGTTATGTGAGGTATAACCTGTACAGTCTTGCCAAGGTATTTGCCTTCTCTTTCTTGATTGATAACGGTTTGGTAGATACGACCTGTCGTGACATTATTCATTTGAGAGGTGGGAACATTCAGAAAACGTTCGTAGTGTCCTAAGTCAAGATCAGTCTCTGCTCCATCCTCTGTAACATAGCATTCACCATGCTCGTATGGATTAAGCGTTCCTGGATCAACATTAATGTATGGATCAAATTTTTGAATGGTTACTGAATATCCTCTGCCTTGTAGAAGTTTTGCCAGAGAGGCACCGAAGATTCCTTTGCCTAATGAAGAAGAAACGCCACCGGTGACGAATATATACTTGACCATAATATTGTGTGATTATGGAATGCAAAGTTAATGAAATTTCCGATTCTTCGTGTATGTGTGGAAATGTTCTTAATAAATAATTTCGGACAATTATAATTCAATAAATCCCCAAAAATTGCTCCATTATTTTGGTAGATTAAAGGCTATATAAATTGACCCTTCATAGGTTTTAGGACGTCGATTGTTTCATCAAACATAAGCCTATCCTACATTTCAAGCAATGAAAGCGATCACAATAATTGGTTTTCAATTGAATCAGCGCCTGCGACTCAAAAGCAGTGCTGCTTTGCAAATCCAAAGATGCCCATAAGCGAGTAATGGAATTCTCTTCCGCTTCAATCATCTCTAATATCTGAAGCGATCTGTCGCAATAATCCTGATTATCGATTTCTTTTCCATAGTAAAAAAGCAATGGCACAATGGCATTGATAATAACGATATCCATGCTATTTCGTCCAATACTTTTTTTCTTTTCGATCAGTTTTTTGCTCCCAAAATGATAATGTGTCTTCCAATAATCTGACGTCTCATTCGATAGAATATGATAGACTGTTTCTAAATCGAAATTTTTAACCAAATCATCGAATAAATGTTGATGAACAAACAAAAGTTGCGCTAATTGGGCGATACGAATCGTAGGAAAAGCTGCAGGCCTCAATCGCGAGAATTTCCAAGCGGTCAATTGCAGTGGAGTCAATTGATACAATGACTTTATGTGTCGATATTCGGCTGCCAAACGGCCATGATATTCATCTAACACAGCTGTTTCTTCTAGCATCCCGGCTTGACCAAATAAAAGAGCCTCCATCTTAAAAATATTTTTACAATACTTCGCTAAGATTCTATAATCAAAACTCTGCATCAACTGCATCAAGGGTTCCTTGTTTAATTGCCCGCCTAGAAATCCAGCTACAAGGATGGCTGTTGTTCTATTCCAATCACTATTTTGCTGCAAAAACAATTCATTGATGGCATAGATTTTATTCTCCAATCGCCCGATGGCCAAGGTATGCAACCACATGGACAATTCCATTGGATCAGGTTTTCGAAAAATATAAAAACATGGAATTTTTACTCTATTATCAAACAGCATTTGATAGGTGTGCAGCAACTTCTGATCTATCAATGGTTTTAACTCCAAAGTCTCAAAATTTCGCTTTACACTATTGTCTGCAATATACACAACATGCAAGATAATATTATCGTATGCCTTGTCCTCATTATGTTTGTGAGCTATCCAATCACGCTCTCGCACATGTATTTCTACATTTCCTGCCAGTAATGTATCGCCAATCTTTACTTTCGCATGAATAAAATCTGCCCCTGCATTCAGATTCAATTTTCCTGTGTCAATAATTTCGAGTGTTTCGCCGCGAACAGAACGCAATGCTCTATTCACAAATAATTTATACTGCCAGATAAACTGGAGTAGTTCTTCTTTGAATTTCATTTCAATTTTCGTTAAAGGTGGTAAGCAAATAAGACGATAAAAATAGAAAGATTATTCAAAAAAAAAGAGCGCTAAAAACTTTTTTTGGGCGTGTCATGGCAGCAAAACTAACCTCAGCGTGTGTACACGCCATCAGACTATTGGGCTTGCCATGAGCATGCTTTCTGCAGTACACGGTACTGCTGCCAATCATTCACGCTGGTGCTCGGCATAGGGTTATATCAGTACAAAAGCGTAGGTTACTTTTTTGACGCAATCACAATAAATCGGTCTGAAGTGTATTTATCAAATGGCATAAGATGATAGTCCCCGAAAATATGCTTCACCTCAAAACCTTTATCATCAAGCATCTGTAGGATTTCTTTGTCTGAAAAAACATTCACCTGTTCCTCAAAATGATATTGCTTTCCTTTGTCGGCAAAGTTGATGGACTTCACTATTTTCTTATGTACTAAATTTTTGCTTAGATGAAAAACAATATCAGATAGCGCTTTGGTTTCGGATTCTACCATGTTACTGACCACCTTATAGGAATTAAAAAAATCTAAAACAAAAATGCCTTTATCTGTTAACATTTCATGTATCGAAGAAAGCATCTTCAGATTATCTGCAATGTCATCGAAATAGCCAAAGCTAGTAAACAGATTTAATATAAAATCAAATTGCTTGTTGGCGATCACCTCTCGCATATCATGCACGGCAAACTGAAGTTGATTTGATTCAAATTGTTTTGCAAATTCTATGCTATTTTTCGACAGATCAACACCCATGGTTTCAAATCCCTTTTGAGAAATATAGTGGGCATGTCGGCCTTTTCCGCAAGCTAGATCAAGAAATGTTTGTCCATCCAAAGGACCCAAAGCTGACATCAGATGGTCTATAAATAACTTGGCCTCATCTTCATTTCTATGCTGATACAGAATATGATAATACGGCGAATCAAACCATGTCTCAAACCATTTTTCTTCATTTTCTGCACTCATCTATTGATTGGGATTCTATGTTTGTTAATAATTTATATTCCAAAACTGTAATTATGAAATAAATTTGTGTTACAAAATTAGTATCAAGTTGAGTTTAATCAAATCTATTTCAGGTATTCGCGGCACCATTGGTGGCAGCATGGGCGAAGGGCTTACCCCGCATGACATTGTAAAGTATACAGCAGCCTATGCTTTTTTCATTATTCAAAGTACAGGTGTCAAAAAAATTGTCATCGGACGCGACGCTAGAATTTCTGGCGAAATGGTCAATCATTTGGTGGTCGGCACTTTATTAGGCATGGGCATCGATGTGGTAGACATAGGACTAAGCACCACACCTACCGTAGAAATTGCGGTACCCATCGAAAAGGCCGGTGGAGGTATTATCCTTACCGCGAGCCACAATCCGAAGCAATGGAATGCGCTTAAATTGCTCAATCAAAAAGGAGAATTCTTATCCGCTAAAGACGGAGAAGAGATATTAAAACTCGCAGACTCGAATCAAATTCATTTTGCAGAAGTCACAGCATTAGGTAAGTATACTACAAACGACACCTATATCGAACAACATATTGAAATGATTTGTAAGCTTCCTCTGATTGATATAGAAGCCATCAAATCAGCAAATTTCAAAATCGTTATTGATGCCGTCAATTCTACTGGCGGTATTGCAGTGCCTATGCTCTTAAAAAGATTGGGGGTAGAAACCATTCATGAACTGTATTGCACACCAGACGGCAATTTCCCACACAATCCGGAGCCACTACCAGAAAATTTGGGACAAATTTCCGGAGAAGTCACCTTCCACAAAGCTGACTTAGGTATTGTGGTGGATCCTGATGTGGATAGACTGGCTTTAGTTTGTGAAGATGGTTCTATGTTTGGTGAAGAATATACACTCGTTGCAGTGGCAGATTACATTTTCAAACATGATAAAGGCAATACTGTTTCTAATTTATCCAGCACTAGAGCATTGCAAGATGTTACAGAACTTCATGGTATGAAGTATGAAGCTTCGGCGGTTGGTGAAGTGAATGTGGTAGAAAAAATGAAAGAGATACAGGCCATTATTGGTGGGGAAGGAAATGGTGGTATCATCTATCCAGCATTGCATTATGGAAGAGATGCCTTGGTGGGTATTGCGCTATTTTTGACGCATCTTGCACATAGCAAAATGACTGCTTCTATTCTTCGCAGAACCTATCCTGATTATTATATTTCAAAAAATAAAATTGAATTGGATCCTACTGTTGATTTAGACAAAGTATTCAAAAAAATCAAACAGAAATATAGCAATCAGCCGATTAATGACATCGATGGACTTAGGATTGAATTTGATAAAGAATGGGTTCAATTACGTAAATCGAATACAGAACCCATTGTGAGGATTTATGCTGAAAGTAGCCATCAGACTACAGCAGAGGGAATCGCTCGACAAATCATGAGCGATATCAACGAAATCGTGAAATCGCTTTAATCAAGAAAACTGTCTATTGCTAAGACATAACTTTCAAGTCCAAATCCTGCAATAACACCTTTACAAACACCGGTAATCATGGATTGATGACGAAACTCTTCGCGCGCCATTGGGTTAGATATATGTACCTCCACCACAGGTGTTTTGATGGCAGCAATGGCATCTCTAATGGCCACAGAAGTATGTGTATAGCCACCTGCATTTAGGATGATTCCTTTGTATTTTTTCTTCTCAGTTTCTTGTAATTTATTGACAATCTCTCCTTCCACATTACTTTGATAATAGCTTATTTCACAATCAAAATAAGCTTCTTTGATCTCTTCGATAAAATCATTCATACTTGTTTCTCCATAGATGTCTTGCTCTCTTGTACCCACAAGATTTAGATTTGGACCATTGATAATTAAAACTTTCATGTAAGATTTGTATTAGTTAAATTTAGAAAATATTTATTTAATAGACTTTGTAGCCAAATGGATAATGTTTTTTCAAATGGATCAACATTTCACTCTTGACCACATTCTTCAAATTTTCCATATCCTTATCAATATCCGTATAATGTGTCATTTCGATAGGATCACTCCAATAAACATGAATAACACCAGGTTTTAATAAAAAAACATTTCGATTCCATACTTCTCCAGCTCCGATGATGGTCATCACCATGATGGGTAATTGGGTGGGTATGGCGAGTCTAAATGCCCCATCATGAAAGTGTTTTAACAAGGCTGAGGTATTGTTACTGGTACCTTCTGGAAATACGACTATGCTAGCCCCTTCTTTGGCTTTCACATAAAGTTGTTCCATACTCCATGCCCGATGGTTTTTATCTTCTCGGTGCACAGGAATATATAATTTCTCTAATAAAAAGCCTAAAACAGGCCATTTGAGCACTTCTGCTTTACCGATATACTTTTTATAATTCTTTATCACAGAACCAGAAATCAATGCATCTAGATAAGAACGATGATTTCCGACAAAAATCATTTGTCGAGTAGAGTCCACCCGCGCTTTGTTATGCTCCACTATTCGAATACCCCACAAAAACAATACGATGGTTGAAATATGAGGCGGCAGGAAATGTACTTTGTACAATAAGCTTTTATTGCCAGACATTACGCATATATAGATTATTGGAAAGGCCAATAACACAATAAGCCAAAAAATGAATGCACACCAAATAGTCCACAACACATAAAAAGGAAAGAGTAAAACGTCGATTATTTTTTTCAATTATTGATAATTTGGGATATCTTGAATTTCTATGAGTTTACCGGCATCATTTGTAGCGATAAGGGTTGTTACCCCATTGGAAAGCACAAAATATTTTGCCTGCAGTGTTTGATTATAGGTCATTATTTGCTCTATGGTCGTAAAATCAATCTTCACTTTTGAAGCCTTACACTCGCAAATGATGGAAACATGGCCTTCTTTATCAAAAACAACAATATCAGATCTTTTGTTGGTTTCATTTACTTGAATCCCATGTTCTGTTTTTACAAGACCAGTTGGATACGATTTATCCAGAATCAGGTAGTGCAATAAATGCTGACGAACAAATTCTTCAGGTGTAAGAATCACAAAGCTTTTTCGACATAGGTCAAAAACTTCATTTTTTCCAGCACGCTCTCGTATTTGAAAATGATACTTTCCTAGTGGTAAAGTCACAAATGATTCTTTTTTCTGAGTAAATGTATTTATTTTGCAGTAATAACTCTAATAATTCCATGGATAGCTTGTTCGTGGAATGCATAAACCCAGCATATAACGCTTATGAAAACGAAAAATGACATTATCAATAACTGGTTGCCGAGGTATACTGGCACTTCATTGGATCAATTTGGCGACTATATTTTGTTGACAAATTTCGATAAGTATGTTCAGATGTTTGCTGCGATGCACAATGTGCCTATCATAGGTGAAGACAAGCCAATGTCAAATGCTACCTCTGATGGCATCACCATTATTAATTTTGGGATGGGAAGTCCAAATGCAGCCACTATCATGGATTTGTTAGGTGCTATTAAACCTAAAGGAGTCTTGTTTCTTGGCAAATGTGGTAGTCTAAAGGACAGCATTGGTTTAGGTAATCTTATCTTGCCGATTGCCGCGATTAGAGGTGAAGGTACCTCCAACGATTACTTCCCACCAGAAGTGCCTGCCATGCCCTCTTTCGCCCTTCAGAAGGCAATCTCCACGACCATTCGCGACTACAATCAGGATTATTGGACTGGTACTGTGTATACCACCAATCGTAGAGTTTGGGAACACGATGACCAATTCAAAATCTATCTAAAGAAAATTCGAGCATTAGCCATTGATATGGAAACGGCTACTCTATTCACCACTGCCTTTTATAACAAAATACAAATCGGTGCGCTCCTATTAGTCAGCGATCAACCGATGACTCCTGAGGGTGTCAAAACAGAAGCCAGTGACCTAGCTATTACAACAAGTTTTGTGGACATGCATTTGGATGTAGGAATTCAATCATTGAAACAACTAAAAAATAATGGACAGACGATAAAACATCTGCGTTTCTAGTTGCTTTCCATTTTAAAATGCTAGTAGAATAGTATAGTTGGATAAGTTCTTTGTTAATAAACTTATAGAAGATATTTTTTCTTATAGACTTCCCATAATACAATTCCTGCACTCACGGAAATATTAAAACTATGTTTCGTCCCAAACTGTGGTATTTCAATACATCCATCAGATATGTCGATGATCTGTTGATCCACTCCTTTTACTTCATTACCAAATACTAAAGCAATTTTCTGCGACAGACCGATTTGCATATCTTGTAGCATCACACTTGCCTGTGTTTGTTCAATGCAATACGTTTGATATCCTTCTTCCTTCAGGGCTTCATACGCCAAAAGTGTGGATTCAAAATATTTCCAATGCACTGTCTCCGAAGCGCCCAAAGCAGTCTTTTGAATATCTCTATGTGGTGGTGTTGCCGTGATACCGCATAGATAGATGGCCTCTACTAAAAAAGCATCTGCGCTTCTAAACACAGAGCCTACATTGTAGAGGCTCCGAATATTGTCTAGGACAATAATTACAGACATTTTTTTTGCTTCTAGAAACTCTGCTGGCTGCAGTCGCTGAAGCTCATCTGTTGTCCATTTTCTATTCTCTTCCATCATTTTCTTTCATTACTTTGGTGGATATTTTAAGATCTATTGGTATCCAATATATGTATTGCCAGCCTTTCTGCTTGATCTCGCAACTCATTCACAGCCGTGCTTTCCCACAATACACCTTTTAAATTCCCTCCCAGTGTATATAAATGCTTCATGCTTTGTGCTTCACGGTTCAACACTTCAAAGCTAGAAGGATTGGCATTAATACCGATGCGTAATGGATCCTGTGTGATATAGCCCTTTTCAATTGCTTTTTTTAGAAGGAGATGACCTGCCTTTTCTAAATTTGTTTCTGGACCGGTACAATTAATCACTCTTGCCACTTTTATAGTTCTTTCTTGATTTAGTCTTTTATCATAATAACGAACGCTGCAGTCATTTTCATTTCTTTCAATATCAATTATTTTTCCTGCAACAATGTGCAGTTTATTATGAATTCGCAATTGTTGAATATAATCATGAATATGCAATGGAATGCGATGTCGAGCAAGGCCCCAAAGATGTCGAAGTCTGCCCATAAAAACCTTCTTCTCTTTATCACTTAGCGCCTGCCAAATCTTTTGTGTATAGGGTCGCAGAGAATCGATAATAGGCTCTGCTGATAACCCGAATTTCTTTATTTTTTTAATGTGCTTATTGAATAAATGTAGAATACTCAACAAATCTATTTTTGAAGGCAATTCATTTGCCAAATCTTTGTATTGAACGCCAATATGTCGATGGGGTAAAATATTGAAACCATTATTAGAAATAGAATATATCTCATTGCTAAATCCTTTTTCGTGCAAGCCAATAATGGTATCTACCATGGTAAGTCCATTACCAATGATAAAAACGGGAAGTGAGGAGTCTAAGTTAGTGACAGTTGATTCCTTCCAAGGATTTTGAAAATAAAATTCACTTTCATAAAAGGCAGTATTGTTGATCTTTACATTTCCTGGAGTATGATTGCCTGTTGCGATCACACATTCATCCACCACTATTTCAATGCCATCCTTAAGATATAACTTTATCCCATCATCTATATATTCTATATCCGTTGCTGCATCGCACATTCGAGTGATCTTACATTGCTTTGTTTCGGCCTCTTGTAAAGCTTCCTGCCATATATTTTGAAGATACGCTCCATATAAATATCTAGGCAAAAATGATTGAGATAAAATGTTTCTATCACTATCAGAAAAATCTTTTTGTTGAAGTACCCATTCGAGGAAATGTGCTGTATCATGTTTAAAGGCACTCATTTTTTCAGTGACCACATTTAACAAATGTTTCTTAGAATATGGGGTATAAGCAATGCCCTTGCCGGTATCAGCAGAAGGATCAATCATTATCAGTTCCATCGCTTCTGTGGTGTTCCTAATCAAATGAACCGCTACCATTGTTCCCGAGAAGCCACAACCTATAATACCTATTTTTTTCATCTTGTATTGAAGCTTTATTTTTAAATATTAATTTGCCCTTCAAATACCTTAACGGCTGGACCTATTAAAAAAATATCTACATAACAATTGTCTGTGAATTGATGTACAAATTTCACTTCTAATGGACCACCTAAAGTTTGTACATAAAAATGAGAGACTGCATTCTTAACTTTTAAGCTAGTGGCAATGGCAGCAGCTGTTACGCCAGTTCCACAAGATAATGTTTCTTCCTCCACCCCTCTTTCGTATGTTCGCACCTTTATTTGATTATCAGCAATGATTTGTACAAAATTAACATTGGTTCCTTCCTTGCTAAATTCATCATTATATCTGATTGCTTTACCCTGCTCTACAACATTGATACGGTCAACATCTTCCACAAATATTATATAATGAGGCGAACCAGTATTCAGAAAATAATCTGCAGAACGCTCCTCAACTGTATGCACCTCGATCATCTGTAATTCAATGCTATCATTATTCACAATGGAAGCATGATGTATCCCGTCCACAGCCATAAAGCTTGTCCTTCCCTGCTGAATTAAACCTAAGGATTGGGCAAACGAAACAATACATCTTCCACCATTACCACACATACTACTCTCCATGCCATCTGCATTAAAGTATAGCATTTCAAAATCTAAATGCTGAGCATGTTGCAAAAGAATCAAACCATCGGCACCAATACCAAACCTCCTATTACAAAGACTTTCAATTAAAACATTATCTTGTCTATTGAAACTATTTGAACGATTATCGATCATGATAAAATCGTTTCCAACTCCCTGGTATTTACAAAAATTGATGAGCATAGGCTAGCTTAATTATTGTTAAATAGAAAAACAGTGCAAGTTAAAAAATATTAATCAACAACAAACTGTTAAAGGAAGCGTTAAATTTGTTACAGAAAAAAGACAATATTATGAATCGTAAAAACTTGAGTATCATTTTTACTATTGCTTTCTTGAGTTCTTTCTTAGGAATGACTGCATTCAATAGATACAAACAGCTGAATGGGCCTTCAGAACAACCCAATAAAGAAATTCAGGTATCTTACCAGTTACCCGTACAGCCTATTTCCTATAGCAATGCTGTTCCCTTTGACTTTACCGAAGCGGCTGCAAAGAGTACAGATGCGGTGGTGCATATTAAAACAAAGATCAACCCATCTCAGTCTGCAACCAAGGGTAAAAGAAATCCATATCAAGATATGTTTGGTGATGAGTTTTATCGTCTTTTTGGTGATCCTAATGCTTCTAATTTACCGCAAGAAGCTTCAGGAAGTGGGGTGATTGTTGATGCTTCGGGCTATATAGTGACCAATAATCATGTGGTGGAAGATGCGGATGAAATCGAAGTAACCTTACATAATAATAGTGTCTACAAAGCAACAGTGGTCGGAAAGGATAAAGATTTTGATTTGGCGGTGCTAAAGATTGAAGCTACCAATATTCCATGTATCACTTTTGGCAATAGTGATTCAGTGAAGGTAGGCCAATGGTGTCTTGCTGTTGGAAATCCTTTCAATCTCACTTCTACGGTTACCGCTGGAATCGTTAGTGCCAAAGGAAGAAATATAAACCTACTAGTAGGCAATGGCGGCAATGGTGGAAACACGGCCATTGAATCATTTATTCAGACCGATGCGGCAGTTAATCCCGGTAATAGCGGAGGTGCCTTAGTCAATACTAATGGAGACTTAATTGGTATCAATACTGCCATCGCATCAACAACGGGTGCCTATGCTGGCTATTCATTTGCGGTTCCTTCCAACTTAGTTTTCAAAGTGTACAACGATCTCAAAAATTATGGAGTCGTGCAAAGAGGCTATTTAGGGGTAAACATCAGAAGTGTTGATAATGCACTATCTAAGGAACTGAGTTTAAAAAACATAGAAGGTGTTTATGTAGATAATGTAATCAAGGAAAGTGCTGCTGAAGAAGCTGGGATCAAGCCCAAAGATGTTATCACAAAAATCAACAACGCTGTCATCAAAACAGCACCAGAACTGCAAGAACAAGTTGGAAGATATAGACCAGGTGATAAGATTTCGGTTGAATTTATTAGAGATGGCAAAGCCCAGTCTGTCAATGTAATTCTAAAGAACAAATTTAATAGCACCAATCTTGTAGATGATGGTAAAGATTTCATAAAATTATTAGGAGCAGACCTAACAGCACTCAGTAAATCAGAAGCCATGCGATTTGGACTTCAAGGTGGTGTGAAAGTGAGTAATCTGAAAGAAGGAAAATTAAAACAATACACAGAAATTGGCAATGGTTTTATCATCTCCTATATGAATGAAAAGCCAATCAGTTCAGTAGATGAAATCGCAGGTATTATGGCCTCTAAAAAAGGAAATATCACTATTGAAGGGATTTATCCAGGCAAGCCTTATTCTTTCTTATATGCTATTAAAATGTAAAAAAAATATAGCAAAACATGAAAAAGGCGAGCCATATGGCTCGCCTTTTTTGTTTATTTATTTTGCTCCCCTATATAATTTTCATAATCAATACAACTTAAATTGATAATTTCATGAGCAACTTTTCGATTGTAAACATCTGAAACATAGCATTGACGTGGTTCCTCGCCTGGTATATTTTTATAAGTCAAGAAATAATGTCGTAGACGATTGGTAATTTCTGCGGGTAATTGATCTAAGTCCGTCAAATGTCCGTAGATAGCATCTCCAACCAACACAGCTATAATTTTATCATCTGCTTCATGGTTGTCGATTAAGCGTAAACCTCCTATTGGTATTGCCTTTAGAATAATATCACTTCTATATATTTCTCTTTCACTTAAAACGCAAATATCTAGAGGATCTCCATCTCCCTTTTTCACTTCAATGGTACTATGACTTCTAGCAAAAGATGCCACATGATCGCCACAATAGGTTTGTGGAATAAAACCATAAAGAGAAGGTATGACATTCGAAAATTTCTGAGGACGATCAATTTTAAGATAACCAGAAGCTTTATCTATCTCATACTTCATGGTATCGCTAGGCAAAATTTCGATAAATGCTGTAACAATGTCTGGAGCCTCGTTACCTTTATCAATACCATGCCATGGGTGTGCTTTATACTGTTGATTCATTCTGTTAACATTTATTTTTTGTTTCAAACAAAGTAATTCTTATTGAATAAACAATTTTTTATTGATCACCTGATGGGCACTTCGAATTTGAACAAAGTAGGCACCAGTTGGCCATCCCAATACAGATACATCAGTTTTAGATTGAAACTTTATGCTTTTAGATTCTAGAATTTGGCCATTCATATTGATGATGCTATATTCGAAATTATCTTGATGGCCTTTGAAATCAATGGTGAATGCGCTAGAAGCAGGATTCGGATACAGAATGACCTCCAGCATGCTCGGTATTGATGTGATAGACAACACCGTATCTGGCGCCACTACAGTATCCCAATCAATTGGTGAATACATGGTGACTCCTCCTCTATTATTGCCCACTAGATATTCATTTTGATGATCACCATTCAAATCAACCAAGGCAAGATTGGAGTTATTCCCAGCATAGATAGAACCAACTTTTGCATTCAATTTTATAAAAGTCCCCCTCCTCAAACTATCTTGATTCATTACAAAACTTGCAATATTTCCATCGTAACATCCCACATATAAAGTATCCTCAGACACATAAGGAGTGGCATTTCCTTCGGGATAGGCGGGTGTTTTAACATTAATATTTCCGAAAGTAGCATTCACCGAATCAGCGCTAAACAAGGCAGTTGTAGAATCGCCATAATTCCAAAAAAAACTGATTCTCCCATTCAAATCACCCACCAACAAATCTACATCATGATCATGGTCTACGTCATACAACCATGGAGTGGCATTGATTCCTATGTCAATTGAAAAATAATCATAAACAGCTGGAATGCCTAAATAATCCGCTTCACCTGCTATTGGATCATTCTCAAAATAAGTTAAGGTGCCTAAATCATCTCCCAACATCAAGTCCAAATCACCATCGGCATCTAAATCGCCAAAGGTTGGACGTAATCTAATCAAACCAATAGCTGCCAAAGATTGGTAGTTTCTTGTCTGCAGTTCAAATGCTGGAATTTCTTTGGTACCAACATTTTTGTACAAACTCAATTTGCTATCATATTGAACATTCACCCTATCGTAATACCCTCGATTCGCAACAATTAAATCTGGCAATGAATCATTATTGTAGTCGAACATCACAGGATAGGCACTATTTCCAGCTTCTATCATGTCTCCCACCAAAAAAGAATCATCCACCAAATGGAATTGTTGATTGCCAATTGGACCTTCATTTCTATAATACCAAATATTCCCAATATCAGTACTTGCCACACCGACTGACGTGGTTGCATTAGGAGAAATAATTAGATCCTTTAAATTATCATTATTTATATCACAGGAATAAGCTGTGGGGAAAATATTTAGATTGATCGTAGAGTCATAATTAGGGAAAATTGGATCACTCATAGTGATATCAGCAGAAGAAGGAGACCCATTGTTTTTTCCAAAAACCATAGTAGTGTAGACAACATCACCCACTAAAACATCTTCATCGCCATCATTATCCTGATCAAAAGTTAAAATTGAATTAGAAGAATGTCGATAGGAACCAATCGTATCGCCGCGAGAAGGAATCCCACCTGTGCTTGTTTTACAAGCTCCAAAAACCATGTCTAATGTACTGCTCTCCATTAAAGATAAGTGTCCCCAGCAAGATTCAGGGCCATCATATGTTGTGCTGTCGCAAGTTCCAACAGTTTCTTTACTTGTGTTTTTATAAAAATCTATTTGTGTTCTAAACAAACTTCCTAAAACCAGAATATCTAAATCACCATCTTTATCGATGTCTTCAATAGCTGGAATATCTTCATTTGCGCTATAAATATTAACCTGAGTACCCATATAGTTAGAATACAAGGGTGAATCTACTTTAGTATAAATATAGTCGCTTCCTATTTTTTTTCCTTCATACAGTTTTATTCCAGCAGTACAGGATGAAAAAATATCATCTACGCCATCACAATTGTAGTCTCGTAACAAAGCCCAACGTATCATGGATGGGAAAAATTTTTCGTATTGTGGGCTATATTTAAAAGCTACCGTATCACCACTTCCGTAATTCAAGAACACCGATGGAATAAAGCCATCCTTATCAAAAACGAATAAATCTTTTTTCCCGTCTCCATTAAAATCTGTGGAGGAAAATTGAGGAAGATTCATACCGCCTGCCCAAGGATTGCGAAGGACCTTAGCATTTTCAGTCACTTTAATTGTTTTGACAGGAAACAACTGCTGAGCACTTGAAAAAAAAACAAGACTCAAAAAGAAAAAAGTAATAATGGCTCTCATGATGTGAATTTAAAATGGATACCCAATTCCTAAATTAATGTTTAATGGGAAATAACCTCTGGTATTATAGGGTTTTTTCGAAAATTGTACCAAGCGCTCATCTTCTGGATAACGTGGATCATACAAAGGAAACCCAACATCAAAACGAATGACAAAAAACTGAAAATCTGCCCTAATTCCAGCTCCTAAACCTACAGCAATTTCTTTATAAAAACGATTAATATTAAACTCTCCATTCGGCAATTCTGCCTTCTTTCTGATATTCCATACATTCCCAGCATCAGCAAAAACGGCCCCTTTAAACCATTTATACATATTGAATCTATATTCCAAATTTGCTTCTAATTTCATGTCGCCTAACTGTAGTGAATTTGGTGAATTAGCGATAGTTAACTCATCTGAATAACTACCTGGTCCAACAACATTAGGTCTAAAAGCTCGTAAACTATTTCCACCACCAACCGAATACTGTCTAACATAGGGCAGTACATTTACATTGCCATACGGAATACCAATTCCGACAAATAATCTTGCTATAAGGGCACTTTTATCTTGATTTACAAAATAAACACGCAAATCATTTTCCACTTTTATATACTGAAAATACCTCACTCCTAGAAGTTTATACGGCAATTGATCTCCATTGGCTCTTCTTGCCAAAGATTCGATTCCATGAAGGATATTCCCAGCAATTTCGAACCCGAAGATGTCATTGATAAAACGATAATCGTCCGAATTTTTTTGACCATTAAACAAGAGGGTATAGTTCGAGGCTGGTATTAGGCCGTCATTAAAACTAAGTCTGGTAGAAGGTCTTGTTTGCAACAAATCTAAGAATGCTTGTTGCGGATTTTTAAAACTCAAAATACTGACATCCATAATATTAAAGGCATGTCTAATTCGTTCAGAGGAACGCCATTCAAAGCCATATTTAGCATTGATTTTATTCAAAAGAAAATAATCTATCCTCTTTTGAAAATTATAGCCTACTGAAAAAATAGTGCGTGGATTGGACTTATAAGAAAGTCGTTTAATTTTAAAAGGTACGATAAATCTATTTTGTGCGTAGCTTAACTCAACCCCTGCATCAATAGTCTGTACTACAGATTGCCTGATATTATTGGTATCTCTTGCTGTGTTAAACTGTAGACCAGCTGAAACAGTTACACTAAACAAATCCGCATTTTTCGATAAATTCTTATTCTTATATGTAAAATTTAAAGCAGAGCCAATTCTGTTTCTAGAAAGGATATCCTGCTGATTCGACACATTGTAATTTTGATCATAATCAATGGAAAAGGATTGCTTCTTTGATGGCGTCAAATATATATAGCAATCCAGCACTCCAGTTGTTGAATCTCTATAGACCAACGAATATTCAATAGTAGTAAATTTAAAAACACCTAAATTAATCAATCGCTTTTGTGTTTGTTGGAAGTGCTCCTCAGAATACTTATCACCACTTCTGATAAAGATAAATTCTGTTAATCGTTTCGGACTAAATCGTTGCTCATTTGCAATGAAAGCCATATTTTTTATCAAGACTGTATCGTCGTAGCCAATTTTATTGATGTTGTTTAAGTTATAATTCGAGTACACATAAATATTTTGAATGGTATAGACTTTAAATCTGCTACTATCATTATTGTTCAAAAGGACATCAATATTGATTTTCTTTGTATCATAACTGGTATCCAAAACAAACCCAACATTCTCTCTAGTTAAATCATAATACCCCTCATCTCTGAAATCATTGGCAATTCGATCTCGCTCTAGTTTTAAGGTGGCCACATCAAAAGGGTTTCCAAACTTCAAAAAGGAATTTTTCTTATGATCTGAAATGATATTTTCCATATCTGCAGTATCCTTCGGAAATGTAATATTAAAAATGGTGAAGGGTGAATCAAGCGTAAGCTTATAGTTAACCGTGGTTCTCTTAGATTTCGTCTTATAATTTACCTCAATATTTTTATAGAAATATCCCTTATTGATCAAATAATTTTCAATAAGTTTTTTATTTTGAGTCAAAGCTGAACTATCAAACAATACAGGAGCTTCACCTAATTTATACTTCAGCCAATTATTAAAACGCTTATTCGCTTTGGAGGAATCTACACTGTTGTATAACCACAATTTAATACGCAGTCCTCCTAAAATACTCTTATTGGGTTTCTGCGTTGGAATAACAAATATCTCATCCATCAGCGGCCTTCTATCTTTAAAACCCGTGGTCTGCTTCAACGTGATTTTATTTTTGATTAATAGGGACTGATCTTGAGGAATATATTTGGTATTATTACAAGAAGCCAAAAAACAAATGAGCACAAAAAATGCTGCAAAGCAAAGCATGATGTTTTGTATATTTGTTCTCTGTTTCAAAGGATATTGGTATTAAGAAGTAAAACTACATAGCTTCTTCGAAATATCATCATAAAATGTTAAACAATCAAGTTTTGATAAGTAAAGCTCAGATAAAATCCATAAGGCTTCTGCACGATAAAAAACATCGTTTGGAGCAAGGACTTTTTATTGTGGAGGGTGAAAAAATGGTCGCTGAATTATTAAAAGATGCCAGCTTTAAGATTGACTCTATTTTTAGCACAGAAGACTTCTTGACAAAGCAGAGCAAAGCCTTAAAGGATTTGGCATCTGATAGCATTCATCAAATTAGCGAGAAAGAATTAGGTCAGATCTCTACCTTGCAAACACCTAACAAAGTATTGGCATTGGTGCAGTTTCCAAAGCGAGCAGATATAAAAATTCAAGCAAAAAAGAAGTACATTTTATTGGACAATATTAAAGACCCCGGCAATTTGGGAACCATTCTCAGGACTGCCGACTGGTTTGGAATTGATACTATCTTTTGTTCACCAGAATGCGTAGAAAGCACCAATCCTAAAGTCGTACAGGCAACGATGGGCTCATTTTTTAGAGTAAAGATTTATAGCTGTTCACTGGAAGCACTTATCAAACAAAATCCAAGCTTAACAGTATATGGAGCCGTTTTAGAAGGCGAAAACTTATATGAAAGCACCTTCGAAACAGGAGGTTTTTTAGTCATTGGAAGTGAATCTCATGGTATCTCCGAAGGATTAAAAGCATTATTGACGCATCAGATAAAAATACCAAACATTGGCATGGCAGAATCATTAAATGCTTCCATCGCTACAGCAATCATTTGCAGTGAGTGGACAAGACAAATTGACTTTAGAAAAAAAGATTAGATAGAAGAAAAAAGAAGATGAGTAGAATAGAAAATTTCAGCCTTAGAAAAATAGATATTATACATGAAGATGATGATATCATTGTGCTCACCAAGCCTTCTTTTCTTTTATCCATTCCAGATAGAAACAATGAAAAAGCCAGTCTTCTTGGGCTTCTTAGGACTAAATACGATGGCATACTGACCATACACCGACTAGATTTCGAAACCAGTGGCATTATTTGCTTTGCTAAAAATGAAGCAGCACATCGTTCACTTTCAATACAATTTGAAAAACGACAAACAGAAAAAATCTATCATGCCATTGTGGAAGGCGCCATGATGCAAGAGTCTGGCAAAATTGACTTGTCTATTACCGAAGACCTTGCCAATAAAGGTAAAATGAAGATAGCAAGAGATGGCAAACCATCTTTGAGCGAATACCGACTTTTAGAAAGATTCAGACATTATAGCTATGTAGAGATTAATTTAAAAACGGGCAGAACGCATCAAGCGAGAGTACACATGAAAGCCATAGGCTTTCCAATGGCAGTAGATAAAGATTATGGCAATAAAGAAGCATTTTATTTATCGGAGATAAAGAAGAAATTCAAAGAAGGAAAGTGGGAAGAAGAAACGCCTCTAGTAGATCATACTACATTGCATGCCTATTCCCTTTCTTTTGCACATCCTAGCACCCAAGAAAAGGTCAACTATATATCACCATTGAGAAAGGATATGTCTGTGATGTTGAAATATTTGAGAGAATTTGATAAAGAGAGATAGTATTTTTACCACTCAATAAAGAAGCTTCCTATGTCATCTGAAAAATATTTACAAAGAGGTGTTTCTGCAGCCAAAGAAGATGTACATGCAGCAATCAAAAATTTACAACATGGCTTATTTCCAAAAGCATTTTGTAAAATACATCCCGACTATCTTGCAGGTGATGCTGATTATGTAAATGTGATGAGTTCTGATGGCAGTGGTACTAAATCAGTTCTCGCTTATTTATACTGGAAAGAAACAGGGGATGCTTCTATTTGGCGAGGTATTGCGCAAGATGTAATTGTGATGAATCTTGACGATTTACTTTGTGTAGGGGCCACTGGTCCATTTCTATTTAACTCTATCATCAACAGAAATAAACATCGAATCAGCGGAGAAGTAATCAAAGAAATTATTGAAGGCACCGCTGCTTTTTTTGAATTGATGAAGAAGCACGACATACATTGTGAATTTTTAGGAGGCGAAACGGCAGACCTAGGCGATATCACGCAGACCTTAACGGT
This sequence comes from Chitinophaga pinensis, assembly GCA_945897725.1. GTDB lineage: Bacteria > Bacteroidota > Bacteroidia > Chitinophagales > CAMDFR01 > CAMDFR01. The sequence goes on from CAMDFR010000009.1 coordinate 49,997, forward strand.
AGATGGCACCATGACCACACGCATGGCGAAAAAAGATGTCATCAATACCAATCAAATCAAGTCTGGACAAGTCATCGTTGGATTGGCTAGCTATGGGAAAAGTACATACGAAACGGAGGAGAATAGCGGCATTGGTAGCAATGGTTTGACAAGTGCCAGACATGATTTATTACAAAAAAAATATTTAGAACAATATCCTGAGACCTATGATTTTGCTACGAATAAAGATGTTTTGTATTGTGGAAATTATGATATCAATGAAATAGGCAAACAGCTATTATCGCCAACCAGAACCTTTGCTCCTATCATTGCAAGGATGCTGAAAGAACAACGCGAAAACATATACGCCATGGTGCATTGCACTGGTGGAGCACAGACAAAAGTGTTGCATTATATCGACAATGTTCGAGTGGTTAAAAACAATCTATTGCCTATTCCATCATTATTTTTGGAGATTCAAAAAATGTCTGGAACTAGTTGGGAAGAGATGTTTAAAGTGTATAATTGTGGTACCCGTTTCGAAATATACACCAATGAGCATAATGCTCAAGCAATGATTGACATCGCACATTCATTTGGCGTAGATGCACAGGTAATAGGACATACGGAACATTCAGAAAAAGCTGAAGTTGAAGTCATTCATCCACTAGGCACTTATCTTTATTCTTAATGCTAGCTTTTTAACGCTTGGCATCACTACATTTAAGTCAGTAAAAAATATTTATCGGGTATTTATTGCTTCGCAAGACAGAGTCATGAAGACAGGATGCTTGATCTTCAATACTCCTCTTTGAATGATTTTGATCCAGCATTCGTACATCTACTTTTCTGAGCAGACTGCGCATAAAAAAACCGATTCAGTGAATCGGTTTTTATTTATAAGAGAGCGTTCTTAACCTCCAATATGTTTCATCAATAGTTTTACTTGTTCATCCCAAAGCATAGTCTGGCTTTGTTCTTCGCCTAAATCGATAAATTCTTTGATCGTTAAAATAGTATCAAATGAGATTTCAGATTTACTGATTCTGAATTCAAAAAATTCTTCTTTCTTTCCGTCATTCCAACGATATCTTACATATTCGTTGTCGTGATCCATGATAAGGGTGGCATATTGTACATCACCATTCCAACCGAAAAGATAATCATTACCATTTTCTATACAGATATCGCAAAACCAAAGTGCGAGGCACGAAGATGACTTGATAAATGAATATAAGATGGTGGGTGATGAACGTACTACGTATTCTAGTTTGAGTAATTTTCTTTTGGGATTCGCTGCCAAATAAGCTTCTAATTCGATTCGAGCCTTCTCTTCCTGTTTTCTTCTAAGTTCGACATAATCAATTTTGGGAGCCGCAGGCTTTTTGGGAGCTTTGATTTTTTTAGGAGGCTTTTCTGGCTTTGGAGGCTTTACTGCTTTTGCAGGTTTCTCCTTCTTAATTGGCTTTTCCTTTAGAGCCTTCACCTTTACTACTTTCTCAACAATTGCTTTGCTTTGCTTACTCTTTTTTTCAGGGACAGCTGCTTTTTTAACTACCTTACTAGTTGGCGTTGCTATTCCTTTCTTAGATATTGGTTTTACAACCTTTTTCGCGACAGGCTTTGCTTTTGCAACTACTTTTTTAGGAGCAGCCTTTGGAGTGACTTTTTTGAAAGCAGGTTTTACCACCTTTTTGCTCACCGGTTTTGCTTTGGCTACTGGCTTTTTTGCTAGTGGTTTTGCTTTAGCAAGCGGTTTCTTCACCGGAGCTTTTGCTTTAACTATTGCTTTTTTAACAACAGGTTTTGCTTTGGCTGCAACCTTCTTTACGGGAACTTTTGCTATTGGTTTTTTAACAGTTTTCGTGGCCACTTTTGCCACTTTCTTTATGATTGGTTTTGATTTTGCAATTATTTTTTTTGCAGGAGCTTTCGAAGCACTTTTTTTGACAACAGACTTACTATTTTTTGTAATAACTGGCTTTGATTTCTTTATAATACTTTTTACGTTTTTTTTATTGGTAACTACTTTCTTTGATATCTTTTTTGTATTTATTTTAGGCGTACTTTTCTGTTTAGAGGTAATTTTCTTTACTGGAATTTTGGCAACAGCTTTTTTAACTACACCTTTGATTAACTTCTTTTCGGGCGTTTTAGTTCTAGCAACTGGTTTTTTAACAATTGCTTTTTTAGCAACTGGTTTTTTAGCAACAGGTTTTTTAGCAACAGGTTTTTTGACAACAGGTTTTTTAACGATTGCTTTTTTGGCTATTGCAACTGTTTTTTTTGCGACTGTTTTGCTTTTTGATTTCGTAGCAGGCTTAGTAGTTTTTTTCGAAGCGGCGCTAGTGGTCTTCTTAGGAGCAGGCTTAGCGGCTTTTTTGATAGGTTTCTTTTGTGCCAATGTACTTAAATTTATTTGTGAGAGTTGCAATAATAATTATTTTTAAACGAAATCAAAATTATTCTTTCATTTATTTATGAATAATTATATAAACACAAGAGTCCAAATATTATATTTTTGCAGTTATCAATTGATTATATTTTATAGCTATGTTTGAAAACTTACAAGAACGATTAGAAAGCGCCATTAAGACGCTGAAGGGACAGGGACAAATTACAGAAATAAATGTTGCTGCGACCATCAAAGAAATTAGAAGAGCCTTGGTAGATGCCGATGTAAACTACAAAATCGCAAAAGAATTTACGGATAAAGTAAAGGATGAAGCAACCGGTGCTAATGTTTTAAAGGCTGTGTCTCCAGGTCAGTTGATGGTAAAAATCGTGAATGATGAACTTACCAAGTTGATGGGTGGTTCTGCTATCGAAATCAATCTCAAAGGCAGTCCTGTTGTTATTCTTATCGCAGGATTACAAGGTTCTGGTAAAACTACTTTTACGCATAAATTAGCGCATTATCTAAAAACAAAAAAAGGCAGAGCCCCTTTGATGGTCGCCTGTGATATATACAGACCTGCAGCGATAGAACAGTTGAAGGTATTGGGTGAAGCGATTGGTATTCCTGTGTATCATGAGGCAGATAATAAAAATGCCGTGCAGATTGCTAAAAACGCTATTGATTTTGCAAAGGTTCAAGGCTATAATACAGTGATTATAGATACTGCTGGTCGTCTTGCTATTGATGAGGAGATGATGAAAGAGATTGAACAAGTGAAGAAAGCGGTTCAACCTTCGGAAACATTATTTGTAGTGGATTCTATGACGGGTCAAGATGCTGTGAATACCGCAAAGACCTTTAATGAAAGATTAGATTTTGATGGTGTTGTATTAACCAAGATAGATGGTGATACTAGAGGTGGTGCTGCGTTGACGATCAAATATACAGTCAACAAGCCTATCAAGTTTGTGAGCATGGGTGAAAAGGTGGACACATTGGATGTTTTTCACCCAGATAGGATGGCGCAAAGAATCTTGGGGATGGGCGATATTGTTTCATTTGTGGAGAAAGCACAAGAACATTTCGATGAAAAAAATGCGGCAGAACTTCAGAAAAAAATTAGTAAAAACCAATTTGATTTCAATGACTTTTTAGCTCAATTGAACCAAATAAAGAAAATGGGCAATGTGAAAGATTTGCTAGGAATGTTGCCGGGTGTTGGTAAAGCGATTAAGGATATTGATATTGATGATAAATCTTTCAGTAAAATAGAAGCCATCATTTTGTCGATGACCTTAAAGGAAAGATCGAATCCAGACTTGATGAATGGCACACGTAGAAAACGATTGGCCTTAGGCAGTGGCAATAGCATTCAAGAGGTAAACAATTTCTTAAAGCAATTTGAGGATATGAAGAAGATGATGAAAACCATGCAAAAAATGCAAGGAAGTGGCAGAGGAATGAAATTGCCCTTTGGATAGGATACCATGTGAGGGAATGAAGCAAGTACCCTCTTCCTTTAGAGGTACTGCGGAATGCCCGACAGCGGCTTTATGGTTTTAAGCCGGTGGCACACCCAAAAACAAATAGCAGCAAAAGCATTCAATTTGCGAACTTTATCGAATGTTTTTTATCTTGTGGCACAATAGTTGAATGTTCATTACCGATATTTGATACTAACATAAAATTTGACCATCATCCAAAACAAGCTATGAAAAAACTTTTTTTATTCCTCTTTATCCTATCTAGTGGTCTTTTTGTTGATGCACAAAAAAAAGATGATGCTGAAATACTTCGACTTAGCAAAGTTTTTGAAGCATTAAAGACAAAACTACCTTGCCCATTGGTTTCTTCAAGGATTGATTTCAAAACTCTATACCTAGATGAAAGCCGAAAACCCACTAGGGGCGTTGATTTGGTCTCTGATTCTTCGGCGGTAAAGAATCCATTGGAAGGCTATGTAACAGCGATTTTTCCTGATGAAGATAAACTCAATAGCATTATTGTATGTCATGGAAATTATTTCTTAGTGTATTCTCATGTGTATAATGCATCTGTGAAACAAGGACAATCCTTAAAAGTCGGAGATATGATTGGGGCAGCAGCAGCAGATAGCAAGGGCAAACCAAGGCTGCATCTTGAAATCTGGTTCAATGCCGATAAACTATGGCCACCAGATTGGTTGATTTGCGGCAAATAATTTTAACTAGTAAAATTTCATGATCGTGATGCCATCTCCGCCATATTCTTGGGGTGGATGATACATTTCTTTGATCTCTTTGTAGCCTTTAGCGCAGTTGCGTACAAGATCCCGCAAGGCACCTGAGCCTTTGCCATGTATGATTCTGATTTCAAGAAAATTTCCAATAATCGCTTTGTCCAAAAAGATTTCTATCAAAGGATAAGCTTGTTCTTTCATCATGCCACGGATATCTAATTCGTATTTCACTTCCTCTTTTTGTACTTCATGTTTAGGACTTTGTCCAATCAATCTATTCTCATATTTCTTTTTATCGGCTAATTCTAAACGATCCACTGCAATCCAGGTTTTAAGGTGATCAAAAACAATCAAAGCCTTGTCCTTTTTCAATTCCTCAATCATACCACTTTCCTTGGTATCAATGATCCTTACCACATCACCTTTCTTCAAAATAGACATAGGTTTTTTACGATTCAACTCTTCTTTGGTTTGATCGAGCATTTTGACAGCCTTACCTTTTTCTATCTGTACCTCTTTCAGAGCAGATAATGCTACAGACTCTTCTTCCTTTTTATTGACTTTTATTTCTTTGATTAGGCGGTTCAACTCAACCTCCATCTTGGTTTCGTGCTCATGCTTTTGGAGATAATATTCGTATTTCAGTTTCTTTTTTTGATATTCAATGTCTTTGTTTTGAAGTTCAAATTTCCTGATCAATTCTTTGAGACGCTTATCTTGCGATTCAATATCTAGCGCCACTTTTTTCAAATCTTTTCTTTCTGTCTCTACTTTATTTAACAACTCTTCATATCGAACTTTTTGATCGCCCACCAAACCCTTGGCATAAGCAATGAGAGCTGCAGGTAAGCCACTTTTTTCGGCAATGATAAAAGTGTAAGAACTGCCTGGTTTTCCAATTTGTAAACGATAGGTGGGTTTTAGATTTTCTTCATCAAAAACCATTGCCGCATTAACTATTCGTTTATTTTTTTCCGCAAATAACTTTAGGTTGCCATAGTGTGTATTAATCATACCCCTTGCCTGCACATGTAATAAATCTTTCAAAATAGCTTCTGCAATAGCCCCACCAAAAAGAGGATCTGTACCAGTACCAAACTCATCTATAAAGAAAATGGTTTTCCTATTGGCATATTGAATAAAATACTTCATGTATTGAAGCCTTGAACTGTAAGTACTCAGCTCATCTTCCAAAGATTGCGAATCACCTACATCTGCTAAGATTTGATGGAAGATACCAAGTTCAGAGCTCTTATCAGCTGGGATGTGCAGACCACTTTGAAACATCAATTGCAACAAAGCAAATGTTTTCATGGCAACGGATTTCCCACCTGCATTGGGTCCACTAATCAGCACAATTTGTTGCTCGTCATTCATCACCGCAGAATGCGCCACAGTTTCCTTATGAAGTCTGTCATTCATTAATTTTAGCAGTGGATGAAACCCTTGAACCATTTTGATATTTGGTTCTTTTAGCAAGCCAGGCGCCGTGGCATTTAAGGCGATAGAGAGTTTGGTTTTTGCATGCACAAAATCACAGGCTCCCATGATACTTCTATAAGAGACTATTTGGTCTAAGTAATTACGCAACTCGTTTGATAACTCCTTTAAGATTCTATAAATTTCTCTTTTCTCTGCGCGTTCAAACTCAAAGATTTCATTATTTAGGAAGACCGTTTCTTCTGGTTCAATGAATGAGGTTTTTCCTGTATCAGATTCATCATGAATAATTCCTTTTACAGCTCTTTTATGTTCAGCAAAAACAGAGATAACACGGCGGCCATTTCGAATACTTTGTCCAGTATCGGTGACATAACCAGCTGTTTTCAATACTTGAGATACACGTCTGAACACACGATCCAGCTCCGTTATTTTTTGAGAAATTTCTTTTCTAATTTTTTGTAATTCAGGACTGGCGTCACTTTTAACCCTTCCTGTTTCGTCCAGTATTCGGCTGATAGCCAATTCCATGAACTTTTCGTAGCGTTCGTCCAGTAATAATCCATGCAATTGAGGAGCGATCTCTCGATGTGTTTGCATAAAGGAAAAAAGCTCAGAGATAGCATTTAAAAAGGATCTTAGCCCATGTAATTCTTCTTCCGGCAATACATAATCGCTGATCTTAAGCATTGCTATGGCTTGTTGTATATCGCTAAAATCACGTGCAGGAAAATGAAAACCAGAAGCTATTAATTCCTTCAATTCGGTGATTTGTTGGAGGGATGTTTCAATGGTAGCAAAGTCATCTGTAGGCGATAAATGATCAACCAATTCCCTCCCCATTGGAGAAATGCACTTCTCTGCCAAAAGAGATTTAATCTTGAGAAATTCTAATTTATCTAAAATATCTGATGGAAAAAGTTTCATATAAAATTACTGGATAAGGCGAATGGTAAAGCGTTGCACCTTATTTTTTAAAAATGGAATTGAGGCGTTTAGAAATTTTTTGCAAACGCTTTATATTCGTGCTTACATATGTGGTGTCGATGTCATTTACCTGGATGATACTCGTTTCGAAGCTAGACTTTAATTGTTCTGGATAAACTAACATAAAATTACTTTCCTGAAATGATTGAGCCAATTTTGTATGCCAAGTATTTAGGTCTTCATGATAAGAAATAGTTCCTTTTCTTGCGCTGACCACCACCATCAGATTTTCCTTGCTGTTGTTTTTTGCGAAGCTAGAAAAGTCCGTCCAGAAATCGAAAACATTATATTCTACCTCAGCTTCCGCGTTTAAGTAGGTAGCTTGTTGCTTCATAAAACTGATGGTAGAATCATGTGCATAAAGACAGAGTCTTGCGTTAATAGTGCTACTATAGAGGTATAATTTGAACAATATATGATTGAATCCTTTTTCATATTCGGCATGTTCTGGGAAAACGGCATATATCTGTTTGATGGCAATTGGAGGTGTATTGAGCTTACATACATAAATATTTTCCCAAACATACTCTTTAATGTTTTCCAAAATACTTCCGAACAACAAATCGCTTGTAGAGGATTTATCCGACCAACCAATGATGACATCTGTGGCTTTGATTTCTTTTACAGCAGAGGAGATACCGGTAGCAATATTAAAATCTTGCCTTGTTAAAAACTTCACCTGCTCCTGCCCTATTCTTAAAAGTTTAGTCACCTTTTCAATCAACTTTTTGCTGGCTTCCATTTTTTGTTCGCCATCAATTGTATCATCGACTACAGTAAGCGGATAGAGAGGATATTTATTGTCTTTGCTTTTAATAAGATAAGCTGTTTCGAGCAGAAGTTCCACTTTGTCATCTTTAGAAGTAGCGATTATTATTTTTTCTCTTTGGTTTTGTTGGTTATTGTTATCAGATTTTTTCTGCTCATTGATGACCATGGAGCGAGCCGCATGTTCAGTAACAAAAGAAGCTACCAAACAGGTTACCAGAATCAAGATGATGGTTCCATTTAGAATATTTTCGTCTAGAATTTTCAACTGATAACCTATCAAGGCGACTGCCATGATGGCCGCTGCATGGGCATTGCTTAGTCCCCAAATGATACGTCTTTGATACTTGTCTAATTTGTAAATTTTCTGAACCACAAAAGCAGCCATCCACTTTACTGCAATAGCAACTATAGTCAATGTGGCGGCAAAAATCAATGCTGTATTCCCTTTAAAAAGAATGCGCACATCTACCAACATACCTACACTGATCAAAAAGAAAGGTATAAACAAGGCATTGCCGACAAATTCAATTTTATTCATCAGGTCAGACTGATGCGGAATGAGGCGATTCAGTGCTAAGCCAGCAAAGAAAGCTCCCACGATAGGTTCGATGCCTGCAAACTGCGATAAGGCAGCACAAAGAAAAACGGTTGCTAGCACAAAGACAAACTGAGACGTCTTCTCCCCTTCTATATTTTTAAAAAACCATTTTCCAACAATGGGAATAATACCAAAGACAACAATGCCAAACAAAACAAAAGAGATGAGCATTTTAGCCCAATACATGGGGGTTAACTCTCCTTTGATGGAGCTTGTAATGATGGCCAATAAAACCAATACAGCCGTGTCTGTTATAATGGTACCACCCACTGCGATTGTAACGGCAGGATTCTTTGTAACTCCCATCCTGCTTGCAATAGGATATGCCACCAATGTATGTGTAGAGAACATACTAGCCACCATTAAGGAAGCAATGGGAGATAAATGTAGAAAATACAAACACACTGGAAAGCCCACTATAAGAGGGATGAAGAAGGTAAGAGCGCCAAAGACAATGCTCTTATTTTTATTTTTGATAGCGGCACTTAAGTCCAATTCTAGGCCTGCTAAGAACATGATATAAAGCAAACCAATTTTACCGAATAATTCAATTCTTTGATCCAGGGAAATGATGTTAAATCCGTTTGGACCAATGAAGACACCAGCAATGATAAGTCCTATGATGCTTGGTATTCTTAACTTTTTTAGCAAGACAGGAGCAAGTAAAATAATAAACAGAATAATAGAAAACAGCAGAATCGGATCGTTGATTGGAAGTTTAACAACCCCAAGATAAGTGCTGATGTTTTGTAGGATTAGTAGTGCTTTCATTTACCTTGTAAAATTAGCATTTAATATTTGATAGCGTTCAATAAAATTGAGAGAATAATCAGTACTTTTATTGCATGAAAATCGACATCAAGCATATTCTCCTCTTCGCTTTTATAGTTATTGGACTCTTTTCTTGTAAGCCTTCAGAAAGGGCAGAAAACATTAACCCGAAGGATTCTATGGCAATCAATGATTTAGGCACTATAACGGAGCATAACGGCGCTTCCGATAGTTCGAATAAAATCTATGTAGATAGTGTGAAAGCCAGCATGCCAGCAATTGCGACAGCTAAGGGAACCAAAACCTATTATGATAAAAATTATAATGTAAGTTTGATTTATCCCGATAATTGGACCCAGGAATATAATCAATATGTAGCCTTTAAAATCAATTCACCTCAAGAGAGTGAAAAAGATACCATGAAGGAAAATTTCTTTTATGCTGTGATCGATGAGAATCCACCTACCACCAAGGTGATTGCACAAGAACCTAAACCTGTTTTTCTGAGCATTGAACAAATGGCAAATAAAATGGAAAAAGAAATCAGTACAGAAAGTAGCAATAGAAAAAATTGTAAGATATTATCCAAGCAAAGGTTGATGCTCAATGGGGTGCCTGCTTATGAATATATCAGTACAGGAATGATAAGAGGTGTGGCCATGAAATATAGAATTATGGCCATGAAATTGGGGACACGTCAATATTATCTTTATTTTTCTGCTGAAGAAAATAAATTTGATGTGTATCAAACGGAAGCTGATATGATTTTTAGTTCCTTTCTTGTAAAGTAGCTTTGATAAACATTTCTATCCATTTTTTGTTTTAAATAAAATGTCAAGTAAACTAAGCATCTTTTGGTTTCGTCGCGACCTACGTCTTTCCGACAATACCGCCTTATATCATGCACTTAAATCTAAACAGAAAGTGCAATGCATCTTCATTTTTGACACCGACATCTTAGATAAGCTCGCAGATAAAAACGACAGACGCGTCAATTTTATTTATGATACACTGATAGCTCTGGGGCAGGAGCTTGAAGCATTGGGCAGCAGCTTATGGGTGCTTTATGGCACACCCATCGAGACTTGGAAATCACTTTTAAAAAAAAATGAAATTGCTGAAGTGTTTGTCAATCATGATTATGAGCCCTATGCTTTGGAACGAGACAAAAAAATAAAAGAGCTTTTAGGAACAAAGCAGATAGCATTCAATAGTTATAAAGATATTGTCATCTTCGAAAAGGATGAGGTGACAAAAGATGATGGATTGCCTTATACAGTGTTTACACCTTATAGCAAAAAATGGAAAGCCAAGCTAAACAATTTTTATCTACGTCCTTATCCGACCGAAAAATATACTGCTAACTTAAACAAGTCAGCACCTACCAAGGTCATAGAATTAGAGGAAATGGGCTTTGTAAAAAATGAGACATTCATTCCAGCGATGACTATTGACAAAAACCTCATTCAAAAATACGATACTACAAGAAATTATCCAGGGTTACTCGGTACTTCACGCCTTGGTTTATTTCTTCGATTCGGTACTATTTCTACTCGTGCACTCGCAAAACTTGCCTTAGATACGAATGAAACCTATCTAAATGAATTGATTTGGAGAGATTTTTACCATCAAATATTGTATCACTTTCCGAATGTGGTGAAAGGAAGTTTCAAACCAGCTTATGATGGCATTCAATGGAGAAATAACGAAACAGAGTTTCAAGCATGGTGTGATGGACAAACGGGCTATCCCATTGTAGATGCGGGCATGCGCGAATTGAATGCGACAGGGTTCATGCACAATAGATCTAGAATGATTGTAGCGAGTTTTTTATGTAAACATTTATTGATAGACTGGCAATGGGGAGCGCAGTATTTTGCCCAAAAATTATTGGATTTTGATTTGGCAGCGAATAATGGAGGTTGGCAGTGGGCAGCAGGCTCAGGCACCGATGCCGCGCCCTATTTTAGGATTTTTAGCCCTAGCGAACAGACCAAAAAATTTGACGCTCAGCTTACTTATATAAGAAAATGGGTGCCTGAATTCGAATCATTGCAATACGTTCAGCCAATCGTAAATCACCAATTGGCAAGAGAAAGATGCCTGAAGGTATATAAAGAAGCTTTGGAGAAAAGAATGTAATACTTATTGCTCCACGTAGAATGCTTTATAAATTCAAATCTCCATTGGAATAATTTCAATACTTTTGAAACCTGTGACAATACAGATCCCACTAAAACAAAAATTATGTTAGACTTTAGCAATTGCGGCATCACCGGTTTATGCGTACATCATATTGGAAACAGAACCAATGGTGAGGATATCCTTCTATCCAAAAACAATCATGATATCAGTGATGAGAAATTACAAGACCTATTGTTGCGCTATTTTTTAGCTCCATTTAGCAATGTAGAATATTATTCCTTTACGTTTTCTAATGGAGATGTATCAATGAATCCGGTGTATTCATTTGTGAGCGAAATTTTTAAGAAAGCAAATACCTTGCATGATCAAAGTATCGATATTGCAAAGCATTTATATGAAATTTCGGTTCATCCACAAATCAAGGCAGGCGACCTCTTTGTAAGTGTTTTTTCAGATATAGAAATCGATGGTGAATTATGTCAAGCGATTGGTATATTTAAATCAGAGAATAGACAAGCCTTTCTAAAACTCAACAACCAAAAGAATGATTTTAGTTTAAAGTATGATGATGGTATCAATGTAGAAAAATTGGATAAGGGATGTCTTATCATGAATAAAAGCAAAGAAGAGGGATATAAAGTTTGTATTATCGATAGAGCTAATAAGGCTGGTGAAGCACAATTTTGGAAAGATACTTTCTTAAACTTAAAACCTTGTAGCGACGATTATCATCATACAAAGGACTTTTTAAATATCACCAAAAACTTTGTTACCAAGCAATTGATCGAAGAATTTGAGGTCAGTAAGACCGATCAAATCGATTATTTAAATCGTTCTGTTGACTATTTCAAAACGCATGAGTCCTTTGATAAGGATGACTTTGAGAAGGAAGTATTTCAAGACAAGGGAGTCATCAAAGCATTTAGAAATTATGATGAAATATATAGAGGCAACAATGACTTGGAACTTATAGATAATTTTGATATTTCAACGCAGGCTTTAAAAAAACAAGCTAAGATTTTTAAAAGCGTTTTAAAATTAGATAAAAACTTTCATATCTATATACATGGCAACAAAGACATGATTGAACAAGGCATAGAGAAAGATGGACGAAAATTTTACAAAATCTACTTTAAAGAAGAAAGCTAGTAAAGCAAAAAGGAAAAAGAACGATACTTTCTACTTTTTCATTCTATAATATTTAATGAAATCGCTATTTTTGATTTTAAATACAAAACGTCCAATGAAAAAAATATTCCTATTATTATTTTTATTTTCAAGCTTAGAGCAATTTTCACAAGGATTAAAGATTTGTGCCTCCTACGAAGTCATCAAGGAACAAGATAGAATGCATCCTGGTTACAAAGCCATGGTAGATGCCAATTTCACAGCGGTAAAATCAATGGCAGATGCTAATAGAGGTTCACGAGCAGTGAATGCCGCAGATACCATTTATCATATTCCTGTTGTGGTTCACGTGGTTCGTTTGGCAACCGAGGATAATATACCCGACTCCTTAATTTATTCGCAAATTGAGGTATTGAATCGTGATTTTAATCATCGTAATGATGATAGTATTCAGACAAGAAATGCATTCAAACCTCTAATGGGTAGATTAAATTTTGATTTTTTCCTAGCGACTACTGACCCTTTAGGCAACCCAAGTACAGGCATCATTCGAAAGCTGGGAGCACCTGCCATTAGCCTCTTCGGCTTTAATGCTTTTTCGGATAATGTGAAGGATCCGGTAGAAGGTGACGCTCCATGGCCTACAGATAAATACCTAAATGTATGGGTTTGTAATTTGAATACAATTCCATTGGGTTTGTTAGGCTATGCCTATCCGCCTACTGGTGCTGCGAATTGGGATGCGGGGAGTTATATTGATTCTGCTCAGCAAGGTGTAGTAATTGATTATACCGCTTTTGGCAGAAACAATCCCTACATCATCGATCCAGGTATCGCACCAGGACGTACTGCGGTACATGAGTTTGGGCACTACTTTGGACTAAGACATATTTGGGCAGACGAGGCAGCTTGTGTTGAAGATGATGGAATTTCGGATACACCCACACAAGGAGACCAAACTAATTTTGATTGTGATACTTCTAAAAATAGTTGTACAGACATTGGCACAGACTATCCAGATATGATTGAAAACTATATGGACTATTCCAATGAATTTTGCCAAAACATGTTTACCAAAGAACAGGCGGACATCATGTTTTATAATTTACAAATGCTCCGACCAAACTTAGCACAAAAAACAGTGGTTTATGGCGTTGGTATAGCTGATGAAAAGGTGAGTTTTAAAGGAATATCTGTATATCCTACCCTAACAAAAGATCTAGTATATCTTGATTTGAATTTTGATGGAGAGAAAAATATTCATTATAGCATTACAGATCAGATGGGACGATCCATGAAAAGTGAAGAGATATCACAAGTGAAGAGCAAAGTGGAAAAGATTGATGTATCAAGCTTCCCAAGCGGAATTTACATCATTAATATTTCAGACAATAAACATCTGTTCCATCAAAAGATGGTAAAAAATTAGCTCTTGTGTTATAATCGCAACACGAAAGATTTCTATCCTTTGATTAGATTATGTTCCAACAATTCACCTTCTATACATCGCACCACAGTGAAAGGAAACTTTTGTATTAAACGATAATCATGAGTGGCAAATAAAACTGCAGTGCCAGTACTTTGATTGATGCTTTTCAATAAATTCATAATATCGTCAGAGGTATCTGGATCCAAATTACCTGTAGGCTCATCTGCAAGAATTAACTCAGGATCGTTAAGCAATGCACGCGCAATAACAACTCTTTGTTGTTCGCCACCGCTAAGCTCATGAGGCATTTTGTGTTTTTTATTTTGCAAGCCAACACTAGCAAGAACTTCTTCTATTTTCTGCATCATTTTCGCCTCATCTTCCCATCCAGTTGCTTTCATCACAAACTCTAAATTTTCCTTCACATTTCTATCCGTAAGAAGTTGAAAATCTTGAAAAACAATTCCTATTTTTCTTCGCAGAAAAGGAACATCTTTTGCCTTGATCAACTTTAAGTCATAATCAGCCACAATGCCAAAGCCACTTTGCAAAGGAATGTCTGCATAGAGGGTTTTGAGCAATGAGCTTTTCCCAGATCCTGTTTTGCCAATAATATATTTGAATTCACCTTGCTGTAAAGTAAAATTTATTTTCTTTAGAACAAGGTGTTTGCCTTGATAGATATCCGCGTTTTCGATTTGAATGACTGTTTCCATGATGATGATTTAAACTTAGAATTCGAAAATTATTTATTCTTACTTTCCTCCCACTCTGCTGTTTTTCTAGCTAAGTTGCGACAAAACTCATCCATATCTTTTTGTACATAGGGGCTGCCTGTAGCTTTCTGATAGCTGTGTGCAATATTCACCAATGACTGAAAAAAATGAGCATGCATTTCGTCAGTAGTCATTTGATTGGTCCATAACTCAATGCCGAGTGTATTATTTTCGAGTGGATCCCATATAGATAGCATGATAGATTTGCAATCGACTAAATCTTGATATTTGCTATCACTTGCCTGCCATTTAATATCCACTGGAATGTTTTTATCATCCAATCCAATTTTAAATCTGATTTCTGATGTCTTTTTTACTGTTGCCATAGTGCTTATATGTGAAGATATTTTTTTTAAAATGCTATTTTATACAATGGCCTCTTTTTGTTTAAAGGCTTCTAATAACTGTGTTTGAACCGACTGGCCTTGATCCTTTTCATACCATGAATGCATCATCTCTTTGATTGCATCGGCTGCTTTGTTTTCATGCTTCATTTTTAGAACCATCTCCTCCATTGCCTTTGGTCTTAAAAGTATCATTTGATTTAATTCTCTATCATTCGTGTCAGTCACAAGCAACATTGGAGCAAATGTCTGCGCATCAATCATCATTGAACTTGCAACTGTCTCGTCTATATAAAATATGCGCACCTCAACATCATCTGCAGCACTTGCTAAAGCCTCTATTATTGGAAGAATATAAATAGACTCAAGTTGCCATCGATGCAGGTAAAATTGCCAAAGCATGGGTGTTTTCAACTCGCTGAAGAAATTATACACCTTCTGTTGTAGCTGAAGATGCTGGCTTAACGCCTTATATTTTTGAGAGAGTAAGACAAATTCTGCAGCATGCTGACCCGCAATACCGTTTTTTGCAAAATCAAGGTCGGCAGATTGATGCAATTCATGCAGCATTTCTTCAATTGAAATATAATGTGTTAACTTTTTAAAATGCTGCCACTGATTCATTGAAACAAAGATAAGTCATTCAACAAAAAGCGTATCGAATTTGTCAAGAAGAAATTCACAAGATTTGTGCATAATTAACTACGTTTGCAATGTAATAAAAGGAAACACATATGGAATATAGAAGATTAGGTAAATCGGGTTTACAAGTGAGCGAACTTTCATTGGGTTCATGGGTCACCTTTGGCAATCAAATCAGTGATGAAGTTGCAGAACAATTAATGATCAAAGCCTATGAATCTGGCGTCAATTTTTTTGACAACGCCGAAGTGTATGCTACTGGCAAGTCAGAAATTGTGATGGGTAAAATTCTCAAAAAAATGAATTGGGATAGAAGTACCTGGCTAGTCTCTAGCAAAGTCTTTTGGGGTGGGCAATTGCCTAATCAAAAAGGCCTGATGCGCAAACACATCGTAGAAGCTTGTCATGCTGCCTTAACACGTTTACAAGTTGAATATTTAGATTTATTTCTTTGTCATCGCCCAGATATCTATACACCAATTGAAGAAACAGTTTGGTCTATGCACAATCTGATACTTCAAGGTAAAATATTGTATTGGGGAACAAGTGAATGGAGTGCCCAACAAATTACTGAAGCACATTATGTAGCAGAGCGTTATAAACTCATCGGTCCTGTGGTAGAGCAACCACAATACAATATGTTCTATCGCGAAAAAATGGAGAAATCTTACCTGCCCTTGTTTCAAAATTTTGGACTAGGTACCACTATTTGGTCTCCTTTAGCAAGTGGTATTTTGACTGGCAAATTTTTAGAAGGTGACGTAGCAGATTCTCGTGTGCATTTGCAAGGACTTGAATGGTTGAAAGAAAAAAACATAGATAATGAAGAATTTATCTCTAAGATTCGAAAGCTGAAAGTCTTGGCAGATAGACTAGAAATATCATTAACAAAGATGTCTTTAGCTTGGTGCTTAAAAAACCCGAATGTATCAACGGTTATTCTTGGTGCCTCTAAATTAAGTCAGTTGGAAGAAAATCTTACATGCCTTGATGCCAAATCAAAATTAACGACAGAAGTGATGGAGGAAATTGAAAGTATTTTAGATAATAAGCCCAAGATAACTATTTATTAGTAATGACAATGTAACATGAGTACAATTCCTTTTCAACGATTTTATGGCAAACTTCTATTGTTTGGTGAGTATGTCATCATCAAGGGTGCAGTAGGCTTAGCAGTGCCTTTCAATCGCTTTCACATGGAATTTGTGTATGCCAAAGATCAGCATTCGATTCGCAAGAGTACCGCACTCTTAGAAAAATTTTTAATCTACACTCGACAACATTTTTCATCTAAAGATTATGACTTTGAAGGTTTTGAAAATGATATCAAACAAGGGTTATGCGTCTCTTCCACAATACCTATTGGATATGGTTTAGGCAGCAGCGGTGCTTTAGTAGCCTGTTTCTTTCATTCCTATTGTATCAATAAAGTCGCATTTGAAGATATCAATGTATTAAAAAAAGAACTAGGTTTATTGGAAGGATATTTTCATGGTGACTCTAGTGGCTTAGACCCATTAGTATCCTATCTTTCCAATGCTGTACTCATAGAAAGTAAAGACAAGTGTAGCAAAATACAGATAGATCCATCCACTGCAAAAGACCTTGATCTTTTTATACTCAATTCTTCTATAGAAAGAAGAACCGCTCCATTAGTAGATATCTTTAAAGAAAAACTTTCTAACAGTAATAGTTTCGCAAAGATGATAGAAACTGAATTGCTTCCCTTGAATAATGAAATCATTCAAGCATACATTCATAAGGATGTGGAAATAGCTAAAGGTAAAATAAAACAACTCTCTTTACTTCAATATGAAAATTTTAAAGAGATGATTCCTACGCCCATAGCAACAATTTGGAAAGAAGGACTAGATTCTGGAGCTTATTCCATAAAGCTTTGTGGGGCTGGTGGTGGTGGATATTTTATGGGGTTTGGTGATCCAAGTAGCATCAAAGACTATGAAGTAATTGCTTTCTAGTGAATATTCCGTATAACGAAATAGAAGATAGCCTACGGCCGATTCTGAACGCTTCTGACTGTATAATTATTACAAAATACTTGCATAAAATTTCATCTTCTGAACCATAGAGGCCAATCCATTACTTCTTTGGCTGGTGAGATGTTCTTTTAATTGAATAGCATCAATCACGTGCAGGTCATACGCCAAAATTGCTTGAGCAGATTCTCCACTCAATATTTTAACAAGCAAAGCAATAATGCCTTTGGTGATTACTGTGTTGCTATCAGCTTCATAAAATATCTTATCATCCTGTTTATAGGCGCGCAACCAAACTTGACTTTGACAACCTTTGACCAGCAATTCATCCGTTCGATACATCTCATCCATCACAGGCATTTGCTTGCCCATTTCGATGATCAACTCATACTTATCCAAGGCATCTTCAAATAGCTCAAACGCTTCAATAACTTCTTTTTCTTTTATTTGTATACTCATCTCACTAGTATTTAAATCTGTTGATTCAATTGCATGTTTAAACATTTATGTGGTTGCTATCTCCCATAAAATCTATCGTTGGTCTTTAGTATTCTTTTGGATAAACCTTAAAGTAGCTTGCCAAATGAACACCTTTCTATCAATGATCATTGGCTTTGCTTATGCGTTCGAAACACTATATTTTTTATTGTATAAAGATAAGTGAATTGTGCTTGAACAGCAGACCTTTTGGAAATTATAGAAAGTAGTTTTGGGCATGCCCACTGCTAAAATACAGAGCAGTGGTCGGGCTCTCTGCTACAAGTCCTCGTTGCACTGCGGGCTTTTCGCGACGATCCCTCATGCAATATCCTTCATAAAAAAAGCCGTCTCCAAACAAGGAAACGGCTTCTTATATCATGTTCTAATAAATTATTTCTTCATGCCTTGTTGCGTACTCACCAATTGTTGCATGGTGCGTTGCATATTTTCTGGCGAACCATCTAAGAAAATAGTATTGCCTTTTCCTGTTTCTGCAAAATGCTTAATGGATTCTGTCCACATAGAGAATAGTAAAAATGAACCATCAAGATTCGCTTCTTGCATTTCTCTAGCAGCTTCGCTCATTCCCTTTGCAACCTCTTGTCTAAACAGCGCAACCCCTTGTCCTCTTAACTGTGCAGCCATTCTTTCTGCTTCAGCAGAAATTTTAATCGCATTTCCTTCCGCCTCAGCTGCTTTTGTTTTTGTAATCAACAAAGCTTGTCCTTCATTTTCAGCTGCTGCTTTCAAATTACTTGAAGCTACTACTTGTGCCATTGAACGGGTAATGGCTTCGTCGAAGGTGATATCATTTAATTGTAAATCCAACAAATGAAAACCCCATGATTCAAGAACATGGTCAATTTGATCCTTCACATCATCGATAATTTCTTTTCTTAACGATAATATTTCAGCTTGTTTCTTAGTAGCCACAAAACCTCTAATAGAGCCTTCTATCGTGCGTATCAAAGCCGTCATAAAATCTCTGTCATTCACAAATTTGAAGGCCACATTTCTAAGTACTTCTTCATTTTCGCTCACTACTGAATAAAGCAACATGGCTTTAAAATATACATTTGCCTGATCCTGAGTGATGGCCTGAAAATCCAACTCAGCAGAACGATTCTGTACAGAGATCCTTCTTTGTATCGATTCTATAAATGGCAGCTTAATATTAAGACCTGCATGCATAATGCGCTTGTATTTACCGAACTGTGTGATAATGGCTACTGTGCCTTGTTGTACAGTTACAAAACAAGCAAAAAGTGTTAAGATACCGACAATGATTAAAACAATCATAAATCCTGATGCTATTCCCATTTTAATTTGATTTAATGTGAGTAATGAATGAAACGTGAAAGTAAGCTTTTATTCAGATACTTTGAAAGCATTTATGAAGAATAATTTATGCACACTTAACTTAAGTATTTCGAATAATTTTCCCTGTGGCAGTATACTTGAAGGCTGATTGTATAACAATCTCTCTTGGGGTTTGTAAGGCTGGCAAAACTGATTTTAACTGATCAAAAAGAAAAGGCTCATCTATCTCACTTTTCGTTTCTATATACAAAACAAGTTTGCTGCCCAATTTCTCATCTGGTAAAGATGATAGGTAATATGGAAAAGCAATACAGTCAGCCATCAATAGCTCCAGCTTTTCAGGATGTATTTTAATACCCCCACTATTGATGACATTATCTGCTCTTCCCAACCACTCAAAAGTGCTTTCATTGATGAGTCGCACAATATCATTGGTTTGCAGCCCTTCTATCCCCATAGCAGGAATGTCAATCTTTAAACAATCATCTGCTTGTCTCAACGAAATATGGACCCCGTCCAAACATTCATAAAAAGTATCCTCCTTTGCCAATGTTCTAATGGCAATATGACTGATAGTTTCTGTCATACCAAAACTTTGAAAATATTTTGTTTGATGAGCAAGGATGGATGTTTTGAGTGTAGGATGTATGATGCCACCACCAATAATAAGCTGACGAATGAGTGGATTGCCTGCTGGATATTTTTCAATCAGGGTAGATACTTGCAAAGAAACTGCAGCACAAAAGTCTACAGTTTCAGTAATATGTGCCAAAGCATCTGATGTGGGGGCAACATAACTAAGACGCAAATGTCCAACAAATGCCCTCACAATAATCATTTTAGCGCCAATATATTGGGCATTCATGCAGAGATGTATCGTATCGTTTTCTTGAAGTCCAAAATACGAAATCGTTTTTCTTGCACTTTCTATAGCGTATCGCTTAGCAATGGATATGTTTTTGGGTATTCCTGTAGATCCAGAAGTACTGCTGTTAAAAAAATCCTTAGAATCATCAAGCCATTCTAAAATAAAAGACCATATAGATCTTTCCCACTCTAGTAACTTGACATCTGCTACCATGAGCATTGCTTTTTCAAACAAAGCTTCTCGGCTATAACTTATATTTTGAATACTATAGCTCACGACCATGGAGTATTTAAGTCAAAGACTTTAGCGGAGTCATACCACAATTGACCTGATGCTATATACAGTGGAGAATCAATATTGTTGCTAAACAAGCCTCCAGTTCCAAGCCCATGTGTCGTATCATTGCCTTTACTATACGTATATTGAGCAATGGCATTCAAGCCTACATTGCTCTCCAATGCTGACGTCATCCACCATCCAATTTTTAGAGCATCTGCAATCTCAATCCATTCATCACAACCTTTGATTCCGCCATGCAGACTAGGTTTCAAAATAATAAATGAAGGTTGTAGGCATTCTAGTAATTTCTCTTTCTCATTCAAAGAAGTTACCTTAATCAGTTCTTCATCTAAGGCAATGGGAATCGGTGATTGCTGAACCAAATTAGCCATATCTTCTAACATCCCTGGAGCTATCGGTTGCTCTATAGAATGTATTTCATATGCCGACAATCTCTTCAAGGATTCTAACGCTGTAGAAGCAGGAAACGCCCCATTGGCATCGACACGAAGTATCAGATGTTCTTCTTTAAACTCCCTCCGAATCCATTTTAAAACGGCGAGTTCTTCTTCAAAATTCTGTACACTAATCTTCAATTTTATCACACGAAAGCCACTGTCGACTTTGCTTTTAATCTGCTCTTTGAGATAGGCTTCAGCACCCATCCAAACAAGTCCATTGATAGGTATCGATGATGTACCACTGCTAAAACTATTTTCAAAAATAAGTCTTTTGCCTCCCTGCTGGTAATCCATCAAAGCTGTTTCGAGTCCAAATAAAATGGAGGGATATCTTCTAAATATTTCATCTTTTAACATCCTTTCATCAAAAGAAGTACAGACCCTCTCTAGTACTTGTTCGTAATCTATCACATCATCAATACTCAAACCCGGTAATGGAGCACACTCGCCCACACCAAAATGATTCGAATGTTCAGGATCAGTGAGCCTTACAAAATATACCTTTCTTTGATGCATCACCCCTCGCGATGTTCCACTGGGTCGCACAAAATTTAAAAGATATGGCGTATAAGTTGCAATCATTGATTAGTGTTTTGATAGCATTTCTCCTATAAAAAATAACAAAGACAAAAGAAATGTAGCAATCGCAAGTTTGGGTAACATAGGATTAAAATCCTTGTTATGCAAGCATTTTTTTACTTCTATGAGATGCTTTACAAATAATGGCAGCACTAGAAAATACAATAACTGCATCAAACTCCGATACGTTAGTAAAGAGTAAACAAGAATACTGCTTAAGGCGATCGTGAGCACCAAAAGATGATATCTTTTGGCATTTGTCAAGCCCAATACCACAGGTATTGTATTTTTCTGAGAGGCCTTATCATTCTCTATATCCCGCATATTATTTAGATTCAAAACCCCAACACTGAATAGTCCTATGCAAATAGCTGGCAAGATATTTAGCCAATCAAGGTGAAGTGCAAAAAGAAAATGAGTACCCATTACTCCAACCAAACCAAAAAAAACAAATACAGCTAAATCGCCGAATCCACTGTATCCATATGCATTGGATCCAACAGTATATTTAATGGCAGCTGCGATAGAAGCGACACCCAATAGCAAAAAGAGTAATGCTAGTAAAAAGTGAGAAGCACCAAAACTTAAAAAAAGTAAGAAGCAACCTGAAAGTAAACACAATAGAACATTGATGATAATGGCTGTCTTCATGCCTTTCAAACTAATGCTTCCACTTTGCACGGCCCTTTGTGGACCAATCCTATTTTCATTGTCTGTTCCTTTCACACCATCACCATAGTCGTTGGCCAAATTGGATAATATCTGTAATAGAATGGTTGTAACAATGGTGGCTATAAAGATAAAGATGTTAAATTTCCCTAAAGAAAAAGCCAATGCCGTGCCCATAAAAACACAGGATAAGGCAAGCGGTAAAGTACGGAGACGAAAGGCTGACAGCCAAATTTTCAGTCTAGAATTTGACATAAATTTCTTTTAACAAAGATATTGAAGATGCAACCATAAATAAAACTATTTCGTCAATGAGATAGCTTTAAGAAATGATACGATGAGAAATTTTCTATATAATGTTACGCTTTTATTGTTTTTGACGCTGTCTGCTTGTGTTGGCAACTATAGTGTTGATTTAAAAGTGCACAACAATACGTCAAAAAAAATAACGATTACCTATGTTCAGAAGGACAATAATAAGGTTTTCGTAAAAACCCTTAACCCTGGTCAAACCTTTGCTATATCAAAATATGATAGGCCTGGTAATGAACCTGAATGGAAAATTGTTTGGAAATTTAATATCAAGTCAGTTATATCAGAGAATGGAATTGAATCGTGGAAAGATTATAATGTAGAAGGTGCTTGGGATAAGGAAGACCTCGTTCAGCGTACTAAAGCTAGACTAGACATCGAATCCAATGACTTTGCTCAACAGCTATAAATCAAGGAAAAAAACTGCATAAAAAAACCGAAGATTTAATCTTCGGTTTTTTTATATTTTGATATGCATGAACTATTTGGAGCTTGCCGAGGCACTGATATATTCTCTATTCAATCTGGCGATATTAGAAAGTGAAATACCTTTTGGACATTCCGCTTCGCAGGCACCTGTATTGGTACAACTTCCAAAACCTTCTTGCTCCATTTGAGCAACCATTTTCAGCACTCTAGTGCTTCTTTCTGGCTGTCCTTGTGGTAATAAAGCATACTGTGACACTTTAGCCGCAACAAAAAGCATAGCAGATGCATTTTTACAAGCAGCAACGCAAGCACCACAACCGATACAAGCAGCACTTGAAAAAGATTCATCTGCATCATCTTTTCCAATAGGTAAAGAATTCGCATCCTGTGCATTACCAGTATTCACTGAAATAAATCCACCTGCAGCCATAATTCTATCAAAGGAGCTGCGGTCCACCACTAAATCCTTAAGCACTGGAAAAGCAGAAGCTCTCCAAGGCTCTATCACAATGGTCTCCCCTTCTTTAAAAGAGCGCATATGAAGTTGACAAGTGGTAACACCATGCTTAGGTCCATGCGGTCTACCATTGATATACATACTGCACATACCGCAAATACCTTCTCTACAGTCATGATCAAAGGCAACAGGTTCCTTGCCATCTGTAATTAATTTTTCGTTCAATACATCTACCATCTCAAGAAATGACATATCGGTGGAAATACCTGATATAGGATAGGTTTCAAAGCTTCCTCTTGTCTCTTTATTTTTCTGTCTCCAGATTTTTAGCGTAAGATTTAATGTTTTTTCTGACATAAATTGTATAAATTAAATGTTTATTTATAGCTTCTCGCAGCGATTTTAATATTTTCGTAAACTAGGTTTTCTTTGTGTAATTCAAAAGTATTGTCTCCTCCTTTGTGCTCCCAGGCAGCTACATAAGCATAGTTTACATCATCACGATTTGCCTCACCTTCCTCCGTTTGATATTCCTCACGGAAATGTCCACCACAGCTTTCATTTCTATTCAAGGCATCAATACACATTAATTCACCTAACTCAATAAAGTCAGCCACTCTTCCTGCTTTTTCTAACTCTAGATTCATCTCATTTAAAGTCCCAGGTATTTTTACATCTTTCCAAAATTCTGCTCTTAATGCTCTAATTTCTGCAATAGCTTCTTTTAATCCTATGGCATTTCGAGCCATACCACATTGTTCCCACATAATCTTACCTAGGCGTTTATGGAAATGGTCAACAGACTTGGTACCTTTTATATTCATTAAGGTGTTCAATACTTCCGCTGCTTTTTGCTCAGCCTCCACAAATGCTTCATGTTCTGTCGAAATCGCTTTCACACTGATCTCTTTAGACAAATAAGCACCAATGGTATAAGGAATCACAAAATAACCATCTGCTAAGCCTTGCATCAATGCAGAAGCACCCAAACGATTAGCCCCATGATCAGAGAAATTGGCTTCTCCTAATGCGTACAATCCAGGTACCGTAGTCATCAAATTGTAATCTACCCATAAGCCACCCATGGTATAGTGTACGGCTGGATAAATTCGCATAGGCACCTCATATGGATTTTCATCCGTAATTTGCTTGTACATATCAAACAAATTACCATACTTTTCTTTCACTACTTCCTTCCCTAACTTGATAATAGTAGCCTCATCAGCATTGGTCAAGTTATTCTTAGTAGCTTCTACAGTACCATATCTTTTAATATTCGTGCTAAAATCTAAGTAAACGGCCATCTTTGATGTTCCAACGCCATAACCCGCATCACATCGTTCTTTCGCTGCGCGTGAAGCCACATCTCTTGGTACTAAATTACCGAAGGCCGGATATCTTCTTTCCAAATAATAATCTCTTTCTTCTTCTGGAATTTCATTTCCTTTTCTCTTGTCGTCTTTGGCTTTTGGCGTCCATATTCTACCATCATTTCTTAATGACTCAGACATTAAAGTCAATTTCGATTGATGATCTCCTGAAACTGGAATACACGTAGGATGAATTTGTGTAAAACAAGGATTGCCAAAGAATGCACCCTTTTTATGAGCCTTCCATGCTGCTGTAACGTTGGAACCCATTGCATTGGTAGAAAGGTAAAAGACATTACCATATCCACCAGTACATAACAACACGGCATGTCCAAAATGTCTTTCTAGTTTGCCTGTTACTAAGTCTCTTGCTATAATTCCTCTACACTTACCATCTATGTTAACAATATCAAGCATCTCATGACGTGCATACATTTTTACAGTACCCATTCCAACCTGACGTTGCAAACTACTATAGGCACCCAATAATAATTGTTGACCTGTCTGACCAGCCGCATAAAAAGTACGTTGTACTTGCGTTCCACCAAAAGAACGATTGCTTAGCAAACCTCCATATTCACGAGCAAAGGGAACACCAGAAGCTACTGATTGGTCAATAATATTTCCACTTACTTCTGCTAATCGATGTACATTGGCTTCTCTAGCTCTATAATCTCCACCTTTAATGGTATCATAAAATAAACGATAGACGCTATCTCCATCATTCTGATAATTCTTGGCGGCATTGATACCACCTTGCGCGGCAATAGAATGGGCTCTTCTAGCAGAATCCTGAAAACAAAACACTTTTACTTTATATCCCATCTCTGCTAAGGTGCTGGCTGCAGAAGAACCTGCCAACCCTGAACCGACCACAATGATTTCTAAATTTCTCTTGTTGGCTGGATTCACCAAAGCAACGCTAGACTTATATTTCGTCCATTTCTCTGCTAATGCGCCTTCTGGTATCTTAGAATCTAAAACTTGACTCATATATATTATGTTTAGAAAGTTATATAATGATTATATCTTAAATGTAGTACCACTGGTATGATGGCAAACAATGTTGGAACTAGAATAGAATACACAATACCAATGATGCTGATCAGAGGATTGTATTTCGGATGATTGAGTCCTAAAGTTCGGAAAGCACTCTTAAAACCATGTAAGAGATGATATCCTAAGGAAATCTGTGCCAAAATATAAATAATCACCACCCATAAATCTTGAAAAGTGTACATCATATAGAAATACAAATCATCTTTTTGAGTGAATGGGTTTTCAATGCCGGTAAATCTACTTTTAACCCAAAAATGACCAAGATGTAGTATTAAAAAAATAAGCAACAAAGTCCCCAAAATTCCCATAGAACGGCTATACCATGAACTGTTAGCAGCGCCATCCACCTTTGCATAAGCGATTGGCCTAGATTTTCTATTACCCAAAGTTAGCACAGCAGCATCTACAATGTGAAGAATAAATCCTAGAAACAATCCCCATTCTGCTGTTCTGATGAAGAAGTTATCGGCCATAAATTCTGCTGCCGAATTAAAGGTTTCTCCATTATCTGGAACCAATGCACACAAATTGATACCTAAGTGCACCACAAGAAAACTCACTAGAAAAATCCCAGTGAGACCCATGATCAGCTTCTTACCTACTACATTTTTTAATATTCCATGTTGACTCATAAACAAAATTTTTGGTTATTTATTCGGTGCAAAAGTAGTGCATTTTAGGCTTAAAAAGAACAGCCCTCTCTTATAAATTCGATTACATATACACCTGTTGTTCATATTTTTTTCTAGTGTTGAAAGATTATACAATCGTCCAACGTATTGAATAACAAAATGTAGATGATTTTTGTTTTGACCAAACTATTTTAATCAAATTAGAATACATAACTCATTACATCTGATGGCTTGATTGTTTATATGGGATTGAAATCTTAAGATGAGTAATCTTCCATAGCCACTACATACTATATCCTCAATAAATAAATACAATTCTCTTCTTTTAGAATTTATAAAATATACTTTTGTAACTCAAATGTACAATGACTATGATGCAGCAAATTAGCACTGAAGCTATCCTTAATGTCCTCAAAAATGTAATCGATCCTGATCTTAAAAAGGATATCGTTTCTCTAAATATGGTTCGAAATATAAAGCTTGATCAAAATCAACTTTCTTTCGACCTAGTGCTCACTACTCCTGCTTGCCCTCTAAAAGAATTGCTCAGAAGCGAATGCCTTAAAAATATTGCTACCCTTGACAGCGAACTCAAAGTTGACATTAATGTCACCTCTGAAGTAACTTCCATAAGAAGCAATGAAATTAATATACTTCCTAGTGTCAAAAATATTATTTGTGTGGCTTCAGGAAAAGGCGGCGTTGGTAAGTCAACCGTTTCCGTCAACTTAGCTTATAGCTTAGCTAAAATGGGCGCTAAAGTAGGATTACTCGACGCAGATATTCATGGACCGTCTATCCCTCAAATGCTCGGCATACAAGACATCAAACCAGAAATCAGAGAGATCAAGGGAAAGCATTATATGGTACCCATTGAAAAAGATGGGGTAAAAGTATTGTCCATCGGATTGGTCGTAGATGCACGCCAGGCTATTGTTTGGAGAGGCCCCATGGTAACTAGCGCTCTCAAACAATTCATTACCGACACTATTTGGGGCAAACTCGACTATCTGATTTTAGACATGCCTCCTGGTACTGGCGATGTGCATATCACCATGACTCAAACGGTACCGATGACAGGTGCTATCATAGTAACCACTCCACAACAAGTTGCCGTGGCAGACGCACGAAAAGCTGTCGCCATGTATAGACTAGATAGTATGAAAGTGCCCATCATTGGATTAATCGAAAACATGGCGTACTTCACCCCTGCGGAACTACCGGAAAACAAATATTATCTCTTTGGAAAAGATGGTGGTAAAAAACTAGCAGAAGAATATGAAATTCCATTTCTTGGCGAAGTACCGCTCATTCAAAATATCATGCAAGGTGCTGAAGATGGCGTACCTGCAGTTAATACAACAGATCAACATATCATTGATGTATATCGAACCATCGCTGAAAATGCGGCTCGTTTTATCGCCATCAGTAACGAGAAAAAACAAATAGAAGCCACCACAGAAAGCTAATTTCTTTCATGGAATCATTTAATTAATCACTTATCTTTGAAAGATATATGAACGACAAAGAAGTTTTACAAAAAGTGGAAGATGCTTTAGACACCATGCGCCCTTATCTTGCAAATGATGGAGGCAATGTCGAAATTGTAGAAATTACCTCAGATAATATTGTAAAAGTGAGGTTATTAGGAGCCTGCAGCACTTGTCCGCAAAGTTTTATGACCATGAAAGCTGGCATTGAAGAGGCCATCAAAAAGGCTGTCCCTCAAATCATTGGGGTTGAAGCCCTCAACCTAACACCTCATCCATATCTCACAAATCTTGATGATCAGTTATAATCCCTATGAATAGAAAAACGCTTGTCCATCAGATCTTTCAAAAAAGAAGTTACCTCTGCATTGGCCTAGATCCTGAACGGGACAAACTACCTCCCCATCTCTTAAAAGAGAAGGATCCAGTGTTCGAATTTAATAAACAAATCATTGATGCCACACATGATATTTGCGTCGCATATAAGCCCAATACTGCCTTTTATGAATGTGATGGAATCGCCGGATGGCATAGTTTAGAGAAAACAAAAGCGCATATTCCCGCCGATATTTTCAGTATTGCAGATGCTAAAAGAGGCGATATCGGTAATACCTCCAAGATGTATGCAAAAGCCTTTTTTGAAACCTTACATTTTGACGCCCTCACCATTGCTCCCTATATGGGAAGCGACAGTGTAAAACCATTTCTGAACTATGAAGATAAATGGGCTATCGTACTTGGCCTCACCTCGAATGAAGGAAGCAGCGATTTCCAAAAAATGACCTTTCAAAACAACGCTCTTTACGAAGAAGTCATAACAAAAGTCAGCAGTTGGGGCACTACAGATAATATCATGTTTGTGGTAGGCGCCACGAGAGCAGAAGATTTCTCACATATCAGAACCTTAATTCCCAATCACTTTCTTCTTGTACCTGGCATCGGTGCCCAAGGTGGCGATTTAGACGCCGTGTCCACTCATGGCTTAATCAAGGACGCAGGCCTATTGGTCAATTCTTCCAGAGGGATCATCTACGCTGGCAAGGGCATAGATTTTGCAAAAGAAGCACGCAAAGAAGCCTTAAAAATCAATGAAGTAATGAAGCGTCATCTCGACATACTCAACAAGTAAAGGTGCTTGTCTTATAGAATTTTGGCGTGCCATTGGCTTTTCTCCTTTATTGTTTATCGTCCCAATCAACATCTTAGTATTACATGACAAAGACCTCCTCGGCGACAATTCTTTACCTCAAAATCTGTTCCGTCTCAGTTCCCTTCAAATACTACACCTTGGCAATTGTGGCTGCCATTCCGGGATTAATCATCAAAAAAAACAAAATATAAATGACTGTTTAACAGCAATTTAACTCAGTTTAATTCAAGCATTACTAAATGTTCTACGCTAGAAATTCCTTACGTGAGTAAAGCTCCAAAATACTCCTCAGTTGAAAATGATTATTTAGAAAGGAAAGGCTATGAGCCGACCTGCTTAGAATAATTCCCTTTGAAAGCTACCCGAAGATGATAGAGTGCTATTACAACAAGCCTTGTTGAATCATCAATTTCACTCTATAAATTGCTGTTAGAGAAAAATTATCTTTAATTTCTCCTCTTATAGCCATTTGATATACCTCTTCAAAAGCCAACTTTCTACT
This sequence comes from Chitinophaga pinensis, assembly GCA_945897725.1. GTDB lineage: Bacteria > Bacteroidota > Bacteroidia > Chitinophagales > CAMDFR01 > CAMDFR01. Next base: position 79,677 of record CAMDFR010000009.1, read on the forward strand.
TTGCAAGACCTCTGTCTCATCAAATGATGTTCTTACCTCACTAAGTCCTTTCGCCACAAAAATAAATCCAATTTCATTGGTCGTGCAATTAGATAACTGCACCTCCTGGATGAGTATATACTCTGTTGCTACCAACCCAACTTCTTCGGCCAACTCTCTTTTTGCAGTCTCTAATGGAGTCTCATTTTTTGGACTTCCACCTTCTGGCACCTCCCATTCATATTGTTCCATAGGGAATCTATACTGACCAACCAACCAAGTATTGTAATCCTCATCTAAAGGAAGGATCGCTATCGCTTTATTCTTAAACTCTACTACTCCATAAATACCCTCCTTTTGTGCAGGTGTCATCACCTCATGTTCAATCACACGAATCCATGCATTTTCATACTTTAGATGACTATCCATGATTTGCCATGGATTGCTTTCCATTTCATTTTCCATGCTTCAAAGATAAGATGCTTTTAGAAGTTAATAGTCTTCTGCTATTCAGAAAAAGTTCTCAACTTTGCATTTCAATCTTATTAATTATCTTTGAAAAACTCAATTTTTCTAGTGAAACTCAATTCCAAATACATCCTTTTCATTCTTCTTGTTTCTTCAATGCTACTCGCATGTATTGCTTATCAATTTGTATTAGTCAATAATGTACAAGGCAAAAAAAATGTATCATTTAAAATTCATACAGCGGCAACCTATGAAGAAGTCCTCACAGAAATGAAAGCCGAGAAGCTATTAAACAACTATTATACTTTTGAGGTATTGTCCAGCAAGATGAATTATCCGCATAAAGTTCATCCAGGGAATTATGTTTTTAAACCTGGAATGAGTAATAAAGATATCCTCAGAATGCTGATTGGTGGACATCAAACACCAGTAAAAGTTACTTTCAACAATGTTAGAACCAAAGCAGATTTAGCAGGAAAACTATCTCGTTGTTTAGAATTGGACTCTTCAAAATTGATGAAGATTTTTTATGATACCAGTTTTCTAAAGCGACAAAATTTGGATACCAATACTATTATTTGCCTCTTTATTCCTAATTCTTATGAGATGTATTGGAATATTTCTCAAGAAAAATTTTTAGAAAGAATGCAAAAGGAATATAAAATTTTCTGGAATGCCTCGCGTTTAGAAAAAGCGAAGAATATTGGTCTGTCTGAAATTGAAGTATCCATCATGGCGTCCTTAGTGCAAGCCGAACAACAAAAACATCCTTCAGAACGTCCAAGGATAGCAGGTTTATACATGAATAGATTGAAACAAGGCATGGCATTACAAAATGATGCCACACTCATATTCTCCTTAGGTGACTTTAGTATCAAAAGGGTATTGAATATTCACAAAGAAATTGACTCAGCATTCAATACCTATAAACACGTAGGGCTTACGCCTGGCCCAATCAATTTACCAGAAATTTCAAGCCTTGATGCAGTTTTAAACTACGAAAAGAATGACTATCTTTTTCTTTGTGCCAAGGAAGATTTTTCAGGTTATCATAATTTTGCAGCAGATTATGCTACACATCAAAAAAATGCAAAGCTCTACACGACGGCCTTAGACAAAAGAAAGATTTACAAATAAGAATGACTGAAAGATTTTTAAGAAGTTTCAAAAAAACTAGACTATGTTCATACACGAAACATCACTGAGAGTTAGATATGCAGAGACAGACCAAATGGGTATTGTATACTATGGCAATTATTCGCAATACTATGAAGTGGGAAGAGTAGAGGCTATTCGATCACTTGGTATTTCTTACAAAGAGATTGAGTTGAATGGTATTTTGATGCCTGTTACCAAGATGAATATAAAGTATGTGCTTCCAGCTAAATATGATGATTTATTAAAAATTGTGACCATTGTGAAAGAAAAACCAGATAAAAGAATTAGTTTTAGAACAGAAATTTATAATATGAACGAGGAGCTCATTAATTTTGGTGAGGTCACGCTCGTTTTTCTTGAAACTGAAACAAAGAAGGTGGTTGACATTCCTTCCTTTCTTTGGGATAAAATGAAAGTGTTTTTCTGAAAATAACAACATGTGGAAATTACCTGAATTTATAGATATACCAATTGTAAGGAAATTCGAAAGTCGGTTTAGAGTCTTTACTTTGCCCGGTTTTGATGGTATCCCATTTTACGATGTACTGCTCTTTTTTGTGAAGGAGATGAAGAACAATACGATTGTAACAAGAGCTCAAGCCATCGCGTTTAGTTTCTTTTTAGCTGTATTTCCTTTTATTCTTTTTGCTTTTACACTCATCCCCTATTTACCGATTCCTAATTTCCAAAAGAACCTCATCATTCTCCTCAGCGATATCTTACCCAATCAACAAAGTATGGAATTCATCAAAACAAATATTTTTGATGTGATCAATAATCCTCGTTTTGGGCTCTTATCATTTGGTTTTATTACAGCCATTTATTTATCTAGCAATGGTGTAATTACCATGATGCGATCATTTGATAAGGCATATCACAATTATGGACGTCGCAATTTTTTTCATCAACGATGGGTGGCATTGAAACTAACCTTCTTGCTATTTTTCATTTTCACAGCTAGTTTGATTGTCATCATCGTTGGCGGTATTTTTACGAAATGGCTACTACATATCTTTGGCTTTCTATCCTTTGCGAGTACCGTATTGGTGCTAGGATTCAAGTATGTCGTTGTTTTCTTCTTGTTTTTATATGCCATTTCTGTGATCTATTATTATGGTCCCGCCGTAAAAAACAAATGGAAGTTTATCACACCAGGCTCCATCTTAGCCACCTTTTTATCTATTTTAATTTCTATCATTTTCTCTTATTACCTTAAAAATTTCGCAAATTATAATAAGATATACGGCTCACTTGGAACGGTCATCATCTTACAGATTTGGTTCTATATCAATTCACTGGTTTTACTCATTGGATTTGAATTGAACGCCAGTATCTACTATCACAAAGGATTGAAAGAGAAGGATTCCGAAGAATTATAAATTTTCATTTTGTTATTTATTTCAAAAGCTATACTTTTGCCCCGGAGAGATGGCAGAGCGGTCGAATGCGGCGGTCTTGAAAACCGTTGACTGTTACAGGTCCAGGGGTTCGAATCCCTTTCTCTCCGCCAAAATGAAAAACCTTGCGGATGCAAGGTTTTTTTATTTTATGCCACGAACCGAAAACTTGTTTTCGAGGGAGTGCAGAAAATAAAAAAACTGCTGACGATAAGCAGCTAGGTTTGAAATTTTGAAGCCCACCTCACAAGGGAAAGCCGTAGGCAATCCCGTCCATGCCACGAACGGAAAACTTGTTTTCGAGGGAGTGCAGAAAATAAAAAAACTGCTGTCGATAGGCAGCTAGGTTTGAAATTTTGAAGCCCCTCCCCTAAGGGAACGCCGTAGGCAATCCCGTCCATGCCACGAACCGAAAACTTGTTTTCGAGGGAGTGCAAAAAATAAAAAAACTGCTGACGATAGGCAGCTAGGTTTGAAATTTTGAAGCCCACCTCACAAGGGAAAGCCGTAGGCAATCCCGTCCATACAACGAACCGAAAACTTCTTTTCCTAAATACAAGCGAGAAGTTAGCACTTCGACTTAGGATTCGGAAAATTGTCGCCTTGATCTTCTTCCACATCATCCAAACAAACAAAATCCTTTTCTAAGATGAGTTGCATATTAGACCCATTTGAAAGTGGAATAGAATTTTTATACCCAACTAGCTCTGTAGTGGTCCATTTTTCGATCTCCGTAGAAGGAAAAAACATTATAATCTTATTGTTGCTATAGTCAATTTGAAGGCTATCAATAGTTTTTGTTGCTTGAAGCGCATAGATAAGCTTGCCAGCTAAAAAATCTACACAATCTTCTATATATTCATTTTGATTAAACTGTGCCACTTCACTCTGACTCAATCTATATCGAACCGAATTTCCTTTAATTCTAAGTTTCATCTGCTTTTTTTGTTTGACAAATCTAGGTGAATCACCATGCTTTTTTAACTAATTCGTGAACTACAAGAATAAATATTGAAAGAGTTCATTTTCAGAAAGCCCACCAAGGTAATATTAAACTCTTTGGCTAATTCAATAGCAAGTGAAGATGGAGCGCCTAAAGCACATATAATAGGTATTTCTGCCATGGCTGCTTTCTGAATTAATTCAAAACTTGCACGTCCACTTAAAAACAAAATATGCGCTCTTAATGGTACCTTGCCCTGCAAAAAGCAAGCACCAATTAATTTATCTAATGCGTTATGTCGGCCCACATCTTCATACACCGAAATGAAATGACCCATGCTATCGAATAAGGCTGAAGCATGAAGCCCGCCAGTGCTTTCAAAAATGGACTGTTGAGTGGCAACCTTTTCATTTAATTTAAATAAAATAGAAGAATCAATCCGCAAAAGCGTATCGTCATTATTTCTCTTTTGCACCGTTCTGATGGACTCTATAGAAGATTTACCACACACACCGCAACTACTAGAAGTATAAAAGTGCCGTTCAATCTTTGACAAATCTAGCACCACATTTTGCTTCACATGAACACAAATTTCATTCTCGCTCACTTGTTCTACTTTATCAACAGTAGCCATGTCAAGCAAGATGCCTTCTGTAAATAAAAAACCGATAGCCAATTCTTTGTCTTTGCCTGGAGTGCGCATAGTAATGGAGATATTCTTCTTGATTGGTGCATCTGAAACCCAATAGGATAAACTAATTTCCAATGGCTCTTCAATAGCCACAACATCTGTTACTTCAACAATTTGCTCTGCTTTCCATCTATGAATGAAAATACTAGCTGTTTCCTTTGGTGTCATTTATTTTATTTTTAACAAGGTTATAATCATCTGGTGTGTCAATACTCTTGAGCGTTCCGTTGGAGTGGGGCCTCACTCTACAAACATGAGCTTGCTTCAAGATTTGTTGCATTGAATAGTTTGCCGAGGCCCAATTTGCGCTCGTATTGGTAAAAAAAGACTTTTCGTAAATGCCCAAAAATGGTTCAAAAAAACCACTCTCTTCATTGTAAAAAACGCTTGCATCAAACGCTGTTGATCGTTCGGAAATCAATGTTTCGACATCTTTTTCTGAAATCCATGGATAATCAATCGCTATCACCAACCAACTCGTTTGAATCTTATGGTAAGCTGATAAAATGCCTGCCATAGGGCCTATATCTTGATATATTGCCAAATCTGGAATAACAGGTAAAGTATAATCGAGGCGAGAAGTAGATAAATACACCTCCTTACAAAAAGGCTGCATCATTCTATAAATATGTTCATATTGTGGCAGTCCATGATATTTCAAAGATGCTTTATCTTGTTGCATTCTCGTTGATGCTCCACCCATTAACACCAAACCATTTAAAATACTCATCGCTTTTTCGTTTTACAAAATTCTTGCTGTCCTCTATTTTAGGTTATAGTTAATAGAATACTAAAGCATTCTCTAGGACATCCTTCAACATTTAATGGTCCAATAAAAATCTAAAGTAATAAATACATTATTAATTACCTTTGTAATAATGATTTAATGGTGAAAAATATTTTTATACTTTTTGGATTTCTTACCTTCTTAGGCACTTCTTGTAGGACAGCCAAGGAAACGACAGATGGCAAAACAGCCTATGAATCGAAGCAATACATCTTTGCTGCTGAATTATTACAAAAAGAAATTTCCGCACTAAAAACAACTGAAGAGAAAGTAGAAAAAACCTTACTGATTGCGAGAGCATACAAGAATAGCAATCAACCTGCAGAGGCTGTAAAATGGTATGAAAAAAACATAGCACTCAAAGAAAATCCAGATGTCATTTTTGAATATGCACTTGAACTAAAACGCAACGAAGATTATAAAAAGGCAGCCATTGTATTTGAAAAACTAATGGCTGAAGATGTTGATTTTGCTGCAGAATGTCGAAGAAACATAGAGATTTGCAAGCTTGCAGAGGTTTGGATGGCTGAATCAAAATCTGCGAAAACAGTTAATCTTGAAGCGATCAATTCTGCTCAAAGTGACTATGCTGCTTTTAAATTAAAGGATGGCTCCTTGGTTTTTACTTCAGATAAAACAGAGGCCACAGGCGACATAAAGTATAAATGGACGAACGAAAAATATGGAGATTTATACATCGCTAAAAAGAACGGCGCCGCTTATGCAAGTCCAATGCCTTTCGATGCTACATTGAATACCAATTACTATGAAGGTGCTGCTTGCTTCAATAAAGAAAACAATGTTATTTATTTTACCAGATGTGGAAGCGATGGACCCAAGAGTGATTTTTGTGCCATATTCAAAAGCAGCTGGGATGGGGCTAACTGGAGTATACCAGAAGTTCAACCATTGCTAAGTGACACCTGTAATGTTGGTCAACCCTTTTTAAGCAGAGATGGGAAAACCTTATTTTTTACTTCAGATTTTATTGGTGGATTTGGTGGCAGAGACATTTACTTCGTTGCGGTGAATGCTGATGGAACGCTTAGTGAGCCTAGCAATGCAGGTACTGCAGTAAATACAGAACAAGATGAAATGTTCCCAACATTAGATGAGAATAACAATATTTTATACTTCTCTTCGAATGGTTTAACAGGTTTGGGTGGCCTAGACATTTTTAAGGCTAGCAAAGAAAAAAACATATGGAAGAATGTAGAGAATATGAAATATCCCATCAATAGTGGCGCTGACGATTTTTATTTGATATTGGATAAAACGAAGCCATCTAATGATCAAGACACAGTATTAAAATCTGGCTATTTAACTTCTGCTCGTAAAAATGGAAAGGGAATGGATGATATTTATTCCTATCAATTATTTCTTCAAAATAACTTTGTATTGGTGGTGAGAGTGGTCACCAAAACCTACGCAAATCCCGAAGATCCAAAAAGCGATATCATTGGTAAAGCAATTTTAAAAGATGCCAAAGTTGAGTTGACCTCCAATAAAACACTTGCTCAATTAACAGATGCTAATGGCATAACAAAATTTGACCTAGACAAAGAGATGGATTATATCATCGATGCCTCAAAGCCTGGCTATTTAAAGAAAAGCACCACCACCACAACGAAAAATCGAAGAGACGCCAATAGAACAGAAGTGGTCATTAATGTAGAAATTGAGTTAGAAAAAATATTTACTTCTCAGGACATTGAAATATCAAATATTTATTATGGATTAGATTCGACTCAGCTTAGACCTGAATCTTATCCTGCGCTTGACACTTTACTTGCCCTATTCAGAGAGAATCCAGATATTACCATTGAGATTGGCTCACATACAGATTCTAGAGGTAGCGATGCCCATAATCTTAAACTTTCTCAAGGCAGAGCTCAAAGTGTCATTGATTATCTAATTTCTAAAGGCATTGCCGCCGAAAGATTGATTGCAAAAGGCTATGGAGAAACCAAACTCTTGAACAATTGCGGTAATAATGTAAAATGCACAGAAGAAGAGCATCAAAGAAATCGAAGAACAACTTTCAGAGTCATTTCGCAAAATGTCAATATTGAATCGAAGGAATAAAAGGCTAGTACAGTTTTTTGAATTTAGGCTATATTTACATTGTTTTATATAGATTCATGAAGCCATTCCAAATTATACTTGCTGCCATTGTTTTCTTTTTATCATTGTGCCCTGTAGCTGTCAAAGCACAAAACATTGGCGCCTTTGAAGATGACCAAAAATGGTTCTATGTCTTCGACGCAGGTGTTGTTAAAAAATTAGAATTCAATCCCGTTAAGAACTATACCGTTGGAGGTAGTTATGTTACTTACACGGATTTCCAAAATCGTTTTAAAGTCTACTATAAGGGCAATGTGTTTGAAGTACAGGATGCAACACCACAAGCCATAGGTACCAGCGATTATTTGCTCGGTTATACCTACTTTAAGCAACTCAAAATTCTATGGAATGACAAAATCAATACCTATGAAACTTGGGCCTACAAACCTCGATTTGGAGATAGTATCATTGCCTATATTGATTATCTCAATACATTTAAAGTATTCCAAAATGGGATTTTGAGCACTGTGGAAAATTGGAATATAGATACCACAGTCAATTATTACGCTGCAGATAATCTCATTCTTTATGCCGATCAATCAAAGTCTTTCTGCATCTATACCAATGGTGTGAAAACAACATTAGAAACCATTTTACCTAAAAATTTTAAATTCGAAAGAAATACGGTTGCCTATAATGATTATATGGACAACTTTAAAATTTATTACCTCGACAATATCTATACACCTGAAACATTCCAACCCCTCAGTTATCAAGTAGGTGAAAACATGGTGGCCTATGTTACCTATGATAATACTTTTAAAGTATTTTATGATGGTTCTGTGCAAACCTTGATGGATATCGCTCCAAAGTGGTACTACATGAAGGAGAATATTCTTGTCTATACAGATAACCAAGGCTACTTCTATAGCTATTATAAAGGAATCAAAACAAGACTCGAAAACTTTACACCTGAGACATACATGATCGACAACAATGTTTTAGTCTACACAGATTTAGATCGACGTGTGGTTTCCTTATATAATGGAAAGCAAATCAACATTAGTAACGAAGCAGTTCAAAAAACAGAGCTATACAATAATGTGATTATCTACAAACCTCTGCCCTATAAGATTTACATCTATTGGAATGGCCAAACATTTAGTGTTGAAAAACAATAAAATTTCCTAGAATAACAAAGCTGCTATGATTGAATCTGCCGTTTTGATTGGTCCTTTCAATAGCCTTGAAAATTAATACAACTCGTCTAACTTCATTCTTAGATATCTACTCACCATCACCCAGCTAAAAATGACAGTAAGTAACATACCAAGTAAGACTAAACAAATGAGTGAACCTACAAAATAAGGCAACGGTTGAAAGATATTCCATTTTGGAAAATATTGCTCTATCAAAAAGTAGAGAGCTGTGATAAAACCACTTGCTAGACAACCACTCAAAAATCCATTAAACAATGATTTTAAAATGAATGGTCGAATAATAAACCATCTTGTCGCACCAACCAATTGCATACTTCGAATGATAAATCGTTGAGAAAAGATAGCCAATCGAATGGTGCTCGCAATCAAGTATACGGCAATAAGAAAAAGTATAGCAATCAATATCAAACCTGCTAAGCTCAACTTACCAATGATTTTGTCAACCAACTTAAGATCGGCCTCTTTATAATCAACCGCTTGCACGCCAATGATCTTTTCAAAGTTGGCCTTGATTTGACTTATCTGCGCCGGAGTGTTTTGGGCTGCCTTTACTTGAACAATCAAAAGATTTGGCAAAGGATTTTCATCTAAAAGCAGTGCAGGATCTTTCTTCATTTCTCCCTTCATTTCCTGCCAACCCTCGGCCTTAGAAACAAAAGTAATTTTCGAAACAAAATCATTTGCCTGCAGGGTCTGTTGCACCATAGCTATATCAGCATCATCCGTCAATTCAATACGTATAGCTTGCTGTTCCTTAACTGCGTCTGTAAGTTTAGACGATTGATACACAAAATGAATAGAAAGTCCTAACACAAATAGCAAGGATGTTACAGCAATTACCGGTGAAACATAATTTGTCTTTTTTCTTTTACTCGGTTTTTCAATTTCTTCAATCATGCCTAGGCTTTATTATGATGCTTGTTTTTGATGACTCAAATTTAGCCTAATCATTTTTTAGATTTATGAGAAGTAATAAACAGAACAATGTGCAATAGTAGACAAAAAAAATGCTACCCAATTGGATAGCATTTTAATTATTTTATTGGATTAACCTCCTTGTTCCTGCTGCATTGGAAACACCTTAGAAAAGTCATTCATGATGCTTTCTGTTTTCTTAGCTTCGGCTTCGTCACCATTTGTTTTGAAGATATTCATCATTGAATTGAGAATATAGAAACTTCTACGAACCTCATCATTACTTCCATCATAGCCTAATTTTTGATAATAAGTTAAATACGACTTAGTAGAATTCACCAACTCTAGTGCATATTTCTTACCATTCACTTTATCACCAGCTTTGTAGTAAACATCTGGCACCGAAAGGTTATAAATGGTTAAAGGAACACGTGAGGTGGGTAGATTCTCCATTGATTTATTCAATAATTTAAGAGCTTTGTCTTTCTCGCCTTTGATAGCCAATGCCTCAGCACAACGTGCATAATTGCTTCGGATATTATAAGTCATTCTCAAAATATTTTCATCCAAATATACTTTCGGATCTTTCATATTACCCCATTTGTATTTATTCATCAATCTGTCATACATCACGTCGGTTCTGATAGGAGAATTATTTACATCACCAGAAGCATTTAACATTGGGACAATTCTATAAGCCATTCCTTCTAATTGCATGTAACTATTGGTTCCTACGAATTCACCTGGTGAACATGAAGCAGCAAAATAGATTGGTCGTTCCCATAAATTATTGGCAACAATATCTAAAATAATCAAATTGTTTTTCAATAAGGTGGTTTGGGGAATTTCCCACTCCATGCGCTTCACCATCTTCGGCAAATCTTCTTTCGCTAGGATATCCATCTTTGACACTGCTGCTGAATCTACAGGTAAAAATACCTTTCTCGTAGGAAGATAACTTACTTTTTCTTTGGTTTCGCTATTTTGATCAATCACCTTATTTTCATCCTTTTCACTCGCTATAAACTTCATAATATCGCGAACATCATAATATTGATTTTGATCTAATAGAGGGCTTGCATTGTACCTTACCACATTGCGCACATTCGATTTGATTTGATCCCATTTAAAGGATAATTTGATAGGCGCACTTTCATTCATTCTAAATTGTAATTGGTCAATATACCAATCAACCCCAATCAAACTTAAATTGATGACACGAATATCTGGGCGGATATTTTCTACTTCCTGTGCATACCATAATGGATAGGTATCGTTGTCTCCTTGCGTAAACAAAATAGCATTTGGGGCACATGACTCTAGATAATCTGTGGCCATGTCTCTCGCAACGTAACGATTGCTTCTATCGTGATCGTCCCATCCTTGTGAACCCATTAAAAATGGTGCTAGGGCACATACTGCAATGGCAACCACTGATCCTGCCACACCTGCTTTCATTCTTTTATTTAAAAAATCTGCAATGGCAATCACTGCAAAGCCGATCCACATGCTAAAGGCGAGGGCCGAACCTGCAAAGATATAATCACGCTCTCTTGGTTCTCTTGGCGGTTGATTCAAGTACACAATTTGTAAAATACCTGTGATCAACCAAAATAAAAAGATCAATGTAAATACAGAAGGATTTTTTCTAAACAACCACACTGCTCCGATAATTCCTAGTAAAAAAGGAATACCATAAAAGACATTATGGCCCCAATTACCTTGCTCATCTTTAGGTAAGATGGTTTGATCTGTTTGTGGTGTCCCAAAAGGACGCAACACTTTATCTAAGCCATCAATACCGGTGATCCATCTGCCTTCATCATTATAATACAAACCTTGAATATCATTTTGACGACCACTAAAATTCCACATCAAATATCTAAAGTACATAAAGCCCATCTGATATTTTACAAAGAAGGCGATATTATCTGCCATGGATAAATTCTCTTTCACGGCAAAACGTGGTTGGCCACCTGCCTGTGTCTTATTCATTTGATCAGCGGTGCTCTGCGCAATGTCTTGCGAAGGTTGATTGTCTACCACCACCAAATTGTCTCTATCGGATCGATCAACAATATTATAATCGATGGTAGAGCTCCAATTTCTAAACCAGCCACGATACGCTTCTGCCTTCTCTCCTTCCATAATCACTCCTAAACGAGGAAACAACACTTCTACTCCATTTTTCCATACATACTTAAAGTTCTTCCCTAATGTCTCGTATTGACCTGTAGCAATATTTCTGTATGTGATATCACCTTCGTCTTTCACTTCTTTGATATCATAATTGTCTGCCGTAAACTGTGGACCAAAAATCAAAGGACGATCACCATATTGCTCACGATTTAAGTAAGACAATAATCGATAGGGATCCTGTGGTTTATTCATATTGATCGGCGTATTGGCCACTGAACGTATTGGCACCATGATATAAGATGAATTGCCTATGTACAGAAATAAAATACTTAATATCACTGTATTAAAAACACGACTATTCTTGTTCATATAAATTGGAATCGCAATGAGTGCGTTTACAATCACTAGTTTTAAAATAGAAGCCAATGCGGCGCTGGCATCATCAAAGGAAGAAGAAGAAATCAGAATCAATGAGCTCACCACTACGATCAAGGCTAATTGCCAATCGGCATAACCATTTTTTCTGTTAAAATAAGATACCGAAAACAATGACACAAGGATGAGTAAAATAGAAAATATAGCACCCACATAAAATGGAAGTCCGAATGAATTGACAAATAATTTATCGAACATGGCGGCAAATGAAGGTGTACCAGATATCACAAAGGACATAATTAAAGGCACCGAGGCGAAGGACAATGCCATGGCAATTAAAAAGCTGAGATGTTGATACTTGTACTTCTTGAAATAATACACCACTCCTAAAATAGGAAGCGCAAGTAAAGAGAGTAAATGCACACCTAATGACAATCCAATGGCAAAGCCAATCATGATAAACCATTTATCTGCATACTCGTCGTCTTCAATAGAATCCCATTTAAAAATCGCCCAAACAACAAACATCAAAAAGCCGATAGATAAGGCGTACACCTCACCTTCCACAGCCGAAAACCAAAATGAATCGCAAAAAGTACCAGCAGCGGCAGCGATTATACCAGCACCGATAATTGCCACTTTATTAAACAAGGTATAATCATCCTCAGATTTGATCAAGACCTTTCTAGCTAATAAAGTAACGCTCCAAAACAAAAACAAGACGGCAAAAGCAGAAGCCAAACCACTCATTAAGTTTATCATCACAGGTACTTGTGTCATATCAGAACCGGCGAATAAGGTAAAAATCCTACCGATAATAATGAACATTGGCGCTCCCGGAGGATGCACTACTTCTAGTTTCAAACAAGCTGGAACAAACTCGCCGCAATCCCAGAAACTTGCACTTTGTTCAATGGTAGAGCCATAAACCACTAGCGCAAATAGAAACATGAGCCATCCGGCAACATTGTTCATTAACTTAAATTGTTTCATAAATTCTTTTAGTTACTTTAATAAAGGGACGAAATTAAAAGATTTTCACTTAAAAAAGCGATAAAAAATGAGCCCCTTCCGTTATTTATGATAATTCACTTTACTGCTTCATGGCTTCAAGAAGTTGAGTGTGTGCATGATTTCAATAAGATATTGTTTTCATTGCTCTTAAAGGTTGGCGAACTATTGAACAAACGTATCTTTTGCATCAGAATTAGGAAAACGTTCCTTGAACTAAAGTAGAAATTTCCTCTATCGCATGTTTTGCACCCATGTCAATGCCCATGTGGTTGGGCTGTTTAACCAAACAATCATTGGGATTGATTCTAATCAGCGGATATTTATCCTCAACAAATTTTTCTGAGGCTTGTCGTATGGTCGCTATGGTGTTGCCTGCCCCAATTTCTATAGCTATAATATTTGCATACTTTGTGGTGGCTTCCTTCGTCCAATTGATGTATTCTATCAATTGATAGGTGGATCTTGTCGACACCCAAAACCAATCGCCAAATAGATAAATATTAGGTCTGCAATACGCACCACAGGTAGGACATTTGGGCAATTCTTTCACCTCAAACTTTACACTATCCACTTCAATCTTAGGCGTCAACCATGTATCTCTTTCCAAAATATCCATGCACTGCATATACCTGAGTGAACCATGACATTCATAGATTTTATTAGGATCAAATCCTGCCTTCTGAAACTGATGATCACAATTGGAAGTCATCACAAAATAATCCTTGTTTTTTAATAAGTCCAAGAGTTGACCATATCCTTGATGTGGCATTGTTTCCTCATATTTCTTCATCAATGAAGCTGCCAATGCCCAAGCTTGTTCAGGTGTTTCATCGAAAGCCATGTGCGTCATGAGATCCATATATTTGATCTGATGGCCATCGATGTCGAGATATCTTGTCCATAGACCATCCTTCCCTCGATATTGTTCTAATCCAGAATCAACGCTCATCCCAGCACCGGCATAAATCAAAACTGCTTCGGCATTTGAAATCAGTGAAGCGGCTGTTTCAATATTTGTAGTGGTGCTCGGATTCATCAGATTGGGGATGATTATTTTTTTGTTCTCTTAAAAATGGGTCCGTCTGAAGCCTAGAGTCCTATGCCGTTTACCAAATACACTTTTGGTCATAATAATCTCTTGTCATTTTAGTAGGAATGCAGATACTAAAAGTAAGTTCATATGCACCGAATGTTTGCATTTGCAAACCACCATAAGTAAGGTCAGCACTCACTCCCAAAGCATAGGTCGTATATTTGTTATTCATTCCACTTCTCAAAATTCCTCTGTTTCCAATGGCAATAATGACACTTCTTGTGTTCAAATTATTGTGCACCCCTGTTCGGTGATACAATCCGAAAAGCAAGGGGATTTGATTTTTATTATTATTGAGTTTGAAGTAAAAATCCAAGCCTGCTTTTAAGGAAGTATACTTGCCTTGCAACTCTAATAGCAATAAAGGTCCAAAATAAAATTGCTTCGTTGTTTTAATCGCTGATCGATAACTTATCACATATCGACGAGGCAAGGTAGCGGCCTCATTATCAGCACCAGAGATGGCAATGTTCGGTGCAAGTACGTGGGCGATGGCAAATCCAATTTCATTCGACCAATTATCAGTGCCTCTAAAATTATGACGCACCAATAATCCTAGGTCAAGGTCAATAAATCCACGACGGGTGATACCAAAATTATTGAAGCTACTAGATTGGTCCAAAATACCATAATTAGGATCTATTTGGTCACTAAAGACTAATCGTTTGTAATCTATTTTCACCTGATTATAGGATGTTCTAAAACCAAGAAAAATATTATATCGATCAAATATGTCGCCCTTTAATTTGATGTGTGGCATGTGCTGACAATAACTTATACCGATAGAAGAGGTGGTTAAAAAACCTTTTCCTTCAACGTCTTGAAAAGCAAAAGCACCAATACCTGATCTAAAATGCTTGCCAATTTTTAGCATGAAATCGATATTGGCCACATAGGAAGATAGTGGCCCAGGCAGTATCCTACCAGGGACATTCGGCCAGAGGGTTCTGTAAGTTCCACTGAATCGAAGATCCTGGGCTGTTCCGGTATAGGCCGGACTAAAATTTAACTCATTCCCCATGTATTGAGAATAGGTTGGATCCTGTGCATATACTTTTGTTACCATTGTCATCATCACGATGAAACAAACATAAGCTAATAGCCTTGTCATTACTTGTTTTATACCTTGCTTAAAATAATTCATTCTCTTCAATAACTTCATCATAAAATTTATCTTATCAATGTAACGTCACCAATTGTTTTCGGCACTTTACTGTCTCTATACAACATACCTTTCCATCGAGAACCATCAATAAAGATAGCCTCAATCTTCCACACATAAACATCTTGTTGCATAGCTTTACCTTCGTATGTCCCATCCCACCCTTCAGCAGGTTGTGTCAACTCTAATTTATCTGAGCTCCATAACAACTCGCCGTAGGTATTAAATACTTGGGCAAGATAGCTTTGCAATCCATAGCCTGCAGGCTTCCATATTCTTACTAAATCACTTCCTGCGCCGAAGGCAGGTGCAAAGGCGTTAGGGACAAAAAGATCGCCACAATTATGACAAAGAATTTGGAAACTGGTATCCTTGCATCCAAAAATATTTTCTGCAATAAGCATTATTTTGATATCGCTGGTTGCAATGAATCTATGAGTTGGATCCACCTCAGCAGAAAATGCACCGTCGCCAAAATTCCATGAATAGGAAATAGCACCTTGCGATAAATTGGTGAAAATAATTGGTCCACCATTCGAGCCAATGGCGTCACCTGTTATATAAGAAAAGTCTGATATTGGATTTTCATGAACAATAATAGTATCTCTCAAGACCAAGGAATCCATACATGTTGGATTTGCATAAGCATATAGCACAATTGAAAAAATACCTGTATCACTATATAGATTAGACTGGTGCACAGAGCTTGTTGTGTAAGGGAATGAACCATCACCAAAGTTCCAAACATAGGTCGAAGCATTTAAGACATTTGGATAAAAATCAACCAGTAAAGGTTGACATCCTTCAGCAGGAATGATATCAATACCGCTGATGATTGGACGAGGCACTATTTCAATCATTTTATAGGCCGTATCAAGGCATCTATAATTACTTTCTGCAATCAAGCGAATTTGGAAAGTACCCGTGGTAAGATAGGTATAGATTGGATCAACTAAAAATGAACTATCGCCATTACCAAAATCCCATGCATAGTTCACTGCCCCAACAGAATTATTGGTGATACTTATAGTTTGAGGTGCATCACAAAAGATGCTATCCGACAATGTAAATGCAGCATCCACGATAGGATATATTTGAACTGAAGCATATGCTGTATCGATACAAATACCATCAGTGGCGACCAAGACAAGTGCATAAGTTCCACTGCTTGCATAACTATAAATTGGATTGGCTGTAGTGCTGGTATTGCCATCACCTAATGACCAATTATAACGCAGCGTGAAGGATGTATCAGCAGGAACGGAAACACCAAACAATCGAATAGGCTGTTGATTAAAACAAGTATTGTTTGAGACAATAGAAATATCTGGTCTCTTGTTTACATGTACGTTTTTACAGATGGTATCGCTACAACCTAAACTTGAATATACGATCAAGCATACATTATAGGATCCTCCATTGGCATAGATATGTGTTGGGGAGATCGAATTAGATGAGTCTCCATCACCAAAATACCAACTTTGTGATGTTAAAATGGAACCAACAGATGGTGTAGAAATATTGGTAAAAGGCACGGCACTGCTCGAACATTGGCTATCAATAAAAATAAAATCAGCAACTGGTCGTGAGTAAACATTAATGACTTGCGAGAAGGTATCAAAAGAGCATCCATCGGTAACATAAATTCTTACAGTGTATGTGCCTGCATTATAAGTATGGTTGATGGTTGATCCTGAAGCAGCAATGATTGATGTACCAGGCGCACAGGAATCATTATAGGCATAATAATCAAAACACCAACTTGATGTTGCCGCACCTGATGAAAGATCTGTAAAATTTAAAGTGAATGGTTCACATCCAGAATTCACTCCATTTGTTGTAAAAAATGCTTCTACATTATTTGGTCGAACCAATATTGATCGCGTGATAAAGGTATCTCCACAAGCATTGTATACATGAAGTGTGATATTGTATGTAATCGGACTTGTTGTAGTATTATAGAAAGTATGATTCACTGCAGGCCATGTTGGTGCAATGATACGTGGAAACATTGTCAAATCGGATGTAGTATCTCCCCAGTCAAAAATAATAGAGTCTATAGTACCAAGCAATAATGTATTGGTTGCAAAGCCTAGAGTAAGAGGCGAGCACCCGTCAAAGGCAGATGGCATAAAATTAGGAATAGGAATTGTGTTGAGTAAGATGGTAGCATGAGCAGTATCGCCCGGACAGCCAGCAGCGATAGGATAAATAGAATAATTGAGAACACCCTGACTTGCAATGATGCTTGTATTGGTGAGCACTTGAGATGGTATTGTGTCTGAAGTACCTGAAGCAATATATCCTGAAATATCTGTTGCACTCGCATTCCAACTTAAATTGGTTCCTCTAATTGTTGAAGTGATTATGATTGGTATGGTTGCTGAACCACTGCATAATTCTTGCGTATCAGGAATTGCCATAATACTTGGTCGAGGTAAGACAATAATGAAACACTCTAAGCTATCTCCACTACAACCATTATAACTTGGCTGAACTATATACCTCAAAGTGTCTTGTATTGCTGATGCATTGAATAGTGCCTGAGCAGGGATAACATTTCCTGTTCCAGCAACTACAAAGCCTGTAACGAATGGACCACTTACCGCATACCATCTATAAGTAGTTCCAACGACATCACTTGATAGCACAATATTTCTGGAGCTATCTTCTGTACAAATTGTTTGTACTCTAGCAATGGCGCTAATATGAGGTCTTGGCGTGATGGAGATTTGATAAGTATCAGAAATGCCGACACAACCATCATAGCTTATAACAGCAACATAGTTAAGCACTGTGATGCTTGTTAAACTAGAATAAATTCGTTGTGATGGAATAGTATTTGAACCGGTACGCAGGGTGCCAGTGATTCCAGAAATACTATCTAGGCTCCAACTAATCATCGAACCTGGAGTCGTGGAATTAATGTTTACTAGACTTGTAAACTCACCAGAACAAATGGTTTGATTAGGCAGAGAAAAAGTCATTGTAGGCGTCGGATTCACAACTATAGAAACAGTAATAGGAATTCCTGTACATCCTCGTGATGTAGGTGTAATGGTATATACAACCGTTAATGGAGCACTGGTATTATTGATTAATAATTGCGCTATAACACTGTCTGATCCTGATGATGCACCTGTAACCCCACTAGGAACACTCACTGTCCAACTAAATGTGGTTGGAGCAACATGAGAACTCAATCGAATATTCGTTAGTGTATTCGAACAAATCGTATCTCGTAATTTCGATGCCATCACATCTGGTGTTGGATTGACTATAATGCTATAAGTGGCAATCGTACCAGGACATCCAACACCTACACTTGTAGTTGCGCGAGCCAAATAATTTATTGTAATAGGGAAATAAGTACTATCATAAAT